>JEMY01000056.1:93254-102281 GCA_000585075.1 Candidatus Accumulibacter regalis | reverse complement strand
ACAGCGCACTGTGCCGTGAGGCATTGGCCTCCATCTTCGTCCCATCGAGACAGATGTTACCCACCTTGAGCACCTTCATTTCCTTGGCCATTTCGAGAATCTGTAGAAACAGGTCGCTCAGTTCGTCAAGGAAACGTCGGCGAAAGGCCGCCAAACTATCGTGATCGGGATGAAGATTCGCAGCAATAAAGCGGAAGGCCACCGAGTCGTAGGTCGCCTGTTCCAGCCGGCGGCTGGAGAAGACTCCCGTGGCGTAGCCATACACCAGGATCCCCAGCAGGGTCGCCGGATGATAGGCTTTCGATCCGCGCCCGGCGTACTGCTGAATGAGTTTGGAAAGATCAAGCTGGTCGATCACGTCAACAATGAACTGGTCGATCACGTCAACAATGAACCGGGCCAGATGATCCTGGTTCAGCCAATCGTCCAGTGACGGCGGTAGGAGATAGTCGGTCTTGCGGTCAGCGACAATGAAGTGGGCCATGTGACGACTCGCTTGTTCGCACAAAGAATGATTTTATCATGCGCGGCTCACGGCGCCGGGAAAGTCCGACAGGCTGCTAGTCTCGTGCCGCCTTCCTGATGCGGCTCTTGGCAACTGCTGAAAGCAGTGCGAAAACCCTGTGGTGGCTGGAATTCGCAGGGTCCATGCCGCGGCGGCCCTCGTAGTCACCCCTGGCGCTCGTGCCCCACACCCCGTCATTGCGAGGAGGCGAAGCCGACGCGGCAATCCAGAGGTCTTGCTCTTCGCGTCGTCGATGCGGCGGAAAATAGTAAGAGGATGGAACTGGATTGCCGCGTCGGGCGCGCCTCCTCGCGATGCCGAGCGTGTTGCCACCTTAACTGAAGTGGCGCAGGGAGCGCTGCTGTCGCTGCTCCGAATCGGCAGCTTCCTCGAGTCGCTGGCGGACGAAGGCGATGTGTGTCTGCGCCGCCAGGCGGGCGGTTTCCGGTTGGCGGGCGCGAATCGCGTCGCGGATGGCCAGATGCTGCGCCATCAGTTGCCGCCCGGTCTCCGCGCTGACCGCGATCTCGCGAAGATTGCGTCGTACATGCTCGTGCAGCAGTCGCAGGACACTCCCCACCAGATGACCGAAAAGCACGTTGTGCGCCGACTCGGCAATGGTCAGGTGAAAAGCGACATCGGCAGCGACCTGCGCATGGCGGTCGTCACTGCCGTAGGCGGCGTCAAGTTTCGCGTACGCCTGTTCGAGACGTTCCAGGTCGCTCTCGGTTGCCCGTCGCGCGGCCAGTTCGGCGGCCGACGCCTCGATCAGGTAGCGGAATTCAAGGACATCTTCCTGCAGGCAGGGGTGTTGATCGATCAGTTGCTGCCAGGGATCCGCGAAGCTGGCTTCGAGCCTGTCGGTGACATAGGTGCCGCCGCCGTGGCGGCTGACGAGCAGGTCGCGCGAGACGAGCTTCTTGATGGCTTCGCGCAGTGACGGGCGCGAGACACCCAGTTCGATGGCCAGTTCGCGTTCGGCGGGCAGGCGGTCGCCGGGTTTCAGGGAGCCCTCGAGAATGCGCGTCTCGATCTGATGGGCGACGGCATCCGGGATGCGCGGGAGTGTGAGCTTGGCATAATTCATGTTAGTTTGTCGGGGTCCTTGGCGCGCGCGCCAGAATTGTTTCAGGTGAGCAGTGGTCTTACCAATTCTCTCCCTGGCGAAGTCTGAGAATATTTTGCTGGCCTCTTCGCTTTGCCAATCAGATCAGGCAAGTGTAACGTCAAAGGCTGGAGCAGGGGTGTGCAACGGCACGAAAATGGCGGTAGATTGACAAAAGCGCGGGGCGCAATTAGAGTGGTGTGAAATTGGTCTTACCACTTTGTTGGGCAATGGCAGAGGAGACGAGCATGAACACAACAGGCAGCCGCCACTATCCGGATAAGCCGGCCAAGGTCTACCTTTTTGGCACCTGTCTGATCGACATGTTTTGTCCGGAAGCGGGCATGAATGCCGTCCACCTGCTCGAGCGCGAGGGAATCGAGGTGCTTTTTCCGGCCGACCAGACCTGCTGCGGGCAGCCGGCGCACAGTAGCGGCTTTCCCGAACAGGCGCGCGCCGTCGCCCTGGCGCAGTTGCAGCTCTTTCCGGAACCCTGGCCAGTGATCGTTCCCTCCGGTTCCTGCGCGGGCACCATGCGCCACCACTATCCGGAGATGTTTGCCGACGATGCGCGCCTGCACGCGCAGGCCAGCGCGCTCGCCGAGCGGGTTTTCGAGCTCAGCGAGTTCCTGGTGCAGGTCGCCAGGGTCAGTCTGACTGATCGGGGTGGGCCGGCACGTGTTGCATTGCACACCTCATGCGCGGCGCGGCGCGAGATGGGTACGCACGAGCACGGGCGCGAACTGCTGGCGCAGCTGGCGGCGGTGGAAGTGGTGATCCACGAACACGAATCGGAGTGTTGCGGTTTCGGCGGCACCTTCTCGCTGAAACACCCGGCGATCTCTTCGGCGATGGCTGGCGACAAGGTCGACGCGCTCAAGGAGACCGGTGCCGAGACTTTCCTGTCCGCCGATTGCGGCTGCATGCTCAGCCTGAACCACACCTTGCAGAAACGGCGGGACGGTTTTCAAGGCCAGCACCTGGCGACTTTCCTGTGGCAGAGGACGGGCGGCGAAGGGGGGCAGCGATGAGCGCGCGTGACAACATCCTGCGCCGGCTGCGCGCCGCGCCGCAAGGCGAGGCGCCGCTGGCGCCCGACGTGCCGGCTTTCTACGCGGCGGTCAACGCCTCGGCGCCGCCCAGCACGCGGGCGTCGAGAATCGAGCTGTTCTGCGAGAAAATGGCTTTCTGGCGCGGCGAGGTCGTCCGCGTGAGACGCGCCAACTGGCCGCAAGAGCTGCGCCAGATCTGTGTAGAAAAGGGCGTGCGCTCGCTCCTCCACGGCGAAGCGAGCGTGCACGCCGAAGCGCTGAAGGCAGCCGGCATCGCCGGGCTCAAGCCTTACGATCGCCCGCTCGGCGAGTGGAAGAAGGAGCTCTTCGAAGACACCGACGCCGGCTTCACCTCGACCCGCGGCGGTATCGCCGAAACCGGCACGCTGATCGTTTGGCCGGACGCCAGCGAGCCGCGGTTGATGTCGCTGGTACCGCCGATCCATTTCGCGCTGCTCGACGCCGACCAGCTTCACGACACGCTCTTCGACGCCATGCACGCGCAGCGCTGGAGCGACGGCATGCCGACCAATGCGCTGCTCGTTTCCGGTCCGTCGAAGACCGCCGACATCCAGGTCACCCTGGCCTACGGCGCGCACGGTCCGAAGGAGCTGGTGGTGCTCTTGCTGGTCAATGAGGAGGAAATGCAATGAACAGCCAGCCGCTCGATTTCGTCCCGGCCAGCGAGTTCAAGCAGCGTGCTGCCGACGCCGTCGCCGACGACCACCTGCGCAAGAGCTTCCGCGGCGCGATGGACTTCCTGATCGGCAAGCGTGCCGCCCAGTTTCCCGATGCCGCGGCGCTCGAAAGCCAGCGCTCGCTCGCCGAGCACATCCGCAAGTACAGCCTGGCGCGGCTGCCCGAACTGCTCGAACAGCTCGAGCGCAAGCTGACCGACAACGGTGTGCAGGTGCACTGGGCCGAGACTGGCGAAGAAGCCTGCGCGATCATCGTCGGCATCGCCCAGCGTCACTCGACGAAGCTGATGGTCAAGGGCAAGTCGATGGTCAGCGAGGAGGTCGAGCTCAACCACGCCATGGCCGACGCCGGTATCGACGCGCTGGAGAGCGACATGGGCGAGTACATCGTCCAGCTCGACGGCGAGAAGCCCTCGCACATCATCATGCCGGCAATTCACAAGACCAAGCAGCAGATCGCCCGCCTGTTCGCCGACAAGGTGCCCGGCGCCGGCTACACCGAATCGGTCGACGAGCTGATCGGCATCGGCCGCGCCGTGCTGCGCGAGAAGTTCATGAGCGCCGAGGTCGGCCTGTCCGGCGTCAATTTCGCCGTCGCCGAAACCGGTACCCTGTGCCTGGTCGAAAACGAGGGCAACGGGCGCATGTGCACCACCGTGCCCGAGGTGCATATTGCGATCACCGGCATCGAGAAAGTGGTCGACAAGCTCGACCACGTACCGCCGCTGTTCGGACTGCTGACCCGCTCGGCGACCGGGCAGGCGATCACCACCTACTTCAACATGATCAGTGGTCCGCGCAAGCCGGGCGAGAAGGACGGCCCCGGCGAGATGCACCTGGTGCTGGTCGACAACGGGCGCACGCAGGCCTACAGCGACGAACAGCTGCGCTCGACGCTGCAGTGCATCCGCTGCGGCGCGTGCATGAACCATTGCCCGGTGTATACGCGCATTGGCGGCCACGCCTACGGCACGACCTATCCCGGTCCGATCGGCGAAATCATCTCGCCGCACATGCTCGGACTGAATGCCACCCACGTCCTGCCGACCGCGTCCAGTCTCTGCGGTGCCTGCGGCGAGGTCTGCCCGGTGCGCATCCCGATTCCCGAGCTGCTGGTCCGCCTGCGCGAGGAGGCGCAGCACGATGCGCGTCCCGGACACGCACCGCTGCGCGGTCAGGGCGCCGCCAAGAGCCGCCTGGTCGATGCCGTGTGGTCGGGGTGGGCAGCCCTGTACACGCGCCCGGCGCTGTATCGGGCCTTCGGCTGGCTGGCGACGCGTTTCCGTGCGCTGACCCCGCCGATGCAGGGCGGCTGGACAGTCAGCCGCACGCCGATGAAGCCGGCAGCGCGAACGCTGCACGAGCTGATGGCGGCGAGAAGAAAACGGTGACGCGGTCGCTCGGCGCCGGCCGATTTACCGGCGCACGCGCAGGCGGCCCGCACAGCGCGGTGGCGGTGCCGCTCCGGTGATCTCCGGTCGCGGCGAATAGACTGAGAACGCATAACCGGCGAACTTTTTATTCTTTTGCAGTCTTTGGAGTTTGCGCTACCTTGGCGCGCCCGGTTCGTCTCCATCTATTGCAAAGACCCGTCGATGCCGCTTCCCGAGTCCCTCCACGCCGTGATCGTCGGCCTGACCCTGATCGCCCTGTTTGCGTGTTTCGTACGCGAATGGCTGAAGCCGGATATCGCGGTGATGAGCGCAGTGGCCCTGCTCATGGCCCTCGGCCTGCTGTCTCCGAAGCAGGTGCTCAGCGTCTTCAGCAACAGCGCGCCGATTACCATTGCCTGCCTGTTCATCATCAGCGGGGCGCTGAGCAAGACCGGTTGCGTCGATCGTCTCGGTGACTGGCTGGGGGCGATGGCCGGCCGCAGCGAGCGTCGGCTGCTGTTGGCCATGCTCGCCGTGGGTTTGCTGGTGTCGCCGTTCATCAACAATACGCCGGTGGTGATGGTGATGATTCCGGCGGTGATCTCGATCGCCGGGCGATACGGCGTCGCGCCATCGCGGCTGCTCATTCCGCTCTCGTACGCGACCATTCTCGGCGGCATGATCACCATGGTCGGGACCTCGACCAACATCCTCGTCGATGGCGTTGCGCGTCAGCAGGGGCTCGCGCCGTTCCGGATGTTCGAGGTCAGTGCTCCGGCCATCGTCATTGCCTTGATCGCCTGTGCCTTGATTCTCTGGCTGGCGCCGCGCTTCCTGCCCGCGCGCGAAACGCTGACGCAGCAGTTCACCGGCAGCGGCGACCGCCTGTTCATGAGCGAGCTGTTCGTGCCCGAGGGCTCGCACCTGGCCGGACAAACCCTGCACGAGGCGCGCCTGGCCAACGGCACGATCAAGGTGCTGAAGCTGTTTCGCGGCGACGACGAGTGCTCCGCGCCATCGCCAGAGACCGCACTGATGGTCGGCGACCGCCTGGTGGTTCACAGCCGCAGCAGTGCGATGATGGATCTGCGCAGCAGTACCGATCTGATGGGGGTACAGGCGCAGGTGACCGATCGGCATGACCTGGAAACGCTGCGCCGGCGTGGCGTGTTGATGGTCGAGGCGATCGTCGGCCAGACCTCACGCTATGTCCTGCGCCCGATCCGCGACCTCGACCTCGCCGCCCGCTACGGCATCCACCTGGTCGCCGTGCATCGCAAGAACGCCTCGATTGCCGACATCGGCGACGACTTTCAACTGCAGTTCGGCGATGTCCTGCTCGTCGAAGGAACGCTGGCTCAGGTCAAGCGCTTCTGCGAGAACGGCGATCTGTTTGCCATCACCGAGGGGCACGCACCGGCGAACAATCATCGCCAGGCACCGATTGCGCTGGCCACCATCGTTGGCGTGATGACGCTGGCGGCGTTCAACGTGATGCCGATCGAAGGGCTGGCGATCATCGGCGCGGTGGTCGTCGTGGCGACCGGTTGCCTGCGCGCCGACGAGGCCTACAAGTCGATCGAGTGGCCGATTCTGGTGCTCATTTTCGGCATGTTGGCATTGAGCATCGCCATGCACGGTTCCGGGCTCGACCGATTGCTGGCCAGCGCGCTGGTCGACGTCGGCGGTGGTTTGTCGCCGTGGATGATGCTCTCGCTGGTGTTTCTGATCACCTCGATAGCCACCGAGTTCATCAGCAATAATGCCGTGGCGGTGTTGTTCACGCCGATCGTGATCGGCATCGCCGAGCATCTGGGCGTCGATCCGCGCCCCTTCGTCGTCGCCGTGATGTTTGCCGCCAGCGCCAGCTTCGCAACGCCGATCGGTTACCAAACCAATACCCTGGTCTACACCGCCGGCAATTACCGCTTCACCGATTTCGCCCGCCTCGGCATCCCGCTCAATCTGCTGGTCTGGCTTACGGCGAGCGTGCTGATCCCCATTTTCTGGCCGCTGACGGCGGTTTGAGCGAAGGCGCTGGTGTAGTGTTTCATTCTTGATGCGACTTTTGCGACTGCTGAAAGCAGGGCGAAAACCCCGTGGTGGCTGAAATTCGCATGCTCCGCCGGGGCGGCCCTCGTCGCCACCCCCGGCGCTCATGCCCCACACACCGCCATTGCGAGGAGGCGAAGCCGACGCGGTAATCCAGAGGTTTTGCTGTTCGCGTGGTCGATGCGGTGGAAGATAGCAAGAGGATGGAACTGGATTGCCGCGTCGGCTGCGCCTCCTCGCAATGACGAGCGGGCTGACGTGTTGCCGCCTTTCCCGACGAGACTCTCAGCAAGCCAGACAGCAGCGCGCAACCCCTGTGGTGGCTGGGATGTCCATGTTCCACCCAGCGTGCAACACTACATCAGCGCCCTTCGCCCGTTTCGCTTGCGCTTCGTTCGCTTGCTTTCCGTCAGGCGAAAAAAAGCCGACGCTGGGCGTCGGCTTTTCCGTGTTGCGATGAAGCGATCAGGCAGTCTTGCGGCGGCGCGAGGCACCCAGACCCGCCAGGGCAAGGCCCAGCAAGGCGAGTGAAGCCGGCTCCGGAATCTGGGTACCCGGGATGTTGGTCGTCACGGCGTTCTGGCTCATCTGAACGTTGCCGGTACTGGCGAAGGTCAGGCCGGTGACGAAAGCCAGGGGATCCAGGGGGTCGAGCATGGCGCTGGTTTCGATCCCGAGAATACGGAAGCGATCGACACCGAGACCGCCGAAGAAATGCTCGATTCCGGCGGCGAGGACCCCGTCGAGCAACCAGTTGCTGCCGTCCCACAGATAGAGGTCAAAGAGGCCATCGCCGATATTTGGCAGCAAGACCGACGCGAACAGCGGGCCGGAGCTGACCAGGTAGTCGTAGCCGGTGGCGACGATCGGGTCAATGAAGATGCGCTGATTCAAGACGATGTTGAAGTTGAAGTCCCAGCCGTTCGCAGTGGCCACCGGCAAGAGCGGGTTGCTGGCGCTTGATCCGTTGGGCGGCGTGCCGCCATCGCGAAAAGCGAAGGTCCACAATCCCGGCGAGGCGAGAGCAACGTTGCTGGTGTTGACCAGTTGCAGAACGTCGTTGGTGAACGAACCCGGCAAGGCGAAGAAGTTGGTGCCGTCGCCGGCGTCGAAGCCCGCCTGTGCCGGGGTACCGCCGAGTCCGGCGACGCCGCCGCTCGCGCTGCCGGTGGTCCATTGCAGGATGTTGTAGCGGAAGTCGGCATCGAAATTGCCGGCGCCCGTCTCGGCCCGGTTGCGCAGGACGAGCTGGAAGTCATTGATCTTGTCGACGTTCCGGTTGTAGTAGCCCACCTGGTCCCAGGTGACGACCACGGTATTCGCATTGGGCGAAGCGACATAAACGTTGTTGCTGAAAGGAGGGCCGCCGGTTTGGCCGCGGGTGTCAACGTCTGCCCAAAACGGCGCGATCATCGGCTGGTTCGAGATCGGGAAGGCCTGGGGGGTGAATGAGCCTACCTGAGAATTGAAGGTGATGTTGCCGTTGTTGTTGATATAGAACTGGTTGTAATTATTGCCGAAGAAATTGACGTCGAAGGGCAGGTTGATCAAGTTCGACGAGCCGTCATCGTTGGCCAGCATGGCGAGATCGCCGTAATTGCGATCGCCGCCGAAGCCGTTCAACAGCGGCACGGCGAGTGCGCCTTGCGTTCCGGCCGCCATCAGCAGGGCTGCAATGGCGAGTTTCTTGATGCTTGGGGTTTTCATGGTGCCTCCTTGGCTGGATCATGGGCAACGCCGAAACGGGTCTTCAGCGGTGGTGATTTTCTGAGGTGGATGCTCCGCGGGCGGGGCATAAACGCAGTTTCTGCATGAGAATACAAAGCATAAGTCGTGCCAGTTTATGTCGAGATTCACTATTCATTGAAAAACAAGGTCTTGAAAGGTGCGTGTGGGAATCCGCCCGTGGTCGTGTACCGCGGGCTGTAAAATTTTCCGACAAATCAGGGAAAATAATCGACTCAGGTCGCGTGCACGGCACGGCATTTTTCGGGCGGGGCGTGAAAGATTTCCTGTTTTTTTGCGCGCGAAGGTGGCGGCGTGCGGCCAGGGCGGCCAGGGCGGGAACGAGCAGGCGCCGCTACTCGGCCAGAGCGGCGCGAAAGCGGCGGCTGCGGAGCGGTCGGCAGGGTGGCGGCGAGCACAGGGCCGGCGCCGGAACGAGGCGAGCATCGCCCCGCTGCCGGAATCTCCGGGTGCCGCCGCGATCGCGGGCGATGATCAGAGGCGCGGGCGCACCGGG
>JEMY01000056.1:0-93246 GCA_000585075.1 Candidatus Accumulibacter regalis | reverse complement strand
CGCGGGCGCACCGGGTGCGCCGCTTTCAGTCGCCGCTGACGCGGGGTGCGGTAAGGACGTCGGGGCGCAAGGCCCTTTCGAGTTCCTCGCGCGTCATCAGGCCTTTCTCCAGCACCAGCTCGGTGACGCTGCGACCGCTGCGCAGGGCCTCGCGCGCCACCCAGGTGGCGTTCTGGTAGCCAATGTGGGGATTCAGCGCGGTGGCCAGTCCGGCCGAACTGCGTACCCGCTCGGCGAGCAGTTCGCGGTTGGCGGTAATCCCCTTGATGCAGTTCTCGGTGAGCGTCCGGCAGCCGGCGGCGAGGTGCTCGATGCTCTTGAACAGCGAGTGGCCGATGATCGGTTCGAAGGCGTTGAGCTGCAGTTGCCCGCCTTCGGAAGCCATGGTGATGGTGACATCGTTACCGATGACTTCGAAGGCAATCTGGTTGACCACCTCGGGGATGATCGGGTTGACCTTGCCCGGCATGATCGACGAGCCGGCGGCCCGCTCGGGAAGGTTGATTTCGTTCAGCCCGGCTTGCGGTCCGCTGGAGAGCAGGCGCAGGTCGTTGCACACTTTCGAGAGCTTGCAGGCGACGCGTTTCAGAACGCCTGAGAGCTGCACGAAGGAGCCGGTATCCTGGGTCGCCTCGATGAGGTTGTGCGCGGGAACCAGGCGTACGCCGGCGAATTCGGAGAGCAGTTTGGTCGCCAGCTTGGCATAGCGGATGTCGGTGTTGATCCCCGTACCGATCGCCGTTGCCCCGAGGTTGACCTCCTGCACCAGCGCGATGGCCTCGTGCAGGCGCGTACTGTCTTCCGCGATCATCACCGCATAGGTCATGAATTCCTGGCCGAGGGTCATCGGCACGGCGTCCTGCAGCTGGGTGCGTCCCATTTTCAGCACGTCGGCGAACTCGTTGGCCTTGGCCTCGAAAGCGTCGCGCAGCGCGCTCATGGCGTCCAGCAGGTCCTTGATGGCAAAGACGATGGCCAGCTTGAGGGTGGTCGGGTACACGTCGTTGGTGCTCTGCGCCATGTTGACGTGGTTGAGCGGGTGCAGCTCTTCGTAGTCGCCCTTGGCGCGGCCCAGTTTCTCAAGGGCGAGGTTGGCGATGACCTCGTTGGCGTTCATGTTGGTCGAGGTGCCCGCGCCGCCCTGAATGACATCGACAACGAACTGATCGTGGTGCTTTCCGGCCTCGATATCCTTGCACGCGGCCATGATGACGTCGGCGCGCCGGTCGTCGAGGTGGCCGAGTTTCTGGTTGGCGCGCGCGGCCGCGCGCTTGACGAGCGCTATGGCGCGTATGAGTTCGGGATAGCTGCTGATCGTCCGGCCGCTGATCGGGAAGTTTTCAATGGCGCGCAGCGTATGGATACCCCAATAGACGTCGGCGGGGACTTCACGGTCACCGAGCAGATCGTGTTCGGTGCGAGTCATGGAAGAGGGCATGGTAGGGTTCCGGTTGAGAGAACGGGTTATTGTCGTCTGCAGAGCGCCTCGGGGTGATGCTGTTTGCGAATTGTCGATGCTGCATCTGCATGGGGCGTTCGACAGGGAAATGTCCGGCCGGTTCGGCCATCAGCGCGCCGCCGCGCCGACGCAGACGTTCCAGATGCGTTCGACCTCGGGACGGCTGAGCTCGGCCTGGCGATAGAGCGAGATCCCCAGTTGCGCCGTGTGGCGGTCGTCGCCCGCGTGCACAAGGGAGCCGGCGGCAAGTTCGTTACGCACGGCGAGTTCGGGGATCCAGGCGATTCCTGCGCCGGCCAGGACGCCGCTCTTGAGCACGTCGGACATCGAGCACTCGTAGCGAAAATCCAGCCTTGCTGCGAGATCCTCGCGATCGATCACCGACGCCGTAAGGCGGCCGAGGTAGCTGCTGCTCGGATAGCAGAGATACGGGAGTGTCGCCTTGCCGGTCAGGGCATAACGCGCAGAGCCATTACTTTCCGGCGCACTGACGGGTACCAGCCGCTCGCTGGCCAGCGGCGCGGAGGGGTAGCGGTTCATCTGGGCCAGCGTCGGCAGTGCAGCACTGCTGTACGCCAGCATCAGGTCGCAGTGTCCGGTGAGCAAGGCTTCGATGCAGCCGGCGACGTTATCGGCAATGACCCGCGCCTTGATTGCCCCTGTGCTGGCCTGCAACCCAGCGTGCCAGTCGGCGAAGAAGCTGACGGCGATGGTGTGTGAGGCAGCGATGGAGACGATTTCCCCGGACTTTGGCATCAGCCCTTGCGCCTCCTCGCGCCCGTTGCGCAGGTTGTCCAGAGTCTCCTGGGCCGTCTTGCGGAAGGCGTCTCCGGCCGGAGTAAGGCTGATCGGAAAGAGGCTTCGATCGATGAGCACGGCGCCGACCCAGTATTCGAGATTGCGGATTCGCCGACTGAACGCTGGCTGAGTGACGTTGCGCAACTCGGCCGCGCGCGAGAAATTGCGGGTAATCGACAGGGTCAGGAAATCTTCCAGCCAGTTTATTTCCATGCCATTCTCCGTTTATTCTCCGCCGCTCTTGGCGTCACATCCGAGATCAGTTTTCTCCATGTTAACCGGGAAGCGCCGGTCCCATGCAAAGTTTGCATGGGCTGTTCAAGAATGGAACTGGACGAGGCGTCGAGCGCTCCGTATAACATGCGGTCGAGGTCGATGAGCGGGGCCAGAGTCCCGTGACTGAGCTGCTGCCCGCCTGGGCCCTGCGGGTCCGGCAGCGTTTTGGGTCAGCTGATACGGCAACTTAACCATGGCTCGGACGTCCCGAGCCCAGATCAGGAGGAAACGATGGGGAATTCACCGACACGCGCCCGCAGCGGGATGTTCGCATTCTGGACGGGCATGCAGCTCTGGAAACAGATTTTCATCGCCTTGACACTGGGCCTGGTCTTTGGCGTGGTGCTCAATCAGACGGGCAACGCGGACCTTGCCAAAAGCATCAAGCCGGTTGGCGACCTGTTCATCCGTGGCATCAAGATGCTGATCGTGCCGCTGATCTTCGTTTCCCTGGTCACCGGCGTGGCGTCGCTGCGCGATTTGTCGACCATGGGCCGCCTGAGCCTGAAGACCATCGCTCTCTATCTCGGCACGACGGCGGTGGCAATCACCATCGGCCTCGTTCTGGCGACGGTCTTCGAGCCGGGTGTGGGAATCGACCTCGGCGCTGGCAAGGCCGTCGTGGCCAAGGAGGCGCCCACGGCAGTGGATACGATTCTCGGCCTCATACCGACCAATCCGATGGCGGCCTTTGCCGAAGGCAACGTCCTGCAGATCATCGTTTTCGCCATCTTTGTCGGTATATCGATCACGCTCGCCGGAGACGCTGCCAAGCATGTGCGCAACTTCTTCGAATCGGCCGCCGAGGTGATCTACAAGCTGACGTCGATCGTCATTTCCTTCGCCCCCTACGGCGTCTTCGCACTGATGACCTGGGTTGCCGGTACCTACGGGATGGACGTTCTTGCCCCGCTGGCAAAAGTGATTGCCATGGTCTACGTCGGCTGTGTCATCCACGCCGTGGTCGTCTATGCCGGACTGATCAGGTTCGTCGCCGGCCTCAATCCGGTACGCTATTTCCAGGGCGCCGTCGAACCGATGATGGTCGCCTTCACGAGCACTTCGAGTTCGGGAACGCTGCCGGTGACGATGATGTCCTGCGAGCGCAACCTCGGGGTCTCGCGTAGCGTTTCAAGCTTCGTGTTGCCCCTCGGCGCGACCATCAACATGGACGGTACGGCCCTGTATCAGGGAGTTTGCGCCGTGTTCATCGCGCAAGCCTACGGCCTGGACCTGAATTCCAGCCAGTACCTGACGATCATCCTTACGGCCACCCTGGCGTCGATCGGGACGGCCGGGGTCCCCGGCGCCGGCCTGATCATGCTTTCTCTGGTGCTGACCTCGGTCGGCTTGCCGCTGGAGGGGGTGGCGATCATTGCCGGTATCGACCGCATCCTCGACATGGCCCGTACGGCGCTGAACGTCACCGGCGACTGCGCAGTCGCTTGCGTGGTTGCCCGCAGCGAGGGCCAACTCGACGAGACGGTCTTCAACCGAGCACATGTTCTGCGCGCCGACGCCGATGTCGTCGGCGCCCCGGAAGCGGGCAGGGAAGCGGTCGCGGCGCCGTCCTCACAATCCACCAATTGAGCGGCCGGAGGGGGCACCGGTAGTCTCCGCTCCCTCTGCGCGCTCCAGCCTTCCTTTTTCAGGTACGAGATGAGCAAGCGGCGATTCGCGGCGACCAATGACAGCAAGACCCTGGGTAAACACCGCTATGGCGTGGTCGGCGGCCTGGGGGTCGTCGCTGGCGCCGACCTGCTGCTGAAGATGATTGGCGCGACTCAGCGCAGGCCGGACATGCGTGACGTCGACATCGCTTTCGAGCAGCGGCACTTCGATAGCGGGCCAAGCATTGCTGACGAGAACTACAATCCAGGCCGGCGCAAGTTCTACGTCTACAACACGCTCAAGGACATGGAGGCGCGCGGCATCGACACCGCCCTGGTGCCGTGCTTTGTGTCGCACACCTTCCTGAGCGAGATCACGCCCGAGCTCGACATGCGCGTGATCAGCCTCTTTGACGCCCTGCGTGAGTGGCTGGCGCGCGAGCATCCGGCGCTGCAGACGATTGGCGTATTGACCTCGACCTACGTGCAGAAATCGGCAATCTTCGAGCGCCAGTTGGGCTCCCGATACCAGATCGTCTACCCGCATCCGGCAGTGCAGTCCGACAAGCTGATGCGTGCCATCTACGGCCCCAGCGGGGTCAGGGCGGGACACCACGGCGGCGAGTGCGTCGAACTCCTCGCCGAGGCCTGTCATTGCCTGGTTGCCAGCGGTGCGCAGATCATCGTCCCCGGTCTGACCGAAGTGTCGGTCCTGATCGACTCGCTGCGCCCGCTGCTTGCCGTTCCGGTCGTCGATTCCAATCTCGTCTATGCCGAGTATGCGCTGGGCTGCGAAGCGGCGCCGCCGGTGCGCGAGTTCAAACTCGGGGTGGTGGGTGGCGTCGGGCCGGCAGCGACGGTCGATTTCATGCACAAGGTCGTGCGCCTGACCGGCGCTGCGCGCGACCAGGACCACATCAAGATGATGGTCGAGCAGAATCCGCAGATTCCCGATCGGACCGCCAACTTGATCGGCAGCGGCGCTGACCCGACGATCTCGCTGCTGGCCACCTGCAAGCAGCTCGAAGCGGGTGGCGCAAACGCCGTGGCCATCCCCTGCAACACGGCGCACGCCTTCGTCGACCGCATCCAGCCCTACCTCGAAATTCCGATCGTGAACATGCTGTCCGAAGTGGTTCAGCATATCCGCTCGCAGATGCCTGCCGTCGGCCGAGTGGGGTTGCTGGCGACTTCGGGAACGGTGAGCAGCGGCGTGTATCGCGACGTTGCCGAGGCGGCAGGGCTGTGCCTGCTGGTTCCCGACGACGCGGTCCAGGATCTGGTCATGGCGGCGATCTACGGCGAGCGGGGGGTCAAGGCGGGATTCACCTCCGGCGTGTGCAGCGACCATCTGGCGACGGCGATCGACCACCTGGCCAGCAAGGGTGCCGAAGTGATCCTTCTCGGCTGTACCGAACTACCGCTGATTGCCATCGATGTCGCCGTACGGCGATCGATCGTACTTCTCGACCCCACGGAAATCCTGGCCGCCCGCTGCGTCGCGCTCGCCGGCGCGTCGACCGTGGAAGTTCGTCGCTGAGGGGACGGACGTCCTCGCTTGCCTGATCGTGTGCGCCCGGCTATAGTCCGCCGGCGGTCCAGGTACCGCTTTGATTCTTGCTAGCGGCCGCGCTTCGACGCCGGCCGCGTTCAAGCTGCGGCCCACTCCGTGCCGTGGCGGGTCTTTACAGGGAGTTCCAATGGTCCACTTCTCGCGCCGCCTGGCGCTCAAGAGCGCGCTTGTCTGCGCCCTCGTCAGCTTGTTTTTCAACACCGCTGCGGCTGCTGACGCCGTGCTGCGCGTCTCGGCGATTCCCGACGAGGCGCCGACCGAACTGCAGCGCAAGTTCGCGCCGCTCGGCAAGTATCTCGAGAAGGAGCTGGGGATGAAGGTCTCCTTCGTTCCGGTGTCCGACTACGCGGCCGTCG
The DNA here is from genome assembly GCA_000585075.1 of Candidatus Accumulibacter regalis. Classification (GTDB taxonomy): domain Bacteria; phylum Pseudomonadota; class Gammaproteobacteria; order Burkholderiales; family Rhodocyclaceae; genus Accumulibacter; species Accumulibacter regalis. The sequence continues at coordinate 87,174 of JEMY01000056.1, read as the reverse complement.
TCGAAGCGCTGGCCAGCGACAAGCTCGATCTGGCGTGGCTTGGCGGTTTTACCTTCGTGCAGGCCAACATCCGCACCAAGGGAACGGCCCTCCCGATCGTGCAGCGCGAGGAAGACGCCAGGTTCACCTCCAAGTTCATTACCGCCGACCCGAACATCAAGACACTGGCCGACACCCGGGGCAAGGTCTTCGCCTTTGGCTCGCCGTCGTCGACTTCCGGCCACCTGATGCCGCGCTACTTCCTGATGCAGGACGGCATCAATGCCGACAGCGACTTCAAGAACGTCGCCTTCTCGGGCGCGCATGACGCGACGGTGGCGTTCGTCGCTTCGGGAAAGGCCGACGCCGGGGTGCTCAATGCATCGGTCTGGGCGAAGCTGGTCGAGCAGCAGAAGGTCGATGCGAAGGTGCGCGTGATCGCCACGACGCCGCCGTACTTCGACTACAACTGGACCGTGCGCGGCGATCTCGATCCGGCGCTGATCAGGAAGATCGAGGCGGCTTTCCTGAAGCTTGACGCCAGTAACCCGGAGCACGCCGAGATTCTCGCCCTGCAGAGGGCGACGAAGTTCATCCCGACGAAAAAGGAGAACTACGCCGGCATCGAGCAGGCAGCGAAAGCGGCTGGCCTGCTGAAGTAGTCCGCTTGTTTCGCCTGCATGACGTCGGCCTGACGCACGGCAACGGCTTCGTCGCCCTGCGCGAGGTCGCCATGGCGGTTCAGGCCGGCGAACAGCTCGCCATCGTCGGTCCTTCGGGGGCGGGCAAGACCACCCTGCTGCGCCTGATCGGTGCCGCCCTGCGTCCGAGCAGGGGGTCCATCGATCTGCACGGCGACGATCCGTGGACGCTGTCGGCGGCCGAGCTGCGTCGCTTGCGCGCGCGCATCGGCGTGGCGCATCAGGCACCCCCGCTGCCCCTGCGGCAGCGCGTGGTGACCGCGGTTCTCGCCGGCCGCCTCGGGCAGTGGCCGTGGTGGAAGGGAATCGCCTCGCTGGCTTATCCCGTCGATATCGTCGGCGCACGCGCGGCGCTGGCGCGACTCGACCTCGGCGAACGGATTTTCGATCGCTGCGACCGCCTCTCGGGCGGTCAACTGCAGCGCGTCGGCATTGCCCGCGTGCTTTATCAGCAAGCGCAGCTGGTCCTTGCCGACGAGCCGGTCTCTGCCCTCGACCCGGCGCTGGGGTCTCTGCCCTCGACCCGGCGCTGGCGCTGCACACCGTGCAGGTGTTGAGCAGTGACGCCGCGGCGCGCGGGGCGACGCTGGTCGCCAGTCTGCACGCCGTCGACCTGGCGCTGTCGTGTTTTCCGCGCATCGTCGGCATGCGCGACGGGCGGATCGCTTTCGACCGCCCGGTCGCCGAGGTCGACGAAACGCTGCTGAGCGCGCTCTACGCCACCGAAGGCGGCGGCTTGCCGCTGCTCGCTGGCGAGCCGGCAACGCCTGCGTTGCCGCTTGCCGCGGGTGGGCCACGGCGCGGCACCTGCTGGCGGTGAAGCACCCGCGCGACCCGGCAGCGCCCGGGCGGGTCGCCGCTGCGTTGCTGGCGTTGGTCATCCTCTGGCCGCTGGCGGTGGTCGGCGAATTTCGGCCGTGGATCCTCTTCGAAGCGCAGAACCTGCGCGTCATGGGCGGCTTTCTCGCCGCTTTTTTGCCGCCTGCAAGCGGAAGCGAGTTTCTTGCCTATCTCGGCCGCGCGACGCTCGAAACGCTGGCCATCGCCAGCGCGGGCATGGCGCTGGCCTTCGTCCTCGCCGTGCCGCTGGCCATGGCCACGACGCAGGCCCTGTCGATTTCACGCCTCGGTCCGGGAGCGGGGCGGCGCCGTGGCGAGTGGCTGCGGGCGGCCCTGCGCATGTTGCTGGTCGTCCTGCGTGGCCTCCCCGAGCTGGTCTGGGCGCTGCTTTTCGTACGCGTCTTCGGCCTTGGGCCGGCCGCCGGCGTTCTCGCGCTGGGGCTGACCTACGGCGGCATGCTGGCCAAGGTCTATGCCGAAATTCTCGAGTCCGGCGACAGCCGGCCGGCGCGGGCGCTGCTCGAAGCCGGCGGCAGCCGCCTGCAGGCGCTGTGCTACGGCCTGCTCCCTGGTGCTGCGCAGGAACTGACTTCCTACACCGTCTATCGCTGGGAGTGCGCGGTGCGTGCTTCGGTGGTCATGGGCTTTGTCGGCGCCGGCGGGCTCGGCCAGCTCATGGATCAGTCGATGCGCATGCTCAACGGCGGCGAGGCGGCAAGCATCCTGCTCACCTTCCTGCTCCTGGTGCTCGCCGCAGACGCGCTCTCCGGCCTGTTGCGCCGGCAACTGGGCGACGGCGCTGCCCGCGCCGGCGCTCTGGCCGTCGGCCCACGGGCGCTGGCGTGGTTGCTGCTGCTCGGCAGTGCGCTGCTGGCCAGCTATGTCTGGCTTGACCTGGGGCTTGCCGCCTTGCTCAGCCGCGCGGCGCTGGCGTCGATGGCCGACTACTTTCGTGCCTTCTTCCCGCTCGATCTCTCGTCCGGCTGGTTGGCGAAAGTCGCCTGGGGGTCCCTGGAAACGGTCGCCATTTCCGCCCTGGGGACGCTGCTCGCGGCGCTAGCCGGCCTGCTCCTGGCCTTGCCGGCGTCGGGGCGCTACGGGCAGGGCCTGGAGCAGCTGACGCGTTTTCTGCTCAACGCCCTGCGCTCGGTGCCGGAACTGGTGTGGGCGACGCTGATGGCGCTGGCGGCCGGGCTGGGTCCGTTTGCCGGCATTCTGGCCTTGGCGCTGCATACCAGTGGCGTGCTCGGGCGCCTGTTCGCTGAGGCCTTGCAGAACGCGCCGCCACGGCCTCGCGACGCCCTGCTCGAAGCCGGCGCGCCGTCCGCTGCCGCCTTCCTCTACGGCACTCTGCCGGAGGTATCGGCGCAGCTCATCGCCTACTCCCTCTACCGCTGGGAAATGAATATCCGAATGGCCGCCATTCTCGGTTTCGTCGGCGCCGGTGGCCTGGGGCAACTGCTCTACGTCGAGCTGTCGCTCTTTCACTACGCGCAGGCGAGCACGGTGATTGCCGCCATGCTCGTCCTTTCGGTTGCCGTTGACGCCGGCAGTGCCTGGCTGCGTCGCTGGCTGGCTGCGCCGGGCGCCTGACGGCTTTGCCGGTGCTTGCCGGCAGCGCGGTCGCGTCTTCGGCGTTCCCGGCCGCCAAGTCGCCTACGCCCGGCCTATTTGGGCTGGGTGACGACGCGCAGGTAAGGCTTGAGCGTTTTCCAGCCGCTTGGATACTTGGCCCTGGCGGCTTCGTCCGACACCGACGTCGGGATGATCACGTCTTCGCCCGGACGCCAGTTCACCGGCGTGGCCACCGTGTGCTTGGCGTTTAGCTGGATCGCATCGAGCGCTCGCAGGACTTCGGAAAAGTTGCGTCCGGCGCTCATCGGATAGGTCATGGTCATTTTTATCTTCTTGTCCGGGCCGATCAGGAATACCGACCGAACGGTGGCGTTATCGACCGCCGTGCGCCCCGCAGCGTTGCCGCTGGCGTTGGGGTGAATCATGTCGTAGAGCTTGGCGACGACCAGCTCGGTATCGCCGATCAGCGGGTAGTTCAGCGCCGTGCCCTGGGTTTCGGCGATGTCGTCAGCCCAGCGCAGGTGATCTTCGACGCTGTCGATCGACAGGCCGATGACCTTGGTGTTGCGGCTGTCGAAATCCGGCTTGAGCCGGGCGAGATAGCCGAGCTCGGTGGTGCACACGGGGGTGAAATCCTTGGGGTGGGAAAAGAGGATGGCCCAGCTGTCACCGATCCATTCGTGGAAATGAATCGTGCCTTCGGTGGTCGGGGCAGTGAAGTCCGGCGCTTCGTCGCCTATGTGTAGGCCCATGGTTTGCTCCTTCTTGCTGTGCGTGGGAAAAAAGGCGGAGGTAACAGTGCGAATAAAGAGCTAAGGGGGGGGAAGCGCCAGCGATGGCCGCCTGTGCGCCACTGCCCTTACCCGTGGTCGACTTGCCACCCTCGATTGACCTACGGCTCCGCTCCCGAGTTCAACGGATAGGCGGCCACGCGCCAGGCTTTCATGCCGCCGTCGAGGGCCACCACGTGCGGGAACCCCATCTCGCGCAGGGTCGCTGCCGCGAGAGTCGACACCTGACCCAGTTCGCAGCAGGTGAGGATGCGTCGCGTCGGGTCGGGCAGCTCCTGGTTGACCCGCAACTCGAGCTGACCGCGCGGCAGCAGGCGGGCGCCGGGGACATGGCCGCTCTCGTAGGCTTCGCGCTCGCGTACGTCGAGGACGATCAAGTCCTCGTCGGCGGCTTCGACGCGCGCCTTGAGCTCGGGCAGGGACATGAACGGCACTCGGGCAGCAGCCTCGGCGAGCAGCTGGGCGACCGACTTGCCACCGCTCATGTTGGTGCGCAGCGCCTCGGTGACATGCCTGGGCATCGACAGGTTGAGCTCGCGCATCATGTCGACGAAGGCGGCACGGTCACGCTTCTGCAAGCGCGGGTTGCTGGCGATTTCCTCGCCGATGGTCGAGCTTTGCCGGCCCTTGTAGTCGTGCGCCGGGAACACCCTGACCTTGGGCTCGAGTTTCAGCAGGCGCTGGAAGAGGCTGTCGTAGAGGGCTTCCGGATCGCCGCTGGGCAGGTCGGTGCGTCCCGTTCCTCCGATCAGCAAGGTGTCGCCGGTGAAGACGCTGTCCTCGATCTGCAGACACATCGAGTCGCTGGTGTGACCGGGCGTGTGCATCACCTGCAGGCGCAGCCGCCCGAGCATCACCATTTCGCCGTCGCCAATGCGCATATCGACGAAGGGCGCGGCACTCGTTCGGTACATCAGTACCGGCACCGCCAACTGTCGGGCCAGTTGCCGGGTTGCCGAGAAATGGTCGGCATGGGTGTGGGTGTCGATCAGGTAACGGATACGCAGGCCGTCGCGGGCGGCGAGCGCCAGATAGTGGTCGATCTGGCTGATTTCCGGATCGATCAGGGCCGCCGAGCTGCTGTCGCTGCAGCCGACGAGGTAGGACTGGCAGCCGCCAGTGGCGATTTGTTCGAGAATCATTTCGTCATCCTCCTGTCTGGCCAAGGAAAGCCTCACCCCTGCGCAAGGCCGGACCGCGCCCGGCGGGTGCTTGTGTGCCATGGTAGCGCAGCTTGGCGACGCTCGCGTGATGCAGAAAAGAAAGCGTGCGGCAGGTGTTTGGGCTACTTTGAGGTGAGGGCAATTGCGGCATTCCAATCCTGAAAGGGGGAAACGGATGAAGGCGCTGTTCAGTCGTCCCGCAGGACGATGGTCCATCGTTGGCGGTCGCGGCACCTGGCCACGGCTGCTGTGCTTGCTGGTGCTGCTGGCGATGTCGGGGCTGCCGGGTATGGCCGGCAGCGGCCCGGACGTTGCGCCGGCTGCGCCGGTGATCGTGCTCACCGTCCAGGACGCGATCGGTCCGGCCAGCGCCGATTACGTCGTGCGCAGTCTGCAGCACGCGCGCGACCAGGGTGCGCCGTTGGTCGTCCTGCGGATCGATACGCCGGGTGGGCTGGATAGCGCGATGCGCCAGATTGTCCAGGCCATTCTCGCCTCGCCGGTGCCGGTGGTGTCCTACGTCAGCCCGCAGGGCGCGCGGGCGGCGAGCGCCGGCACCTACATCCTCTACGCCAGTCACCTCGCGGCGATGTCGCCAGCGACGACCCTGGGTGCCGCGACGCCGGTCTCCATCGGACTGCCGGGAGGCACGCCGAATCGCCCGGAGCCGCCGCCCTCGTTGCCGGCGCCGGCAGCCGCGCCCGCTTCTAAGCCTGCTTCCGAGCCTCCTTCCAGGCCCGTTCCGGCCTCCGAACCCCCTCCGGCGGCAGCACCGCTCGCCGGCGACGCGATGAAAACCAAGCAGGTCAACGACGCTGCGGCTTTCATCCGCGGCCTCGCGCAGCAGCACGGTCGCAATGCCGAGTGGGCCGAGCGTGCGGTGCGCGAAGCGGTCACCCTGACCGCTTCCGAAGCCTTGCGCGAGAAGGTCATCGACGCCGTTGCCGCCGATCTTCCCGATCTGCTGAGCCAGATCGACGGTCGCAGCGTGCAGATGCAGAGCGGCAGGCTGACGCTGGCCACGCGCGGTCTGGAGACGCGGGAGGTGCTACCCGATGCGCGGCACCGGCTGCTGTCGGTGATCGCCAACCCGAGCTTTGCGCTGATCCTGATGATGATCGGCATCTACGGCCTGATCTTCGAGTTCTCATCGCCGGGTTTCGGTGTTCCCGGCACGGTCGGCGCGATCTGTCTCTTGCTGGCCATGTTTGCGCTGCAGATGCTGCCGGTCAACTACGCCGGCCTGGCGCTGATCGTGCTGGGTATCGGCTTGATGGCCGCCGAGTTACTGACGCCGACCTTTGGCGTCCTCGGGGTCGGTGGCGTTGCCGCGTTCATCGCCGGTGGCCTGCTCCTTTTCGATCGTGATGTGCCGGGGTTGGGTGTGCCGCTGCCGCTGCTCTTCGGCCTGGCCGCCAGTTCCGCGGCGTTGATCCTGCTCGGCGGCAGCATGGCCCTGCGTGCACGCCGCGCGCCGGTGGTCAGCGGCCGCGAGGAGATGATCGGCGCCAGCGGCGAGATCGCCTCGGTAGACGGCGACGAGGTCTGGGTGCAGGTGCACGGCGAGCGCTGGCGCGTGCGCGCCAGCGGCCCGCTGCGCGCGGGCCAGCACGTGCGCATCAGCGCCATCGACGGTCTGACTCTCGAAGTGCAGGCAAACGACGACTCTTCCTCAGCAAAAGGAGAAACACCATGATCTTCGAACTCAACCTCGGACTGGGCGGCGTCCTGGTGCCGATCTTGCTGATTCTGCTCATCGCCTCGCTGCGCATTCTGCGCGAGTACGAGCGCGGTGTGGTCTTCCAGCTCGGCCGTTTCTGGAAGGTCAAGGGGCCGGGACTGGTGATCGTCATCCCCGGCATTCAGCAGATGGTGCGCGTCGACCTGCGGGTGGTGACCATGGACGTCGAGCCGCAGGACGTGATCTCGCGCGACAACGTCTCGGTGAAGGTCAACGCCGTCGTCTTCTTCCGCGTCGTTGACCCGCAAAAGGCGATCATCCAGGTCGAGCAGTTCCTCATGGCCACCTCGCAGCTCGCGCAAACGACCCTGCGCGTCGTTCTCGGCAAGCACGAACTCGACGAGATGCTGGCTGAACGCGAACGGCTCAATCTCGATGTGCAGAAGATCCTCGACGCGCAGACCGACTCGTGGGGAATCAAGGTGACCAACGTCGAGATCAAGCATATCGACCTCAACGAGTCGATGATCCGGGCCATCGCCCGTCAGGCCGAGGCCGAGCGCGAGCGGCGGGCGAAGGTGATCCACGCCGAAGGCGAAAAGGAAGCGGCAGCGGCACTGCTGGAAGCCGCGACGATGCTCGCACAGCGGCCGGAGGCGATGCAACTGCGCTATTTGCAGACCATGACCCAGGTCGCCGGCGACCGGGCAACGACGGTGGTCTTGCCTTTGCCGCTCGACCTGCTCGCCGCCTTGAAACCGAGGGCCACCGCAGATCGTTGATGGCGCCCTGGTCAGGGCGCCTTGTCCGCCAGCAGGAAGTCGACCGCCTGTCGCCACCAGGCGTCGTCGAGGCGAGAAAACCAGTCGTTATGCTCGGCACCGGCGATGACCGCCAGTCGTTTCGGTTCGGCGAGTGCGGCGTAGAGCGCGCGCCCGAACTGGGGCGGGACGATGGTGTCGCCGGCAGCGACGGCGACCAGGACCGGGCGCCCGAACGATGCCAGGTGGGCGACGCTGTCGTAACGGTCGCGCAGCAGCCAGCGCACGGGCAGCAGCGGGTAGTGGTGGGCGGCAACCTCTTCGAGCCGGTCCCACGGCGTGATCAGCAAGAGGCCATCGACCCTCTCCCGCTGGGCGGCGCTGGCGGCCGCTGCCACGCCGGCACCCAGCGATTCGCCAATGACCAGCAACGGTCCACCGTAGCTGCGCTGGGCGAGAGCAATCGTCCGTTCTGCGTCGGCGACCAGGCTCTTCTCTCCCAGGTCGCCGCTGCGCGGGCCGTAAGCCGGATACTCGGCGAGAATGACGCGCAGACCGAGCCGCTTCAGTGCGCCGACGTAGAACTGACGGTGGCCGGCATGGCCGGCGTTGCCGTGGAAAATGATTGCCGTGGCGCGCACCGCGCCGTCGGGCTCGGCGAGCAGGCCGCGGAAGTCGGACGCCGTCGGCCACGGCGACAGGCCGCCGGACGCGCGCTCCATGTCGGCGACGCTGGCGCGCTCGGGGAAGTAGAGGAGCTGGTCCTGGAACATGCTGATTCCTGCCAAAACAATCAGATAGACGAGCAGCACCATGCGCGCAGTACGCACGATACGCACCAGCGGCAAGGCGGCACCGCCCTGCGTACGCGTGTCGCCAGGCGATCCGGCGGGCGGCAGCGACGAAGCGGCCAGCGCGGGCCTACTTCCTGCCGACAAGGCGGGGGTCTTCGAAGAGCGAGGCGATCTCAACCCGGGCAATCTCCGGGTGGTCGGGAACGACGTAGAGAATCGGTGTGATCAGCTCCTCGAAGATGCCGCGCAGGCTGCGCGCGCCGGTCTTGTACTCGATGGCGATTTCGGCGATCTGCTCGAAGACCTTGGGGCCGATGCGCAGGTCGACGCCTTCGCCACGAAAGATCTCGATGTACTGGCGATAGATGGAGTTCTTCGGCACGCTCATGATGCGCACCAGCATCGCCTTGCTCAGCTGATGCAGGTTGGCGATCACCGGCAGGCGCCCGGTGAACTCGGGAATCAGGCCGAACTCGAAGAGGTCGGTTGGTTTCACCCGCTTGTTCAGGCGATCGAGGATGTTCTGGTTGTCGTCGGCCGAGGTGGCGATGAATCCGAAGCCATGGGTCTTGGCCATGATGCTCTCGATGCCGACAAAGGCGCCGCCGCAGATGAACAGCACATTGCTGGTGTCGAGGTACTGATTGTCCTTGAGCTTGACCGGCGAGCCTTCCATGATCTTCAGCAGCGCGTGCTGCACGCTCTCGCCGGAGATCGCCCCGGACTGGGCGTTGGTCGCTTTCAGCTTGTCGATTTCGTCGATGAAGACGATGCCGCGCTGGGCATTCTCGATGTTGCCGTCGGCTCTGTCCAGCAGCCGCTGCAGGATGGCCTCGATTTCTTCATTGACGTATTTGGTCTGGGCCAGCGAAGTCGCGTCGGCGGTGACGAAGGGAACCTTCAGCAACCTTGACAGGGTGTCGCAGAGCAAGGTCTTGCCGGTTCCCGAAGGACCGACGAGAAGGACATTGCTCTTGGCGATCGCGCCCTTGTCGTGCGCGAAAGTGGCGATCTTCCGATAGTGCGAGTAGACGGCCACGGCGAGGACCTTCTTGGCGTCTTCCTGGCCGATGACGTACTGATCGAGATACTTGACGATTGCGCTGGGGGTGGTTTCTCTGGCTAGCAAGCGGGTGGTCCCAAAGTCGACGAAGGGTTGCGGCAGGCGCTTATCTTATGCCGAAACCGGTCCTGGCGTCCGGCTGGCGAAGCGGCTCAACTCACGCGCTGCGCTGGGGCCGGATGAGCATCAGGTAGGACAGCGGCGCGAGTGCCGTGCACATGGCCACCCCCGCCGCCAGCGCCCCGCCACCGCCCGGAAGCGCGTGTCCGACGGCGATGCCGACCACGGCGGCGAGGGTCATCTGCACGCAACCCATCAGCGCCGACGCCGACCCGGCCATGGCCGGATACGGGGCCAGTGCCTTGGCAATCGCGTTCGGCATGACCAGTCCGGTGGCCACGGTACAGAAGAACATCGGCGCGAGGATGGCGGCAATGCTCGTTGCTCCCGAGAACTCCAGGGCCGCCATGCTCGCGCCGGCGACGGCGCCGAGGCAGGCGCCGAAAGCGAGCAAGGTATCGCCTCCGAAGCGCCGGACCAGTCGGCCGGAAGCGAGAGAGCCGACGACATAGCCGGCGACGACCAGTCCGAAACACATCCCGTAGATCTCCGGCGTCAGGCCGTACCTCTCGCTGAGCACGAACGACGACGCCGAGATGAAGGCGAACAGCGCGCTGTACGAAAAGGAAAAGGTGAGGACGTAGCCAAGGTAGCTGCGGCTGGCGAGCAGCAGGCGGAAGTTGGCGAGCAGCTGACGGGGATGGGTCGCTCCCGGGTTGCGCTGGACGTTGCTTTCGCAAAGCAGGTGGGCGACGGCAATGACCTGGACGGCACAAACCAGCAGCAGGATGACGAAATTCGATTGCCAGCCGAAGAGTACCGTCAGAAAGCCGCCCAGCGTCGGCCCGAGCAGCGGCGCGATGGCCATCGCCCCGCCCATGTAGGCGATGATGCGCGCCGACTCGGCAGCCCCCCAGACGTCGCGGACGACGGCACGGCCGAGGACCGGTCCGGCGCAGGCGCCTATCGCCTGTACGAAGCGCGCGGCGATGAGCATCTCGATGCTCGGTGCCAGGATGCAGGCGATGGTGGCCAGGCCGTAGATGGCCAGCCCGCCGAGCATCAGCGGCCGGCGACCGAAGCGATCGGAGAGCGGTCCGTAGAACAACTGGCCGACGGCAAAGCCGGCCAGGAACACCGACAGCGTCAGCTGCACGCCGGCCGCGTCGCTGCCGAAGACGCGCGCGAGCGTCGGCAGCGCGGGCAGGTAGAGGTCGGTGGACAGGGGGCCGAGGGCGACCAGCGTCGTGAGCAGCAGCGCGAGGCCGAAAGAGGGCGCCGGGGCAGTCATTCTGCCTCGCCCGGTTGGCGCGTCATGGCGCCTGCAAGGCTGCCAGCTCCCGTTCGTCGAAGCCCGCTGCGCGGCGCGCTTCAAGGTTGAAAGGTCCGCGCAGGCGAGGCGCACGATAACGCTGCGCGAGCTCGGCGTAGCAGGTCACCGGGTCCAGCCCGCGTTCTGTGCACAGCCAGCGGTACCAGCGGTTGCCGATGGCGACGTGGCCGATCTCGTCGGCGAGGATGATGGCCAGGATCGCCGCGCCGCGCTGGTCGCCGACGTTTTTCAGCTTGTCGCGAATCGGCGGTGCCGCGTCGAGGCCGCGCGCTTCGAGCGTTCGCGGCACCAGCGCCAGCCGGGCCAGGACATCGTTGCTGGTCCGCTCGGCCATTTCCCAAAGGCCGTCGTGGGCGGGAAAGTCGCCGTAGGCGTAGCCCATCGCTTGCAGATGTTCGCTGAGCAGAGAGAAGTGGCGGGCCTCTTCGCCAGCGACGCCGATCCACTGGCGATAGAAGTCGGCCGGCATGGCGTCGAAGCGCCAGACGATGTCGAGCGCCAGATTGACGGCATTGAGTTCGATGTGAGCCAGCGAATGGATCAGCGCGGCACGTCCTTCGACGCTGTTCACCGGCCGCCTGGCGAGTTGTGCGGGTGGCACCAGCGCTGGCCGGGCCGTGCGGCCGGGAAGCGTCTCCACCGCCAGTCGGCGCGTGTCGGGCACGGCGACGATCTGGCCGTCGTCGCCCAGCGCAGAGGGTGGCGTCAGCAAGATACTGTCGACCGCCTGGCACTTTTCGTCGGCGACCGGTAACAGCAGCGCGTCGAGCGCGAGCTGCCGCAGGGTCAAGGCGCAGCTCCGGGCGGTGCTTCCTGCGGTGAGGCGATGAAGCCGTAGCGTTGCGCGACTTCACAGCGGCGCACCGTTCGCACGGGAACGCGTTGCCCTTGCCAAACGAGGGTCAGCGCGCTGATCTCGCCAGGCTCTTGCGCGATGGCCGCGAGCAGGGCGTCGTCGTCGGCGACGGCGCCGTCCGCCAGGCGCAGGCAGGGGAGCAGGGCCGGCAGGTCGCGGTCGCAGAGCAGCGCGATCCCGGGCGGTATTTCGAGCAGCAGATTGCCTTCCTCGTCAATGGCGGCGCCGCGCAGTTCGCTGACCGTCTCGCCGACCTGCGTTTCGAGGCGATTCGGTGCCGGCAGGTGCACAACCCATGGCGTGTAGTCGAGAGCGACGAAAACGCGTTGCGGGCCGTTCTGGACGAAGTAGTTGCCGTTCTCGTCGTGCGCGTACTGCCGATTGAGGAAATCGGTGAGGCCGCGATGGCTGAGCGCTTCGCCGCGCATCCGCCAGCGCCCGCGCGGGTCGAGCGACAGCCAGCCGTAGCAGGCCGGTACGTTCGGCCAGCGCAGCATGGCGCTGAAGTCAGGCGTCGGCACTGGCGGCTTGCGTCACCGGGGGCGGAAGCGCTTGCCGGACGCAGGCCTGGCCGGGCTCCGAGGTCGCTTGCGCAGGTTTCACAGGAGGGCTTCGATGTCCTTGGCGATGCTCTCCGGCGCGGTCGCCGACGCGTAGCGCTCGATCACCTCGCCCTGGCGGTTGACCAGGAACTTGGTGAAGTTCCATTTGATGCCTTCGCTGCCGAGCAGGCCGGGAGCGGCCTTCTTGAGATACTGGTAGAGCGGGTGGGCGTGCTCGCCGTTGACGTCGATCTTGGCAAACATCGGGAAGGCGACGCCGTAGTTCTTCTGACAGAAGCTGGCGATTTCGTCGGCTTCGCCGGGTTCCTGTGCACCGAACTGGTTGCACGGGAAGCCCAGCACCTCGAGGCCGCGCGGGTGATAGCGCTGGTAGATGTCCTCGAGGCCTTCGTACTGCGGCGTGAAGCCACAGTTGCTGGCCGTGTTGACGATCAGCAGAACCTTGCCGGCGTAGTCGGCAAGCGACTGAACGCCCCCTTCAAGGCGCTCGGCGGAGAACTCGTAGATCGGTGCGCTCATGGTCATCGTCTCCTGGAGAGTGGCGGAGTGGCGGAGTCTGAAAGTCGGTGGAGGAAGAGAAGTGTACCGAGAAATCGCCACCCGTGCGTACGCCTGCCCTGCGCTGTAACGCCCTTTGCTTGTTGCGACCTGGGCCATCCCTTCTTACCATTGGCTCATCCGGCAACTTTGAGAAGCGAAGTCGACCGATGAATAGCGCGAAAGTTGTTCCTGGTGCCGGGCGCCGAGTGCTTGTGGCGCAGCTCGTGGTGCTCGCACTGTTGCTCGGCGGTTGCGCCAGCAGGGCGGAAAACGGTGAGCCAGGGCACCGCTTCGGCGAGCGCTCGTGGGACAGCCTGCGTACGGAGATCCAGCTTGCCGAGCCGGCTGCCAACGAAGTGGTCGTGGTCATCAACAACAATGCCGCGCTGGGCAATCACGCCGGGATTTTCGCCGGTGAGCGCCTCAGCGATCCGGCCGGGAGCTACAAGAACGTGCGCGCCAGATCGCCCGATTGGCAGCGGGTCAGCCTTGCCGACTACGTTGCCTATCAAATGGACGATGGCCTGAGAATACAGATTTATCGCTTTACGCTATCCGAGCGGCAGTTTTCAGACGTCGTCGCGCGTCTGCCGGAGGCCGACAGCGCGCTGCCCCTGTTCTGTGGTGCGACGGTACAGAACGCCCTTGCCGGCATCGGGCCTTTCGCGGGCATCGACGCGACCTGGTGGACCTCGCCGGCCGAGTTGGCGCGGCGACTCGAACCGCTGACCGGCGGCGCGAAGGCAGTCGGTGTCTGCCTGTGGCCCGATGGCCTGCCGTGTTGAGAAGCAAGCATCAGGCGTCGCCGTGCCCGGCTTGAAGTTGGGCGACCCTGGCTCGGGCTGCCTGCCTCAGCTCGTCGCTTCTTCCTCCGCGTCCACCGCGTCGATCGGAATGCAGGAACAGAACAGGTGGCGGTCGCCATGAACGTCATCGACCCGATTGACGCTCGGCCAGAACTTGTTCTCGGCGACGTAGGGCAGGGGCAGGACGGCCCGCTGGCGGCTGTACGGTCGTTTCCAGTCACTGTCGACGATGTCGGCCTGGGTGTGTGGCGCATTCTTTAGCGGGTTGTCGTCGCTCGGCCAGTGGCCGAGTTCGATCTGGTGGATTTCTTCGCGGATGGCGATCATCGCGGCGATGAAGCGGTCGAGTTCGGCTTTCGACTCCGACTCGGTCGGCTCGACCATCATCGTTCCGGCAACCGGGAAGCTGACCGTAGGCGCGTGAAAACCGTAGTCCATCAGGCGCTTGGCGATGTCGGTCTCGGAAACGCCGGTGGCTGCCTTGAGCGGGCGGATGTCGAGGATGCATTCGTGCGCCACGCGGCCCTGGCTGCCGGTGTACAGCACCGGGTAGTGCTGGCGCAGGCGACTGGCGACGTAGTTGGCGTTGAGAATCGCGACCTGCGTTGCGCGCGTCAGTCCGCTGCCGCCCATCATGGCGATGTACATCCACGAGATCGGCAGGATCGACGCCGATCCCCAGGGGGCTGCCGCCACGGCACCCTGGCGCTGGTGTGGTCCGCTGACGGGCTGCACGCTGTGGTTGGCCATGAACGGGGCCAGATGCGCCTTGACGCCGATCGGCCCCATCCCCGGACCGCCACCCCCGTGCGGGATGCAGAAGGTCTTGTGCAGGTTCATGTGGCTGACGTCGGCGCCGATCAGGGCCGGTGAAGTCAGGCCCACCTGCGCATTGAGGTTGGCACCGTCCATGTAGACCTGGCCGCCATGGGCGTGCACGGTGGCGCAGATCTCCTGGACGGATTCCTCGAAGACGCCGTGCGTCGACGGATAGGTGATCATCAGGCAGGCGAGGGTGGCCGCGTGCTGCGCCGCCTTGGCGGCGAGGTCGGCGAGGTCGATGTTGCCCGAGTCGTCGCAATCGACGACGACCACGCGCATGCCGCACATCTGTGCCGTGGCCGGGTTGGTGCCGTGTGCCGAGCGCGGGATCAGGCAGACCTTGCGTTGCGTCTCGCCGCGGCTGGCGTGATAGCGCGCGATGGCCACCAGACCGGCGTATTCGCCCTGTGCGCCTGAATTGGGTTGCATGCAGATGGCGTCGAAACCGGTGATCACCTTGAGCCATTCCTCGAGTTCGCCAATCATCTGCAGGTAGCCTTCAGCCTGGTCGAGCGGCGCGAAGGGGTGGATGTCGGCGAACTGCGGCCAGGTGATCGGAATCATCTCGCTGGTGGCGTTGAGCTTCATGGTGCATGAGCCGAGCGAGATCATCGAGTGGTCGAGCGCCAGATCCTTGCTCTGCAGCTTCTTGAGATAGCGCAGCATCTCGTGTTCGGTGTGGTGGGTGTTGAACACCGGGTGCGTGAGGATGGCGTCGCTGCGCAGGAAGGCTGGCGGCAGGCCGGGGTCGTCGTGGCGCAGTTGCTCGTCGAGTGGTCCGAGGTCGGCGTTGATCCCGGCGAGGAGCTTGATCAGCGTGGCGATGTCGGCTTGCGATGTCTTTTCGTTGACCGCGATCCCGAGGATTCCGGGAGCGACCTGGCGCAGGTTGTAGCCGGCATCGATGGCCGCCTTGTAGGCGCTCAGGGCGTGTCCGCCGAGGTCAACGCACAGGGTGTCGAAGAAATGCCGCGTCGCCACCTTGATTCCGGCACGGCGAAGGCTTTCGACGAGGATGGCGGTCAGCCGGTGAATGCGGCTGGCGATGGTGCGCAAGCCTTGCGGACCGTGATAGACGGCGTACATGCCGGCGATGTTGGCCAGCAGGACCTGCGCGGTGCAGATGTTGGAGTTGGCCTTTTCGCGACGGATATGCTGCTCGCGCGTCTGCAGCGCCATGCGCAGCGCCTTGTTGCCACGGCGGTCGATAGAGACGCCGATGATGCGGCCGGGCACCGAGCGCTTGTATTCGTCGCGGGTGGCGAAAAACGCCGCGTGCGGACCGCCGAAGCCGAGTGGGACGCCGAAGCGTTGCGAGGAGCCGAGGGCAACGTCGGCACCCATTTCGCCCGGCGAGCGCAGCACGACCAGCGCCATCAGATCGGCAGCGACGGCCACGACGGCGCCGCGCGACTTGACGGCCGCGATCGGGCCGCTGAGGTCGCTGACTTCGCCACGTTCGTTCGGATACTGGAAGAGGGCGCCAAAGACCTCCTGTTGCGCGGCCACTTCCGGCGTGCCGAAGACGAGGTCGAAGCCAAAATACTCGGCACGGGTCCTGACGACGTCAATCGTCTGCGGGAAACAGCCCGAATCGACGAAGAAGCGGTTCGATCCGGACTTGCTCACCCGGCGCGCCATGCTCATCGCTTCGGCAGCGGCGGTCGCTTCGTCGAGCAGCGACGCGTTGGCCAGTTCCAGACCGGTGAGGTCGATGACCATCTGCTGGTAGTTGAGCAGCGCCTCGAGTCGACCCTGCGCGACCTCCGCCTGGTAGGGTGTGTACGCGGTATACCAGCCAGGGTTCTCCAGCACGTTGCGCAGTACGACGGCGGGGGTCAGGGTGTCGGCGTAGCCAAGGCCGATCATCGCGTGCTGGACACGGTTCCGGCCGGCCAGCGCCCGTAGCGCCGCGAGGGCTTCACGCTCGGGCCGTGGTTCGGCGAGGGCCAGCGGTGCGCGCAGGCGAATCGCTGCCGGGACCGTCTGATCGATGAGCTGCTCGAGGCTGGACACGCCGATGCTGGCCAGCATGGCAACGGTTTCGCTGGCACAGGGACCGATGTGGCGAGCGACGAAATCGTCGCGCTGTTCGAGTTCGGCGAGTGTCGGGGAATCGGCGGGCTGAAAGGGTTGCTGCGCGGGCGTGGCGTCCATGGCGTTTTCCGGTGGCGATGCGATTTGCCTAGGCGGCGTCTACGAGTTGCTGGTAAGTGGCGGCGTCGAGCAGCGTATCGAGGTCACCGGCAGCGGCGGGCTGCATCTTGAACAGCCAGGCAGCGTAGGCGTCCTGGTTGACCACTTCCGGGGTCTCCACGGCGGTCGGGTTGATGTCGACGATGCTTCCGGTCACCGGTGCGTAAACGTCGGATGCGGCCTTGACCGATTCAACCACCGCCACCTCCTGATCGGCGGAAAACTCGCCGCCGACGTCCGGAAGTTCGACGAAAACGAGGTCGCCAAGCAGCTCCTGAGCGTGGTCGGTGATCCCGACGGTGATCGTTCCGTCGGCTTCGACGCGGACCCATTCGTGATTCCTGGTGTACTTGAGGTCGCTGGGGGTATTCATTTCCACTCCTGACAAATTAGATGAAATTTAACGACTAACAATTGGAAATCAAACAAGAATGTTTCCGTTTCGCACAAAGCAAGGCTTGACGACCCGGGCCGCGAGCAGCTTGTCGCGAATCGCCACCTCAACGCTGTCGCCAACGGCGACGGCGAGCGGCAGGCGGGCCAGGGCGATCGCTTTCTGCATCGTTGGCGAGAAGCTGCCGCTGGTGACTTCACCAGCACCCTGCCTGGCAATAACCTTCTGGTGCGCACGCAGGACGCCGCGCTCCGCGAGCACCAGGCCGAGAAATTGCTGCTGCTGTGGCCGGGCGACGAGCGCGGCCTTGCCGACGAAGTCGCGTGGGTTGACGAGGTCGACGGTCCACGCCAGGCCGGCGTCGAGCGGCGAAACGTTTTCGTCCATGTCCTGGCCGTAAAGATTCATTCCCGCTTCGAGGCGTAGCGTGTCGCGGGCGCCGAGGCCGCAGGGCTGGACGCCGGCAGCGGCGAGCCTTGTCCACAGTTCGCTCGCCTGCCCGGCGGGCAGCGTGATCTCGTAACCGTCTTCACCGGTGTAGCCGGTGCGGGCGATGAAGAAGTCGCCGCTGCGCGCGGCGAAAAACGGTTTCAGCGATTCGCACGCCGAACGCGAGTCGGGCAAGACCTGCCAGACCTTCTGGCGCGCGTTCGGTCCCTGCACGGCGATCATGGCCAGGGCGTCGGCACCCTCGCGGCGTGGCGTGATCGTTGCGGCAAGCTGCCAGTCGGCGAGGCGGGCAGCCATCCAGCGCAGATCCTTCGCCGCCGTGGCGGCGTTGATCACCACCCGGTAGCGGTTCTCGTCGAGGTAATAGACGATCAGGTCGTCGATCACGCCACCAGCTTCGTTGAGCATCGCGCTGTACAGCGCCTTGCCGGCGACCTGCAGCTTGTCGATGTTGTTGGCGATCAGGCGGCGCAGGAAAGCCGCGCTGTCGGCGCCGCCGATATCGACCGCGCACATGTGCGAAACGTCGAACATGCCGGCGTCGCGACGCACCGCGTGGTGCTCCTCGATCTGCGAGCCGTAGTGCAGAGGCATCTCCCAGCCGCCGAAATCGACCATTCTTGCGCCGCTTCTGAGATGGTCTTCGTTGAGGACGGTTTTCTGCATCGTATCAAACCCTTGTGAGAGATTGTTAAGGTTGATTCCAGAAACGAAAAGGGGGCGAACTCGCATCGAGTTCACCCCCCTGTCCATGTACCTGAGAGATTTTGCGGTGGCAAGGTGGTCGCCGCCGCACGCCCCATCGGTGGGCGCTGCACCGACAGGCGCGCGCCGCTCTCCAGAGTTCCTTGCACGAACGGTCCTTTTTGCCTGAGCGTTTCCGGGTGGATTGCGCCTTCGGCGGCGGCTGCCTTGCCGCCCTCTCCCCTTCGCGCCGCAACTATAGCGCGCTGTCCGGCGTGCTCGCAAGTGCGCTGCGGACAGCGCGCAAGGGCGTGCGGCGAGCCGCAATGGCATCATGGCCACCCACTGATCGCGTCGGCAGTCGCGGCAAGCGCGCAATGCCGTGTCCGATTGCCGGCGCGCCGCGAGCGGGCGACCGGAAGACCGCCTCCGGCCAGGGCATTCCCTGTCGCCTGCTATACTTCACCTGAAGAGAGGGTCGTCGCGACACGCCAAGTGTCGAGTTTTTTTACACGATTCTCTTGGTCTCCGATCGGGGACAGGCTAAGTGGTGGATTTTATAGACATTCGTTTTTTGGCATGAAATTTGCTTTATGTGTACCGAGTCAGGTTTTGTCGAGGGAAGCAGGCGCGGGCCTGTGTGGCATCCCAGAAACCAAGACTTGTTAAGCCCATTCAACCCTCATCAACCGGTTTCCGACAAGGGCTGGTACTCGATGTCAAAGGAGTCTCTTATGAAAGCATTTTGCAGCAAGACAAAGATCGCCCTGGCCGTAGCGGCCTTGGTGGCGTCGGCCGGCGCTCAGGCGGTGGCCATCGGCCCGGTCACGATCGGTGGCACTGGCACCTGCCAGACCTGGTTGCCGAGCAATGGTTTTGCGTCCGGGCAGGCTTGTGATGTACCGAACCTGGCTGCCGCATTGGGCGGCGCCGGCAACGTCGAGCTGTCCAAACTTGGTGGCCCGGTGACGACCATGACCGGTATGGTCGGCGCACAGCAGGTGGTCATGAGCAGCCTGATTCTGACCGACTGGACCGCGAACGGCAATGCGCTGGCGACCCGCTACATTACCGACGCCTTCGCCTCGGTCGGGCAGATTCTGAGCGGAACCCAACTCACCGCCCTGACGGGTATCTTCCTCGGTAGTACGGCGGGCTACGGACGCGTCAGCGATCCGAACGTTTCGTACGTCGATACCTCTGCCAACGGAACGATCTACGTCGGCCTCGATGGCTTTCTCAATGCGAGTCCGGTCCTGAACGCGCTGGTCGCTGCCGTCAATGCGGCGCTTCCCGGAACGGGTGACGACCTCGCGCCGGTTGCCCCTGGCGCACAGGTCAGTGAGGTGGTGAAGGTGCAAGTCGATGGCGCATCGTGGCAGTATCTGTATGGCTTCTCGGCGACGCCGACGGGCTACCAGTCGCCAGACGGCTCCTTCAGCGGTTCATACCGCTTGCAGGTTCCCGAGCCCGAGTCGCTGGCTCTGCTCGGCATCGGTCTGCTCGGTCTGTGCCTGAGCCGTCGTCGCCGTGTGTGATAACGGTTGAACGCTTCTCGGTGAGAGAGTGTTCTTTGATTGTGGTCGAAGAGCCCGCAAGGGCTCTTCTTGTCTGGGGCTGATCGGTTTGTGACGTCCCCGCCTGGGCATGCTGATGTTGACGCAGGGCCAAGGCGCAGGCAGGGAATAGTGAGTCGTGGAGGTGGCCATGGAACTGGCCCTGTTGTTTTGCGCCTGTTTATTGATTTCCGGTGTCGCCATCCGGCTGGGCGCGGGCCTGGCCGATCGCCTGGGGATCGTGGACCGCCCGGGGGGGCACAAGCAGCACGAGGCGAGCACGCCATTCGTCGGGGGGGTGGGCATCGTTGCCGTCCTGCTCAGCCTGTTCCTTCTCCTTGACCCCTTGTTCGGCGGTCTTGCCCTTTCCCCCCTGCAGGGCATTTTGATCGGTGCGCTGATCCTCTTTCTGACCGGCTTTGCCGATGACATTGTGCACCTCAGCTTCAAGCTGCGCTTTGTCGTTCAGGCGGCCGTCGCCCTGTCAATGGTGTTTTTTGGTGGCGTCGAACTGCTGTCTTTCGGAGAGCTTCTTCCCGGCGTGCAGTTCGAGCTTGGTTTGCTGTCCATCCCACTGACCGTTTTCGCCACCGTCGGCTTGATCAATGCCGTCAATATGATCGACGGGATCGACGGGTTGTCGGGCTCGATAAGCCTGGTCAGCCTGGTGCTTGCCGGGATGGTGGCCCTTATCGCGGGCCAAAGCGCCTATGCGGTTCTCATCGTCGCGCTGATCGCCGGCCTTGCCGGCTTCCTGTACTACAACCTGCGCTATCCGGGGAACAGTCGGGCGCGGGTGTTTCTCGGTGATAACGGCAGCATGGTGCTCGGTTTCTTGTTTGCGTGGCTGTTCATCGCCCTGTCGCAGGGCGACTCGCCAGCGATGACCCCGGTGACCGCTCTGTGGCTGTTTGCGCTGCCGCTGATGGATACGGTTGGCGTCATGCTGCGCCGCATCTGGCTGCGCAAGTCGCCGTTCCGACCCGACCGTCATCACTTGCACCACCTCTTCGTTCGTGCCGGCTACCGGGTCTGCGATGTCGTCGCGTTTGCCGCTTTCGCGCAGCTTTTCCTGGGTCTGGTGGGCGTCGGTGGCCTGCTGCTGGAGGTTCCCGAGTATCTGATGTTCTGGCTATTCGTGGGTGTCTTTGTCGCTTACTTCCTGGTCATCCTGCGCCCATGGCGGCTGGTGCCCGGACTGCGCCGGATCAATCGCGCCTTTGGCCTTCCTTCGGTTCAGGTCCGCGGCATTTTTGTCGGCTACGTTGGCAAGGAGAAGTTCCCCGAGCTGCTTGCCTTGATCGGTGAGCAGTTGAGTGCCACCAGCTATGACTACCAGTTGAGCGTCTACCAGACAGACCGCGCCGCGAGCGACGGCCGCAACGTTTACTGCGTGGTGCACGTTCCGGTGAATGGCGATGAGCGCCTGATCGGCAAAGTTCAGCGTGACGCATCGGCAATCAAGAAACACCTGCTTGGGCAGCGCGATGTCGAGGTTCGCCTGTTCATTTGCCGCCAGAGCGAGAACGACCTGCGCAGCAGTCCTCCGGCAGGCGGCACCACGGTTGGCCAACGTGGCCGCGAACGGCGCTCTGCGCGCAGCACCCTTCTCTACTCGATGGAGCGCGGTGGTGGGACCTTGGGCCCCAGCGGAGTGGGGTTCGAAGTCAGCATTCCTCCGGCGTGATGGGGGGCTGAGGTGTTCAATCGAATTCTTACCGTTTGCACCGGCAACATCTGCCGCAGCCCGGCGGCCGAATTTTTTCTCCGCCAACGCATCGAGCAGGTCGGTCGACCCGTTGAGGCTCAGTCAGCAGGTATCGGTGCGCTGGTCAATCATCCCGCCGAGGAGACGACCTGCTCGATGATGCAATCGCGCGGCGTTGACCTCAGCGCGCACCGGGCGAGCCAGTTGACCCGCGAACTCCTGCGCTGGGCCGAACTGGTGCTGGTAATGGAACCACATCATCGCGACGCGGTTCTGGCGCTGGACCCCGCTGCGCGCGGGAAGACCTTCCTGCTCGGGCACTGGACAAATACCGAAATCCCCGATCCCTATCGGCGTGGGGACGAAGCGCACGCGGAAGCGCTGCGTCTGATCGAAGCCGCTGTCGAGCCCTGGGTCACGAAACTCGGCTGAACAGGCCGAGCAGTGGCGTCCGCCATTCCCTAGGGACGTGAAATAGAGCACGCGGAATCACCCCGAACGGCGTTATCCTGCGGGCGTGATTCAGAGATTCCCCCATCACCAAGAGCATCGGCGCCGTGTTTTGCGCTGCGTTCTGACCTGTCGGATCGGAAGACACGGCGCAGAGCTGGCGGCTGCGTTTGCGGCGCCTTCGCTCGCGAGGTACACTTCGCGGCGCTTTGTTGCCCGGACGCGTCGGCGAGAGCACGTACGAATAGAAACGAGGAGCTACCCATGAAATTGTCGCTTGCGGTGCCGGATCGAATCCGGCGCCTCCTGATTGGTCTTGCCGCCATTGCTATGACTGGCTGTAGCCTTGTTCCGGGCAACCAGAGCTACAGCAACCGCGAGGAGTCCGCGGTGATGTTACCGGTCCAGCAGGGGGACGCACTGGTACCGTCGAACGTCAAGATCAAGCCGATTACCGCCGAACTGATCGTCGACATGTTCAAAGCGGCGCGGCCGCCGCGTGGCGACGGCACCAGCGTCGCCGGCGTGGCGACGAAAGACGCGCCGCGTCCCGGCAGCGGCGACGGCAGGCTGACGCCCGAGTACAGGCTCGGGCCTGGCGACATCATTTCGATCATTGTTTGGGATCACCCCGAGCTGACGATTCCGGCCGGCAGCTTCCGCACTGCCGAGCAGGCGGGCACCGTTGTCGCCGACGATGGGACGATCTTCTTCCCGTACGCGGGCGTGCTCAACGTCCAGGGCAAGACGACCAGCGAGGTACGCAAGCTGCTGTCGGCCAAGTTGGCCAAATACATCGAGCAGATTCAGCTCGACGTGCGCATGGTCGCTTTTCGCAGTCAGCAGGTGTATGTCGTCGGCGAGGTGGCGAAACCGGGTATCCAGCAGGTGACCGATATTCCGATGACCGTCGTCGAGGCCGTCAACCGCGCCGGTGGCTTCACGCCGGAGGCCGACTATAGCCGCGTCTTGCTCACCCGGCGCGGCACCACCTACCTGGTCGATATCCAGGCGATGTACGATTATGGGGCGACGGCACAGAATGCCCTGCTTGAGCACGGCGACATCATCAATGTTGCCGACCGTAGTTTCAACAAGATCTTCGTTCTTGGCGAAGTCGTCCGGCCCGGCTCGCAAGTGATGAACAAGAAACGCTCGACGCTCGCCGAAGCGCTCAGCGACGCCGGCTACATCAACCAGGCGACCTCCGACCCGCGCTGGATCTACGTCATGCGCGGCGATAGCGAAACTCCCGAGCTCTTCCATCTCGATTCCCGTCTTCCCGACGCGATGTTGCTCGCCGACCGCTTCCCGCTGCGTCCGCGCGACGTGGTCTATGTCGATGCCGCGGCAATCGTTCGCTGGCAGCGCGTGATCTCCAACATCCTGCCGACGGCGACAATGCTCAATGTGACCAGTCAGACGCAGTACCCGCTCTTCGGCGGAAAACAGCCGCCGTACTGATCCTGACCGTCTTTCCTTTCACCGCCGGACAGGGGGCATGCACAGCCGCCGGCTGACCGGCCCCCAAGAGCCTGCCTATCACGCTGAGCCGCCCAGCCAACTTCGGCGGCGGCAATCACGGACGATCCATGGATAACGACCAGTCACAGACCCCTTTCAACGCACCCGGCGTCCCGGGCAGGTCAGGCGCCCAGGCGCAAACGCAGTCGCTGCAGCAGACGTCCCCGGAAGACGACGACGAGGGGCTGGCGCTTGGCGAGATCATCGCCGTGCTCATGGATTATCGCTGGCTGATTGCCGCGGTGACCCTGTTTGCCCTCGTCCTCGGCCTGGCCTGGGTGTTTGTCGCCAAGCCGATCTACCGGGCGGATGGCCTCTTGCAGGTCGAAGAGAAAAGTTCCGGAATGGGCTCTCTCAAGGCCTTGCAGCCCTTGCTCGGTGACGAGACGAGCGTATCCGCCGAACTCGAGATTCTCAGCTCGCGGATGGTCCTTGGCCGGGTGGTCAAGAAGCTCAAGCTGGACATCGTTGCCGTTCCGCGAACATTTCCGTTGATTGGCGGTGCTTTGAGCCGGCGCTACGACGGTGACGATCCGAATTCCCCGTGGCTGGGTTTGTCGAGCTTTTCCTGGGGCGGCGACCGCATCCAGGTCGATTCGCTCGAGGTTCCGGCACGGGCGCTGGACGATCAGCTGACCCTGGTCGCCGGTGACGAGGGTGGCTTCGAAGTGATGGATGGCGACGGGCAGTCTGTCCTCAAGGGCCAGGTCGGAAAACGTGCCATTGGCCAGGATTACTCCATCTTCGTCGCCCAGCTCAAGGCGCGGCCGGGGACGCGCTTCCGGCTGATGAAACTCTCCGCCGAGACCGCGGTGGACGATCTGCGCAGGAACTACTCGGTCAAGGAACGCGGCAAGAAATCGAGTCTCCTCGAGCTCAGCCTGACGGGTGGCGACCCGGAGCAGATCGGCATCGTCCTCGACGACATCATGAATACCTACCTTCGCCAGAACGTCGAACGCCGTTCGGCCGAAGCCGAGAAGACGCTGGCCTTTCTCGAAACCCAGCTGCCTGCGCTCAAGACACAGGTAGACAGCGCCGAGGCCGCATACAACAACTATCGCCAGAGTCGCGGCTCGCTCGATTTGAGCCTCGAGACGCAAAGCGTGCTGAAGTCCCTGGTCGAGGTCGAGAACGCCGCCGTACTGCTCAAGCAGGAGCGTGACGAACTGCGCCAGAACTTCACTCCGGAACACCCCAGGATTCAGGCGGTGGACAACAAGCTGCAGCGTCTCAATGAGCGCCGCAAGGCCTTCGACGCCGACGTGGCGGCCTTGCCCGATACGCAGCAGACGGTTCTGCGCCTGGCACGCGACGTCGAAGTCTCGAACCGGCTGTATACCGAGCTGCTCAATACCGCCCAGCAGTTGCGCGTGTCAAAGGCCGGGACCGTTGGCGACGTGCGCATCATCGATTCTGCGGCCGTTGGTCGCCAACCGGTCGGCGCCAAGCCGATTGCCATTCTCGGCATCGCGCTGCTCCTCGGCGTGCTGTTCAGCATGGTCATCATCTGGCTGCTTCGCGCCTTGCGCGTCGTCGTCGAGGACCCGGAGATCATCGAGTCGCAGCTCGGCCTGCCGGTCTATGCCACGGTGCCGCACAGCAAGATGGAAATCGATTTGCAGCGCAAGTCGAAATCCGGCGTCGGCGAATTGCTGGCGGTCTCGTTTCCGGAAGACGACGCCGTCGAGAGCCTGCGCGGCTTGCGTACGACGCTCCACTTCGCGCTGCTTGACGCACAACGCAACTCGCTGTTGATCACCGGCTCGAGCCCCGGTCTGGGCAAGAGCTTCATTTCCAAGAACCTGGGCGTCGTGCTGGCACAGGTCGGCAAGCGCGTGGTGATCGTCGATGCCGACCTGCGTCGCGGACATATCCACAAGGAGTTCGGCAGGGAGCGCGCGCTGGGCGTCTCCGAGTACGTCGCCGGGCAGGCTACGCTGGACGCCGTTCTGAAAACGACCTCGGTGGCCAATCTGTGCGTGGTGTCGACCGGCCAGATTCCCCCGAATCCTTCCGAACTGCTGATGCACGAGCGCTTTGCCACGCTGCTCAGAGAACTCGGCGAACGTTTCGACACCGTGATCGTCGATGCGCCGCCGGTGCTGGCCGTTTCCGATGCGGCGATCATCGGTCGTCATGTTGGCGCGACGCTGATGGTCGCCCGCTCAGGAAAACACCCAATCCGCGAACTCGAGCAGGCGGTCAAGCGCCTCAATCAGGCCGGCGTCGAGGTCAAGGGCTTCGTCTTCAACGACCTCAATGTCAGCCGCCAGCGTTACCGCTACGGTTACAAGGGCTACGTCTACCGGTACTCGTACAAGACTTAGGCGCTTGGACTGGTGGGGCTGAGCGGGCCGCGAGTACTGCCCGGCGCGCGTCTGCGGCGTGCCTCGTAGAGGCATACGCCGGTGGCCACCGAGACGTTGAGGCTGGCCACCGAGCCGAGCATCGGGATGTTCACCAGTTGGTCGCAGGTGTCACGGGTCAGGCGGCGCAGGCCGTCGCCCTCGGCGCCGAGCACCCAGGCGCAGGCCGTTGGCCATTGCGCGGTATAGAGGTCATCGTCGGCGTCGGCATCGGTGCCGACGACCCAGATTTCCCGTTCCTTCAACTCGCGCAGGGTGCGCGCAAGATTGGTCACCGTGACGTAGGGCACCGTTTCGGCGGCGCCGCTGGCGACCTTCACCGCCGTCTGCGTCAAGCCGACCGCGCGATCCTTGGGGGCGATCACCGCGTGCGCGCCGACGGCGTCGGCAACGCGCAGGCAGGCACCGAGGTTGTGCGGATCCTGAATGCCGTCGAGAACGAGCAGGAAGGCCGGTTCGTCGAGGGTGTCGAGAACGTCGTCGAGGGTCACGTGTCGCTGCGCCGCGTCGACGGTGGCGATCACTCCCTGGTGGCGGGCGCCAGGCGCCATTGCCTGCAGGCGTGCGCTGTCCACCGGCAGCACGCGCACCGTGGCGAACTCAGCGTGGCGAACCAGATCGCGCAGGCGGGCGTCATGGCGCGCCGCGTCGACGTAGATTTCACGTATCGCACCGGGGTCGTGACGCAGTTTGGCGAGCGTCGAATGAAAACCGAAGATCAGGCGTGAATTCTGGGACATGGTAGGCAAGGCCGACAGGGAAAGGCCGCGATTCTAACAGCTTGCCGCCTCGCTGTCGGTTCGCTGGCCATGGCTCGGCGGCCGGCCAACTCGGCTACTGCTTGCTGGCGATCGCTTCCAGCGTTCGCGAGCGCCAGTCGAGGACTGCCGTGCGCGTCGTCATCTGCCCGCCCAGTCGGGGAAATTCACGGCGAATGACGTCGGCCGCGAAGCTCGACAGGAAGCTCGACTTGAGCTCGGCGCGGGCGCGGTCGACGCCGATCTCCTCGTACGGCACCGACGCCAGGAGCAGAAAACCATCGTCCGGGATGCGTCCGGCCTGCATGTTGGCCTCGATGATGCTGGCCGCCCTGCGGATCGGAACGTCCAGGTTGGGGCTGTAGGGGCCGATGATCAAGGCCACGTTGGGGGTGTGCAGGAAGTCGAAACCACGACCCAGACAGATCGTCCACTCGCGGTGCTCGATGTCCAGCAGGCGCTCGCGACTGCGGATCTGCGAGCGTACGCTCTCGACATGTTCGAGATTGCCGTGCAGCAGTGGCAGCAGATCGGCGCGCATCTGCGCCGGCATGTCGGGCAGGAGGGCGGCAAGGCGCTGTTCTAGCGTCGTCCGGTCGGCGGTCGTCAGGTCCGCCAGGTGCAGCTGCTCGCCCGCCGTGCCGTGGATCACCAGGGCGTCCTCGTCGGTCTCGAAGCCACAGACCAGCGGATAGACGGTCGCATGATCGCCGCCGAAAATGTGTTCGACCTGGCGGCGTATCTCGTAGGTGTGGGCGATCGCCGCCGCCGTGTCGTAGTCGAAGCCCGCGCAACCGCGCTTCGGCTCGCCTTGCGAATAGTGGTAGGTGACCAGGAAGAGCACATGCCGACCGGCGCTGACCACGCGCTGGACATGGTGGGCGAGCACTTCGCCGAGGTGCGGCCAGCCAAGGTCGAAGATTCCACCGAGGTTGCGAAAGGGCATCAGCAGGCCGACCGGCGTGTTGGTCGCCACCGGGATGTTGATGCGCCCGTCCATGCACTTGAGGACGGCGATTGCCGTCGGATGCTCGGCCTGATAGCGCTGGCGGGCGAGCCAGGCTTCAGGGCTGCGGTACATCGCTGCATGGCGGTCGGCCAGACCGAACAGCCAGTCGATGCGTTCGGCGATCGGCTTTCCGTGAATATCCATGGCCGCAGCAGCCTCGCGAAGAAACGGTCGCGCGCCGACCGAACGTTTCAGCGACCCGTACACCGCTGAACCCTATGAAGTATCGGTGGCGTCGGCGTTCGGGTCAAACGCGGCTGCGATTTTCGCCGGGAGGACGCGCCAGATGACTGGCGCGTGCCGATCAGACGATCATGCCGGCGCCGATGGTGTTGTTCGACGACTCGTCGATGACGATGAACGCGCCGGTGCCGCGGCTCTCCGCGTAGGGGTCGGCGAAGATCGGTTGCGCCAGCTTGAAGCGTACGCGGGCGATGTCGTTCATCGCCAGGCGCTCGGAAGCCTGCCGTTCCATGGTGTTGATGTCGATCCGGTAATCGATGCCGGCAAGCATCGCCTTGCTGTCGCGCGTGGTATGACGAATGAGGTACTTGCGGCGCGGGTCGAGCGGCGCTTCGGCCAGCCAGCAGAGCATGGCGTCGATCTGCTTGCTGACCGTCGGCAGTTCGCCGCTCTTGACGATCATGTCGCCGCGCGAGATGTCGATCTCGTCGTCGAGCAGGATGGTCACCGACTGCTCGGCGACCGCGTGCGGCACCGACTCGGCGAGAACCTGGATGTCCCTGACGCGCGTTTCCAGCCCCGACGGGAGCACCGTCACCGCGTCGCCGATGGCCAGCTCGCCGGACTCGACACGGCCCATGAAGCCGCGGTAGTCGTGCAGCTCCGGGTTCGCCGAGTCCTGCGGACGGCACACGTATTGTACCGGGAAGCGGAATTTCTCGGCGTGCGCGCTATGCACCGCCGGCACCGTTTCGAGGACCTCGACCAGGCTCGGCCCCGCGTACCAGTCGAGGCGTTCGCCGCGATCGACGATCATGTCGCCGTGCAGCGCCGACATCGGCATGAAGCGTACGTCCTCGATTCCCAGCTTGCCGGCAAAGGCCAGGTAGTCGGCCTTGATGCGGGCGAAGACTTCCGGTGAGTAGTCGACCAGGTCCATCTTGTTCACCGCCACGACGACGTGCGGAATACCGAGCAGGTGCGCAATATAGGAGTGGCGGCGGGTCTGCGCGAGAACGCCCTTGCGGGCGTCGATGAGGATGATCGCCAGGTCGGCCGTCGACGCGGCGGTGACCATGTTGCGCGTGTACTGCTCGTGGCCCGGGGCGTCGGCGATGATGTACTTGCGCGTGCCGGTGGTGAAGTAGCGGTAGGCGACGTCGATGGTGATTCCCTGTTCGCGCTCGGCCTGCAGGCCGTCGGTGAGCAGCGACAGGTCGACGACGTCGAGGCCGCGCTTTTCGGATGTGCGCTGGATGGCGTGCAGGGTGTCGGCGAGGATCGTCTTGCTGTCGTAGAGCAGGCGGCCGATGAGCGTGCTCTTGCCGTCATCGACGCTGCCGCAGGTCAGAAAACGCAGCAGGCCGTTGTCGGGGACGTCTTCCAGGGAGAATGCTTGCATGGGTTCAATGGGGTCGATTGCGGACATCAGAAATAGCCTTCCTTCTTGCGTTGCTCCATCGACGCGTCCGAGGTCTGGTCGTCGAGGCGGGTTGCGCCACGCTCGGTGATCGTCGTGATTGCCGTCTCGGCGATGATCGCCGCGACGCTGTCGGCTTCCGACTCGACCGGCGCGGTGCAGGTGATGTCGCCGACGGTGCGAAAGCGAACCATCATTTCCTCGACCACGTCGCCGGGCTTGACGGGTGTCACCGCGGTCACCGGCAGCAGGCCGCCGCTGCGGCGAACGATGGGGCGGCGGTGGGCAAAATAGATCGACGGCAGCGCCAGTTGCTCGCGTTCGATGTATTGCCAGACGTCGATTTCTGTCCAGTTCGAGATCGGGAAGACACGAATGTTTTCACCCTTGAAACTGCGTGCGTTGTAGAGATCCCAGAGCTCGGGGCGCTGGTTCTTCGGGTCCCACTGGCCGAATTCGTCGCGGAAGGAAAAAATCCGTTCCTTGGCGCGCGCCTTTTCCTCGTCGCGGCGCGCACCGCCGATGCAGGCGTCGAAGCCAAACTCCTCGATCGCTTCGAGCAGCGTCACCGACTGGTGTTTGTTGCGCGGTTCGTCGGCCGATTTCAGCACCACCGTGCCGCGCGCCATCGAGTCCTCGAGCGAGCGAACGATCAGCCGCTCGCCGAGTTCGGCCGCGCGCTGGTCGCGGAAAGCGGTCACTTCCCGGTAGTTGTGGCCGGTATCTATGTGCATCAGCGGGAACGGGAAGCGGCCCGGGCGGAAAGCTTTCTCGGCGATGCGCAGCATGCAGATCGAGTCCTTGCCGCCGGAAAAAAGCAGCACCGGGTTGCTGCACTGGCCGGCGACCTCGCGCATGATGTGGATGGCCTCGGATTCGAGCCAGTCGAGATGGGATAGGGTGACACTTGAGAGTGCTGCGCTGCTCATGATTGACCTGTGTGATTCATCGATTGTTTGTTTTGGCGGGTGTCAGGCGCGCTTGATGTGCAAGCCGCATTCCTTCGATTCCGGATTCTCCCACCACCAGCGGCCGGCGCGCACATCTTCTCCGGGCGTGATGGCGCGCGTGCACGGCGCGCAGCCGATGCTCGGGTAGAACTGGTCGTGCAGGGCGTTGTACGGCACCTGGTTCTGCTTGAGGTAGGCCCAGACTTCGCGTTCGCTCCACGCAGTGAGCGGGTTGAATTTCTCCAAACCGCCGCTGCCAGGGTCGAAGCTACGCACCGGCAAGCCTTCGCGGGTCGCTGATTGCTGCGCGCGCATGCCGGTGATCCAGGCCTTGCGGCCGGCCAGCGCGCGCTGCAGCGGTTCGACCTTGCGGAAATGGCAGCAACCCTTGCGCAGCTCCACCGACTCGTAAAAAGCGTCGATGCCGTGCTCACGGGTCCACGCCTCGGCCAAGTCGTGGCGTGGATAGTACAGGCGCAGCGCCAGGCCGTAATGGCTCTTCACCTGGGCGATCAGCGCATAGGTCTCGGCCGGCAGGCGGCCGGTGTCGAGCGAGAAGATCTCGATGGCGAGTGCATCACGGACGATGAGGTCGGTGAGCACCATGTCTTCGCCACCGAGACTGCTGGCGAACGCCGCTGGCGAGAAGTCGTCGGCGATCTCGCGCAGCAGGCGGCGCGCGTCGGCGACCTTGCTCGCCAGCGCGTCGAGCAGCGCCGGGTCGTCGAGCTTGCCGAGGTGGTTCATGCCGCCTCCTTGCCGTTTTCCGGGCGCCGCCGGAAGAGCGGTTGCGGCTGGTCGACCGCCGCCTGGTAGGTGTTGCTGAACACCGCCAGGCCGGCCAGCGCTTTTTCGAGGTCCTTGTCGGCGCGCAGTGCGTAGGCGTCGATACCGCAGCGGCGCATGAAGAACAGCTGATCCTGCTGGACGTCGCCGAGGGCGCGAATCTCGCCTTTGTAGGCGTAGCGCTCGCGCAGCAGACGGGCGCTCGAGTAGCTGCGGCCGTCGGTGAACTTCGGGAAGTTGACGCCGATCACGGCCAATCGGTCGAGGTCGTCAGCCAGCGCTTCCGGGCCCTCGCCGGCGTCGAGCCAGACGCCAATGGGTAGGCGGGCGGCGGCGATCCCGTCCCTGCGCGCGAGCCACACGGCCAGCGGCAGCAGCGTCGGTTCGGCAGGCAGGGTGACGCTTTCCGGCGTCTCGCCCTCGGCCAGCGTCAGCACCTGCCAGTGGTCGTCGACGATCTGCGTGTTCTTGATGATCCTAGGCATTGACGATTTCCTTTGCGTTGCTGCCCGTGCCGGCGACCTTGGCGGTTCGGCGACGGTCGCGGCCGGCGTAGGCGCGCGCCTTGAAGGGCTCGACACCGACTCGCTGCCAGGTGTCGATGAAGCGCTCGCTGGCGGTGCGCTGTTCGAGATAGACGGCGATCAGCGCGTCGATGACCTCCGGCACTTCCTGCGCATAGAACGAGGGGCCGATGACCTTGCCGATCGTCGCGCCGTTGCCCTGCTGGCCGCCGACGGTGATCTGATACCACTCCTCGTCATTCTTGTCGACGCCGAGGATGCCGATGTTGGCGACGTGATGGTGGCCGCAGGAGTTCATGCAACCGGAGATGTTGAGCGAGATGTCGCCGATGTCGTAGAGATAGTCGAGGTCGTCGAACCTGTCGTTCACCGCCTCGGCGATCGGCAGCGAGCGCGCATTGGCCAGGGAGCAGAGGTCGCCGCCAGGGCAGCAGATCATGTCGGTCAGCAGACCGATGTTGGCGGTTGCCAGGCGCTGGCTGCGCGCAATCTGCCAGACTTCATGCAGGTCGCCCAGCTTGACGTCGGCGAGGATCACGTTCTGTTCGTGGCTGACGCGCAGTTCGCCGAAGCTGAAGCGATCGGCAAGGTCGGCGACGGCGATCATCTGGACGTCGCTGATGTCGCCGGGAGCGACTCCCGGCGCCTTCAGCGACAGCGTCACGGCGGCGTAGCCCGGGGTCT
Organism: Candidatus Accumulibacter regalis; assembly: GCA_000585075.1. Lineage (GTDB taxonomy): Bacteria > Pseudomonadota > Gammaproteobacteria > Burkholderiales > Rhodocyclaceae > Accumulibacter > Accumulibacter regalis. The sequence goes on along the minus strand of JEMY01000056.1, from coordinate 55,201 downwards.
TGTGGGCGTGCACGCAGCGCTTGACCCAGTTGGCGAAGGCCTTGTCGGTATGCAGACGGGCACTATGCACGGGGTCTTCGGCGGCCAGCGTCTCCCAGGCCGGCGGCTCGAAATGGCGGGCAATTCGGTCGAACTCGGCGTCGGTGACCGTCGTCTCGCCGTCGCGCAGATGCGCCCACTCGGCTTCCACCTGGCGCGCAAACTCGTCGATCCCGAGCGCCTGGACGAGAATCTTGATGCGTGCCTTGTACATGTTGTCGCGGCGACCGTAGCGGTTGTAAAGGCGCACGATGGCTTCCAGGTAGGAAAGGATGTGCCGGCGCGGCAGAAACTCGCGAACCACCTTGCCGAGGATCGGCGTGCGCCCGAGACCGCCGCCGACGAGGACCTTGAAGCCGATCTCGCCGCGCTCGTCGCTGACCACCTCGAGGCCAATGTCGTGCGCCCGGATCACGGCGCGGTCCTGCGCCGCAGCATTGACCGCGATCTTGAACTTGCGCGGCAGGAAGGCGAATTCCGGATGGAAAGTCGACCATTGGCGCAGCAGTTCGCAGTACGGGCGCGGGTCGACCAGTTCGTCGGGCGCGACGCCGGCAAAGTGATCGCTGGTGATGTTGCGGATACAGTTGCCCGAGGTCTGCACGGCGTGCATTTCGACGCTCGCCAGCTCGGCCAGGATTTCCGGCGTTTCCTCGAATTGCGGCCAGTTGAGCTGCATGTTCTGGCGGGTCGTGAAGTGCCCGACCGCGCGGTCGTAGCGGCGCGAGATTTCGGCCAGCTTGCGCAGCTGCGCCGACGAGAGCATGCCGTAGGGGATGGCGATACGCAGCATCGGGCCGTGCCGCTGGATGTACAGCCCGTTCTGCAGGCGCAGCGGACGCAGCTCGTCTTCCGAGAGCTCGCCGGCCAGATGACGTTCCATCTGGCCGCGATACTGGCTTACCCGCTCGTTGATCAGTTGTTGGTCAGTACTGTCGTAGCGATACATGGGTCGCTCCTTATATAAATGAAGCCATGCCTGCCACTGCGTGGGCCAGGCCGGGCACGGGCATCTACTGGGCGATCAGCTTGCCGCCGATCAGGAGCAGCATGCACGCCAGAATGGGGCGAAGAATACGGTCCGGGATTTTTGCCGAGGCGTGGCTGCCGAGCCAGATCCCGGGCAGCGAGCCGAGCAGCAGGGCAGCGAGCCGAGCAGCAGGCTGCCGAGCAACGACCAGTCGATGCTGCCGAGCAGCCAGTGACCGAGGCCGGCGACCAGGGTCAGCGGCACGGCGTGCGCGACATCGCTGCCAATGATGCGGATCGTCGGCAGCCGGGGGTAAAGGTAGAACAGCACGGCGACGCCGAGCGCGCCGGCACCGACCGATGACACGGTGACCAGGACGCCGAGCAGCGCACCGAAGGCGACGGTGATCGGCGCCCGAAGCTGTGTGTGCGCACCGTCGTCGGCGTGTGCCAGCGCGTGCGTCTGCAGCTGGTGGCGGAAGATGATCGCGCCGGCGGTGAGCAGCAGCGCGATCCCCAGCGAAACCGAAATGACGTGCGAAACCTCGGCGCTCTGCTTGGGCAGGAACGACAGCCCCCAGACGGTGAGCAGTGCGGCGGGAATGCTGCCGCTCGCCAGCAGGCGCGTGATGCGCCAGTCGACGTGGCCCTTCTTGGCATGCACGAAGGTGCCGCCGGCCTTGGTGATTGCCGCGTAAAGCAGGTCGGTGCCGACGGCCGTTGCCGGGTGAACGCCGAAGACGAGCACCAGCAGCGGCGTCATCAGAGAGCCGCCGCCGACGCCGGTGAGCCCGACGATGGCGCCGACGACAAAGCCCGACAGGGTGAACATCCAGTCCATCAGCAATGAGCCATAGCGAAAACGAGCGCGCATGGTAGCAGCAGGCGGTTTGATCGAAAAAGAATATTCAGTTAGATTGTTATAACCAATAGCAATTAAAGGCGGCAATGAAGCTCCAACAACTTCGCTATCTCGTCGAAGTGGCGCAGCGTGGCCTCAACGTTTCCGAGGCCGCGGCGGCGCTGTATACCTCGCAGCCGGGAATCTCCAAACAGATCAAGCTGCTCGAAGACGAACTCGGGGTGATCGTTTTCGAACGCAGTGGCAAGCGCCTTACGGCGGTCACCGAGCCGGGCAGGGCGGTGCTCGAAATCGCCGAGCGCATCCTGCGCGACGCCGAGAACATCCGTCGCGTCGGCGAGGAGTATGCCGGCGGTGACTCCGGCAGCCTGGTCATCGCCACGACGCACACGCAGGCGCGCTACGCGCTTCCCGGCGTGGTCAAGCAGTTCGTCGAGCGCCATCCCCGCGTACGGCTGTCGTTGCGCCAGGGGCATCCGACGCAGATCGCCGAATGGGCGCTGAAGGGCGAGGCCGACATCGCCATCGCCACCGAAGCCCTCGACCAGTACCCGCAGTTGCTGATGCTCCCCTGCTACCAATGGGTGCACTGCGTGATCGCCCCCGACGGGCATGCTATCCTTGGCGAGAAGTCCTTGTCGCTGACGGCGCTGGCACGCTGGCCGCTGATCACCTACGACTCCGCCTTCGCCGGTCGCTCGCGCATCAACAAGGCCTTCGAGCTGGCGCAGTTGACACCCAACGTCGTGCTCACCGCCATCGACGCCGACGTCATCAAGACCTACGTCAGCCTCGGCCTGGGCCTGGGCATCATCGCCAGCATGGCTTTCGATGCTGCCCGTGACGCCGGTCTGCAGGCGCTGCCCGCCGAACATCTCTTTGGTTCGAACACCACGCGCATCGGACTGCGCCGCGGCAACCACATCCGTCGCTACGAATACGAATTCATCGAACTGTTTGCGCCGCAGCTGACGCGAAAAGCGGTCGACATGGCGATTGCCGGTGCACGGCCGGACGCCGAGTATCAACTGTAAAGCGGCGAAGGGGGTTGGCGAGCAGTTTTCTTGGTTGTTACAGCAATGAAAACAGTGGCTTGCAGATAGGCCCTGTGGCTTGGCTACAATCTATGGCGTCGCTTTACGCTGCATTCGTCATTGCTACTCTGGTTGCGAGGTCAGCACTTGTCTTCCAGTTTCTGCTCTTCGACCGCGCCAGGCGCAGGCCCGTCGCCCGGACCTGGGGATCACGCCAGGCGGGCGCACGACGACGCGCTGTGGGGGGCCTTCGCTTCAGCGCAGACGTCGGGCGAATTCTGCCGCAGCTGGCTGGCACTGCAATGCCTGCAGGTTGCCGACGTGCGCGCTGCGCTGCTGCTGCTCGAGCAGGGCAGCAGCACCTTCGTCCCGGCCGCCGTCTGGCCGTCCGAGCAGACCGACGTTACCTATCTTGCGCCAGCCGCTCAGCAGTGCCTGAGCGAGCGGCGCGGTGTTCTGCTTGCCGACCAGGCGGGCGCGCTGCTCGTCGTCGCCTATCCGGTAGAGCTCGAGGGACAGGTGCATGGCGCGGTCGTGCTCGACGTCGGCGAACGCCCGGAAGCGGCGCTGCAGCAGGTGCTCAGGCAACTGCACTGGGGAATCGGCTGGGTCGAGACGCTTTTCCTGCGCCGCCAGAACGGCGACGACGCGCAGGCCTTGCAGCGCGCGCGCGTCGCTCTCGACGTGCTTGCCGTGGCGGCCGAGGAGGCCCGCCTCGAGTCCATGGCCATGGCCGTGGTGAACGACCTTGCCAGCCGTTTCGACTGCGACAGGGTTTCGCTCGGCGTCGACCGGGGAGGGCGGGCGCGCTTGCTGGCCATGTCGCACTCCGCGTTCTTCGAGAAGAAGAGCCAGTTTGTCAGCAGTCTCGAAAACGCCATGGACGAGGCGCTCGATCAGCGGCGCAGCGTCGTTTTCCCGCCCACGGCGGAAAGCTCCGGCGCGATCGCCATTGCTCACCGTGATTTCGCCGCGACGCGAGCGGTGTGCTCGGTGCTCGTCGTTAGCCGCGGCATCGGCGTTGGCGTACTGACTTTCGAGCGCCATCAGGGGACGCCTTTCAGCAGCGACGAAACGAGGACCTTCGAGGCTGTCAGCGCCTTGCTCGGGCCGCTGCTCGACAGCCGGCTTGACCTGCATCGCTGGTTCGCCGGTCGCCTTGCCGACCAGCTGCGCGGTTGGGGGCGGCATCTCAAGGATCCCCGCCGGCCTGGTTTTCGTGTCGCCATGGCTGTCGCCCTGCTCGTGTTGCTGAGCCTTTTCGTTCTTGACGGCGATTATCGCGTCAGCGCCAGGGCGGTCGTCGAGGGAGCGGTGCAGCGCGCGGCGGTGGCCCCCTTTGATGGTTTCCTGCGCGAGGCGCCGGTACGTGCCGGCTTTGTCGTCAAGCAGGGACAGCTGCTGGCGACGCTCGACGACCGCGATCTGCGCGTCGAGCGCCAACGCTGGCTATCCGAGCGCGAACAGCACAAGGCGCGCTACCGCGAGGCACTGGCCAAGCACGAACGCGCCAATGCCAATGTCGCGCTGGCGCAGATGTGGGAAGCCGACTCGCAACTGGCGCTGGTCGACGAGAAGCTGGCGCGTGCCAACATCGTCGCCCCCTTCGACGGCGTCGTCGTCTCCGGCGATCTCAGCCAGCTGCTCGGTTCGCCGGTCGAACAGGGCAAACTCCTTTTCGAACTGGCGCCGCTGGACGCCTATCGGGTGATCCTGAAAGTCGAGGACCGCGATATCCGCGATGTGCGCGTCGGCCAGTCGGGTCGTCTGGTGCTCGCCGGGCTGGCCGGCGAAGCCCTGGTTTTCGAAGTGCGCAACGTGTCGATGGCCGAGGCCGAAGACGGCAGGAATACCTTTCGCGTCGAAGCGCAGCTCGAGCGCAGCGACCTCAAGCTGCGTCCCGGCATGGAAGGGGTGGGCAAGATCAGTGTCGGCGAACAGAGCTATGTGTGGATCTGGACGCATCGCCTGAGCGACTGGCTGCGCATGCAGGCCTGGATCTGGTTGCCGTAGGGCGTTGACAGCCATGGCCGCCCCTTTCCTCAGCGCCTCCTGGTATCGTGTCGCCGAGCTGCGCCCCGAACTGCGCGCACATGCGCGCATCCATCGTCAGCGCTTTCGTGGCGAGCCGTGGTACGTGCTGCACGATGGCGCTTCGGGCAAGCTGCATCGTTTCAGCCCTGCCGCGTACCGAGTCATCCAGCTGATGGACGGCCAGCGCACGATCGACGAGATGTGGACCGAGGTCGCCGCCGAAGCCGGCGAGGACGCCCCGACGCAGGACGAAGTGATCCGCCTGCTGGCGCAACTGCACGCTGGCGACCTGCTGCAGGCCGAACTGCCACCCGACGTTGACGAACTCGCCGAGCGTGGTCGCAAGCAGAAGCGCCAGAAACTGCTGCAGAGCTTCATCAACCCGATGTCGATCCGCATCCCGCTGTGGGATCCCGACGCCTTCCTGAATCGCAGCTGGCCGCTGCTGCGGCCGATTTTCGGCCGACTTGGAATGGTGCTGTGGATGCTGGCGGTGCTGCCGGCGATCGTCGTCGCGGCGGTGAACTGGCATGAACTGACGGCCAACCTCAGCGACCAGGTACTCTCGGCGCACAACCTCTTCCTGCTCTGGCTGGTCTATCCGCTGATCAAGGCACTGCACGAACTCGGCCACGCCTATGCGGTCAAGTCCGGCGACGGCGAGGTGCACGAGATGGGCATCATGCTGCTCGTCCTGGCGCCGATTCCCTACGTCGATGCAACCGCCGCCGGTGCCTTTCGCAACAAGTGGCGGCGGGCGCTGGTCGGCGCCGCCGGGATGCTGGTCGAACTGTTCCTGGCGGCGATCGCCATGGCCGTGTGGGTGATGGTCGAGCCCGGGCTGGTGCGCTCGGTCGCCTTCAACGTGCTCTTCGTCGCCGGCGCGTCGACGCTGCTCTTCAACGGCAACCCCCTGCTGCGTTACGACGGCTATTACGTCCTCGCCGATCTGATCGAGATTGCCAATCTCAGCAATCGTTCGAATCAATACTGGCAATGGCTTGTCAAGCGCTACCTGTTCGGCGTCAAGAGCGTCGAGCGACCTCAGGCCACTACGGGCGAGCGCCGCTGGTTTCTCTTCTACGGGGCGGCGTCTTTCGTCTACCGGACGCTGGTAATGATCGCCATCATCCTGTTCATCGCCGGGGAGTTCTTTTTCGTCGGCGTCGTGCTGGCGATATGGGCCGCGACGACGATGTTCGTTCTGCCGATCGGCAAGGGCCTCAGCTATGTGATTTCCAGCCCCGAGCTGCAGCGCCAGCGGACGCGTGCGCGCATCGTCAGCTTCGCTTCGCTGGCGCTCGTTCTGGTCTTCGTGCTCGCGGTGCCGATGCCCCTGCGCACGCACGCCGAAGGCGTGGTCTGGGTTCCCGACAAGGCCGAAGTGCGGGCCGGTGCCGACGGCTTTGTCGAGCAGCTGCTGGTTCAGCCAGAGGAGCACGTCGAGGTCGGCGATCTGTTGCTGGTCACGGCCAGACCGACGCTTGCCGCCGAGGTCGAGCAGGCGCAGGCGCGGGTACGGCAGCTCGAGGTGCAGTACACCACGCAGATGTTCGACGAGCGCGTACAGGCGGCGACAACCCGCGAGGATCTGCGCCGGGAAAGGTTTGCCCTGGCGCGCGCCGAAGAAAAGCTGGATTCGCTGCTGGTTGTCGCCGCCGTATCCGGCGCGCTCAAGCTGGCCCGGCCCCAGGACCTGCCGCAGCGCTTCGTGAAGAAAGGCGAGCTGCTCGGCTATATCGTCGATGGTCCGCCGCGGCTGGCGCGGGTGGTCGTTGTCCAGGATGACATTGCCCTGGTTCGCGAAGCGCGCGCCGAGGTGCAGGTGAAGATCGCCGACCGACTCGAACACACCTATAGCGCGCGCCTGATACGCGAGGTGCCTGGTGCGCACGAGGAGTTGCCAAGCAAGGCGCTGTCGATCGCAGGGGGCGGCCAGCAGGGCACCGATCCGCGCGACCCGAAGGGCCTGAAGTCGCTGCACAGGCTGTTTCAATTCGACCTCGAACTGCCGCCGGAGGTCGGGCCGCTGCATATCGGCACGCGCGTCTACGTGCGTTTCCACCACCGCGCCGAGCCCCTCGCCGAGCAGTGGGCGAGGCGGCTGCGGCAGCTCTTCCTCTCGCGCTTCGATGTCTAGGGCCTTGCTCGAGTGCTGGCAGGTGCATGAGTTCGCTCCAGGACTGTACCCGGAGCGTCGCGACCCCAAGGACGATCGTCTCGACCGCTTCCTTGGGCGTCTGCTGGGGCGCTGGGCGCAGGCGGGCTCGCCGCTGCGCCTGCACAGGCTGCGCCGTTTTGCCGCGCGCGTACAGGCGCTGGAAGAGGCCTTTCTGGCCGCCGACGACGAGCGACTGCGCAGCCGGGCGCTGGCCGTACGCGCGGCCCTGGCCGTCCAGGGGCCAGCCGAGGCGCTGGTTGCCGAGTGTTTCGCGCTGGTACGCGAGGTATGTTCGCGCCAGCTCGGCCCGCGCCATTACCCGGTGCAGCTGATGGGCGGCTACGCCATGCTGCGCGGCGCGCTGGCCGAAATGCAGACCGGTGAGGGCAAGACGCTGACCGCCGTTCTACCGGCGGTGACGGTGGCCCTTGCCGGTGCGCCGGTGCATGTGATTACGGTCAACCCCTACCTGGCGGCTCGCGATGCACAGTATCTCGCGCCGGTCTATGAGTTTTTCGGCCTCCGCGTCGGTCTGATCGTCCCCGACCAGGAGCCTGCGCAGCGCGTCGCGGCCTACGCCGCCGACGTCACCTACTGCGTGAACAAGGATCTGGTCTTCGACTATCTTCGCGATCGGGTTGCCCGCAAGCGTGTCCGCGGCGGTCAGCGTGCGCTGCTCGACGGCTGGCTGGCGGGGCGGCGAAGTCCGGCCCAGGGGAGCGCCGGCGTCCTGCTGCGCGGCTTGTACTTCGCGATCGTCGACGAGGCCGACAGCGTCCTGATCGACGAGGCGCGAACGCCGCTGATCATCTCCAGCGACGTCGACGACCCGAACGGGCGCGCCCTCTACGAGCAGGCGCTGGCGCTGGCCGCGAGCCTGAACAGCAAGGGCCATTACCTGCTCCGGGCGCAGGAACGCAGCATCGAACTGACCGACGCCGGCCGGGCGGCGGTGGGCGATTTTGCCTGCGGGCTGCCTGGACTGTGGCGCATCCCGCGGGCGCGCGAGGAACTCGTCGAACAGGGGCTGTCGGCGCTGTATCTCTTTCAGCTCGACCGGCATTACATCATCGCCGACGACAAGGTGCAGATCGTCGACGAGTACACCGGTCGGGTGATGGCCGACCGTTCGTGGGAGCGCGGCCTGCACCAGATGATCGAGGTCAAGGAAGCGCTGGCGACCAGCAAGCGACGCGACACCATTTCGCGGATCACCTATCAGCGCTTCTTCCGTCGCTACCTGTGCCTGGCCGGGATGAGCGGCACGGCGACCGAGGTGGCGCCGGAAATGCGTTCGGTGTACGCGATGAACGTTCTGCGCATCCCGCCGAATCGACCGCTTGCGCGCCGCGACCTCGGGCAGCGGGTATTTCTCGACGGCGACAGGCGCTGGGCCGCGGTGGTGCAGCGTGCGACCGAAATGCGCCGTGCGGGACGGGCAGTGCTGATCGGAACGCGTTCGGTGGCGGCTTCCGAGCTGGCCAGCGTGCACCTGCGCGCTGCCGGACTGGCGCATGCGGTGCTCAACGCGCGCCAGGACCAGCGCGAGGCGCAGATCATCGCCGACGCCGGTCAGCCGGGGCGGATCACCGTGGCCACCAACATGGCCGGGCGCGGCACCGATATTCTGCTCAGCCCGGAGGTTCGCCAGGCGGGCGGTCTGCACGTCATTCTTTCCGAATACCACGATTCGGCGCGCGTCGATCGGCAGCTCTTCGGCCGTGCCGGTCGGCAGGGCGATCCCGGATCGTACGAAGCGATCGTCGCGCTCGACGACGAATTGTTTCTCGCCCACGCTGCAGCGCTGCTCGGCTGGCTGCGCGGGCGCGTCTCAGAGGCCGGGCTGCTACCGGCGCCGCTGGCGCGCGTGCTGCGTCAGTCCGCGCAGGCAGCGGCAGAGCGACAGAATTCGCGGGTGCGCCGGCAGACCGTCGAGATGGACAAGCGAGTGGAACGGTCCCTGGCGTTTGCCGGAAGAGGAGAGTAGGAAAATGCCGAATCGGACAAGTCGAATGAGGGTGAGCGGATTCGGGAGCGCAGTGTTGCTGGCGTTGTTGTCGGCGGGCAGCGGGCTGGCCGCCGAGTTCGACTGCATCATCGAACCGAGCAAGACCGTCGACGTGCGCGCAGCGAGCGAAGGTCTGATCGAGAAAATCTGGGTGGATCGTGGTGATCTGGTCAAGAAAGGCCAGGTCCTCGTAAGCCTCGATTCGGGCGTCGAACACGCGGCGACCGAAGCCGCGCGCTATCGTTCGACGATGCAGGGAAAAATCCGCACCGGCGAAAGCCGCGTCGAGTTCGCGACGACGAAATACAAGCGGCGCGAGAAGTTGGCGGGCCAGTCGTTCATCTCGCTGCACGATCGCGACGAAGCCCTGACCGAGAAGCGGCTCGCCGAAACAGAGCTGCTCGAGGCCCGCGACGACCGTCGCCTGGCGGAGCTCGAGTATCGCCGCCTGTCCGAGCAGCTGCGCCTGCGCACGATCGAGAGCCCGGTGGACGGCGTGGTCGTCGATCGCCTGCTCAGCGCCGGAGAGCTGGCCGACAATCGCGACCTGCGCAAGCCGATTCTCAGACTGGCCGACATCGGCACCCTGTACGTCGAGGTGCTGATGCCGCTCGACGCTTTCGGCAAGCTCAAGGCCGGCGAGAAGGTCGAGGTATTTCCGGAGGCGCCGATCGGCGGGCGGTACACGGCGACGGTGCGGGTGATCGACCGGGTTCTCGACGCCGCCAGCGGGACTTTCGGTGTACGCCTCGAACTGGCCAATGCGGATTTGAAGCTGCCGGCGGGAATCAAGTGCCGGGCGAGTTTTCCGGCGATCAGCGGTGGCGCGGGCGGGCCATCGTCGAGCTTTTCGCGCCAGGAGGGCAAGAGCGCGGCGCCAACCCCGTCCCGGAACCCGATGCAGTAGGCGCCGGCCATGGCGGGGAAAGGCCTTCCCGGCTATAGTGGCTGCTGACCCGCAGGCTGTGCAAGGTTGTTCGCCGGTCGCGGCGGCGAACCGTCGACGCGAAGCGGCGGCTGGCACAGTGCTCACCATTCGACCCGGCTACTATGTGGAGGATTGTCGATGAACAGGCCAACCGCGTCAGCAGCAAAGCCCCAGGCGGCAGCGCCTGGCAAACGGACAGGGAAGAAAGCCGCGGCCCCGGCGAAGCCGATCGCGGCCGCGGCCAGCGATCCCGGTCTGGTCGACCAGGTGCGTGCCATGGCTGGCAGGCTGCTCGACGTCAGTTCGGCGGCCGGTGTCGCCGGGCGAACGCTGGAAATGGCGAGCAAGGTCTCGCGAGCACTCCTCGACGGGCAGGCCATCGAGGCCGCGTCGGAAGTGTTGCGGGTGGTGCTGCCGAGCGCCGCCGAGTCCGCCGCCTGGGCCAAGACCGGGGCCGTCGTGCGCAGGATGCGCGAGCGCGCGGGGCTGACGATTGCCGAACTCGGCGTGGCCATCGACCTCAAGGACCCGTCGCTGGTCGAAGCGCTGGAGAACGGGCGCCTGGCGGTGTCGTTCGAACTCATCCTGCGCCTGGCGGCGGTCCTTGGTCGCCAGGATCCGATCGGTTTCGTCATGGGCCTGACGCGTACGGCCAACCCGGAGCTGTGGAAGAGCCTTGAAGAACTCGGCGTCGGCAAGCTGGTATTGCAGTCCGTGCGCGAACATCAGTTCGTCAATGTCTATCGCAGCAACGACGACGCGCGCACCCTTAGCGACGAGGAATTCGCCGAGATTCTCGGCTTCACGCAGGCCGCGTTCGAAATGGCGATGGCCCAGCGCGCGCGCTACAGGGCGAGCCGTCGCGGCCCTGCGGCGGACGTCGCTCAGTGACGCGCCTGGCGGAGAGGGAGTCAGGTGATGACGTGAACGATGGCTGTCGGGAGCATTGCCAGGGCGGCGCTGCAGGGGCGGGAAAACGGTGCTTGCGCCGGCCGGCAGCGGTCGTCTGCTTGCCAGGCGGCGCCATTTCTGATATTTAGTCGTCTCTTTTGCAATCAGGGTATTCGAACATGGCTGATGAGTTGACGTACAAGCATTTCACCCCTTACGTGCCGCAAGCGGGCGAGGAGTACATGAACAGCAATCAGCTGGCTCATTTCCGCGGCATCCTCGAGGCGCTGAAGCAACAGCTCATCGAAGACATCGAGCGTACGGTGCATACGATGAAGGATGAAGCGACCGTTTTTGCTGACCCCAATGACCGCGCCAGCCAGGAAACAGACATCGCCATCGAACTGCGCAACCGCGACCGCGAGCGCAAGCTGATCAAGAAAATCGAAGAAACCGTGGAGCTGCTCAACAGTGGCGACTATGGCTATTGCGCCGCTTGCGGAGTCGAGATTGGCATCAAGCGTCTTGAAGCGCGTCCGACGGCAACGATGTGCATCGACTGCAAGACCCTCGAAGAAGTGCGCGAGAAGCAGATGGCCAAGTAGCTGGCGGGCGCGTGTAGCCGCCGTCACCGCGAGGCAGGACGCCGCCGTCCGGCGAGCGGCAGTATGCTTGCCCGCCGAGGCCAAAAAAAGGACGCCGTGGCGTCCTTTTTTGCTGTCGACAGCGGCTCGCTGGCCGCCGTCAGGCGATGCCGATCAAGCCGCTGGCGGCACGCCGCCCTCCTCGACGGTGAGCGCCTTCATCGACAGGCGGACGCGTCCCTTCTCGTCGGCTTCGAGGACCTTGACGCGGACCTTCTGGCCATCCTTCAGATAGTCGGCAACGGCATTGACGCGTTCGTTGGCGATCTGCGAAATATGCAGCAGGCCGTCGCGACCGGGCAGGATGCTGACGATGGCGCCAAAGTCGAGCAGCTTGAGAACCGTGCCGTCATAGACCTTGCCGACTTCGACGTCAGCGGTGATCGACTCGATGCGTGCCTTGGCGGCGTCGGCAGCGTCGCCGCTTACCGAGGCGATGGTGATCGTGCCGTCGTCCTTGATGTCGATGGTCGTCCCGGTTTCCTCGGTGATGGCACGAATGACCGCGCCGCCCTTGCCGATCACGTCGCGGATTTTCTCCGGATTGATCTTCATCGTGTACAGGCGCGGCGCGTAGGTCGACACTTCTTCGCGGTGCGCCGACATCGAATCCTGCATCTGCTTGAGAATGTGCAGGCGGGCTTCGCTGGCCTGGGCCAGCGCAATCTTCATGATCTCCTGGGTGATGCCCTGGATCTTGATGTCCATCTGCAGCGCGGTGACGCCGCTATCGGTACCGGCAACCTTGAAGTCCATGTCGCCGAGGTGATCCTCGTCGCCGAGGATGTCGGTCAGGACGGCGACCCGATTCCCTTCCTTGATCAGGCCCATGGCAATGCCGGCGACGTGGGCCTTGAGCGGTACGCCGGCGTCCATCAGCGCCAGCGAGGCGCCGCAGACCGACGCCATCGAGCTCGATCCGTTCGACTCGGTGATCTCCGAGACGACACGGATGGTGTAGGAGAAGTCTTCCGGCGACGGCAGCACGGCGAGTATTGCCCGCTTGGCCAGGCGGCCGTGGCCGATCTCACGCCGCTTTGGCGTTCCGACGCGCCCGCATTCGCCAGTGGCGTAGGGCGGGAAGTTGTAGTGCATCATGAAGCGCTCGCGATACTCGCCGGCCAGTGCGTCGATGATCTGTTCGTCACGACCGGTACCGAGCGTGGCGACGACGATGGCCTGCGTTTCGCCACGTGTGAACAAGGACGAGCCGTGCGCGCGCGGCAGCACGCCGGAGCGGATGGCGATCGGCCGGACGGTGCGCGTGTCGCGACCGTCGATGCGCGGCTCGCCGGCCAGGATGCGGCCACGCACGATGCGTGCCTCGGCGTCGGAAACCATCCGGCGGACGGCGCTGGCGTCGGGGGCGTTGTCGTCGGCGGTCATGGCCTCGACGGCGTAGGCCGTGATCTCCTTGAGACGCTGGCTGCGCAGGCCCTTGCTGGTGATCCCGTAGGCTTCCTTCAGCTCGCCTTCGACGAGTTGGTCGAGCTTGGCGTGGACGGCCTCGTTTCTGGCGGCAGCCGACCATTCCCATTCCGGCTTGCCGGCTTCATCGACCAGTTCGTTGATCGCGGTGATCACTGCCTGCATCTGCTGGTGGCCGAACATCACGGCACCGAGCATCACCTCTTCGGACAGTTCCTTGGCCTCCGATTCGACCATCAGCACGGCTGCCTGCGTTCCGGCGACGACCAGGTTCAGCTGGCTTGCGTCGAGCTGGCTGGTGCTCGGGTTGAGCACGTATTCGCCGTTGAGGTAGCCGACCCGGGCGGCACCGATCGGGCCGTCGAAGGGAATGCCGGAGATCGCCAGCGCGGCCGAGGCACCGATCATCGCCGGGATGTCGGGGTCGATTTCCGGGTTCAACGACATCACCATGGCGACGATCTGGACTTCGTGATAGAAGCCCTCGGGGAAGAGCGGGCGCAGCGGCCGGTCGATCAGGCGCGAGGTCAGCGTTTCCTTCTCGGAGGGACGACCCTCGCGCTTGAAAAAGCCGCCGGGGATCTTGCCGGCGGCGTAGGTTTTTTCGATGTAATCAACGGTCAGCGGGAAGAAATCCTGGCCGGGTTTGGCCGTCTTGTTGCCGACTGCGCTGACCAGGACGACGGTGTCGTCAACCGAGACGATGACCGCACCACCGGCCTGGCGCGCGATTTCGCCGGTTTCCAGGGTGACCTGATGGGCGCCATAGGCGAAGCTTTTCTTGACGATATTAAACATTGTTGCCTCTCTCAATAGTCTGGTACGTGCCTGCCCACGACTCCGGCAGGAAATTCAACAGCTCAACCATTCAAACGACGTACCAATATGCCAGCCGCGGCAGCAGAAACAGCGGCGCAGCCCGCGTGGGGCTGGCCGCTGGCGGCTCTGGGAATGGCCTGCACCTCCGACCGCAGGGCGGATCGGCGAGCGGGCCTATTTGCGCAGGCCGAGACGCTGAATCAGGGTGCGGTACGAATCGACGTTGGTTTGCTTCAGGTAATCGAGCAACTTGCGGCGGCGGCTGACCATGCGCAGCAGACCGCGGCGCGAGTGGTTGTCCTTCTTGTGCTCTCTGAAGTGACCGGTAAGGTCGTTGATGCGCGCGGTAAGCAGCGCTACCTGGACTTCGGAAGAACCGGAGTCGCCGGCAGCACGCTGGTACTCGGCCATGATTTGAGCTTTCTGCTCAACATTGATCGCCATGTCAAACTCTCTTTCGTAAGAACGACGCAGCCCCAGTTTGATAGAGCCGACGCCAGATGGATGAAGGGTGGGATTCGCTCGGCGAAGCGAACCCGGGATTCTATCTTGCGGGCGGTCGGGCGGCAAGGAGTGTGTTCCCCGTCGTCCGCCGCGGGTGGTCGGTGCGAGGCCTGCAGGGCAAGAAAAAAGCCGCTCCTGGGAGCGGCTTTTCCGGCGACGCAGAGCTGTCGTCGTCGATCAGGCCTTGCGACGGCGTGCTGCGCCGAGGCCGAGCAGGCCCAGGCCAACCAGCGCCATCGAGGCAGGCTCAGGTGTCTGGTTGCGAGTCTCGTAGTCATAGACGATTCTCGCGCCGCAGGCGGCTTGGGTGGTCTGATCGAAGGACACCTGACCACCACCGCCCAGCAGATTGACGCCACTCAGCGAGCTACAGCTGACGCTGAATTGTTGGCCGGCCCCGTCTGTGGAGAGGCTTGCCAGGATCGGGTTCAGCGTCAGTGCGTCCAGAACTGCCGAGCCATTTGCCGTGAGCAAGCCGGAGTTAAACGTTCCACCAGCAGCCAAGGTTTGGAGACCCGTCGGGTTGGTGAGTGAGATCCGGGGATTGCCACTGACAATGATGCCATTGAGCGGAGCGAGCGAGCTGGTGTAATTCAGAAAAACATTGCCCGTTGCAATGACATCCTGCGGCTGCTGTGCGCTGTTTCTCAGCACAATGGTCATTTCGTCCTGGCCAGTGAGCGTCAGGACGGCGCTGTTCAGGGTCCGGGTACCTCCCATTGTGTCAAACAGGTTCAGGTTGCCGCTTTGGGAAATCTCGGTCCCCTGCAGCGGGTTACTGAATTGGTAGCTGAGGAAAGCCGCGTGTGCCGCACCGCTACCCAGGGCGGCAAGAATTGCGCCGGCCAACAGTTGTTTTTTCATTATCGTATCCTTCCAGTGAGTAGGTATGGGTGTCTCGTATGCCGTGACTACTGCGCTCGGCAGCCACTTGCTTTTACAAAGCACGTATCATGCCAGAAAAAAACATCCATATCTAGCAATGGCTTGGGCAGATTACTCGGTGCTGTCGGCCGTTTTGTGTAAAAAATGTCGACAGTGGTGGCGGCCCAATTCGCTCAGCTCTGCCGCGTCGTTGATGTTGCGGAAAGCGTCGACCTGGTCGTCAAAAGGCACCTCGACACGCTCGAGCATCCCGTGCCACGAGTCGATCTTGCGCCCGCCCGTGGCCAGGAAGTCGGTCAAATGCGGCAGGAGTTCGCACCGGCAGAGCGAGAACACCGGCTGTGCCCGCCCGCCGCTGCGAACCGTGGCCAGATCGGCGCCGCTGCTCAGCATCGCCGTACGCAGGCGGGCGACGAGATCGGTCGGCAGGAATGGCGAGTCGCAGGGTACGCTGAGCAGCAGCGGGTGGGCCGAGCGACTCAGCGCCGCGTGCACGCCGGCGAGCGGGCCGGCAAAGCCGGCAATCTCGTCGGCGATAACCGGGTAGCCGAAGTTCGCGTAGTGGGCGGCATTGCGATTGGCATTGATCAGCAGCTCGTCGACCTGTGGCGCGAGGCGCTCGATCACCCACCGGACGAGTGGCTTGTCGGCAAGCAATTGCAGTCCCTTGTCGACGTTTCCCATGCGCCGGCCGAGGCCGCCGGCCAGGATCACGCCGCTGATCGGCGCGTCGTTCATTGGCTGCCTGAACCGGTGCGCAGCGACGTTGCCCGCGAAGGCTCGCCGGACGTCATGCGAAACCGGGTAGCCAGGCGCTTTGGGGCGTCGGGATCACGGTTTCCAGCGTGCCTTGAAACACGGCTTCGATCACCGGTGGCTCGCGCCAGCGCTCATTGAGGAAAGTCAATCCAACTTCTTCGACCAGCGCGCCTTTCCAGTAATGATTGGCGATTTCGTCGAGTGTCGCCAGGCTCAGGCTGTGCGGCAGGCGCAGATAGTCCAGCCAACTGGCATCATGAAACGAACAGCGGTAGGTCCCCTTGCTACGCGCCGGCGTGAGGGCTTTGCCGAAAACCCGGGCTGGATGCTTGCTGCGGAAGGTCTCCGCGTCGACACGGGTGGCAAAGAGGACGACGGCGTGCAGGCGGCTGGGGAAGTGCTGGTACAGGCGTTGACGGAAGTACTCGAGGTGGTACTCGGCAAAGTAGTTCTGAACCGTCGCCATGCGGTCTGCCGCGAGTGCCTCGGCGAAGGGGTTGCCGACGAGGATGTCCCAGCCTGGCAGTTCGCCATCGCTGTCCAGCCAGGCGTACAACTCGAGTGTGGTGCTGTCCCTGAGCAGGTGATCCATCATTGCTCTGGCGAGTGGTGAACGGCGCCGGGCGGGTCAGGTGCTACGGCCGAACTTCTCGACCAGTTGGCCGAGTTTGGCCGCGTGCTGGCGCTCCTGGGCTTCGGCCTGGCGCTGCATCTTGCGCTGTTCGGCTTGTTTTCTCAGGCGCTCCTTGACCAGTTCGGATGCATGCAGGCGTTGCTCCGGCGTTATTTCGCCGGCGGGCTGGCCGTCGAGGTCAACCCGGCGAGGCGCTTTTTCGCTTGCTTTCAGGTAGCGCAGCGAGTGTGTGTGGATCCCCAGAGCGATACGCAAGGACTTGCGCTCAAGACCCGGCAGTCGCGCCATGAGTTGCTTGTCGATGCCGATGGCCAGTGGCTGGCAGTCGCGGAAGACGGGAAATCTTTCCTGCAGGTCCTTCAGCAATTGGCGAGCGTTCTGGGCCGGAAGCGGTTTGTCCGGCGGGCTCGCCTGCGGCTTGAGGGCTTCCGGGCTGGTTTCCTGGCTAGCGGAGGGTGTAGTCATGAATGGTGGGCTTGATAGTGTGTTTGGCGCAAAAGGCAGGAAGGAAAAAGCGCAGGGAATCCGCGCCGCGCAGCGGCGTAGACTGCCCGGGCCCGGGTCAGAAGTGGATTCCGCGCATCACTTGCGAGAAGGCGATCTGGTCCGCAGTTTGCGGTGCCGTGTCACCCGGTTGGTGGGTGGCGGCGCTGGAATCGGTAAACATGCGGAAGCTGGTGTTCATCATGATCTGCGCCGCCTTTGGCGTCAGCGAGTGCAGCAAGGCACCGAAGATACCCAGTCGCGTGGCGATACGCACCGGTTTGTGGATGATCGCTTCGACAACCAGGTCGGCGGCTTCTTCGGGCGATAGCGTCGGCACCTGCTCGTAGATCTTCGTCGGTGCAATCATTGGCGTGCGCACCAGCGGCATATTGATGGTCGTGAATTCGATGCCGCGGTCGGTAAACTCGGAGGCGGCGCAGCGCGCCCAGGCGTCCATTGCCGCCTTCGACGCGACGTAAGCCGAGAAGCGCGGGGCGTTGGTGAGGACGCCGATCGACGAGATGTTGATGACCTGTCCCTTGCGCTTGGCAAGCATTCCTGGCAGCAGACCCATGGTCAGCCGCAGGGCGCCAAAGTAGTTCACTTCCATCGTTCGCTCGAAATCGTGGAAGCGATCAAAGGAGTTTTCGATGCCGCGGCGAATCGAGCGCCCGGCGTTGTTGACCAGGATGTCGACGCCTCCATGTTCCTCGTTGAGGGATTTTACCAGGGCGTCACACTGCTCCTTGTCGGCGATGTCGACGGCGTGCGTGATCAGTTGCAGACCGGCGGCCTCGAACTCGCGGCGGGTTTCGTCGAGCGCCTGTTGATCGCGGGCGATGGTGATGGCGATGGCCCCGGCCTCGGCCATCTTGCGGATGGTCGCCCGGCCGATCCCGGACGAACCGCCGGTGACCAGCACCACTTTGCCCTCGATCTGGCCGCGCAAGGTGCGATCGATGAACAGGTCCGGATCGAGGTGGCGTTCCCAGTAGTCCCACAGGCGCCACGCGTAGCTGTCGAGCGGCGGCACGCCAATGCCGCTGCCCTTGAGCGCGCGTTGCGTTTCGCGGCAGTCGAAGCGGGTCGGGTAGTTGATGAAGTCGAGGATATCGTCGGGCAGCCCAAGGTCTTTCATGACGGCGTTGCGGATGCGTCGCACCGGGGTAAGGGCGAACATCGCCTTGCGCACCGAGCGCGGGATGAAGCCGAGCAGCGCGGCGTTGATGCGCATCGCCATTTCCGGCGCGTGCGCCGCGCGCGCGAAAGTGTTGAGCAGGTCGCCAACGCGCATCGGTGTTGGATCGGTGAGGTGGAAGCAGCGACCGTCTTCGTTCTTGAGGTGCGCGATGTGGTCCATCGCGGCGACCACGAAGTCGACGGGTACGACGTTGATGCGCCCACCCTCGATGCCGATGGTCGGCATCCATGCCGGAAAGGCCTTACGGATCTTCTGGATCAGCTTGAAGAAGTAGTAGGGGCCGTCAATCTTGTCCATTTCGCCGGTGCGCGAGTCACCGACGACGATGGCCGGACGGAATACGCGCCACGGGATCGAGCATTCCTTGCGCACAATGCCTTCGGAATCGTGTTTGGTGCGAAAGTAGGGGTTTTCCAGGTTTTCCGCTTCGTCGAACATGTCTTCGCGAAACAGCCCTTCGAAAAGTCCGGCTGCGGCGATCGAACTGACCAGATGAAAGTGCCTGGCGGCAATCTCCTCGGCCAGTTGCACGGTGTTGCGCGTACCGTCGACGTTAGCCCGCTGTTGCTCCTCGGCGCTGGCCTTGAGGTCATAGACGGCCGCCAGATGAAAGAAGTGATCGATCTTGCCTTTAAGCTTGCGAATATCGGTTTTCGAGATTCCGAGCTTTCCCTGTGTCAGGTCGCCGACGATGGCGATAACCCGCTTGTCATCACTGTTCCAGTATTCGCGCAATTCCCCGAGGCGCTCTGCTTCGACGCTGCGTACCAGAAAATAGACGACGGCGTCCGGGCGAGCCAAGAGCCTTGCCACCAGCCGCTTGCCGATGAAACCAGTGGCGCCCGTAACGAAGTAATTCATTGCTGTCTCCCGAGATTCATGGCCTTTTTGCGCGGTGGGTATTTGCTAGACTGTCGATGCCTAGGCGCCGCACTCTAGGCCTTTAGTGTGCGTCCTCTAGATATTGTCACTAGACTGGCTTTCCAGGGCAAGCGAAAAAGCTTGTCACCTTTTGATTGGTACGTTCAAGGAGATGAAGATGGGCAAGAAACTCAAAGAACTGGCGGGTGAGGTCAAAGAAAACCAACTGGCATCGACGGTCAAGGATTCTGCCCAGCAGATCTGGCTAGCGGGTCTGGGTGCTTTTGCCAAGGCACAGGAAGAGGGCGGCAAAGTGTTCGACGCGCTGGTCAAGGAAGGCGAGAGCATTCAGGCGAAAACGCGCAAGGCCACCGACGAGAAGATCGCCGAAGTGGCGGGCAAGGCAACCGGTACCTGGGATCGTCTCGAGCAGGTTTTCGAGGATCGCGTGGCGCGGGCGCTGGGAAGCCTTGGCGTACCGAGCAAGCAGGATATTGATCGCTTGTCCAGACGCGTCGTCGATCTGAGCGCCGCCGTGCAGGCGCTGACTGAAGGGAAGCCTGTCGCCAAAGTGGCCGCGCCAAGAGCCACCGTCAAGTCGGCGACGCAGGCGGCGGCAAGCGTCGCGCAGGCCGCGACAGCGGCCAAACCGGCTGTCCGCAAACCCCCGGTGCGCAAACCCGCAGCGGTAAAGCCGGCGGCTCCGGTCACTCCCGCCGACGTCCTGAATACCCTTCCCAAGAGTGGTGAGTAGTCACGTCGCCCGCTTGCACCGCCTGCGCTGACTCCGGAAGTGGCGGGCAGCGTTTTCTGGCGCGCAGCGGGCTCGCCCCCCGGGTGAGCCCGCTGCGCGACCGCCGGTGACCCGCGCTCAGTCGGCAGTGGTGCGCCGCTGCTGATCTTGCGATGCGGTGTGCGCTGAAAAATACATGCAGGGCGGAGATCTAGGCGGTGTTTCGTCGGCCGCCATACGCTGCTTCCTTCGACGATAGGGGCTACTCGATGACTGCTACAGGCAGACGTTCCAAGATCGCTCTGGCGCTCGCTGGCGGCGGTCCGGTCGGCGGAATCTATGAAGTCGGTGCGATGGCGGCGCTGGCCGAGGCACTGGAAGGCGTCGACTTTACGACGTTCGACATCTACGTAGGTGTCAGCTCCGGGGCGCTGCTTTCGGCCTCGGTCGCCAACGGGCTTGGCCCCGCGGCGCTGGCCAGGATGCTCGTGGAAGACGATAGCACCGAAGTGTTCGACCCCGGCGTGCTGTTGCGGCCCGCTTTTGGTGAATACCTTCGGCGCGCCCTGTCGGTGCCGGTGCTCTTCTGGTCATCGCTGCGCCAGTACCTCGCCGACCCCTGGCATGTTCGTCTGCTCGAGGCTTTCCAGGGCCTCAGCCATGCCATTCCGACCGGCGTTTTCAACAACGCCGGAATCGATGAGTTGCTCGGCAAGCTGTTTTCGAGCGGCGGGCGAAGCAACGATTTTCGCAAGCTCAAGCACCGGCTGTTTCTGGTCGCCACCGACCTCGACAGCGGGGAATCGGTGGCTTTCGGCTCCGCAGGTCACGACGACGTGCCGATTTCCGTCGCCGTGCAGGCCAGCGCCGCCTTGCCCGGTCTGTTTCCGCCGGTGAGGATCGGCGAGCGCTATTTCGTCGATGGTGCCTTGATCAAGACCCTGCACGCCTCGGTCGCGCTGCATGCGGGGGCCGAGTTGGTGATTTGCATCAACCCTCTGGTGCCCTTTGATTCCCGCCTGGCGGCCAGGCGGCCGCCTCACGAGCGGCCGACACCGGCACCCGCACATCTGGTCGAAGGCGGATTGCCGGTCGTCCTGTCGCAGACCTTCCGCGCCATCATCCATTCGCGCATGCGCACCGGCATGGATCGCTACCGGCTCGAGTTCAAGGATGCCGACGTGGTGCTCTTCGAACCCAGCCGTGACGATGCCGACATGTTCTTCACCAACGTCTTCAGCTATCGTGGTCGTAGTCGCCTGTGCGAGCATGCCTATCAGCGGACCCGCAAGGACCTCTATCAGCGGCGCCACGAACTACGGCCGATCTTCGAACGGCATGGCATTCACCTGAATCTCGGGGTGCTCAAGGATCACACGCGATCCTTGCTGTCACGCAGGCGCCGCCCCGATCTGGCGACCAGCGTCAGCGCGCTGGATTCGTCCTTGGCCGATCTCGAGCTCTGGTTGCAGGGGCAAGAAGGCTGATCGTTTCGATCTTGGCGTAGGCCTTCAGGCAGGCGGCGTTCCCTGCGCTTTGCGGCGGTGCTATGCTGACCGCTGTCGACAATCACCATGGCGATAGGGTGCTGATGGAAAAGAAGCCCAAGCGGCGGACCCGCGAGCGAATCATCGAGACCAGCCTGCGGCTGTTCAACGACTTTGGCGAGCCGAACGTGACGACGACCGTCATTTCCGACGAGATGAACATCAGTCCTGGCAACCTGTATTACCACTTCCACAACAAAGACGAGATCATCGAGGCGATTTTCGTCGCTTTCGAGCGCGAGATCGAGGAAACGCTCGCTGCGCCGACGCGCCGCCTGGCCGACGTGGAAGACATCTGGCTGTTCCTGCATTTGCTGTTCGAACAGATTTGGAAGTATCGCTTCTTCTATCGTGACCTCAACGATCTGCTCACCCGCAATCGGCTTCTCGAGATCCATTTCAAGCAGATCATGGCGCACAAGGTGCACACCGCGACGATTCTCTGCGAGGGCCTGGTGTCGACCGGTGCCATGCGCGCGACAACGCTGGAACTGCGTGCGCTGGCGACTAACATGGCGGTGATCGCCAGTTACTGGCTGTCTTTCGAGTACGCCTGCGATCCGCGCGGCAAGGTCGAAAGCGATCGCATTGGACGAGGTGTGTATCAGGTGATGGCGATGATTTCGCCATTTCTGCTAGAAGAGTCGAAAGGACTGCTGGACAAGTTGTCGCGAGAGTATCTCTGACCATAAGCGTTGGCTCGCGGTGGCGATTCACGAACCTGGAGGAAGATCATGGCCTGGCGCAAGTTTCCCTATCCCGAAAAAGCCTATAGCTATCCCGGTGCTGCGCTGCAGAAGAACTGGGCACGCCTGCATCGCGGCGACTGCGAGCCGTTTCCGGACGATGCGAAAGTAGCGGACGCCTGGCGCAGTTATCACGCCGGAGACTTTGCTCAGGCCGTCGAATCGGGTCTGGCCTGTGGTCTGGCCGGCTATAACGCGGCCAACAAGGCGGCCGCCATCTACGCGAATTACCTCGAGACTGATGACGAGCGTAAGTGCGCCCTGCTCCTGGAGGTCGCCCGACGCTGCGAGGAGCAGCAGAAGGAAGCGCCGACCGATGCCAATGGCTGGTACCTCCATGCCTACGCCCTCGGCCGCTACAGCCAGAGCATCTCGGTGGTCAAGGCGCTGGCGCAGGGCCTCGGTGGCAAGATCAAACACAGCCTGACGCAGGCGCTCGAACTCGAGCCGAGGCACGCCGATGCGCAGGTTGCTCTCGGCGCCTATCACGCCGAGGTCCTCGACAAGGTCGGGGCGATGGTCGGCGGGCTCACTTACGGCGCCAAGAAGAGTACCGGTAACGCTCTCCTCGAAGCGGCTCTCAAGCTCAATCCCGATTCGGCGATCACGCGCATTGAATATGCGAATGCTCTGGTGATGATGTTTGGCAAGGCGAAAATGAAGGACGCCGAGCGCCTCTATCAGGAAGCCGCGGATTTGGTGCCGATGGACGCGATGGAGCGTCTCGACGTCGAAGCTGCGCGCGCCGAACTGGCCGACTGAGGGCTCGCCGCCGCGCGCGGGCCGCGCGCGCTGCGGGCCAGGTCTTCGGCAACGGCGTTCGGGTCGGCGAGCCGGTCGACGGGTTGCAACAGGACCAGCCAGAGCAGCTTTTCGAATTCGTCGGCAAAGCGATCGACGATGTTCTGCGGATCGTCGACCATGGTCTTGTCGGTGAGTAGGCCAAATTGCACCCGGCCGTCGTAGGAGAGGACGCTGACGCCCATGCCGATGTCGCCGGCCTGCGGGACCCAGACCATCTGCTGGTCGATCCTGGCGCCGGCAAGATAGCGGGCTTGCTGCGCGCCAGGGACGTTGGTCATCACCGCGGTCGTCTTGCTGGCCAGCACTTTGAGCACCTGTTCCTCGACGAAGCTCGGTGCCATGCCCGTTGCGCCGAGCAGGGCGAAGGTCAGCAAGGCTTGATAGGAGCCCTTCAACGCGGCCATCCGGGCCCGGATTGCATACAGCCTGGCGAGCGGGTTGGCGATGCCGATAGGTAGTTCCAGCGCGACCAGGCCGAAGCGGTTGCCGAGCGTCTCGGCGTCGTCCGGCGCACGCAGATTGACCGGCACCATGACGCGGATTTCAGTGTTCTCCACGCGCTCACCCTTGGCCACCAGGTAGCCGCGCAAGGCACCGGCCACGCAAGAGAGCAGGGTGTCGTTGACCGAGCAGCCGAGGAGCTTGCCGCAGGCCTTGATCTCGGCCAGCGACGCAGGTTCCGACCAGGCGACGCGTTTGACCGTGCCCGGCTGGCCTTTGAAACGCGTCTGGCTGTCGCCAGGCAGCAGCGCGAGCCTGCCGATTTCCTCGGCAATGGCGGCGGCGACGCGGGCGTAGTCGGCGATTGCGCCGGGCTGTTTGCGCAGGCCGAGGTATTGCCCCCAGAGCTGGCCACCGACGCTGAGCACGCCTTGGGTGACGTCGGTAAGTGGCGCAAGGGCCCAGCGCCAGAGAACGTTGCCGGCATCGCTGTCGCCCGAATCATTGGCGCCAGACTGCGTTGGCTGGCGGTCATCCTCGGGAGCGTCGCTTCGCTCGTCGGTCAGCGTGTTCATGACGCCGATCAAGGCAATCCCGTCGGCAATGGCGTGATGGATGCGGGCGACCAGCGCCGAGTTTCCGTCGGCAAGTTCGACGAGATTGAATTCCCAGCGCGGGCGCGCCGGGTTGAGCGGTTCGCTGGCCATCTCGGCGACGAACTTCTGGAGCTCGTGTTTGCCGCTGGGAGCGGGAAGCAGCGAGTGGCGAAGATGGCGGTCGATGTCGAAATCGGCATCGTCCACCCAGCAGGCGCCGTCAGCGTCCAGCGTTGCGATTTGCCGGAAGCGGCGATAGCGCAGAAGGCGCTTGGCGAGGGTGCGCTTCAAGCGCGCGGCGTCGATACGACCGACGAAGATCATCACCCCGACGATCTGCATCAGGTTTTCCGGCCGGTCCATGCGCAGCCACGCCGTATCGACGTGGGACACTCTCTCGCGCACCGTCATCGCAGCTGCTCCCGGAGAAAATGGCGAAGCCCTATAATAGCAAGCCATTCAAACAGTTCATCGACGGGAGAGATCAGCATGAGTGATTTACAGGCTCAGTTCGAGGCCGCCGTGGCCAGTTCCCGGACGCTCAGCGAGCGCCCCGACAACGCTTCCTTGCTGAAGCTCTATGCCCTCTACAAACAGGCTGTTGATGGCGACGTCGAGGGCCGTCGGCCAGGGTTTGCCGACATGGTCGGTCGTGCCAAGTTCGATGCCTGGGCGGCGGTCAAGGGCACCGCCGCTGACGATGCGATGAGCCAATACATCGCCCTGGTCGAGGGCTTGCAAGCCGGCTGAGGGGCCAACTGACCGGCGCGGAGAGTGATCAGGCGGGAAAGTTCTCGTCGAAGAAGCGGTGAGCTTCGCGTTCTATGGTTGGCTTGAGGGCGAAGAGCATCAATCCAAGGCTGATGTCGAGGGTGACCTCCTGCTTGTCGAGTACCAGCTCGCCGACAATTCCCGGCCGCTTGAAGGTCATCACGTCGCCGTCCCAGAC
Organism: Candidatus Accumulibacter regalis; assembly: GCA_000585075.1. Lineage (GTDB taxonomy): Bacteria > Pseudomonadota > Gammaproteobacteria > Burkholderiales > Rhodocyclaceae > Accumulibacter > Accumulibacter regalis. The sequence goes on along the minus strand of JEMY01000056.1, from coordinate 30,238 downwards.
GTAGTCCAGGTCGAATTCATCCTGCAATTCGGAGGCCATGTGTTCGGCGGAGGCACGGGCCTCGGCGCGGGTTTTGCCGTGTTGCCGGCGAATGCTGATGTCGCTCATCGGAAGTGGGGTCCTGAAGGGTTAGCCGATTTCGGCACAGAGTGAGCGGAACGCCGCATAGCGGCGCGGGTTGATTTCGCCATTCCGGAGCGCCGCATGTACGCTGCAGTCGGGTTCACGGTCGTGTCGGCAGTTGCGAAAGCGGCACTGGCCGAGCAGGGGGCGAAGTTCGAGAAACGCCAGCGCGATCTCTTCCGGCGACAGGTGGTGCAGGCCGAACTCGGTCATCCCGGGCGAATCGATCAGCGCGCTGGTCGTTCCCAGACGATAGAGCCGGGAATGGGTGGTGGTGTGCTTGCCGGTGTTGAGCGCTTCCGAGATCTCGCGCGTGGCTGCTCGGGCGTCGGGAACCAGGGCATTGACCAGCGTTGACTTGCCCATCCCGGACTGGCCGATCAGGAGGCTGAGGTGGTCCGCGAGATACGGTAGCAGCCGCGCGCCGTCGTGCGTTGCACTGAGCTTGACGACCCGGTAACCGAGCGTCTCGTACTGCACCAGTGCTGCGCTGGCGGCTGGCACACGCTCGCTAAGGTCGCACTTGTTGAGAACGACGAGCAGCTCGATGTCCTGACTCTCGGCAGCGACGATGCAGCGGCTGATCAACTCGTCGGAAAAAGCAGGTTCGGTGGCGACGACGATAATCACTTGCGTGACGTTGGCGGCAATCAGCTTCTGCTTGAAAGGGTCCGATCGATAGAGCAGCGTCTGGCGCGCTTCGATCGCGCTGATCACGCCCTGGCCGGGACTCGTCTGCTCGACCATCACCCGATCGCCGCAGGCGACATCGCTCTTCTTGCCGCGAGGGAAGCAGAGCAGCGTCGCGCCGTCGGCCAATTCGACGCGGTATTGGCGGCCGTAGGCGGCGACGACGGTGCCGGCGAGTTTCAGATCCGTATCAGGGCCTCGATCTTGGCAGCGCAGGTGAAGTCATTGCGTGATAGGCCTCCCACGTCATGGGTGCTGTAGCTGACCCTGACCCGCCCATAGCCGACTTCCAGGTCCGGGTGATGGTTTTCGCGTTCGGCGAGGCCGGCGACGGTATTGACGAAGAGCAGCGTCGCGGCGTAGCTGGCAAAGTTGAATTCCTTCTCAAGCAGACCGCCGTCGGAAACGGACCAGTCCGGCAGGCAGGTCAGCAGGCTGTTGGCCTGTGCAGCAGTGAGCAGGTGTTCGCTGCCGCGCAGTGGGCGGCAATGTTCGCGGCTTAGTTCGTCCAAGGTGGTCATGGCGGCGAGGTCCTCGGTTGCTTTGATTACACCTGCTGCAGGCGTGCAATGCGCAGCGCGGCGGGTGGGTGAGAATCGAAGAACAGCGAGTGCAGCGGGTCGGGCGTCAAGGTGGCAGCATTGTCTTCGTACAGTTTCACCAGTGCGGCAACGAGATCGCTGGCGGAAGCCTTGTCGGCCGCGTAGCGGTCGGCCTCGAACTCGTCGCGGCGTGAGAGCAGGCTGAGCAGTGGCGTAAGGAGAAAGGAGAAAACCGGTCCGGCAAGGAAGAAAAGCAGCAGTCCGAGGGCCGTATTCTGCGTTTCGACACCGAGGCCCGTGAAGAACCAGCGGGCATCGATCAGCTGCCCGAGGAGGGCGAGAAAGCCGAGCGACAGCGCAAAGAGCACGGCAATCCGCTTGAGTACGTGCCGGTGCTTGAAGTGGCCGAGTTCGTGCGCCAGCACGGCTTCCACCTCAAGGGGCCGCAGGCGGCCGAGCAGGGTGTCGAAAAAAACGATGCGTTTGCTCTTGCCGAAGCCCGTGAAATAGGCGTTGCCGTGGCTGGATCGCTTCGAGCCATCCATGACGAAGAGACCCGAACTGCTGAAGCCGCAGCGGCTCAGCAGGGCTTCGATGCGCGCTTTCAGTTCGCCGTCGTCGAGGGCGACGAACTTGTTGAACAGCGGCGCGATCCAGGTCGGGTAGAGGGACAGGATCAGCAGATTGAAGGCGCACCAGAAGAGCCACACGTAGAGCCACCACAGGCTGCCCATTGCTTCCATCATCCAGAGCACGGCGAGCAGCACCGGCGCGCCGATGGCGACGCCCAGCGCCGCCTGCTTCAGGAGGTCGCCGAAAAAGAGGCGTGGGGTCATGCGGTTGAAGGCGAACTTCTCTTCGATGACGAACTGCCGATAATAGGCCAGTGGCAGATCGATGGCGGCCGAAATTGCCAACACGCTGAAGGTCAGGGCGACGCCGTAGGAAAGGCCGTCGAGTCGTGGTGACCAGAAGTTGTGCAGCGCCTGCAGGCCACCCCCCAGCGTCAAGGCGAGCAGCAGCGCCACTTCGACGGCCAGGCCAATTCTCCCGAAACGGGTGCGCGTCACCGTGTAGTCCGCGGCTTTCTGGTGCGCGGGCAGTTCGATGCGTTCGGCGAAGCTGTCGGGAACAGCCGTGCGGTGCGCGATGACATGCGAAATCTGGCGCTGGCCTAGCCAGAGACGCAGGACGAACATCACCGCCAAGGCGGCAAGAAAGGCGAGAGAGAAGGGATTGAGCATGCGGGTGTGACACAATAGTCGTTTTGTCGGTTCAGGCGGATTATATGGCACAGGATGCGAATCACCTCGTTTGGCTGGACATGGAAATGAGCGGCCTGGAACCCGAGCGCGATCGTATCATCGAGCTGGCGATGATCGTCACTGACAGTCAGCTGACTACGATCGCCGAATCACCGGTGTGGGTGGTGCATCAGGACGACGCTTGCCTGGACGCCATGGACGAGTGGAACCGAAAAACGCACGCGCGCTCTGGCCTCATCGATCGAGTCAAGGCGTCTCCACTTGACGAGGGGGCGGTCGAAGCGGCGGCACTGGCCTTCATGCGGGAATACGTTGCCGAGTCGGTCAGCCCGATGTGCGGTAATTCGGTTGGTCAGGACCGTCGTTTCATGGTCAGGTACATGCCACAGCTCGAGGCGTGGTTCCACTACCGGAATCTCGACGTCAGCACGCTGAAGGAACTGTGCCGGCGCTGGAAACCCGAGGTGGCGAAAGGCTTTGTCAAGAAAGCCGATCACACCGCGCTGGCGGATGTCCGGGAGTCTGTTGAAGAGCTGAAATACTACCGCGAGCACTTCATCCGGTCTTGAGAGCGTCGCTGCCGGCGGGTCTTACTGCTGTGCGCCGCCTGGCTGATCCCTGTCGGCCGTATCTACGTCGCGCCGGTAGAGCTGCAGCTTGTCGTTGTTCCGACGATCGCCTGGCCGTCCCCCCTCCCATACCTTCTGCCAGCCTGCGGGGCTGGGCGCACCGTGTGTCAGCAGCAGGTCGCAGTTCATCCCCGCGCGGCTGGACAGGCTGAGCGTGCGTATGCCGTCAAAGTAGTCGAACGAGGCGAGCAGCGAGTCGGCGAGATTCAGGCTGGCGATGCAGGCGCGCTTCTCGGGCAGTGCTTTGGCCAGGGCTGCCGATACCGGGCGATAGGTTTTTCCGTAGTCGATCCATGGCATCCACAGCGTCGCAATGAGCAGCCAGAACAGCGTCAGACCGGCCATCCAATGCATGATGCCGCGCATCGGCGAGCGTGGACTGGTGGCGATCAGCCAGCACCATATCAGTGTGCCGAGCACCGCGAAAGCGCTGCTGAAAAGGTTGAACTGACCGACGAAGCCGGGCTCAAGTTGCCTCGCCTGTTGTCCGAGTTTCTCCGGCCAGTCGAATACCAGCGCCGACCAGCCGATCCAGGCGAGCAAGGCAAAAAAACTGAAAGTGATCATGTTGAACCAGTCGAAAGCATTCGCCGCACCTCGGCGCAGCGATGAGACGCCCGGGACGGCAAGCAGGACCAGCGGCGGTAGCAGTAACAGGGCGGTCGCGCTGCGTGCGCCAAGGTAGGTAATGATGGTCAACAGGGTCAACAGAAAGGCAAGAACCGGCAAGGCCATGGGGAGCGTGCGCAATTGCCGGCGTTTCGCCCAGAGCGCCCATCCGGCGAGCGGCAGAGCCGGCCATGCATACCAGGGGAGCAAGCCAAGAAGACGCATCAGATTGAGCAGCGGCTGATCGCCACCACGGAGCAGGGCCAGTTCGCCCTGCCAGAACGCTGCCAGGAAGTCGGGGGCGCCGAGCAGCAAGGGGCCGAGCCAGGCGCCGGCAAGCAAAGCGGCCACAAGCAGCGAGCCGAGTAGCATCAGCAGTGCACGCTGGCGGTCGCCGGAGTACCAGGCAGCAAAGGCGGCCACGGGTAGCAGCGGCAGCATCGGCGCCAGACCGTTGGCGAGGAAACCCAGGCCAAGAGCGGCACCAAAGCAACAAGCCCCGCGCAGCGCCCGTCTGTTGAGTTGGGCGAGGCCCCAATAGGCGGCGGTGTGCGCAGTCAGTGTTGCCAGCATTGGCTGCGCCTCATGGGCGTGGAACAGGAAGCCGATGCTGCCGGCCAGCAGCAGGGGGGCGGCCGGAGCCTGCTCGCGGCCGTGCAGTTCACGTGCGGCGAGATAGATGAAAGCCAGGGCGAGGAGCGTAAACGCGCCGCTGGCCAGTCGCGCCGCCTCATGGAGTGGCAGAAGCCAGGCAAACAGGTGGCCAGTGGCTCCGGCCACCCAATAGTGCAAGGGCGCGTCGGGGTAGGGAGTGCCCGCCAGGCTCAGGGTCAGCCAGTGGCCGTTGCGGACCAGATCGTGGACCACGCCGATGGTCACCGCATCGTCGTTTTTCCACGGGTCGTGGCCGATCAGCCCGGTAAAAATGTAGAGGGCGAGCAGAATCGCCAGAGTCCAGCCACTCGGCGGCAGCGTGATCCCCTTCAATCGCTTCTGCTCCGGCGGAGCTGACATCGCTGAACTGGTGCTCATCCTCGTTTTCTGCCGATGCACATAAAAAAGGCAGCCCCGCGGCTGCCCTTTCTGCCGACCCCAGTCGACTCCTTGCGTTGACCTAAGCCGATTTACGCATGGCGCCGTACTTCTGGTTGAATTTCTCGACCCGACCAGCGGTATCGATGATCTTCTGCTTGCCGGTGTAGAAAGGATGACAGGCCGCGCAGACCTCGACATGCAAGTCTTTCTTCATCGTCGACTTGGTGGTGAAGGTGTTGCCGCAGGAGCAGGTCACCGCGAGTTCGTTGTATGCAGGATGGATGTTGGCTTTCATCTGGTGCGTGTCCTGTGTGTTAGATCAGTCCGTCCATCGCCAGGATCGGCGATCGGCAGGTGAGGCTTTTTTGGAAGGAACGCGATTATCGGTGATTTCTTGATCATCTGCAATCTACCGCTGATCGCGGCGTCGATCAGCGGCGCATCGAGTCGAAGAACTCGGCGTTGTTCTTGGTCGCCTTGATCTTGTCGAGCAGAAACTCCATTGCTTCGAGATCGTCCATGTTGTACAGCAGCTTGCGCAGGATCCACATCTTTTGCAGCACATCCGGTTTGAGCAGCAGTTCTTCACGGCGAGTGCCCGAGCGGTTGACGTTGATCGCCGGATAGACGCGCTTTTCGGCCATCCGACGATCGAGGTGGATTTCCATGTTGCCGGTTCCCTTGAACTCCTCGTAGATTACGTCGTCCATGCGGCTGCCGGTGTCGATCAGGGCGGTGGCGATGATGGTCAGCGAGCCGCCCTCCTCGATATTTCGTGCCGCACCGAAGAAGCGTTTCGGCTTTTGCAGTGCATTGGCATCGACACCGCCGGTGAGGACCTTGCCCGATGCCGGCTGTACGGTGTTGTAGGCGCGTGCCAGACGGGTGATCGAGTCGAGCAGAATAACCACGTCGCGCTTGTGTTCGATCAGGCGCTTGGCCTTTTCGATGACCATCTCGGCAACCTGCACGTGACGTGTGGCGGGTTCGTCGAAAGTCGAGGCAACGACCTCGCCGCGCACCGAACGCGTCATCTCGGTGACTTCCTCGGGGCGCTCGTCGATGAGCAGGACGATGACCGTGACGTCCGGGTGGTTGGTGGTAATGGCGTGTGCGATGTGCTGCATCATGACCGTCTTACCGCTCTTCGGGCTGGCCACCAGCAGGCCACGCTGGCCTTTTCCGATCGGTGCGATGATGTCGATGATGCGGCTGGTGATGTTCTCCTCGGCACGCATCTCGCGTTCAAGTTTCAGATGCTCCGAGGGGTGCAGCGGTGTCAGATTCTCGAAGAGGATCTTGTTCTTCGACGCTTCAGGCACTTCACCGTTGATCTTGTCGACCTTGACCAGTGCGAAATAGCGTTCGCCGTCTTTGGGCGTGCGAATTTCGCCTTCGATGGTGTCCCCGGTGTGCAGGTTGAAGCGCCTGATCTGGCTGGGGCTGACGTAGATGTCGTCGGTGCTGGCCAGATACGAGGTGTCGGGCGAGCGCAGGAAGCCGAAGCCGTCTGACAGCGTTTCCAGGGTTCCATCGCCGAAGATGGTCTCGCCTTTTCGCGCCTGGTTTTTGAGCAGGGAGAAGATCAGCTCATGCTTGCGCAGGCGGTTCGCGCCCTCGACATTGTTGGTGACGGCCATTTCAAGGAGCTGGCTTACGTGGAGAGCTTTGAGTTCGGATAGATGCATGTGCCGGAGACGAAGAAGGGGGAGAGCGGGAAGAGAAAAACCAGAAGCGCCGCGCGCTGTCGCGAACGAAGCGCGTACTGAACGCGGTGCGGCGAAGGCGGGAGGGAACTACGGTCGGGAGAGGAAGCCTGCAGGTTCAACTGAAGGGGGCGCCGCGCTGAATCGACTCAGCGCCGGCTCCTGATTGGCTATGAGCCAGAACTTGCGCCCATCGAACCTACCCGACTCAGGGTATCGGCTTCAAAGATTGTTGTCAATGAAAGTGGTCAGTTGCAGCTTGGACAGCGCGCCGACCTTGGTCGCTGCCGGTTGCCCGTTCTTGAAAATCATCAGCGTCGGAATGCCACGAATGCCATAGCTGGCGGGCGTCTGCTGATTGTCATCGATGTTCAACTTGACAACCTTGAGACGGCCGGCGTAATCGTTGGCGATGTCGTCAAGAAGGGGGGCAATCATCTTGCAGGGACCGCACCACTCGGCCCAGTAATCAATCAGGACAGGCTGCTCCGACTGAAGGACATCGGCGCCGAAGCTGGCGTCCGTAACATGGTGGATGTGTTCGCTCATAAAAGAAGCCTCTTGCGGGGGACTGGGATGGGATGCGTAACGGACGCGAGCCGCATGCTTGGACGAAGTCACACGCGTAGTGCCAGCTAGCCTTGCCATGCTAGCGAAAAAACCCGGGGAAGGGAAGCCGCTGAGCTGTCTCGCGGTTCGCAAATACGCTATAGTGTTGCGCGTTTCAATTTTCAGAATAGAGACAATGACCTACGTCGTTACTGAGAACTGCATCAAGTGCAAATTCACGGACTGTGTCGATGTCTGCCCCGTCGACTGCTTTCATGAAGGTCCAAATTGCCTGGTCATCGACCCGGAGGAGTGCATCGATTGCACCTTGTGCGTCCCGGAGTGCCCGGCGGAGGCTATCTTCGCCGAGGACGACGTGCCCGACTCGCAGCAGGCTTTCATCGCGCTGAATGCCGAGTTGGCGAAGAGCTGGCCGATCATCTCCGAACGCAAGGAGGCTCCACACGATGCCGACGAGTGGAACAACAAGCCCGACAAGCTGAAGCTTCTCGAGCGCTGAGCCTGCGGCACGGCGGGTTTGCCATTGGCGCCCGCCGCCCGGGGCCGGATTGTCTTGATCGCTGGATGGCGTTGTCCTGATCGCCGCCGACGCCATCGCCACCCGTCGCGGCATCCCGGGCGAGCTGCGCGGGCAGTGCTGCCGGAATGCTCTGGCGCGCGATGGATCGTCGGACGGCCGCTTCGCGTCAGCGCTCCGCATGGCGACGTTGCTGCCGCGCGAAGTGCAGTCGGCGCAGCAAGAATCCCTTAGAATTGCAGCAGTGGCGCACAGATGTGCGTTAGTTGTTGCGCTGGTGCGCTGCCGTGAGGCCGCGAGCCACGTGGCGCTAGCGGTTCACCCATAAACAGCGTGACTGAGGAGGAGAGCAGGTGGAAAAGATCTGGCTCAAGAGCTATCAGCAGGGCGTGCCCGCCGAGATCGAATTGAACGAGTTTCAGTCGCTTGGCGAGCTTTTTGAGAAAAGCGTCGCCCAGTATCGTGATCGTGTCGCCTATATCAACATGGGCGTCGAGCTCAAGTATGGGGAACTCGACAAGCTGTCGCGTGATTTTGCCGCCTACCTGCAATCGGTCCTCAGGTTGCCGCAGGGGGCACGTGTTGCACTGATGATGCCGAATATTCTGCAGTATCCCGTTTGTATATTCGGCGCCTTGCGTGCAGGCTACGTGGTGGTGAACGTAAACCCGCTGTACACCGCGCGCGAACTCGAGCATCAACTCAAGGATTCGGGCGCTGAAGCCATTGTCATTCTGGAGAATTTTGCCGTGACTCTGGAGCAGGTGGTGGCCCGGATGCCGGTCAAGCACATCGTGGTGGCGCGCCTCGGCGACATGCTCGGTTTCCCGAAAGGGGCGATCGTCAATCTCGTCGTCAAGTACGTCAAGAAAATGGTTCCGGCCTGGAGTCTGCCCCGGGCGGTCAGTTTCCGGGCCGCGCTGGCCAAGGGCGCGGCAGCGGAACTGCAATCAGTGACCGTCGTCCAGGACGATCTCGCATTTCTCCAGTACACGGGTGGCACGACCGGTCTTTCGAAAGGGGCGATGCTGATCCATCGCAACATCCTGGCAAATCTGGCGCAGGCGCATGCATGGATCAGGCCGGCACTTGGCAAGGAGCGGCATCTGGTGGTCACCGCCTTGCCCCTCTACCACATCTTCGCCCTGACCGCGAATTGCTTCACCTTCTTCAAGGTCGGGGCCAGCAACCTGTTGATCACCAATCCGCGCGATATTCCGGCCTTTGTCGCCGAGTTGGCCAAGTATCCATTCACGGTGATCACCGGTGTCAACACGCTGTTCAACGCCATGCTCAACAACGACGCTTTCTGCGCCCTCGACTTCAGCAAGCTGAAGGTCACGCTTGGCGGCGGCATGGCCGTACAGAAAGCGGTCGCCGAGAAGTGGAAGCTGGTCACGGGCAAGCCGTTGATCGAGGCTTACGGCCTGACCGAAACCTCGCCGGCGGCGACCATCAATCCGCTCGACATTCCCGCGTACACCGGGTCTATCGGCCTGCCCGTCTCGTCGACCGAAGTGGTAATTCGTGACGACGCGGGTGCCGATGTCCCGCTCGGTGAGCGCGGCGAGCTTTGCGTGCGTGGCCCACAGGTAATGAAGGGTTACTACAATCGTCCCGACGAAACCGCCAAGGTCATCATGCCCGATGGTTTCCTGCTTACCGGCGATATCGCGGTGATGGACGAAAATGGTTTCGTGCGCATCGTCGACCGCAAGAAAGACATGATTCTCGTCTCCGGATTCAATGTCTACCCGAACGAGATCGAGGATGTTGTTGCGCAGCATCCTGGCGTGCTGGAAGTGGCGGCGGTTGGCGTGCCGCATGAAAAATCGGGCGAGGCGGTCAAGATCTTCGTCGTCAAGAAGGATTCAGGACTGACCGCCGAGGCGCTGATCGCCCATTGTCGGGAACATTTGACGGGCTACAAGGTGCCGGGCCAGGTCGAGTTTCGCAGTGAATTGCCGAAGACCAACGTGGGCAAGATCCTGCGCCGCGAACTGCGTGACGAGGCGCTTAAGAAGGCCTGATTTGCTCGTGGCCTTAGCGGACGGCGGTGCGGTCCTCGTGCTGTACCACGCCTGCCGTCGCGCTCTCAATCCTTGTTCTTGACGTATTTGTTGAGCACGCCGGTGGTGATCGGGTGGCCGTTGCGCGAGGCATAGAAGAGCGGCGTCTTGCCGTCGCGGTCGGTGCTATTCGGATCGGCGCCTTGTGCGATCAGGTACTGCGAGAGCTTTGGCTGGCCGGTGGCGGCCGAGAGGTGGAGCGGCGTCTGTCCGGCGGCGGTTTTCGCGGTCACGTCGGCGTTTCTCTCGATCAGCGTTTCCACCTCGCGCCGGCCTCCTGAAATCACCGCTGCATGCAAGGGCGTCATTCCGATGCCGTCCCTGGCTTCGATGTTTGCCCCACGGGCAATCAGCAGCGCCGTCGTACGCGGATGGCCGTAGAACGCGGCCAGGTGCAGCGGCGTTCTGCCCAGTGCGTCGGTGGCATCGATTTCAGCGCCAGCGTCGAGCAAGGCCCTGATTTCCGCCAGGTCGCCGGCAATGGCTGCCTTGACCAGTGGCGGTGCTTCAGCCGGCGTTTTTTCCACCACCTCGGGCGTGACCGGCTGTGCACTGTCCGCCGACTTCTCGCCGCATCCGGTCAGGGCGAGCGCCAGGACGGCAGCGGCCAGCAGCGCGGTGCGAGGTGCGGCTGTTTTCATCTGCGTAGTTCTCCTGCCCGAATGAAACTGCTGTTCATTTGCTCTCAGACGCCAGTTTGATGGCCCTGGCGCCTGCCTGTCGACCCTGTGATCGACGGCTTCGGCGCTAGTCGCCAATTCGTTCGTCATTCTGCGCGATCTCTTGCTCGGCGCTGGTCGGCCGCCGCCTGGGTCGGCTTCCTGCGCGACTGCAATGTCCAGTCAATGCTTGGCACCCAGCGTCGCGCATATTACCATCGCTGCCGATGACTACGTTTCCCCGCCTCCGCGCTCGGCCCGATCACCCGCGTCGCCTGTTGCGCGCCCTTGCCCGAAAGACGCTTGTCCTGACCGCCTGGGCCCTGATGACCGCCCTGCCTGCGGCGGGAGCACAGGGCCTGGCCGTCGAGGGCAAGCCTCGGCAGATGGTTTCCGTGCAGCTTGGCGGGAAGTATCAGTTCGAGTTCGCGGCCTTCATCGCGGCTCTGGAGAAGGCTTATTACCACGAAGCCGGGCTCGATGTCTCGCTCAGGGAATGGTCGCCCGCTGTCGACGTGGCCAAGGAGGTCGCCGACGGGCGGGCCGACTTCGGTACGCTCGATTCGACGCTGATCGTCGAGCGTGCCGACGGGCGGCCGGTAATTGCCCTGGCGGCCTTGCTGCAGCACTCGCCGGTGGGCCTGCTGGCCCGTCGCCAGCCGGGAATCGCCGCGGCGGGCGATCTTGCCGGCCAGCGCGTCGGCACCGGTCGCGCGACCGAGGACGAGATACTGGCCTTCCTCGCGGCGAGCGCGCTGCTGCCAGGGAAATTCGAGCATCTGCCGGCTATCGGCGATGCACGCCGGGCGCTGTTGGCGGGGCAGGTGGATGCGGTCGGTGTGTTCGTCGGCGACGCGGCGGTAGGCGAGCTGACCGGCAGTGGTGATTACCTCCTGCTCCTGCCACGCAGCGCGGCGATCGACTTCTACGCTACGCTGCTGTTCACTTCGGAAAGCGTTCTGCAGGCCCAGCCCGGCATGGTGCGCGCGTTTCGCGCGGCCACCGTCAAGGGCCTGGATTACGCGCTCGATCATCCCGAGGAAGTGGTCGATCTGATCCTCGCCCGCTACAACACGCAGGGCAGGAGCCGCGAGCAGCTGCTCTTCGAGGCGCGCCAGATCGGCGGCCTGGCGCGACCAGCGGGCGTCGAGCCCGGAGTGATGAGCATCGCTCGCTGGCAGCACATCGTCGATGTCTACACCGCGCAGGGCAAGCTCAAGCCGGGCACCGACCTGCTGGGTTTTGTGTACGATCCCGACGCTGGCGGTCTGGGCCCGTTCGTACCCTGGATGCTGGGCGGTGCCGTGATCGGCCTGCTGCTTGTCGCCTGGGGTACGCGCCGCTTCCTCGCCACCCGTGTTTGATTGTCTGGAGAGAGAAGATGTTGATCCATGCTGACCGTTCCACTTTGTTGCTGGTCGATTTGCAGGAGCGCCTGTACCCGGCCATCCACGACGCGGCAGGCGTCCTTGAGGCCGGCTTGTGGTTGACCCGGCTGGCGCAGCGTCTCGGCGTCCCGGTCATCTGCAGCGAGCAGTATCCGCAAGGCCTCGGGCCGACCATGGCGGCCTTGCGGGCCTTGCTGCCCGACGACTGCCTGGTCGAGAAGATGCATTTCTCGGCGGTCGCCGAAGGGGCCCTGTTTCGGGCGCCCGGTGGCGAGCGCGCGCAGTTTGTCGTTGCCGGCACCGAAGCGCACGTCTGCGTTCAGCAGACGGTGCTTGACCTGATCGCCGCCGGTCGCCGTGTTTTCGTCGTCGACGACGCCGTTGGCTCACGGCGAAGCAGCGACAAGGCGTTGGCGCTGGAGCGCATGCGTGCACACGGCGCCGACATTGTGTCGCGTGAAATGGTCGCCTTCGAGTGGTTGGGAAAGGCCGGGACGGACGTCTTTCGTGCGGTCAGCCGCGAGTTCATTCGCTGACCCGTTGCGGCGACGGGGCGCTCGCGAGGTCCCAAGCCATGTCCGCGAGGTTTGAGCAGAGCGCCTTTTCCGCTACAATTTGGCTTTCCCGCTGCAGCGCTCTCCATGATCAAATACGTATTCGTCACCGGCGGCGTGGTTTCGTCGCTCGGCAAAGGTATTGCGGCCGCATCCCTGGGGGCGATTCTCGAGTCGCGCGGGATCAAGGTCACCAACCTCAAGCTCGACCCCTACATCAACGTCGATCCCGGCACGATGAGTCCGTTCCAGCACGGCGAGGTCTTCGTCACCGAGGATGGTGCAGAAACCGACCTTGACCTCGGCCACTACGAGCGTTTCACCAACGCGCGCATGGAGCGGCGCAACAACTTCACCACCGGCCAGATCTACGAGTCAGTGATCAAGAAGGAGCGGCGCGGCGAGTACCTCGGCAAGACGGTGCAGGTGATTCCGCACATCACCGACGAAATCAAGGCGCACATCCGGCGCGGCGCCGAGGGTGCCGAACTGGCGATCATCGAGGTCGGTGGGACGGTCGGCGACATCGAGTCGCTGCCCTTCCTGGAAGCGATCCGCCAGATGGGTTTGCAGGAAGGGCGAAACAACGCCTGCTACATGCATCTCACGCTGGTGCCGTACATTCCGACGGCGGGTGAGCTGAAAACCAAGCCGACGCAGCACTCGGTCAAGGAGCTGCGCGAGATCGGCATCCAGCCGGACATCCTTCTTTGCCGTACCGATCGGCCGATTCCCGAAGACGACAAGCGGAAAATGGCCCTGTTCTGCAATGTCCAGCGCGAGGCCGTGATCGAGGCGCGCGACGCCGACTCGATCTACAAGATCCCGGCCATGCTGCACGACCAGATGCTCGACGAAATTGTTTGTCACAAGCTCGGCATTCTCGCCAAGGCCGCCGATCTCACGGTCTGGAAGACGATCGTGCACGCGCTCGAGAATCCGGAGCGGGTGCTCGATGTCGCTTTCGTCGGCAAGTACGTCGACCTCACCGAATCGTACAAGTCGCTGACCGAAGCCATCGTCCATGCGGGAATCGCGACGCGCAGCAAGGTCAAGATCAGCTACATCGACTCCGAAGACATCGAGCGCCAGGGTTGCGCTGCTCTGCAGGGCATGGACGCGATCCTCATTCCCGGTGGTTTCGGGCGACGCGGGACGGAAGGAAAGATTGCCGCCATTCGCCACGCCCGTGAAGGCGGCATTCCGTTTCTCGGCATCTGCCTTGGCATGCAACTCGCCGTTGTCGAGTTTGCGCGCCACGTGGCCGGAATGAACGGCGCGCACAGCAGCGAGTTCGACCAGGACACCGCGTATCCGGTGGTCGCCCTGATCACCGAATGGCAGGACGCGTCGGGCCGGCTCGAAAAGCGCGACGAGAACTCCGACCTGGGTGGCACCATGCGCCTTGGTGGGCAGCTGTGCAAGCTTGCCGACGGCACGCTGGCGCGTCTGATTTACGGGCAGCCCGAGATCACCGAACGGCATCGCCACCGCTACGAGGTCAACAACACCCTGCTCGACAAGCTCGAGGCGAGCGGCCTGGTCGTTTCGGGTCGGGCACCGGTGACCGACCTTTGCGAGATCGTCGAGCTGCCGACCGATGGTCCGCACGCGCACCCCTGGTTTCTCGGTTGCCAGTTCCACCCCGAATTCACCTCGTCGCCGCGCAAGGGCCACCCGCTGTTCACCTCTTTCGTCGCCGCTGCCGCAGCGTACCAGGCGAAGTCATGAAACTCTGCGGCTTCACTGCCGGCCTCGACCAGCCGCTGTTTCTGATTGCCGGTCCATGCACCGCCGAGTCGCTGGGTTTGTGCATAGACGTCGCCGGGCAGCTGAAGGAAGTCTGTTCGCGGCTCGGCTTGCCGTACATCTTCAAGGCCTCGTACGACAAGGCCAACCGCAGTTCGGGTCGGACGGCGCGCGGGCCTGGCGTCGACGCCGGTCTGCAGATTCTCTCGGAAGTGCGCCGTCAGATCGGCGTCCCGGTGCTCACCGACGTGCATCGCGAGGAGGACGTCGCTGCTGTTGCGGGCGTCGTCGATGTCCTGCAGACCCCCGCTTTCCTCTGTCGGCAGACCGACTTCATCCAGGCCGTCGCCGCTACCGGAAAGCCGGTGAATATCAAGAAGGGGCAGTTCCTGGCGCCCGCCGACATGCGCAATGTGGTCGCCAAGGCCCGCGATGCCGCGGCCGGGGCCGACACGATCATGGTCTGCGAGCGTGGCGCGTCGTTCGGTTACAACAATTTGGTTTCGGACATGCGCAGCCTGGCGATCATGCGCGAGACCGCCTGCCCGGTCGTCTTCGACGCCACGCATTCAGTACAGTTGCCAGGCGGACAAGGGAGCGTTTCCGGCGGCCAGCGCGAATTCGTCCCGGTGCTGGCGCGGGCGGCGGTGGCGGTGGGAGTCGCCGGGCTGTTCATCGAAACGCACCCCTGTCCCGAAAAGGCTTTCTCGGACGGGCCGAACAGCTGGCCGCTGGCGCGCATGGAGAGCCTGTTGACGACGCTGGTGGCGCTCGACCGCCTGGTCAAGGCCGCGGCTTTCGAGGAGTCGCGCTAATGGCGGCTTACCTCTTGGCCGAAGCGAAGATCAGCGACCCGCTCGCCTATGAGACTTACAAGAGTCTGGCGCAGGCGGCGATCGCGCTGTACGGCGGGCGCTATCGCGCGCGTGGCGGACGTCTCGAAGTTTTTGAAGGCGAGTGGTCGGCGCCGGAGCGGCTGGTGATCGTCGAGTTCGATTCGCTCGAGCAGGCCAGGAAGTTCTATCATTCTCCCGAATACCAGGCAGCCAAAGCCGCGCGCAAGGATGCGGCGAAAATGAACATACTGGTCGTCGAGGGATTACCAATCTAGTATTTTTGCAGACGAGGGAAAGACCATGAGCTCTGTCGTTGATGTTGTCGCCCGCGAGGTTCTCGACTCGCGCGGCAACCCTACTGTCGAATGTGACGTTCTGCTCGAATCCGGCGTCATGGGCCGGGCAGCGGTGCCTTCGGGGGCCTCCACCGGCTCGCGCGAGGCCATTGAACTGCGTGATGGCGATGCCGCGCGTTATCTGGGCAAGGGCGTGCTGCAAGCCGT
Organism: Candidatus Accumulibacter regalis; assembly: GCA_000585075.1. GTDB lineage: Bacteria > Pseudomonadota > Gammaproteobacteria > Burkholderiales > Rhodocyclaceae > Accumulibacter > Accumulibacter regalis. The sequence continues at coordinate 14,794 of JEMY01000056.1, read as the reverse complement.
CGAGAACGTGAATACGGAGATCTCCGAAGCGATCATCGGTCTCGACGCCCAGGAGCAGGCGTTCATCGACCAGACGCTGATCCATCTCGACGGCACGGACAACAAGGCTCGTCTGGGCGCCAACGCCATGCTCGCCGTGTCGATGGCCGTCGCCAAAGCCGCGGCCGAGGAATCCGGGCTGCCGCTCTACCGCTATTTTGGCGGTTCCGGGCCGATGCAGATGCCGGTGCCGATGATGAACATCATCAACGGTGGCGAGCACGCCAACAACAGCCTCGATTTCCAGGAGTTCATGATTCTCCCGGTCAGTCAGAACTCGTTCCGCGAAGCGCTACGTTGCGGCGCCGAGGTCTTTCATGCGCTCAAGAAACTGTTGCACGAGAAAGGTTTCTCGACCGCCGTCGGCGACGAAGGCGGCTTTGCCCCCAACCTTGGCAGTCACGCCGAAGCCCTTGAGCTGATCGTTACGGCGATCGAAAACGCCGGTTATGGTCCCGGCGCCGACGTCCTGATCGGTCTCGACTGCGCGGCGTCAGAGTTGTACAAGGATGGCCGTTACCACCTGAAGGGCGAGAACCTGCAGCTGAACGCGCACGAACTGACCGATTATCTGGCTAATCTGGCCGACCGCTTTCCGATCGTCTCGATCGAGGACGGGATGGCCGAGAACGACTGGGACGGCTGGAAAGTGCTCACCGCGCGGCTGGGCAAGAACGTGCAGATCGTCGGTGACGACGTCTTCGTCACCAATACACGGATTTTCAAGGAAGGCATCAAGCAGGGAATCGGCAACTCGATCCTGATCAAGATCAATCAGATCGGCACGCTCTCGGAGACCTTTGCGGCCATCGAAATGGCCAAGCGTGCAGGCTACACAGCGGTCATTTCACATCGTTCCGGGGAAACCGAGGACAGCACCATTGCCGACATCGCCGTCGGCATGAACGCCTTGCAGATCAAGACGGGCTCGCTGTCACGTTCCGACCGCATTGCCAAGTACAACCAGCTGCTGCGCATCGAGGAGGACCTTGGCGACACGGCGGGTTACCCGGGCCGCGATGCCTTCTACAATCTGTCCTGACCCCCCGGCGCCCTAGACGTCCCGCACCGTGCGCTGGCTTGCTGTCGGGCTATTGGTAGTCGTCGTCTTGCTGCAGGCCCCCCTGTGGATCGGCAAAGGGGGCTGGCTGCGGGTATGGGATGTCGACCGGCAGTTGCAGCAGCAGAAGGAAATCAACCAGACGCTCGAGATGCGCAACGCCGGGCTCGACGCCGAAGCGCGCGACCTGAAGCAGGGTTACGATGCCATCGAAGAGCGTGCGCGCTTCGAACTCGGGATGGTCAAGCAGGATGAGGTTTTCGTGCAGATTCCTGATCGTCCTCGCGCCGCGCCAGCCGTCGCGCCGGCGGCCAGGAGCGCGGCCGTCGCCGCTCAAGTCGCTCCGGCGAAACCGGCCAAGCGCTAGCGAAAGCTACGGAGCGCGCTCGCCCGGTCTCACCCACAGGAGGTCCCGGCGCGCCTGCGCTGCTGGCCGCAGCGCCTGCGGCGACTAGTCGGTCAGCTCGATCTGGCCGGAAATCGTTGCCCGGATCAGCGTCTCGCCGGCTTCGATCGGCATCGGTGCGGCATCGGCCGAGGCCAGGGCTGCCGAACGCATCCTGGGTTGAGCGGGTGGCCGACCGCCGCTGCCGATCGACAGTTGCTTGATGCGGTAGTCTTTTCTGAGTGCGTCGGCGACTGTTCTGGCGCGTTCCCTGAACGCGGCGATGGCTTCGATGATGGCCTCGTTTTCCGCCTGTTTTCTGGTTTCCGGGCTCGGCAGCATGATCAGGTTGGCGACACCCAGCGCGGTCTGGAGCTGGCCGAGGAGCTCGGAGAGCGCAGCGCTGTCGCGCGACTCGAGGGTCAGCTCGGAGCGCATTCGCCAGGCTTCGATCCTGGCGTCTTTGCCATAGATCGGATAGGTGTGCGTGGCGCCGCTTTGCGCCCTGACCTTGGCGTAGGTCCTGGCCGTCTTCAGGGCGTCGCTGATGAGCTTATTGACCCGGCCGGCCGGTTCCGCCGGTGTCGCTCCGCTGGCCTCGGCAAAGACCGAGGCGCGCGCCAGATCGTTGGCTGCCGGGCGTTCCGCCTCGGCCGAAAGTTCGACGGTGGTGATTGGCGCCTCGTCGCTCGCTGCTGCCGGTGCCGGCGTGGCGAGTACCATGAGCAGCAGGGGTGTGGCGTGCAGCAGAGGTCGAATGAAAGTCATGGGGTCGCTCTCCGGGTTTGCGGCGTACGAGGATGACGGGTATCCTTCAGCTCCGCGCGTAGCTGGGGGCGGCGACGATGCGAGAGTGTTCCTGGCGTGTAACCGGAGTCAGCGAGCATCCTCGTCGCCAGCTCATTGTAGCCTGAGCTGCCAGCGCTTTCTTGTGGCCAGTTGCCGGAAGCTTGGTTAGAATCGGCTTCACCCATTTGCGCGCGTACGGGCCGTGAGGGTCGTTGGGAAGCTTTGAGGGGTCACCATGCTGAAAGCAGGACAGGCAGCACCGATGTTCGTCCTCCCCGATGCGGACATGGAACTCATCGATATTGCCCGCTTCCAGGGCAGGAATAATGTCATTCTCTTTTTTTACCCCAGGGATGACGCGCCGTGCTGCACCTTGCAGGCAACCGATTTCTCCGATCATGAGGATCAGTTTGCGCGCCATGATTGCACGATTATCGGCATCAGCCGTGACGACTGCATCAGGCACGCCGAATTCAGAGACAAGCACGGGATTTCGGTCGCACTCCTTTCCGACAGCGAAGGAGCGGCTTGCAAGCGGTACGGTGTCTGGCAGGCGAAAGAAGTGAATGGTGTCAAGAAGTACGGCATTGTGCGCTCGACTTTCGTCATCGACAAACAGGGCGTTCTCCGTCTCGCGCTTTACGGAGTGACTGCCAAAGGCCATGCGCTGGAAATGTTGCGCAGGGTGAAGGAACTCAATTCATGAACATGCAAGTTGCCAAGAATACCGTGGTCACCCTTGACTACAGCGTCGCCGATTTCGAGGGAGCGCTGGTCGATGCCGGTCAGGAACCGTTGGTCTATCTGCACGGGGGCTACGACGACATTTTTCCCCTCATCGAAGAAGCAGTGCAGGGCAAGAAGGTTGGTGAGTCGGTGGTCGTAAAGATGCAACCGGACGATGCCTTCGGCGAATACGACGCAGCGCTTGTCCAGGTCGAACCCCGCGCGCAGTTCCCGGAGGAGTTGCAGGTTGGCATGCAGTTCGAAGGAATTCCCGAGGGCGCCGACGACGATGACGACGACGAGGACGTCCTGATCTATCGGGTGACGGAAATGGCCGACGACAAGGTGGTTCTCGACGGCAACCATCCGCTGGCGGGAATGGCGCTGGTGTTTACCTGTACGGTGACCAGTGTTCGCCCGGCGACTGCCGAAGAGATCAGCCACGGTCACACGCACGACGGCGACTTCGACGACGAGGATTGACTCGCTCTGGCGAGCGCGGGTCGCCGGCAGTCTTCGCTAGCCGCACCCTCGGTCGGCCGTTGCAAGGCCGTGCCGCCTGCTAGCCGACGGCGGCGCCCGCGACGATAGCAGTCGGGTCGCTGCCGGCCAGCGCACCGCCATCGGCAAACGGAACCAGGGGAAGAGGACTGACGTGGCGGCAGGAATCTCGACCATCGCCGTGCCGCGGCAGCTTCTGCGCGGTGAGCGGCGCCCGCGAGTCGCGCTTGTCGGCCGCTTGCGTACGGGCAAGAGCAGCCTGTTTCTGGCAGCCTCGAGTGCTGCGCCGCAGCAGGAAACAAGGCTGCACGATGGCCAGCCCTATGACGAGTGCCTGGTCGACGTCGGATTGGAGCAGATCTCGCTGCTCGACCTGCCGTCGATCGATTCGCTGCATTCGCTGAATCCGCGCGACCGGGTGCTGCTCAAGTATCTGCTCTGGGGTGACCGCTGGCCGCCGGTTGCCGCGCACGAAGCAGAACGGCCGGCAGTCGCGTTTCGTTCACCCGACGTCCTGGTACAGGTGGTAGACGCGACCGCCTTGCAGCGTGATCTTGAGCTGAGCCTGGAACTGAGTCTGCTCGGCAAGCCTCTGGTGATCGCCCTCAACCGTGTTGACGAAGCGCGGCGCAAGGGCTTGTACATCAACACTCGCGCCTTGTCGGAGCGCCTCGGCGTGCCGGTGGTGGCGACCGTGGCGCACATGGGGCTGGGCGTCGCCGAGCTCTTCGCCGCCACCCTGGCGGCGGCGCGTGACCGGACACTGCCGCAGCGAACGGCGCCCAACGTGCATCTCGGCACGACGCTGAAACCGCTGCGTGCGCTGCTCGCCCGGCCCGATGTCGAGCAGGCCTTTCGCGTTCCCTGGCGTTTCCTGCTCATGCAATTGGCCGAGAACGACGACTACTTCCTGCAGGAGCTCGGCGGTCATTTTCCGCACCTGCTGCCGCAGGTGCTGGCTGCGCGTGCAGCCGCCGAGGCGCATCTGCCGCGTTCGCTATCCGACGAACTGCACGCCGACCGCCATCATCGGGCGGCGCTGATTTTCGAGAACGTGACGCGCTTTGGCGGTGCCGCCGACGCTGGCCGCTGGCAACGCTTTCTCGACGGCCTGTTTCTGCATCCGCAGGGCGGGCTGATCGGATGCCTGACGGTCTTCGCGCTGGTCCTGGTGGTGGTCTTCAAACTCAGCACCACGCTCGACGCGTGGACTGCGGCGCCACTCATGGAATGGGCGCAGGAGTGGCAGCCGACTTCTACGGCCGGTGTCGTCGGGCGTGCCGTGAGCGACGGCTTGATCGGTCTGATCGGGATCGCCATCCCCTACATGTTGCCGCTCGTCCTGCTGCTGGTCGCCCTCGAAGAGTCGGGGATCATGCACCGGGTGGCCTTCGTCGTCGACCGGGGCTTTCACCGCATCGGCCTGCACGGCGCCGTAGCGGCGCCTTTCCTGGTTGGTCTGGGCTGCAACGTTCCGGCGATCTCGATGGTCGCCGCGACCACCGCCGGCAAGGATCGCCTCGTCGCCACCCTGCTCATGGCCTTCGTTCCCTGTTCGGCACGCTCGGCGATCATCCTGGCCATGGGGGGCAAGTATCTCGGCGGCCTCGGCGTGTTGGCGATCTTCGCGCTGACCCTCGTCGTCCTGGCGCTGCTGGGTCGGCTCCTCGCCAGTCTCTACAAGGAAGTCGCGGTAGGCATGATCCAGGAGATCCCGCCGTATGCCCTGCCACGCTGGAACGCGGTGCTGGCCAAGACCTGGCAGCGGACCCGCGACATCGTGACCATCGTCACGCCCTTGCTCGTCGCCGGTAGCGTGCTGCTGGCGCTGCTCACGCATTTCGGCGCCGACCAGGTGATCAATATCCTGCTCCTGCCGATCACCAGCTGGTGGCTGGGCTTGCCGGCCCTGCTCGGCGTGCCGATCCTGTTTGGCGTCCTGCGCAAGGAACTGTCCTTGCTCATGGTTTACCAGGCGCTGGGGACGATGGACATCGTGCCGCTGCTCGATTGGCTGCAGATCGCCACTTTTCTGGTCTTTCTCACTTTCTACGTGCCCTGCGTATCGACCTTCGCCGTGATGCTGAGGAACATTGGCTGGCGTCAGGCGTGCTTCTCGATCGGCCTTTCGGTCGGCGTCGCCCTGCTTGTCAGCGGCGTCGTGCGCCTGCTGCTGGAAGCCTGGCGCAGTTTTGCACCATAGTAGAGCCGCGCAACGCGTGCCAGGAACGCGTGCCTGCGTCGCCTAGCGCAGCAGCTTGCCGGCCTGATTGAGGATGGTGATGTCGACGTAGCGCGAACCGGTGTGCCGGTTGGCCGAGAAACTGATGAATACTTCGCCAGCGTCATAGTTCTTCATCGATTCGAGGGCCTCGCGCACTTTCTGGCGGGTCGGGTTCGGGCCGGCACGGCGCAATGCTTCAGCGAGCACCTTGGCGCCGAGATAGCCTTCGACGAAGGTGTGATTGGCAGTGACGTCCTTCGGTTTGAACTTCGCGAAGTTGTGCTGGATTTCCTTGATCAGGGGAACCGTCGGGCTGTTCGGGTCCGGAACCACCTGGGTGAGTACCAGTCCCGCCGCCTTGTCGGCACCGATGCGCTTGACCACCTGTGCGGCGTCGGTGACCGAGAGGGCGACGTACTGCGCGAAGTTGCCGTCTTCGCGTGACTGTTTCAGGAACTCCGAACTGGCCGCCGTGTTGGCGATCATGATCACCGCTTGCGGCTTGGCGGCGGCGATGGTCTTCACCGCCGCGCCGACGTCGGTGGTGTTCTTGGCGTACGAGCCGGTGGCCACCAGCCTGCCGCCGGCTTCCTTGATGGCCGCTTCGGCGCTACCCAGCACGTCGCGTCCGAAGGCGTCGTCCTGATAGAGGATGGCAAAGCTGCTGTAGCCGGTGGTGGCGTACTGATCGACGATCTTCTGCACTTCCGCCGCGTAGCTGGCGCGGGTCATGAACAGCAGCGGGTCGTTGCGTTGGACGACCGATGCCGCGCCCGTGCGCACGGCAACGAGCGGAATCCCCGCCTCGCTGAGCACCTTGTTTTCGAGAATCGCCTCGACGTTGCCGGTGCCGACAAAGCCGAAAAAGGCCACCGGTTGCGCCTCCTTGAGCAATTCGCGGGCCAGGCGAATCGTCTCCTCGGTCTTGTAGCCGTCGTCTTTGGAGAGCAGGCGGATCTTGGCGCCGTGGATCCCGCCGGCGGCGTTAACGGCGTCGAAATAGAGCTGCGCGCCGGCGCGCATGTGTGTTCCGGTCGGCGCCAGCGGGCCGCTGAACGCGGCTACCTGGCCGACGACGATATCGGCGGCATGGGCGCTGAACGATGCCAGCCCGATGAGGACAGTCGCCAGGACGCTGCCCGGAAAAGAGATCAGCTTCATCATCCACTCCGCTTGAATGTCTCTGCAAGTCTAGGGCCTGCCGGCACGGCTGTCGACGCACTTGTGCAGGGCCTTTCCGGGGCGCGGAATCAGCGCGGGCGGTGCGGGTGCACCTCGAAGCGGAAGAGCTGCGGGAGCTCGCTATCGATGATCACCTTGACCCAACCCATCAGCGGGTAGCCAAAGGTCTCCAGGCGAGTGAAGTTGGCGATCGGCCGATTGCCTGGCTTGTCGGTGGTGCTGGTCGGATCGCGCAGTGGCCGGTCGATACGCTGCCAATGCGTGTCGCCGTGGATCAGCAGCACCTGTCCGGGGAAGGCGAGCGTCTCGCGGCGCAGCGTGGCCAGCAACTGCCGGTAGCCGGAGTGCGTCAGGCCGGCGGCGGCGTGCTTGAAGCCGGGGTTGGCCTGCATCACGATCACCAGCCCGGCGGCATTTTCGCGCCGCGCCGTGGCGAAGCTCTGCTCGAGCCATTCGATGACCGCCGGGTTGCGGGCAAGGTATTCCCGGCTGGGCGTCTCGCGATTGCCGAAGTTGTTGTTCGACCCCGGTACGTTGAGCGAGACGAAGAGCACCGGTCCCAGCCGCCAGCGCAGTTGTTCCGGATAGGCGCCCGCCTGCTGTTCGACCGCCAGCGTCTGCTGGCCCAGCGAGCGTGGCGCGGCGAAGAACAGCTGGCGCAGCTTTTGCAGCCGCTCCAGCGGGTCGAAGTGACCGGCGCTCTGCCGGTCGCAGTCGGTCCATTCGTTGTCGCCGGGGACGTAGATCAGCGGTACGCGCGAAGCGTCGAAGAGCGCCCTGCGGTCGCTGAACAGCGCGTCGCTGCAGGGCTTCGAACTCGACTTGAAGTCGCCGGCGTGAACGACGAACTGCGGGTTTTCCGCGGCGATGTCGTCGAGCATTGCCGGTAGCTGGCGTTCTTCGTAGCTGCTGTACGGCGTGTCGCCGATGACCGCGAAGCGCCAGGTTTCGGCGTGCAGGCCGACGGCGAGCAGCAGGCCGAGGCCGCCGAGCAGACTGCGCATTGTCGTCGCGGGTGAGTTCATTGCAGCCGCGCCTTCAAGGCGTAAAGCACGTCGAGCGCTTGCCGCGGGGTCAGTTGGTCGGGGTCGACGCTGCGCAGGTGTTCGAGCGCCGGATCGATGGCCGGCTCGCCGGCTTCGGCGGCGCTGGCCAGTGCGCTGGCGAAGAGGTCCGGTTGCAGCGGGTTGATCGACGCGCGCTGCTCGAACTCGCGCAACTGCCGGCGCGCCGCCCTGAGCACCGACGCCGGAATGCCGGCCAGCGCGGCGACCTGGATACCGTAGCTCTGGTTGGCCGGACCTTCCTCGACCGCGTGCAGGAAGACGATGCCGGCCCCGTGTTCGACGGCGCCGAGATGCACATTCGCCAGTTCGCCGTATTCGTTGGCGAGCAGCGTCAGCTCGAAGTAATGGGTGGCGAACAGCGTCAGGCAGCGGTTCTTCTCGAGCAGGTGGCGACAGATCGCGAACGCCAGCGCCATGCCATCGAAAGTCGAGGTGCCGCGCCCGACCTCGTCCATCAGCACCAGGCTGCGCTCGCTCGCATGATGCAGGATGGCGGCGGACTCGGTCATCTCGACCATGAACGTCGAGCGCCCCGCGGCGAGGTCGTCGGCGGCGCCGATGCGCGTGAAAATCTGGTCGAGCGGCCCGAGAACGGCCTTGTTCGCCGGCACGTAGCTGCCGACGTGGGCGAGCAGGGCGATCAGCGCCGTCTGTCGCATGTAGGTCGACTTGCCGCCCATGTTCGGGCCGGTGATCAGCAATAGCCGGCGTCCGTCGCCAAGACGCGTGTCGTTGGCGATGAAACTGGCGCCGCCCGGCAGCTGGTCCTCGACGACCGGGTGACGGCCGCCCTCGATCGACAGGCCCGGCTCGGACGAAAACAGCGGCCGGCAATAGTTGCGGCGCTGCGCGGTGTCGGCGAAGCCGGCGAGCAGATCGACGTAGGCAACCGCGTGCGCGATCTGCTGCAGCCGCGGAAGTTCGGGCTGCAGTTCGGCCAGCACCCTGTCGTAGAGCAGCTTCTCGCGCGCCAGCGAGCGCTCCTTGGCCGACAGCGCCTTGTCCTCGAAAGCCTTTAGTTCGGGCGTCAGATAGCGCTCGGCGTTCTTCAGCGTCTGCCGGCGCCGGTAGTCGTCGGGCACCTTGGTCGCCTGCGCGTTGCTCACTTCGATGAAGAAGCCATGCACTCGGTTGTATTCGACCTTCAGGTTGGCGATTCCCGTGCGCTCGCGTTCGCGGGCTTCGAGTTCGAGCAGGAAAGCGCCGCAGTTGTCGTTGAGCGCGCGCAGCTCGTCGAGCTCGGCGTCGAAGCCGCTGGCCATGACGCCGCCGTCGCGGACGAGGCTCGCCGGCTCGGGCAGGATCGCCCGCTGTAGCAGATCGAGCGCCGCATGCGGCGTGGCCAGTTGTGCGTGCAGTTCGGCGAGCAGCGGCGCGGCGCTGTCGGTCAGCGGCGCGCGCAGTTCCTCGAGTAGCTGCAGGCTGTCGCGCAGGCTAGACAGGTCACGCGGGCGCGCGCTGCACAGCGCAATTCGCCCGGCGATGCGTTCGATGTCGGCAAGGCAGCGCAAGCTCTGGCGCAGCGCGCGCAGCGGCGACTCACCCGCGTCTAGGAGCATGGCGATCGCCGCGTGCCGGGCGCTGGGGATTGCCGGATCGCGCAGCGGGTGATGCAGGGCATGGCGCAGCAGCCGCGAGCCCATCGCGCTGCTGCAGTTGTCGAGCAGGCTGCACAGCGTCGGCGCCGGCTGGCCGCGCAGGGTCTCGGTGAGTTCGAGGTTGCGCCGGGTGGCCGTATCCAGGCCCAGATACGTGGCGTCGCGTTCGACGATCAGCGCCTGCACGTGCGGCAGCGCGCGCGCCTGCGTCGCCTGCGCGTAGCGCAGCAGCGCGCCGGCGGCAGCAATCGCCGGCCGCAGGCCGTCGGTGCCGAAGCCGGCGAGCGACGTGGTGCCGAAATGGGTGCGCAGCTCGCGATTCGCCGCCTCGACGTCGAAGTGCCAGTCGGGCCGGCGGGTGAGCGCGACGTCGGCGGCGAAGTCTGCTGCCAGGGTCTCGGCGACGACGATCTCGGCCGGGCGAATCCGTTCCAGCGTCGCGGCCAGTTTCGGCGGCGCGACCTCGCAGACGCGAAACTCGCCACTCGCCAGATTGATCCACGCCAGTCCGGCGAGCTGCCGGGTCATCGACACGGCGAGCAGCAGCGTGTCGCGCTTTTCGTCGAGCAGCGCCGCATCGGTCAGCGTCCCCGGCGTGACGATGCGCGCCACCGCACGTTCGACCGGGCCCTTGCTCGTCGCCGGGTCGCCGATCTGTTCGCAGATGACCACCGATTCGCCCAGCCGCACCAGTTTGCCGAGATACTGTTCGACCGCGTGATACGGCACGCCGGCCATCCTGATCGGCTGCCCAGCCGACTGCCCGCGCGTCGTCAGCGTGATGTCCAGCAGTCGCGCGGCTTTTTCCGCGTCGTCGAAGAATAGTTCGTAGAAGTCGCCCATGCGGTAGAAGACCAGCAGCCCCGGATGCTGCGCCTTGATGCTCAGGTACTGCTGCATCATCGGGGTGTGCGATGGTTCTGTGGCGTCGGTTGCTTGTTGATTTTTCGCCATATTTATCGCAAGCCGTTGATGTGTTTGTTTAATTCTTTGGTGTTTCGGATGTCGCGAGGCTCAGGGAAGTCCAGCTAGACCTATCCACACTTGGCTTTTCAGTATAGGTTTTTTGGTGTATTTTTCAAAACCTATACCGCCGAACCGGCGGGCCCTGAAAACCTATACTGAAAGATCGCCATGGGGTTCGATGCGAGGGCAATCAAGTTACTGCAGCCAGGGCAGCATATTACCAGTGCGGAGGCCCCTGGCCTTCGCGTAGAAGCCCACTCAGACCGAACGACATGGACTTACCGATACCGGAGCCCGCTCGATCAGCGGTTGCGGCAGGTTAAGATCGGCATGTGGCCAGCCGTATCAGTGCATGCGGCGTTTGTCGCCTGGGAGAAGTTGCGCGATCAGCGCGATTCAGGCCGAGATCCTGCTGCTGAGGCGCGATCCGAAAGAGAGCAGGCGCGGCTCGCCATCGTCGAGAAGGGTGCCGCAGCATCTCCGCCGTATACGGTGGCGCAGGCGTGTTACGACTACTGGCAAGGCCATGTTGCGCCGACGCGAGCGAGCAAGGGTGTTACAGAGGTCAAACGCATGTTCGACACGATGCTCTGCGATACGGGAAATCTGGAAGCGTCAAGAATCTCCCGTGCTCAAGCGTTTGATCTGATTAAGCGGTATGCCGAAACGGCGCCGGTGCAGGCCGGAAAACTGCGCGCGGAGCTAGGCGCAGCGTGGGACTACGCAGTCGACTCGGGAAGGCTGCCAGAGTCTTGCCCAAACTGGTGGCGGTTGATCATGCGAGGCAAGATCAGGTCAAAGGGGAAACAGATCGCTGGTGAGAAGGTTGGAACGGCGCAGAGGGTTCTGTCTGCAGACGAGGTTGGTGCACTGATTCGATGGCTGCCGAACTTTAGTCGGTTAATCGAGGACGCGCTCACTCTATACCTCTGGACCTGCACGCGCGGTGCTGAGATTGTCGGCATGGAAGGGAGGGAGATTCATCGGGAAGCCGATGGTCTGGTGTGGTGGGTGATACCGAAAGCACGAACCAAGAGTGCGCGCCACGAAAATTCCACGGACCTGCGCGTTCCCTTATTTGGTCGGGCTTTGGCTGTCGCCATGCGCCGGAAAGATCGTTACGGAGACGGGCTGCTGTTCCCAACCAAAACGCGTGACGGGAAAATCCGTGCCGTCGAGCAGAAGACCATCCAGGCGACGGTCTATTTTCGCCAGCCGTACTGCCAGACGCGGGTTGACACCACGCGGGCAAGGCTTCCCGTTTCGCGCTGGTCACCACACGATCTGCGGCGGACATCTCGCACCTTGCTTGCCGCAATGGGCTGTCCGGACGCGGTTGGAGAATCAATACTTGGGCACATGCTGCCTGGCGTGCTTGGTGTCTACAACAAGCACGCTTACGATTCTGAGCGGGCAGGGTGGCTCAAGCGACTTTCTGATCACCTGGAGTATCTTGCTGCTTCTGTGTAGCGACCCGCGGTTTTCTTGCTCCGGTGTTGGGTGGAGGTGGAAGGTCGGACGCCGGCCGTGATTCGGCCCATTCCTCTATTTCTCGCAGCAGCCACCCGACGCGTCGCACGGATATTTGCCGCGGCTGAGGGAAATGGCCAGATCCAAGGCGCACCATGGCCTGCACCGTTGATTCGGACAGGGTGAGCATTCTGGCCACAGTCGGAAGCTCGACGAAGATCTGCTTCATGGCCACGGCGCAGTCCTTGTGTCCTTTTTTTGGATCGCTCCGGATCGAATCTTCGCCCGTACCATCCCTGTTGCCCCCAGCCCCCGAACCCGTGACGGCGGTGATCGCCACTTACCTGGTTCCCGAGATGTCTCTGGCAGCGCTTTCCCTCACCGAATTCTCAGACTCCACCACCGGAGTAACGCTCGCGTCAGCCACCGTCTCACTCGCCGTCTCCTTCCGCCGTGCCGCCAGCACCGCACGCGTAGCGAGCTGCCGGATCTGTCCGGCCAGACGAAGAATCCGCCGCTTCCATTCATAGACCCCGCGCGCGTATTGGCTGTCGCTGATGACGCATGACAGCCAGAGCGCATCCAGGTGGGTCATCATCGCGTCGAACTCGCGGATGATCGCCAGATACTTGATCGAGCGCGGCGAGGTGATCTGTACATCGATGGTCTTGGCGCTGGTGTAGCCGATCGCGGTTTCGATGCCATTGCCCTCGGCAACTTCCTTCAGCCGCAGCGACTCTTTGCGAATCTCCTCCAGGGTCTGGTCGATCTGAGTGTCGACCAAGGTATCGACTTCCTGCGCCCGCTCTTCACTGCCGATGAATCGCAAGACCACGCTCAACGAGAACAGCGCGTTGGCGCACATCTCGTAGCCACGGTCAAATATCTGCTGTGCGTGCAGCGAATTGAGCAAGGCCTTCTGCGTCAGGAAGGGCCGGCTGTTGTCCTGCCGGACCGATGGAATGTGCGTCGAATCGTTCCTCTGTCGCTGTGCCATCTGCCGTCTCCCGGAGTGTCGATCAAGCCCAGCGTATCGCTTGCGCCGCGAGGGCGACCTTCGAAATGCGACCAGAAGCAACGCATTTCGAACTCCTGCGACGACCGTGGCGGCAGAGAATTCAGCCATCTCTCGTTCCGTCTATGACGATCGAAGTGAAGGTAGCTGGCCTTCTTCATAAACAGCATTCTCTCCAACCCCCGGCGGGGTAGCCCCGTCAGGATATGGCGGCGTCCCTGCCTTTCTTGTCAGGAGGCCATATGCCCTCGTTGAACAAAGTTACCCTCATCGGCCATCTCGGCGCCGACCCCGAGGTCCGCTACACCCAGAGCCGCGAAGCGATCGCCACCATCCGGATCGCGACGACGGAGATCAGCAAGGACAAGTCGTCCGGTGAACGCAAGGAAACCACCGAATGGCACCGAGTGGTCTTCTTCAACCGTACGGCCGAAGTCGTCGGCGAGTACCTCAGGAAGGGCTCCCCGATCTACGTCGAAGGTCGCATCCAGACCCGCAAGTGGCAGGACGGCGCAGGTCAGGATCGCTACGTCGTCGAGATCATCGGCAGCGAAATGCAGATGCTCGGTGCTCGTCCATCGGCGAAGGACGCCAAAGCATCGGGCTCCGTCCCTCGTCGTGCCAACAGGGTTTCGTCTGACCAGGCAAGCAGTTCAGACGGTGACGAAGTGCCGGCCATGGAGCCGTTCTGAGCAGGTCGTCACGTCTTTTCCCTACCGGGCGGTCCTCCTCCCGGGCCGGGAGCCGACCGTCCTCCACCTCAGGAGGTTCGCTCATGGAACGTGTCATTCTCGTCCTCGCCATGTTGGCAGGGCTTCACTTGCTTCTGTCGTTTTTCCGCTCTGCAGCACAAGGCCTCAAGAGCTTCTTGAACCGTAGACCCGAAGCGACGGCAGCGCCCGAGCCGGTGAAGGTCACCAGCACTCATTGGCAGCAATACGATCGACCGGCTTACCGGCGCCGGACCGGGATCGACATCGATCCCGCCAAGAGCGGTGAGGCTTCGTTTGAAGTGATCGCCTGAACGCTCATCCCCCTGCGGGGCATCGCCTCCGCATCAGGGGAGGGATGCCCTGTATTTCTTAATGGAGGCATCTCATGGCACTCGTTCTTCTTTCTTGCTGCATCACCGGCTGGATCATCAGCCGTCCGATTGTTCGCGCGCTGGGGCTCTGAACATGGCTTTCGATCCCGCGCACGATCAAGTCGTGCAATCCAACCCGCTTCTCGTTCGACTCTTTTCGGCGCTCTCGATGAATCGTGCTTGCGATCTCCACCAGAGACTCCAGGCAGGGCGCACCGACCCGGAAACCCGCCGGCTGCTTCGACGGGCTCTGGCCCTCTCGAAGCAAGAACAAGCAGCGAACTGAACCACGCCCCGGCTTGCCGGGGCTTTCCCGAGTGCGTTTCCAAAGCGCCCTCCGGAAAGCAGGCTTTGATCGAGCGATTCTTCGCCCGAGCAAGTCGCGGTAGCTGGCCGCACGAAACAAACAGCATTTTCATCCACCCAGCCGGGGAGGCCCTCTCCGGAAGGGGCTGGTGACTCCGGCTTTTTTTTCTGGAGGCACCATGGACGTCAGACATCCTGGCCTGCTGCGCATGCCGGCCAAGCAATACCACGCCGATCAATCGATCGGGCATTCGGGAATCATCAAGCTGCTCAAGAGCCCCGCGCATCTGCGCGAAGCCCTCGATCATCCGTCGCCACCCACGCCGGCGATGGCGTTTGGGTCCGCGGTTCACACCCACGTCCTCGAACCGGATCGTTTTTC
>JEMY01000055.1 GCA_000585075.1 Candidatus Accumulibacter regalis | reverse complement strand
CGAGCCGCCAGGCGTGCCCTGGCGCGCCGCTGTCGCCGCGCTCGCCACGCGGGCGACTGGTCAGCGTGACCCGCGCGACGCCGGCGACCGAGGCCAGCGCTTCGCCACGAAAGCCGAGCGTGCCGACACGTTCGAGATCCTCAAGCGAGCCGATCTTCGAGGTCGCGTGGCGGGTGAGGGCGAGCGCCAGTTCGTCGCGCGCGATTCCGCAACCGTCGTCGCTGACGCGGATCAGTTTGACGCCCCCTTCCTCGAGCTGGATCTGGATCGTCGAGCTGCCCGCGTCGAGGGCGTTTTCGAGCAGCTCCTTGAGCACTGAAGCGGGTCGGTCGACGACTTCGCCAGCAGCGATCTGGCTGATCAGCAGATCGGGCAGCAGGTGGATGGTGGTCATGGTGGGCGTAACGGGGGTTGCAGGCATCGGCGGATTATCCCACGCTCGTCAGGAGGGAAGTGAATGGCCCGCTCGCCGCAGCCTGCACGCGGCGAGCGGGCCAACCGGTTGGCTTCTACTTCGGCAGTTTGTCCGGGGCGATAGCGAGCGCCTTGGCGACGCCTGCGCCGTAGGCCGGATCGGCTTTGCAACAGTTGCCGACGTGGCGCAGCTTGATCTCCTCGGGTACGTCGCCCATGGCCCTGGCCGTGTTGTCGAAGAGCAGCTGTTGCTGCTCGGCGTTCATCAGGCGGAACAAGGCCCCAGGCTGCGAGTAATAGTCGCCGTCGTCGCGATGATTCCAGTGCTCGGCCGCCCCTTCGATCGACAGTGGCGGCTCGCGGTAGTCGGGTTGCTCCTGCCATTCGCCGAAGCTGTTCGGCTCGTAGCCCAGGGTGCCGCCCTGGTTGCCATCGACGCGCATGGCACCGTCGCGGTGATAGCTGTGGAACGGGCAGCGTGGAGCGTTCACCGGGATCTGGTGGTGATTGACGCCGAGCCGGTAGCGTTGCGCGTCGCCGTAGGAGAAGAGGCGCGCCTGCAGCATCTTGTCGGGCGAGAAGCTGATGCCGGGAACGACCGCCGCCGGGTTGAAAGCCGATTGCTCGACTTCGGCGAAGAAGTTCTCCGGATTGCGATTCAACTCCATGACCCCGACTTCGAGCAGTGGATAGTCCTTGTGCGGCCAGACCTTGGTCAGGTCGAAAGGATGATAGGGAACGTTTGCCGCGTCTTGCTCGGGCATGATCTGCACAGAGAGCGTCCATTTCGGGAAGTCGCCTTTCTCGATGCTTTCGAAGAGGTCGCGCTGGTGGCTCTCGCGATCCTTGCCGATCATCGCTTCGGCTTCGGCGTCACTGAGGTTCCTGATCCCCTGCTGGCTGTGGAAATGGAACTTGACCCAGTAACGCTGGTTGGCAGCGTTGATGAAGCTGAAGGTGTGCGAACCGAAGCCGTGCATGTGGCGGTAGCTGGCGGGGATGCCGCGATCGCTCATGACAATGGTCACCTGATGCAAGGCTTCGGGCAGCGACGTCCAGAAATCCCAGTTGTTGGTGGCGCTGCGCATGTTCGTGCGCGGATCGCGCTTCACGGCGTGGTTGAGGTCGGGGAACTTGAGAGGGTCGCGCAGAAAGAAGACGGGCGTGTTGTTGCCGACCAGGTCCCAATTGCCTTCCTCGGTGTAGAACTTGACTGCGAAGCCACGGATGTCGCGTTCGGCGTCGGCGGCGCCACGCTCGCCGGCAACGGTCGTGAAGCGTGCGAACAGCTCGGTCGTCTTGCCTACCGCCGAGAAAATCCTGGCGCGAGTGTATTCGCTGATGTCGTGGGTGACGGTAAAGCGGCCGTAGGCGGCCGAACCCTTGGCATGCATGCGACGCTCAGGGATCACTTCGCGATCAAAATGGGCGAGCTTTTCGAGCAGCCAGATATCCTGCATCAGGACCGGGCCACGCGGGCCGGCGGTCATCGTGTTCTGGTTGTCGACTACCGGCGCACCGGCAGCGGTGGTGAGTTTCTTGATGCTCATCAGTCGGACTCCTTTGGGTTGGTTCAAGCTGGACCGGGCGGCGGCATGTGAGCGTGTACCGGGGCCCGATGAAGCCAGTCTAGGATCTGGCGAACCATTGGGCCAATTGATTGTGGGTATATTCGCGATTGTTAATGGCTATGGATAGGCCGCAGCCAGCGGCGGCCATCGGGAGCCGGGATCGTTGCCGGGCGGCCGCTGATCGCCGTCGGGCGACCTTCTCCAGTAGAATGTGCCGCCAGACAACCCCAACCGGATGAAGAGCAAAGCGCATGGAACTCGCGGGAAAACGCATCGTCCTCGGCGTCAGTGGTGGCATTGCTGCCTACAAGGCGGCGGAACTGGTCCGCCTGCTGGTCAAGGACGGCGCCAGCGTGCAGGTGGTGATGAGCGAAGCGGCAACGCATTTCGTGACGCCGGTCACTTTCCAGGCGCTCTCCGGTCAGTCGGTGTTCACCGACCAATGGGATCCGCGGGTGGCTAACAACATGGCGCACATCGATCTCTCGCGGACCGCCGATGCGCTGCTGGTCGCCCCCGCGTCGGCAGACTTTCTCGCCAAGCTGGCCAACGGGCTGGCCGACGATCTGCTCACCACCCTGGTGCTGGCGCGCGACTGCCCCTTGCTGGTGGCGCCGGCGATGAACCGGCAAATGTGGGAGAACCCGGCCACTGCGCGTAACGTCGCCACTTTGCGTGGCGACGGCGTTTTCATCGTCGGTCCGGGCCGTGGGGATCAGGCCTGTGGCGAAAGCGGCCCCGGGCGAATGCTGGAAGCGGAAGAAATTCGCGACACCCTGGTGGCGTACTTTCAGCCGAAGCTGCTCGCCGGAAAACGCGTATTGCTCACCGCCGGGCCGACTTTTGAAGCGATTGATCCGGTGCGGGGAATCACCAACCTGTCGAGTGGCAAGATGGGCTATGCGATCAGCCGCGCGGCATACGAGGCGGGTGCTCAGGTAACGCTGGTCTCCGGGCCCGTGAGCCTGCCTTGCCCGGTCGGTGTCAGGCGCATCGCCGTGACCAGCGCCTTGCAGATGCACGCAACCGTTCACCAGCAGGTTGCTGCGCACGACGTTTTCATCGCCGTTGCTGCGGTCGCCGATTACCGGCCGGCTCAGGTCGTCGAACAGAAAATCAAGAAGCGCCTGCAGGCATCGCCGCCGTCCATCGAACTGGTCGCCAACCCGGATATCCTCGGCGAAGTCGCTGCGCTACCTAGTCCGCCGCTGTGCGTCGGCTTCGCGGCCGAAAGCGAAAACCTGTCCGAGTACGCGGAAAGCAAGCGGCGCAGCAAGAAGATCCCGCTGATCGTTGGCAACCTCATTCAGGACGGTTTTTCCGGCGACTGCAACACGCTGATTCTGTTTGACGATGACGGTGCGCATCCGCTCCCACCTGCACCCAAGATCGATCTGGCGCGGCAACTCGTGGCCCGCGTCGCGCTGTTGCTGGAGAAAGTCTGATGAACGGGGCTGGAGTGGTGTCGATCGACGTCAAGCTGCTCGACTCGCGCCTGGGCGACAGGCCGCCGCAATACGCCAGCGCCGGTTCAGCCGGACTGGATCTGCGCGCCTGCATCGCCACCGCGATGGAAATCGGGCCGGGCGAAACGGTGCTCATTCCGACCGGAATGGCGATCCACCTTGCCGATCCCGGTCTGGCGGCGATGATCCTGCCGCGCTCGGGTCTTGGCCACAAGCACGGCATCGTCCTCGGCAATCTGGTCGGCTTGATCGATTCCGACTACCAGGGCGAGCTGATGGTATCGACCTGGAATCGCGGCCGCAACGCATTCACCGTGCAACCGCTCGAGCGTCTGGCGCAACTGGTCGTGGTCCCGGTCTTGCGGGTGGCGTTCAACGTCGTAGACGATTTTGCCGCGAGCTCGCGCGGCGACGGCGGTTTTGGCAGTACCGGCCGCTCCTGAACGAGCGGCGCAGCGGTCAGGGCCGCTGGCCCTTTACGACCAGTTGCGCGGCAGCAACCATGAAGGCCAGGAAGCAGACAATCGACCAGTTGGCCATCGACAGGCCAAGAAAGACCCAGTCCTTGCTCGAACAGAAACCCGTCGCCAGGAAGAGGTCGGGCCAGCGCACGCCAAACCAGTTTACGATCTGCTCGATAACGGTTGGCTCGCCGAAACCGCAGGCCAGGCTGCTCTCGGGATTTTGCTGCAGCCAGGTCTGGTAGCTGGCGGTGGCCAGCCCGCCGGCCGCGCTCAGGCCCATCAGTACTCCCCAGATGCGCCACCAGCCGGGCAGCAGCGCGCCGCACAGGGCAAGGCCGGCGATCAGCAGATACAGCAGACGCTGAAAGATGCACAAGGGGCACGGCTGCAGCTGCAGGAGCTCGCCAATCAGCCAGCCGGTGCCGGTCAAGCCAAGGGCAAGCAGCGCCAGTACGCCGAAACAGGCACGCAGCGAGAGGCGCACTGGGCTCTTCGTCAGGCCGGAACGTAGCTGCGCAGGCGCATCGACAGTTCCTGCAACTGGCGGACGCCTGAGTTTTCGGCACGCTCGCACCAGTCCTGCAGGGTCTTGAGCAAATGCTCGCGCGAAGCGTTCGAGCGCTCCCAGATTGCCACCAGCTCCTGGCGCATGGCGTAGAGGGTGTGCAGCGCTCGGCTCTCGCCGCGCAGCAACTCGAGCCGCCCGCGCAATTCCTGCGGGACGTCACCGGCGTGTTCCGCCAGCCAGGGCTTGAGGCCCTTGAAACGACTGCCGTCCTGGCGCTTGCCGATTTCCTCGCGATAGACCTGCTTCAGCGAGTGGGTGTAGCGCGAGAGGACATCGTAGCGGTTGGCGATCACCGCGTGCAGGGTGTCGAGGTCGACCACCGGCCGCAGCGTTCCCAGCCGCGGTCTTGGTGCGACCTTTTTGACCTGTGCCAGGCCCAGCGCCGCAAGGATGCGAATATAGAGCCAGCCGATGTCGAATTCGTACCAGCGATTCGAGAGCTTGGCCGAGGTCGGGAAGGCGTGATGATTGTTGTGCAGCTCCTCGCCGCCGATCAGTATGCCGAGCGGCGAGAGGTTGGTGCTGGCGTCGTCGGTGCTGAAATTCCGGTAGCCCCAGAAATGGCCGAGGCCGTTGATCACGCCGGCTGCCCAGAACGGAATCCAGGCCACTTGCACGGCCCAGATCAGTGGTCCGGCAAGAACGCCGAAGACGGCGATGTCGATGGCCAGCATGACCACCACGCCGAGCTTGTGCCACGGACTGTAGAGGTGATTCTCGATCCAGTCGTTCGGCGTTCCATGACCGTAACGTTGCAGGGTCTCGGTATTTCTGGCCTCCTTGACGTACAGAAAGACGCCCGCCCAGAGGACGCGATGGATGCCGTACACTTGGGGGCTGTGTGGGTCCTCGGCAGTTTCGCACTTGCCGTGGTGCTTGCGATGGATAGCCGCCCATTCCTTGGTCACCATTCCGGTGGTCAGCCAGAGCCAGCAACGGAAGAAATGCGCCACGAGTGGATGCAGTTCGAGCGCACGATGCGCCTGATACCGGTGCAGGAAGATGGTTACCGAGGCGATGGTCACGTGGGTCAAAGCCAGCGTTGCAAGCACGTAGCCCCACCAAGGCCAGTCGACTAATCCAGCGTACATAGATCACCCTCTCAAGATCGAACCTGCAATTCTAAGCCAATAGTGACGCCGCGCCAAACAGCCCGCGAAGGTGCAGCCAGCGCTCTGCGCGCAGTGACGCTGGCCCTGTTTCTCGCGGCCCGCAGGCCTTGCCGGTGCCGATCGTCGACGGGCAGGTTCATCCGCGGCCGACAAGCCGTTATCATTGGCGGATGAAAACACGAATCCTGTTGGTCGAGGACGACGAGCGCCTCGCCGAGCTGACCGCCGAGTACCTGCGCAAGAACGACCTCGAGGTCCTGGTCGAGGGGCACGGCAGCAAGGCCGAGGCCCGCATTCTTGTCGAGCGGCCCGACCTGGTCATTCTCGACGTCATGCTGCCGGGCAAGGACGGCTTCGAGATCTGCCGTGCCGTGCGGGCGCGTTACCAGGGGGTGATCCTGATGCTCACCGCCCGTGACGAAGACTTCGACCAGATCCTCGGCCTGGAACTGGGCGCCGACGATTACATTGCCAAGCCGGTACAGCCCCGTCTCTTGCTGGCCAGGATCAAGGCCCTGTTGCGCCGTTCGCCAAGCAGCGCTGGCGGCACCGGTGAGCGTGCGGAAACGGGCAGACCCGCCGAACTTGCCTTTGGCAGCTTCCACATCAGCCAGGCAACGCGCACCGCCTGTCTGGGCGCGGACTGTATCGACCTGACCACCGCCGAGTTCGATCTGCTTTGGCTGCTTGCCCGTCACGCCGGCAGCGTTCTGTCACGCGACGACTTGCTGCAGGAGCTGCGTGGCATCGGTTTTGACGGCCTCGACCGGTCGATCGATGCACGGATTTCGCGCTTGCGCCGCAAGCTTGGCGACGACTCCGAGAACCCGACCCGGATCAAGACCGTCCGTGGCAAGGGCTATCTGTTCAGCAAGCATGATTGGCAATAGCCGCAAACTGCTGTCGATCCTCGGGCCGTACACGCCGGCGCCCTGGCGCGAGCACTACAGCCTGTCGCGGCTGTTCTTCAACTTCTACCTGCTGGTCATGGGTTCTTTCGTGGCCATCGCCATTTTTGCCGATTTCGTGATTTCGACGGCGGTCAAGGGCATCACCGACGATTACACCAGCCGCTTCATGCACGGCACCATCGTGCTCATCGAAGACGAACTGTTCCGAAAGCCGCGTTCGAAGTGGCCACAGGCGGTCGCCGCTCTCGACCAGAAGTTTGCCTATCGGCTCGATATCGTCGACCGCTGGACCTTGCATCTGCCGCCGAAACAGGCCGAGAAGCTCGACAACGGCGAGCTGGCCATCGACGCCAAGGGTGACGTTCTCTATCATCGACTCAAGCAGACCTCGCAGGTCCTGGTCGTTGGCCCGATCTCGCCCGACCGCAACCCCGAGTACCACCGGGGCATGCCGCTCGATCTGCGCATCAGCCTGCTGACCTGGAGCCTGATCGGAGTCTGCCTGGCGATTGCAGTCTGGCTCTGGGTCCATCCCGTTTGGCGAGACCTCGAAGCCATGCGCCAGACCACTCGCGCGCTGGGGGAGGGGCTGTTCGAGGCGCGCGCGCCAGCGATGCGCAGCAACGCCTTCGGACCACTCGCCGAGACACTCAACGGGATGGCGGAACGCATCCAGCGGCTGATTGCCACGCAGAAGGAGCTGTCGAGCGCCATTTCGCACGAGTTGCGCACGCCCATCGCGCGCATCCGCTTTGCGCTCGAAATGCTGGCCGACTCCGAAGTGCCAGCCGATCGCGAGCGCCTGTGGCGCTTGATGGAAGGCGACCTCGACGAACTCGACGGCCTGATCGACGCCAGTCTGACCTACGCGCGCTTCGGCCGCGAACAACCGGACCTGCAGCTCACCGCCGTCGAGCTGGCGGCATGGCTTGACGAACAGGTCGAGGCCAGCCGCCTGCTCGAAGGCAAGCTAGACCTGCAGGTCGATACCGCGACCCTGCCGTCGATGCTCTACGTCGAGCTCGATCGCCGGACGATGCCGCACGCGATCACCAATCTGCTGCGCAACGCCATGAAATATGCGCAAGGGAAGATCCGCGTCAGCGCGCAGGTCGACGACGAGCAAATCCTGGTGCACGTCGACGACGACGGAATCGGTATCCCGGCCGACGAACGAGAAAGGATCTTCTCGCCGTTCACGCGCCTCGATCGATCGCGCGACCGCTCGACCGGCGGTTACGGTCTCGGGCTGGCGATCGTGCAATTGGTCATGGAACAGCACCACGGCACAGCCAGCGCCGCCGAGTCTCCGCTTGGCGGCGCCCGTTTCACCCTCGCCTGGCCACTGTCACAAAGCGTCACCGAAAGCTGACGCAATGACTGCAGACGAGCCGGCTGCGCGTCACTATCATCGGCCGCTGTTGCTAAATCTGCCGAGAAAGACAAGAAAATGAACGAATTCAAGCTCAGCTGCGAGCAGTTCTTTGCCGCGACGCGCCGACATTTCTTCGCTCGAGAAGCCGCTTGCACTTGCCCGGGGGGCCCTGAGCAGGAGGACTTTCATTGCGCTGGCTGCGGCGAGGCAGGGCAGCACGCGCCCTTCGCCAACTGAACGTCTTGGCTGAACCGCCCGCCTCTGTACCGATCGCCGAAGGCGTCGGTATTTTCGTCGGGATCGTCGCCTGGGATCTGCTCAGCGCCGGCGAAATGGAACTGCTCAAGGCATTGCTGGTTTCCGCCGGAGGTGCTGCGGTCTGGTATGGCGCGCGCTGCTGGCAGTGCAGTCGCCGCAAGGATCGTTGAAGGCCCGTCGTCGAACGCTTGATGAAGTGGCAGCGCTGGCCCGGTCAAGCACCCGCGTCTCTGTCGCGTCGGCCGGCAAACAAGTCACCCTCGCTGACCGCCCATCGACGACGATGGGCGGTGCATCCCGCAGTATTCAAGCTGCGGGTTTTTTTCGTGCCCGGTTCATGCGCCTTGCTCGCCGGGCTCAATCGGCCGCTGCCGCTGCCGCCGCCGCTGCTGGCAAGCCACCCACCAGTCGCACTTCGCGTTGCGGGAACGGAATCTGGATGCCGTGATCGCGAAATGACCGCCAGATCGCCAGGTTGATCGCTGAGCGGATACTGCCGGTGCCGTTCTGTGGGTCCGAGATCCAGAAATTCAGATCAAGATTGATGCCGCTTTCCGCGAAAGCCATCAACAGCACCTGTGGCGGCGGGTCGGCGAGGACTCTCTGATTTGCCAGCGCGGCATCGTGCATCAGGCGCATGGCAATGTCGAGATCCGTGCCATAGGCGACCTGAACGCTGAGAATGAAGCGCACGCGTGAATCGGTGAACGATTCATTGCGCACGATGTTCGAAACGAGGTACTCGTTGGGGATGATCACTTCGGTTCCGGTCAGCGTGCGCACCACCGTGTAGCGGGAGGTGATCTGGGTCACGACGCCGGTGGTCAGCGGGTCGATGGCCACCACATTGCCGAGGCGTATCGAGCGGTCGAGCAGGATGATGAAGCCGCTGACGTAGTTGCTGGCGATCTTCTGCAGACCCAGGCCGAGACCGACGGCCAGCGCACCGCTGAACACCGACAGGGCGGTGATGTCGATGCCGACGATCGACAGGCTGAGCAACAGGGCGAGTACCGACAGCAGCGCCTTGACCAGTCGGCCAAGAACCACTCTGATGCTGGCGTCGAGGGTTTCCCGAGCCATCAGGCGTGCTTCGATGATCCCGGAAATCCAGAGCGCGACCAGCACGGTCACGCAAATCGTCACCAGGCCGTTGGTCAGCGTCCACAAATCGAGCTTCTGCTTGCCGACGTTGAAGCTTACCTGTTCGAGCATGTCGATCAGTGGTGCCGAAAGTCCGCTGAGATAGAGCGCCAGGCCGATCCAGATGCTGGTGGCGATGAGGCGCTCGGAAGTGGCCAGGAAACTGCTCGGCGCGAAGGCGTGGTGCACGACGTAGATCGCTGCGCGTACCAGCGCCATCGACAGCAGAAGGGGCACCGCCAGATCGAGCAGGCTGACCGGTCCGAGTTCCCAGTGGCGGAAAATCTTGCGCACGATCAGGACCAGCAGCAGCGACAGCAGGGGGAAGGCGATGCGCTTCAGGCTGCCGGTCCCGAATGTTCGCAGCACGCCGTGATCGGCGCTCGAACGCGCGTGTTTCTGCCGCAGCCAGTAGCGCGACAAGCCCCAGGCGACGAGCAGGCAGAGGGCCAGGGCCAGGATTTGCCAGAGGAATCCCGGTTCCTGGATGTCCCGCCAGAGATCCCGAAAAAGCCGCGCAAAAGCAGCCGTGCCGTCGGCAGCCTGTTTTATCGCTTCGCTGGTCGCCTGCTTGGTCGTTTCGTTCATCGCCGCTCCATTGCTGCCGCGTAGAAAGCGTCGGTTCCGTGGCGGTGCGGCAGCAAGCGTAGCTGCTCGCCACAGTCGATGGCAATAGCCTGTTTGGCGAATATTTCCTGCGCCGAGCAGAGGGTAAACTCCGAGTGCTGCTCCAGGAAAGCGCGCACGACGGCCTCGTTCTCCTCCTCGAGCAGGCTGCAGGTTGCGTAGACCAGCCGGCCGCCAGCCTTCACCAGGCTGGCGGCGGCGGACAGAATGGCCGCTTGTCTGGTGCTCAGCTCGGCGATGCTTGCCGCCGTCTGCCGCCACTTCAGGGAGGGGTTGCGGCGCAGGGTGCCGAGGCCGGAACAGGGCGCGTCGACCAGAACGCGATCGAGCTTGCCTGCCAGGCGCCGGATCTTGATGTCGCGCTCGGAATCGATGCGTACCGGATGAACGTTCGACAGCCCGGAACGCGCCAGGCGGGGTTTCAGGCGGGCCAGTCTTTGTTCGGCAACGTCGAAGGCATAGAGCCTTCCCTGCGAGCGCATCAGGGCGCCAAGCAGCAAAGTCTTGCCACCCGCCCCGGCGCAGAAGTCGGCGACCATTTCGCCGCGTCGGGGCTGCACCAGGAACGCGAGCAGCTGGCTTCCTTCGTCCTGTACTTCGATGCTGCCGTCGACGAACAGGGGGTGCTTTGACAGGGCAGGCTTGCCGGCCAGGCGGATGCCGAGCGGTGAATGGCGGCACGCTTCGGCCCTCAGTCCGCCGGCCTGCAGTCGTTCAAGGACCTCCTCGCGTCCGACTTTCAGTGGATTGACGCGCAGGTCCAGAGGCGCGGGCTGGTTCAGCGCGGCGACCAGCGCTTCCATGTCTTCGCCGGCGAACTGTTCGCTGAGCAGCCCATGCAGCCAGTCGGGCAGATCCAGGCGCACAGCCGCCGGCAGCTCGCTGACCTGCACGCCCTTGGCGTGTGCCAGCCAGTGGCTTTCGGCCTCGCTCAGCACGGCGCCAAGCTCGCGCCGGTTCATGCCCTGCAGGCAGGCCAGCGCAGCGAGCAACAAGCGGCGCGAGGTCAGCTCGCCGGCACAGCGCGCTGATAGCGAGCGTTTGCGGCGCAGGACGGTGAACACTGCATCGGCGACGAAGCCACGATCGGCGTGGCCGAGTTCGCGGTGTTGGCGGAAATAGTCGGCAACGACGCGGTCGGCGGCAAGGTCCGAGCGCAACACTTCGGAGAGCAGCTTCTGGCCATGGTGGAAAAGGGCAGGGGTGAAACGGGTCGCGGTAAGTCGGGTCGGGTTGATTCGGGTTTCGGTATGACGCGCGCTCATGGTTCCTCGCTCAATTCGATGGCCGTCGCAGTTTCGACGAAAACGGCGCCCTTATGGTCGGTATGCAGAATTTTCACCGGCAGCAGCGAACGATCGTAGGCCAGCCACACTTCCGTCGGTGAGACGCCAGCTACCCGCAGGTGCAGCGAGCGGAAGTTTCCGGCAGGGGTCTCGACGTCCTCGTCGCCGAGGACTTCGAATCGGTACTGCTCGTATTTCTTGCCCGTGGCCACGGGCATGACCGTGCCGCTGGCCAGGTCGGGGAGCAGTCCCAGCTGGTAATGCAGCGAGAGGAGATCCTGGGCGCCAGCGTCAAGCGCTTGTAGTGGCCGTTGGCCGACGCGCACCTGCATCTGCAGCCAGTCGAATTCGGCCTGCTCGCCCGTTGCGCGACCCTCGCGGCGGGTGGAGAAGCGTTCCGGCACCAGCCCCGCAGCGGTCAGCTTGCCGCGGCTTTCGAGTTCGATGCGCAAGGGCTTGAACAGCGCCACCAGACCCTTGGTTTCGGTCACCGCGGTAATCCGGTAAACGTCGTCGACGACCACCCAATCGTGCGTCGACTCGCCAATCATGAAGCCCTGATCGCCGCGGTCAACGCGATAGCGAATCATCCCGCGCGCCGGCAGCCGCGACGAACTTGGCGCGCCTTCGGCGGTAGTCGAGGGCGTCGCCAGCGCGAGCGGGCCGATCGGCACCGCTGCCGGCCCGGTACTTGGGTTCGCTATCGTCGGCGTGGCGACCGCAGTCGACGAATCGTCTACGTTCAACACGGGTGTGGCCGTCGGTGGTGGAGTGGCGTGCGCTTTGCTGCGCTTCGCCGGTCGCTTTCTCGCCGCCGTCGTCGCGGGTTTCGCTGGCGGCTCGACGGGCGGTTCGATCAGCGGCGCTGGCTTGAGCTCGGCGAGCAGCGGCGGTGGCTCAAGGAAGGGGGGCAAATCGAACTCCGGACCGAAGAGCAACAGGGCATGCGCGCCGAGCGAGGCTGCGACGGCGATGAGCAGGGCGATCGGCATCGGCTGGCCGACTCACCTCGTCGACGTCTGGGGTGCGATCAGTGCGCCGCTGTCAAGCTGTGGCGAGTCGAGGACGACGCGTCCGGCGCACAGACGCAGACGGCCTTCGGAAAACCAGCGTACCGCGAGCGGATAGAGCTGATGCTCCTGCGCCAGGACGCGCGCGGCGAGGGTCTCTTCGCTGTCGCCGTCGAGGACTGGCACGGCGGCCTGGACAATGATCGGGCCGTGATCAAGATCGGGGGTCACGAAATGTACCGTACAGCCGTGAATACGGACGCCTTCGGCCAGCGCTCGGGCGTGCGTGTGCAGGCCCGGAAAGCTCGGCAGCAGCGAGGGATGGATATTGATCAGGCGGCCGTGGTAGTTGCTGACAAAGGCAGCGCCGAGAATGCGCATGAAGCCGGCAAGAACGACCAGGTCGGGGGAAAACGCGTCGATCGCCGTCGCCATGGCGGCGTCGAAGTCGTCGCGCGTAGCGAACTGGCGGTGGTCAACAACGCGGGTAGGTACGCCGCATGCGGCGGCTGTTTCCAGCCCGCCCGCGTCGGAGCGGTTGGCGAGGACGCCAGCGACGCGCACCGGCAGCGTTCCCGCGTCGGCGGCGGCGAGCAGCGACGCCATGTTGCTGCCGCGTCCAGAGATCAGAATGACGACCGATAGCATGCGCAGATCCTAGGCCTGGGCCTCGGTCTTGCGGTGCTGCAGCCAGCCGATGAACAGGGGGATAAGCGAAATGGCGATGATCGCCAGAATTACCAGCGTCAGGTTCTTCTGAATCCACGGCAGATTGCCGAACAGGTAGCCGGCCAGCGTCAGCGAACCGACCCAGCTGATACCGCCGACCAGGTTGAAGAAAGTGAAACGCGCGTAGGTCATGGCGCCAATTCCGGCGACAAATGGAGCGAAGGTGCGAAAGAGCGGCAGGAAACGCGAGATGACCAGAGTCTTGCCGCCGTGCTTCTCGTAGAAGGCGTGCGTCTTGTCGAGCGCCGCCCGGTTGAAGAATCGCGTTTGCTCCCAGTGGAAGACCTTGGGGCCGAGATAGCGGCCAATCTGGTAGTTGAGGGTGTTGCCGAGGATCGCCGCCGCCATCAGGACAGCCATCAGTACGCCAAGGTCCATGCCGCCGACCGCGGCCAGCGCGCCGGCGACGAAAAGCAGCGAATCTCCGGGCAGGAACGGTGTGACGACGAACCCGGTTTCGCTAAAGATGATCACGAAGAGGATGACGTAGATCCACTGCCCGTATTGTTGAACGAGCATCGCCAGGTGCTTGTCGAGGTGCAGGACGATGTCGATGAAGTAAGCGAGGTATTCCATTGGCGGCAGGGGTGGTGGACGGTAAGGCGCGATTCTACCGGAAGCCAGAGCGCATGGCTGTGCAGCTTGCCGCACTTCAGCGTGTCTGGCGGTCGGACGAGGCTCTCTTGCGTTTGCCGCGGCACGCCCCGGCCTGTCGCCGCCCGCACCACTCAGTAGGGGCGCGGCTCGCCCGGCGGCCGGGTCTTGAAACGGCGATGGACCCAGTAGTACTGCTCGGGCATAGTGCGCACGGCGGCTTCGATCCAGGCGTTCATGCGGCGGGTATCGGCCTCGACGTCGGCGCTCGGGAAATCCGCCCACGGTTCGCCGACCTCGACCGCGTAGCCGGCGCCACCGGGCAGGATGCGCGTCACGCAGGGAACGACGGCGGCCCCCGCCAGCCGCGCCAGACGGGACAGGCCGCTGATCGTCGCCGTCTGGACGCCGAAAAAAGGGACAAAAATCGACTCCTTGCTGCCGAAATCCATATCCGGCAGGTAGTAGAGCGGCCGGCCCGACTTCATCGCCCTGACGCTGGCGCGCACGCTATCCTGGCGCGTGAGCAGCAGTTGATCGCCAAAACGCAGCCGGCCACGGTGCAGGAGGCGGTCGAAGACCGGGTCGGATTGCACGGCGTAGATACTCGCGCTGTCGAAGCGCATGGCGATGGCGGCGCCGCCCGCGTCGAGCCCGACAAAGTGCGGCGTCAGCATCAGCACCGGGTGGCCGGCGTCGAGCAGTTGGCGTATCCGCTCCTCGCCTTTGACCTGCAGAAGCGGCGCCAGCCGCTGCGTACTTGCCCACCACAGGAGCGAGCGTTCGAGCATGCTGCGGCCGAGGACCTTGAAGTGCTCCCTGGCCAGGCGTCGTCGCTGTGCATCGTCGAGTTCCGGGAAGCACAGGCGCAGGTTGACCAGCACGATGTGCCGGCGCCGGCCGGCAAGGCCAAACAGCAGCAGGCCAAGTGTCTGGCCGACGAAGGCCAGCGCCGGCAGCGGCAGGAAGTGCAGCAGCCACAGCACGGCGACCAGCAATCGACTCAGCATCGGCGTGCTGCTCGCCAGTCTCTTGCCGGGTGCGGGTGGTCTTGGGCGAAGTGGATCATCAGATGAGCGGTGACGCAGCGGGTCGCCGGTCAGATCGGCAGGAGAACAATGGGAGCAGACCGTGTATTGTACTTTCATTCGCTCCCTGTCTGGCCGTCTGGCGCGCTCATGGCGCCCGCGCACTGGCTTGCCGATGGAATTTGGCCGGACGGACCCGGTCGAAGGTACTTCGTAATGGAGATTCTCATGCCCGCTTCGGCGCGCCGTCGCTTCCTGCTCGCCTCCGCCCCGGTCAGCGGCCCCTCGTTTGCCGATCGCCCCTGCGCCCGTCGGTGCTGCGCCGCCGCGCCGCCGCCGGGGCCTGTGCCCCCGGCG
>JEMY01000054.1 GCA_000585075.1 Candidatus Accumulibacter regalis | reverse complement strand
CGCCCGGCGCCTGAGCGCGGCGCGGGCATCGGCGTAGCGGGCCGCGCCGGGAAGGTCGCCCGCGCTCGCCCGGCCCTACCAGTCGATCGGCTGGCCGTCGCGAAAGAAGCCGCCGCTCGGACCGTCGTCGGGCAACAGGGCTGCCCAGACGATCCCCTTGGCCCCTTCATCGACGCTACGCGTCGCGTCCTGGCCACCCATCGCCGTCCGACACCAGCCGGGACAGACCGAATTGACCTTGATCGGGCTGTTCTCGAGTTCGGCAGCGGTCAGTCGGGTCAAGGCATTGAGCGCCGCCTTCGACATCCGGTAGGCCGGCCAGGAGCCGCCCATGGCGGACAGTTGCCCCATGGTCGACGAGACGTTGACGATGCGCCCCCAGGCGTTTTCGCGCATCAGCGGGACAATCGCCTGAATCAGCCGCAGCGGCGCCAGCGCATTGCCGGCGTAGGCGGCGGCGGCCAACTCCGGGTCGACGACGAGGACGCTGGCCGCCTGTGGTTGCGCGAAGTCCTTGCGCTCGAGAAACACGCCGGCGTTGTTGACCAGAATATCGGCACGCCCGAACTCGCGGCGCAGGCGTGCCGCGAGGGCCGCGACGGCACCGGCGTCGGTCACGTCGGCGGTGTGTGCGAGGACGTCGTGACCGCTCGCGCACAACTGCCGCGCGGCGTCTTCGATCGCCTCGGCATGGCGGCCAACCATCAGCACCTGGCATCCGGCGGCGGCCAGATCGCGCGCCACCGCCAGGCCAAGCCCGCGTGCGGCGCCGGTAACGACAGCCAGTTTTTGCGTTAGCATCGGCTCCTCCGCTTCTCTCACCTCAAAACGCCAATCATGCAATGGTCCGACGCGATCGGCAAGCAACACGCTCGCTGCGCGGACACCCCGCGCATCGTCTCACTGGTGCCCAGCCTCACCGAACTGCTGGTCGACCTTGGCCTCGCCGAATACCTCGTCGGCCGAACCGGCTTCTGCATTCATCCGCGGCAGATCGTTCGGCGACTGCCGAAAGTCGGCGGCACCAAGGGCTTCTCGATCGACAAGCTGCGCGCCCTGGCGCCGACACACGTGCTCGTCAATATCGACGAGAACCGCCGCGAGGAAGTCGACGCCCTGCACGCGTTCGTGCCGCAGGTGATCGTCACCCACCCACTGACGGTTCGCGACAATCTCGCTCTCTACGAGCTGCTCGGTGGCATCTTCGGCGGCGACCCGCAAGTCGAGGCGCGAAGCAGGGCGCTGGCGGCCGACTTCGAGCGCGAATGGGCCGCCCTCTGCACCCAGACCGGGACCCTGCCGCGACAAAGCGTTCTCTACCTGATCTGGCAGCAGCCCTGGCTCAGCGTCGCCCGCGACACCTATATTTCGCGCATGCTGGCCGCTGCCGGCTGGGATAGCCTGCCGGCAGACAGCGCCCTGCGCTATCCGGAAGTCGATCTGCCGGCACTGGCGCGAGAAGCCGACTGGCTGCTGCTGGCCAGCGAACCGTACGCGTTTCGCGAACGGCACCTGAGGCAGCTGGCCGAGCAGCTGCCGGGCGCACGCGCCACGCTGATCGACGGGGAAATGGTCTCCTGGTATGGCAGCCGGGCGATCCGCGGCCTGGCCTATCTGCGTCACCTGCGTGCCCGCCTGGCGTCATCGCCGCGCAGCTGACCCGCGTTCACCCGAATCCGCCCGAGTTGACCCGAATCAAGGGCCAAAGGCTGGCGCTGACTATACTGGCCAGTTCCCGTCACTGGCCGGCTTCGCCGAGGTTTCGCATGTCGCGCACGCAAGTTCCCGAACTGATTTGCCCCGCTGGCAGCCTGCCGGCACTCAAGGCGGCGGTAGACCACGGCGCCGACGCGGTCTACCTCGGCTACCGCGACGACACCAACGCGCGCAACTTCGCCGGCCTCAATTTCGACCACAAGGCGATGGTCGAAGGTATCCGTTACGCCCACTCGCGCCAGCGCAAGGTATTGATGGCCATCAATACCTTCGCCCAGCCCGGACGCGTCGCCGACTGGCAGCGCGCCGTCGATGGCGCGGCCGACCTCGGCGTCGATGCGGTGATCCTCGCCGACGTCGGCCTGCTCGACTACGCCAGCCGCCGCCACCCCGAGCTGCGTCTGCACCTCTCGGTGCAGGGTTCGGCGACCAGCTACGAAGCGGTCAATTTCGCGCAGCGCGAATTCGGCGTCCGCCGCGCGGTGCTGCCGCGCGTGCTGACGCTGGCGCAGGTCGAGACGGTGATCCGCAACACGCCGGTGGACATCGAGGTTTTCGGTTTCGGCAGCCTGTGCGTGATGAACGAGGGCCGTTGCTGGCTGTCCTCGTACGCCACCGGCGAGTCGCCGAATACCGTCGGCGCGTGTTCGCCGGCGAAGTACGTCAAGTGGGAAAGGTCGCCCGGCGTGATGAGCACGCGCCTGAACGGCATCCTCATCGACCGCTTCGGCGACGACGAGCCGGCCGGTTACCCGACGCTGTGCAAGGGACGCTTCGAAGTCAATGGCGACACCTACTACGCACTCGAGGAACCGACCAGCCTCAACGTCCTCGAAGTGCTGCCGCAGATTGCCGCCATCGGCGTCGCGGCGATCAAGGTCGAGGGGCGGCAGCGCAGTCCGACCTACGTCGCGCAGGTGACGCGCGCCCTGCGCGCAGCGCTCGACGAACTGGCCAGGAGCCCCGGAAGCTTCTCCGTCAAACCCACCTGGCAGGCCGAGCTGGCGCACGTCTCCGAAGGCAGCCAGGTCACGCTCGGCGCCTACAACCGACCGTGGCGCTGAGCGCCGGGATGGCCATGAAACTCTCTCTCGGGCCGCTGCTCTACTTCTGGCCAAAGCACGAAGTCTTCGAGTTCTACGCCGAGATGGCGCACAACCCGGCGATCGACATCATTTACATCGGCGAAGTGGTCTGCTCGCGGCGCCAGCAGATTCGTGTCGCCGACTGGCTGGCGCTGGCGCGCGACCTCGCCGACGCGGGCAAGGAAGTCGTCCTTTCCGCGCAGGCGCTGCTCGAATCGGAGGGCGACCTGAAAGCGCTGCGCCGCCTGTGCGCCGAGCTGCGCGAAATCCGCGGCGCTCGCCTCGAAGCCAACGATCTCGGCGCGGTGAATGTCGCCGCCGGCAGCCCTTTCGTCGCCGGACCGCACCTCAACATCTACAACGAAGCGACGCTGGCCACCTTCGCCCGCTACGGCATGCAGCGCTGGGTGCCGCCGCTCGAAGGCGACCGCCGGCTGATCGAGACGCTGCACCACAGCCGCCCGACCGGTGTCGAAACCGAGGTCTTCGCTTTCGGCAAACTGCCGCTGGCGTTTTCCGCGCGTTGCTTCACGGCCCGCTATTACGACCTCAACAAGGACGACTGCCAGTTCAAGTGCCTCGACCACCCCGAGGGGATGACCCTGCGCACGCGCGAAGGACAGCCCTTTCTGGCCATCAACGGCATCCAGACCATGTCCGCACAGACGTACAACCTCTTGCCTCAGGTACCGGAACTGCTCAAGATGGGCGTCGAAGTGCTGCGCATCAGCCCGCAGCCACACGCCATGGCAGCGATCATCGCTGCTTTCGACGCCGCCCGGAACGGGCGGGCATCCGCTCCCGATACCAGCGCCTGGGCCAGTGCAGGCCTGGTCAACGGCTACTGGTTTGGCGACGCCGGTATCGCGCAACACCCGCCGGCTGCCGCCGCAACGAAAGGAATTCATTCATGAGCCAGGGATTCTCGATTCCCCGTTTCAAACTCCCCGCGCTGGTCGCTTCGCTCGGCTCGCGTCTGCCGCAGTGGCCGCACTCGCTGGTTCTGGCGACGGCGCTCAACCTTGCCGCCAGGATCGGCCTGCTGCCGGAAGACAGCCTGGTCCTGCTCGAAGGGCGAACCTTTCTCGTCGAGGTACTCGACGCCGGAGGGCAGGCCAGTTTCACCTATCGCGACGGCCTTTTCCGGCCGTTGTCGACAGTGCCGGAGACGCCTGACCTGGCGTTCAGCGCCAACCTCTCGGCCTTCCTGCAGTTGCTCGCCCGCCAGGAGGACCCGGACACGCTGTTCTTCAACCGTGAGCTGGCGATCGTCGGCGACACCGAACTGGGCCTGGTGATCAAGAACATGCTCGACGCCGTCGAGCTGCCGCAGCTACCCCGCCTGCCGGCTTTTCGCCACTAGACCGACGCCCGCGCGCCGCCATGACCGTGGCCGCCAAGGTCAGCACGACGCGCGCTCGGCCACCGCTGCCCGCCGGCCGCATCGTGGTCGAAGGCGTCGCCTGCGCGCTCGGCGCCGGCCTGCTCTGGGGACTGGTCTTCGTCGTCCCGCTGATGCTGCCCGACTATCCGCCGGCGATGCTCTCTTTCGGCCGCTACCTCGCCTTCGGCGTGATCGCCCTGATGCTGGCGTGCACCGACTGGCCGCGACTGCAGCTCCTGCAGCGCCAGGACTGGCAAATGGCCTGCGAACTGGCGCTGGTCGGCAACATTCTCTACTACCTCTTCCTGTCGGCCGCCATCCAGCTCGCCGACGCCCCCTTGCCGACGATGCTCATCGGCACCCTGCCGATCGTCATCGCCATCGCCGCGAATTTCAGTGCCGAGGCGCTGCCGTGGCGCCGCCTGCTGCCATCGCTGCTGGTCATCGCAGCCGGTATCGCGCTGGTGAACAGCCACGAGATGGCACTGCTCGACGACCGGCGCAGCGCGCAGGATTATTTTCTGGGAACGGTCTTCGCCCTGGCGGCGGTCTTCGCCTGGACCTGGTACCCGCTGCGCAATTCGCGCTGGCTGCAGCAGCGGCCAGCGCTGGCTTCCGGCACCTGGGCCATCGCGCAGGGCCTGGCCACGCTGCCGCTGGCGCTGCTCGGCATGGCCGCTGCCGGGCTGTATTTCCGCGCCCACGGCGGCTTCGATTTTCCGCTCGGCGCAGACGCCGGGCGCTACGTCGGCCTGATGCTGGTGCTCGGCTTCTGCGCCTCGTGGCTCGGAACGCTGCTCTGGAATCGGGCCAGCCGCTTGCTGCCCGCCGCCCTCGTCGGCCAGCTGATCGTCTTCGAAACGCTGGCCGCCTTCGCCTATGCGTTCATCCTGCGTGGTGCGCTGCCCGGGAGCACGGCGCTGATCGGCATCGCCCTGCTCGTCGGCGGCGTCATCCTCGGCGTGCGCGCCTTCCGCGGCAACTGATCCGCACGGATAGGCGGCACGGGATGGCGGCCTCGCCGCGCGCCGCCGGCGGTCGTCAATCGTCGCTGCCGAGCTCGGACGGGTCCTTGGCGTCTGGATTGAGCACCCCGAAGTGGGCCGGGAGGCGGACGTAGAAAACCCGGACCTGTGCCTGACGAATGAGCTCGAACAGGCGCTCGGCCTCTTCCGCGGTGACGACGAACTCGACCTCGATGCTGGTCGTTCCAGCCAGTTCGAAGAAGCTGCCTTCGTGCACCGCATGTGATCGCCCGAAGCCGCCAATCGAGCGGAATGCGGAGCCCCCGCGGACGCCGAGCCGGTTACCCTGGTCGAGCAACCACTCCCAGAGCAGGCGACCGCCGTGCTTGTCGCTTTCGCGCACGTACAACCTCAGGAAAGAGCCTTGCATGCCTGCCTCCGTTGCTTGTCCGCCCGGCGGACGGGCAGCGCACCGTTCACCGCGAACCTTGCGCCCAGACGACGGTGGCCATGCCGGCGAAAGTCATCAGCACCGAGCCGACGACATGCGCCGCGGCCGCCGCCAGCGCCCAGGATAGTCTTCCCTGCTGCAGCAAGATCGAGAGTTCGGCAGAGAAGGTCGAGAAAGTGGTCAGCCCGCCGCAGAAACCGGTGATGATCAGCAGTCGCCATTCCGGCGAGATCGCCGGGAACGAGGTGAAGAAAGCCACCGCCAGGCCAATCAGGTAGGCGCCGACGAGGTTGGCCACCAGCGTGCCCGGCGGAATCGTCGGAAACAGGCTGTTGAGCCGGATGCCGAACTGCCAGCGCAAGAGCGCGCCAAGCGCGGCACCGATCGAAATGGCGAGAACTGATTTCCACATACCCTGCCCTAAAACACACGCCGCTTGCGCAGCGAAGGACGAAACCCCATGACTGCCCGGCGTGGCGGATTCAAGCCGGCATCCTCCGCGGCAAACGCCCGTGCCCCCGCCGCGGCAGAACCCCGCGTCCGGCGCGGCCAATATAGCACTGTCGTTCGCGCGCTGCCCAGGCATCGGCCCGATCAGCGCATAGACCCTCCGGCACGCGCGCCACGACGACGGGAAGCGACAGGGCAGTCTAACGCCGCCGGTTCTTGCCTTTCGCGAGCTGCCGCTGTCGGAATTCCTTACAGCGGCCCGCCAAACGAGGCGCACGAGACGGTCCAAGCGATTGAAATCAATAGACATGCCGTTCATGGCGTGGAACTTGCTAAAAGTCCCGTGCGGCGGAGGATCCGCCTTCGCCGGCAGCGGCTACAGCCTGCTGCTGCCAAGCAAGGTCGATCGCGTCAGCGACGAGATCTGTCTCGCCGGTTGCGCGTCGTTCGACGACTTGATCAACAACAACGTGGCGTCGTCCAGTGCGCGCAAGGTCTCGTCCGCTGTCGGCGCCGGAGGCCTGGCCGCCGAGTGGCAGACCGACGCCCATACTGGCCGCCCCGTCGACCCGGGTGATCGTGGGATCCCGGACAGCGGACCGGGCGACGGCGGCGGAACGGTTCACCACAGTCCACGGCGCCGGCCGCATCCTGACTCGTGTAGTGCTGCATTCTTGATGCGACTTTTGGCGACTGCTGAAAGCAGGGCGAAAACCCTGTGGTGGCTGAGATTCGCAGGGTCCATGGCGGGGCGGCCCTCGTCGCCACCCCTTGCGCTCATGCCCCACACACCGTCATTGCGAGGAGGCGAAGAGCCGACGCGGCAATCCAGAGGTCTTGCGCTTCGCGTCGTCGATGCGGCGGACGATAGTAAGACGATGGAACTGGATTGCCGCGTCGGCTGCGCCTCCTCGCAATGACGAGCGGGCTGGCGGGCTGGCGTGTTGCCGCCTTCCCGACGCGACTTTCAGCCAGCCCGACAGGAGCGCGCAATCCCTGCGGTGGCCGGGATGTATACGTACGTTCCATTACGCGTGCAACACTACACTCGCAGGGCGGCGCCTGCCCGTACTCCTGCCCTTACTCGCCAGCGCCCAGCCGTGTCAGCCAGACATCGCGCTCGGCGGCACGGCACAGGAACTGCAACAGCTCGAACGCCGCATCGGCGTGACTGCTGGCAGCCGCACTCAGGCCTTCGCCAAGGGCGAAGCTTTCGCCGCGCACACAGAGCACGAAGGCCGGCGGCGGCGCTTCGTGATCGATGCGCGGCAGCACCGCCAGCACCGCCTCGGGCGATAGCGCGTGCGTGCTCGGACTGGCGGCGCCGGCGCCAGCGGCACGTGCCTGGCGAAAGACATAGGGCGCGGCGGTCTGCTCGCCGGCGTCGATGAACAGCACCAGATGCCGGCCAACGAGGTCCAGCGCGTGCTCGATCTGGAGCTGGAAGTCGCCGATCAGTTCGAAGCCGGCGGCCAGTCCCGCGCCGTCCAGCCAGTTCTGCAAGCGCTCGAGAAGCAGCGGCCCGAGCGCGTCGTCGCCGCGGCTGGGATTGCCGCAGGCGAGAACGAGGACCGGGGGCAGGGGCATCGGCGTTCTTTCGTGGACGTCAGGAGGCGCTGCTCAGGCGCCCGAGCAGCGTCCCCGCCGCATCGCGCAGTTCAAGCTGCAGCGGCATCTTGCCGAGCGCGTGCGTGGCGCACGACAGACAGGGGTCGAAGGCGCGGATGGCGACTTCGATGTGGTTGAGCAGGCCTTCCGTAAGCTGGCGACCGTCGAGGTAGCGGCGGGCCACGCGGCGGATCGCTTCGTTCATCGGCTGATTGTTGTGGGTCGTCGACACGATGAGGTTGCAGCTGCTCACCAGATCGTCGTCGTCGACCTGATAGTGATGAATGAGCGTGCCGCGCGGCGCCTCGATGACGCCGATTCCTTCGCGGCCACGCTCGCCGCGGGTGGTCAGCTCGCTGCCGGAAAGGTCGTCGTCGGGCAACAGCTCGGCGATCGTCTCGGCGGCGTGCAGCAGTTCGATCATCCGTGCCCAGTGGTAGGCCAGGGGTGCGTGGATCGGCTTGCCCTGCCCGTAGTCGATGAATTCGCGGCGTTCGGCTTCGGCGAGCGGCGTCGTGATGCGGTCGCAGTTCTGCACCCGTGCCAGTGGCCCGACCTTGTACCAGCCCTGCTGCGGGCCAAGCGCGGCGAGGAAGGGAAATTTCATGTAGCTCCAGGCCTTGACCTCTTCGCGAATCAACTGGTGGTAGTTGGCGACGTCAAAGGCGTCAACGAGAATGCCGCCGTCGGCGTCACGAACGCGCAACTGGCCATCGTAGAAGTCGAGTTCGCCGCCGGCGCCGACCAGCGACAGCATGTGCGAGCGAAAAGCGCCAAAAACGTCGTACAGCGCCGGGTCGGCGGCATGCAGACGCTTGACCAGCTGCACCGCGTCGCGGCCCCAGCCGACGATCTGGCCGACGTCGGCGAGCAGGCCGTCGCGTTCCTCGCGGCTCAGCGCGCGATTGACGCCGCCCGGGATCGCACCCGTGCCATGCACCCGCTTGCCCGCCGTCAGGCGGATCACCTCCTGGCCGAACTTGCGCAGGAGCACGCCCTGCCGGGCGATCTCCGGGTAGGCGGCGGCGACGCCGACGATGTTGCGCCGGCCGGCCTCGCTCGCGAAGCCGAAGAGCAGATCAGGCGACGAGAGGTGGAAGAAATGCAGGGCGTGCGACTGCAGGATCTGCCCATAGTGCATCAGCCGGCGCAGCTTCTCGGCGCTCGCCGTCAGGCGGCCGGCACCGACGACGTGGTCGAGCGCCTTGGCCGCCGCCAGGTGATGCGAGACCGGGCAGATGCCGCACAGGCGCTGCACCATCACCGGCACCTCCCAGTACGGCCGGCCCTGGATGAACTTCTCGAAGCCGCGGAATTCGACGATGTGCAGGCGAACCTGCTGCACCTGGTCGTTCTCGTCGAGCAGCAGGGTCACCTTGCCGTGCCCTTCGACCCGCGAGACCGGGTCGATGGCCACGCGACGCAGCGTGCCTGCGTCGGCAGCGGCGGTTTCCAGTGCGAAGCCTTGCCCTTGTTGCATCGCTGCGCTCCTAGTCGAAATGCAGCATCGGATGCCCGAGACGTGGCGTGCGCCCGTCGAGAAGGTCGGTGAGGAACTTCCAGATGGCGTCGCCCGACGGCGGGCAGCCGGGGATGAAGTAGTCGATGCGCACGATCTCGTGGATCGGATGCACCTTGTCGAGCGGCAGCGGCAGTTCCGGGTCATTGGGAATCTGCCCGCTGACGACATCCGGCGCCGTCAGGTAGATTTCCTGCAGGCACTGGCCGAGGTCGAGGTGGTTGCGCTGCGCCGGCAAACCGCCATTGACCGCGCAGGCACCGACGGCGATCAGCACCTTGCAGTGGCTGCGAAACTCGCGCAGCACATGGACGTTCTCGGCGTTGCAGATGCCGCCCTCGATCAGGCCGATGTCGCAGGGACCGCAGTGCTTGATGTCGGTCAGTGGCGAGCGGTCGAATTCGACGCGTTCGACGAGTTCGAAGAGCCGCTCGTCGATGTCCAGGAACGACATGTGACAGCCGAAGCAGCCGGCCAGCGACGCGGTCGCCAGGCGCACCTTCCGGCGCCCTTCGCGGTTCCCTGCGACAGCGTCCATCTCAGCCCTCTCCACAGTCTTCGTACGCTTCGCCGGCGCTGCGCGCCGCGAGGCGTTCGACCTGCATGCCGATCGGTTCGACGTCGTAGCGACGCTTGCCGATGGGCACCGCGAAGCCCTCGCGCTTCCTGAGAATCACGCCCACCGGGCAGACGTGCGCCGCCTTGTCGGCCCAGGAAAAATCGCTGTCGGCGAGGCGCCCGGACTCGGCATTGACGATCAGGTGCTTGTCGATGCCGCGCCCGGACAGCGAAAAAACGCTCTTGCCGTCGACGTCGCGACTGGCGCGCACGCACAGCTCGCAGAGAATGCAGCGATTGAAGTCGAGCAGCACCTCCGGGTGCGACGCGTCGACCGGCCGGTTGGGGTAGAACTGGTCGAAGTGCGGGCTGAGCATCTCCAGCTCGTAGGCCAGCGCCTGCAGCATGCAGTTGCCGCTCTTCTCGCACGACGGGCAGAAGTGATTGCCTTCGACGAAGAGCATCTGCAACAGCGTCCGGCGCTTGTCGTTGAGGTCCGGCGAGTTGTTCTCGACCTCCATGCCGTCGCGCGCCGGCATCGTGCACGCCGAGACGTAGCGCCCGCTGGCCTTGACCGTGCACAGCTTGCAACTGCCCTGCGGCTTGAACTCGGGATGGTGACAGAGATGCGGGATGAAGATGTCGGCGGCCATCGCCGCGTCCATGATCGTCTGCCCGTCGGCGAAAGGCACCGGCTGGCCGTCAAGGAGGATGCTCGGCTGCGTCATGGGGTGACTCCGGGAAGGCGGGCGGCGAGACCGAAGTGCGCCGCCGGATCGTCGCGACCGGTCATCTGGCGCGCCGCCGCCAGCGCCTGGTCGAGGTCGAAAGCCGGCTCGAAGTCGAGCGAGCACAGACGCCTCTCGTACGCCGGGCGAAACTTCTGCAGGGTGTCGAAGAGCGGGTTGCACGCCGCCTGGCCGAGGCCGCAATGGCTGGCCGCGTGCAGCAGGCGGTGGATCTTGAAGACCTGGTTGATCTCGTACTGCGTTCCCAGGCCCTTGGCGATCTTGTCCATGCAGTTGGCGACCAGCGAAGTGCCCACCCGGCACGGGGTACAGAAGCCGCAGCTTTCGTGCCGGAAAAAGTGCGCGAAGTTGCGCGCCACCTCGAACATGTCGCGATGCGTGCCGAAGACCATGAAGGCGCCCGCCGTCGGCACGTCCTCGAAAGCGATGCTGCGCGAGAATTCGTGCATCGCCAGGCAGATCCCGGAAGGGCCGCTGACCTGCACCGCCTGCGCGTTGCCGGCGCCGCAGTCCTGCAGCACCTGGTTGACCGAAACGCCGAACGGATACTCGTAGATTCCCGGCGTCTCGACGTCGCCCGAAATCGACAGCAACTTGGTCCCGGTCGATTGCTTGGTGCCCAGGCCGGCGAACCAGGCGCCGCCCCTGAGCGCGATCAGCGCCGCCTTGCACAGCGTCTCGACGTTGTTCACCACCGTCGGCTGACCGCGATAGCCGGCGGTGACCGGGAACGGCGGGCGAATGCGTGGAATGCCGCGCTTGCCTTCCAGCGACTCGAGCAACGCCGTTTCCTCGCCGCAGACGTAGGCGCCGGCGCCGACATGGATGTCGATCTCGAAGTCCAGCCCGGCCTGGCCGCACACCGCGCGGCCGAGCAGGCCGCTGCGCCGGCGGCGCTCGAGGTTCTCGCGCAGCGCCGGCAGCAGATAGGCGTACTCGCCACGCAGGTAGAGCAGCCCCTGGCGCGCGCCGATGGTCAAGGCGGCGACGCTCATGCCGTCGAAAACGAGGTCGGCGTAGCTGGCGAGCAGGACGCGATCCTTGAAAGTGCCGGGCTCGCCCTCGTCGGCGTTGCAGACGACGTAGCGTGCAGCGGGCCTGCCGTCGGCCTCGGCATGGCACTCGGCGCGGCGCGCCGACTCCCATTTGATGGCCGTGGTGAAACCGGCACCGCCACGCCCGCGCAGGTTGGAGAGCTTCATCTCGGCAAGCATCGCTTCGCCGCCGCGCGCGATCGCCGCGCGCAGCGCCGCGCCGGCCGGCCATTCGGCAGAGAGCAGGGTATCGCGGCGACGGATATTGTCGTCGACGCGGAAGTATTCGGCCGGCCAGTCGGCGAGCGGCGCCTGCGCGCGAATCAGCTCGCCGATGCGCTCGACGCGCTCGCCCGACAGCCGGGTCAGCGCCTGGCCATTGACCAGCAGCGCCGGCCCCTGATCGCACATGCCGGTGCACGACGTGGTGTCGACGCTGACCAGCCCGTCTTCGGAGACCTTGCCGCGCTCGACCCACAGCTTGTTGCACAGCCGGTCGAGCAGTTCGCCGCTGCCCAGCATGCGATCGGTGATGTTGTCCGAGAACAGCACTCGGTAGCGACCGGGTGGCGTCAGATGGAAGAACGAGTAGAAACCGGCGACGCCTTCGACCTGCGCCCGCGGCAGCCCGAGCGCCCTGGCGATGGCGGTCAGCGCCGCCGCCGGCAGATAGCCGACGACGCCCTGCGCCTCGCGCAGGATCTGCACCAGCTGGCCCGGCTCGCCGCCGTGACGGTCGACGACCGGCCGCAGCAGCTCGTCGAGTCGTCCTGCGTCAAAGCCTTCTTCGCTCACCGTCGTCTCCCACTGCGGAGCAGCTGCCCATACCCTGGCAAAGCTTAGGCGCTCTGCCGCCGGCAGGTACTGATGCACGTCAACAAGCGCCACCGGCGCACGCGGAGAATTCCGGAAATCGCCCTACATTTTCGTGCTGCATTGCAGCATAATGTGATCTAAGCAGCACCACAGGGAGCCCCGCCATGCACTTCGAAACCCCCCTCGAATTTCTCGAAAGTCGAACCTACGACGAAATCAGCGTCGGCGACAGTTCGTCGCTGGTCCGTACCTTGCGGCCCGAGGACGTCAAGCTGTTCGCGCTGATGTCGGGCGACATGAACCCGGCGCTGGCCAACGCCGAATTCAGCCACAGCGGCGTTTTCCAGGATTTCATCGCGCACGGCATGTGGTGCGCCTCGCTGCTGTCGACCATGCTCGGCACGCAGTTCCCCGGCCCGGGGACGGTGATGGTCGAGTCGTCGCTCCATTTCGCGCGACCGGTGGCGATCGGCGACACGATCACCGTAACGGTCACCGTCGGGCAGAAGTTCGCCCGCAACCGGCACATCGTGCTCGACTGCAACTGCCATAACCAGGACCATCTGCTCGTCGTCTCGGGGAGCGCCGAGGTGCTCGCGCCGCGTGAGAAAATCATCACCAAGCGCAAGGCGATGCCGGAGATCACCATTTCCGACAAGTACGCGCGCCTGCAGGTGCTGGTGTCGCGCGCCGCGGGCCTGGCGCCGATCGACATGGCGGTGGTTCACCCCTGCGACCGCGAGTCGCTCAAGGGCGCGCTGCTGGCCGCCGAAGCCAAGCTCATCGAACCGATCCTGATCGGCCCCGAGCAGCGCATCCGCGCCGTCGCCGAAGAGAACGGCCTGGACCTCAAGGACTACCGCATCGTGAACTGCAAGCACAGCCACGAATCGGCGGCGATGGCGGTGACGCTGATTCGCAGCGGCGACGCCGAAGCGCTGATGAAAGGCAGCCTGCACACCGACGAACTGATGGCCGAAGTGATCTCGAGCAGTTCGGGTCTGCGCACCGGCCGCCGCATCAGCCACGTCTTCCTGATGGACGTGCCGACCTATCCCCGGCCGATCATGATCACCGACGCCGCCGTCAACATCGCGCCGACGCTGATGGAGAAGGTCGATATCGTGCAGAACGCCATCGATCTCGCGCACACCATCGGCACGCCGGAACCGAAGGTGGCGATTCTCTCGGCGGTGGAAACGGTCAACGCCAAGATCCAGTCCACGCTCGACGCCGCCGCACTGTGCAAGATGGCCGACCGCGGCCAGATCAAGGGCGGCCTGGTCGACGGACCGCTGGCTTTCGACAACGCCGTGTCGCTGGTCGCCGCCAAGACCAAGGGCATCGTCTCGGCGGTCGCCGGGCGCGCCGACATCCTGGTCGTCCCCGACCTCGAATCGGGCAACATGATCGCCAAGCAGCTCGAGTACCTGGCCAACGCGCTGAGCGCCGGGATCATCCTCGGCGCGCGCGTGCCGATCGTCCTCACCAGCCGCGCCGACAGCGCCGAAACGCGCCTCGCCTCGTGCGTCATCGCCGCCCTCGTTGCGCACGCCACCCGCGCCAAGCAAGCGCCTGCCTGAGACCGTCGCCGGGGCGAGTGTCGCGCGCCCCGGCCGCTGCAGCACCGCACCCGCCGACCTGTCCACCCAAGCGTCATTGCGAGGAGGCGAAGCCGACGCGGCAATCCAGTTCCATTCCCTGACTGCCTGTCCGCCACATCAGCCAGGCGAAAGGCAAAACCTCTGGATTGCCG
This sequence comes from Candidatus Accumulibacter regalis, assembly GCA_000585075.1. Taxonomy (GTDB): domain Bacteria; phylum Pseudomonadota; class Gammaproteobacteria; order Burkholderiales; family Rhodocyclaceae; genus Accumulibacter; species Accumulibacter regalis. Next base: position 11,134 of record JEMY01000054.1, on the reverse strand, counting down.
CGTCGGCGTCGCCTCCTCGCAATGACGGCGGGAAAGGCCGCGTCGAGAACCCGACACGACTCTGGCAGGTCTTCCCTTCCCTCGCGTCTTTCCCGATCCCGGACACGGCGCCCTTGTTGCCGACGCCGCCCGCGGCAACCCCGAAAAAAATTCAAGCGCCCCGAGCAGCCGCAAGGCCGTGATTTCACGGCCTTTCCCGGGCCGCGCAAAGCTGCGGCGCGAAAACTACATTTAGTCAAGTTGTTGCCTTTGCACACTACATGCAGTAGCTTTACGCCATTGCATGCCTGGCTGCCGGGAAGCGGCAGCTCGCTTCGGCAGAATCGCCCGGCGCGCCTCGTGGCGGCAGGACGCTTCGCCAGCGAGACCATCAACCACAGACAACGTCAACACAACAAACATCGGAGGGACTACCCATGAGCCAGCTCGAACACCAGCTACCCCTGTCAGCCGTCGCCGAGGCGCCCGCCTTCACGCCACTCGCCGAGCAGGAAATCTCCGTCGAGGTGCTGGTCGAAAAGTACGCCAAGGGCAAGGAAACCTCGGTTCACGACGTGCGCCGCCGCGTCGCCCGCGCCCTCGCCGCCAACGAGGACGAAAAGCAGCGCGCGCACTGGGAAGAGCGCTTTCTGTGGGCGCAGGAAACCGGCTTCGTCCCCGCCGGACGCATCAACTCGGCCGCCGGGACGCCGCTCGCGGCGACACTGATCAACTGCTTCGTGCAGCCGATCGGCGATTCGGTGGTCGAGATCGTCGACGGCAAGCCGGGCATCTACAGCGCGCTCGCCGAAGCCGCCGAAACGATGCGCCGCGGCGGCGGTGTCGGTTACGACTTCTCGTCGATCCGCCCGATCGGCGCGCTGGTCAAGGGCACGCAGTCGCGCGCTTCCGGCCCGGTCTCGTACATGCGCGTCTTCGACCGCTCGTGTGAAACCGTCGAATCGGCCGGCGCCCGCCGTGGCGCGCAGATGGGCGTGCTGCGCTGCGACCACCCGGACGTCGAGGTCTTCATCCACGCCAAGGACCACGGCGACCTCTCCAACTTCAACGTCTCGATCGCCGTCACCGACGGCTTCATGGAAGCCGTCGAGGCCGACGCCGAAGTCGAGCTCACGCACCGCGCCGAGCCCAACGCGGACATGAAACGTTCCGGCGCCTTCCAGCGCGACGACGGCATCTGGGTCTATCGGCGCGTGCGCGCGCGCGACCTGTGGGACCAGGTGATGAAGTCGACCTACGACCACGCCGAACCGGGAATCCTCTTCCTCGACCGCATGAACAAGGACAACAACCTCTACTACTGCGAAGTGATCGAGGCCACCAACCCCTGCGCCGAACAGCCGCTGCCGCCGTACGGCTGCTGCTGCCTGGGGTCGATCAACCTGACCCCCTTCGTCAGGAACGCCTTCAGCCAGCACGCCGAGTTCGACTTCGCCGCTTTCGGCGAAGTGGTCAAGGTGTCCACGCGCATGCTCGACAACGTTCTCGACGTCACCGCCTGGCCGCTCGAACGGCAGCGCGAGGAAGCCAGCAACAAGCGCCGCGTCGGCCTCGGCTTCACCGGCCTCGGCGACGCGCTGTGCATGCTGCGCCTGCGCTACGACCGCCCGGAAGCGACCGCGATGGGCGCGCGCATCTCCGAATACATGCGCGACGCCGCCTACCTGGCGTCGGTCGAACTGGGCAAGGAGCGCGGCGCCTTCCCGCTCTTCAACGCCGAGCTCTACCTCTCCGGCGGCAACTTCGCCTCGCGCCTGCCGAACGAGATCAAGAACCAGATCCGCAAGCACGGCCTGCGCAACTCGCACCTGCTGTCGATCGCCCCCACCGGCACCATCTCGCTGGCCTTCGCCGACAACGCATCGAACGGCATCGAACCGCCCTTCTCCTGGACCTACAGCCGCAAGAAGCGCATGGCCGACGGCACGCTCAAGGAATACGCCGTCGAGGACTACGCCTGGCGCCTCTACAAGCACCTCGGCGGCGACGTCGACAAGCTGCCCGACTACTTCGTCACGGCGCTGGAAATCTCGGCCAAGGCGCACAAGGACATGGTCGCCGCCGTCGCGCCGTACATCGACACGTCGATCTCGAAGACGGTCAACGTCCCCGCCGACTACCCCTACGAGGAATTCCAGGACCTCTACATGAGCGCCTGGAAAGCCGGCCTCAAGGGCCTGGCCACCTATCGCCCGAACAGCGTCATGGGCTCGGTGCTCTCGGTCGAGTCAAAGAAGCAGGCCGACGAGAAGAAGCAGCCGCAGGACTTCGTCAGCGGCGACGCCAACCGCCGCCTGTCGATCAAGACGCTGCCGGCGCCGGTGCTCGCCAGCCTGCGCTGGCCGAACCGCCCGAACCTGCCGGAAGGCAACATGGCGTGGACCTACATGATCGAGCACATGCACGGCAAGTTCGCGCTCTTCGTCGGCCACGTCGAGCAGGAAGGCCGCAGCTGGCCGTTCGAGGCCTGGGTCAATGGCCCCGAGCAACCGCGCGGCCTCGGCGCCGTCGCCAAGACGCTGTCCATGGACATGCGCGCCAACGACCACGGCTGGCTGGCGCTGAAACTCGAATCGCTGGCCAAGACCCCCGGCGACGAGGGCTTCGACATGGCCTTCCCGCCGCACGGCGAGCGCAAGCGCATGCCCTCGGTGGTCGCCGCCGTCGCGCAGCTGATCCAGTACCGCGTCGAGAAGATCGGCGCCTTCAACCACGAAGGCCCGACGCCGGTGCTCGACGCCATGTTCAGCCTCAAGGAGCCGAAGACCGGCACCGACGGCACCCTCTCGTGGACCGTCGATGTCTTCAACCCGGCCACCGGCGAGGACTTCGTCCTCGGCCTCAAGGAAATCACCCTGCCCGACGGCGTCACCCGCCCCTACTCGGTGTGGCTCGCCGGCAACTACCCGCGCGCCCTCGACGGCCTGACCAAGCTCCTCTCGCTCGACATGCGCGTCGTCGACCCGGCGTGGATCGGCATGAAGCTCCGGAAGCTGCTCGACTACCCCGAGCCCCTCGGCGACTTCATGGCCTTCGTCCCCGGCACCCGCCGCCAGACCAACTACACCTCGACCGTCGCCTATCTCGCGCAGTTGATCATCCACCGCTACGCGATGCTCGGCATCCTCGACGAGAACGGGCTGCCGCTGCAGCAGATGGGGATTCTCGAAGCGCCGGCGGGCGGAACGGCGGCGAAACCGACCGCCGGGAAGCTTTGTGGGGAGTGCGGGAACCGGACGATGATCAGGAAGGATGGCTGTGATTTTTGTACGGCTTGTGGGGCGGTGGGGAGTTGCGGGTAGCTTGCACGGGGCATGGCCGGGAAGGCCTGGCGCTCCCGGTCGCACCAAGATCGGCGAGCGTCGCTCGCCGGCAGTTTTTGCGCCGCGATTTCAATGGTTTGGTAATTCGTTCACTTGGGAATAGACTCAGTTCACGGAGGCATGGGTATGACCGACAACGTAGAGAATCTGATTCTTGAGCACTTGCGCGGATTACGAGCTGGACAGGATCGCCTTGAGAGCGAAATGCGCGAGGTCGCCGCGCGTCTGACCAGCCTGGAAGCAAGCACCGCTGCTGGCCGCCGCGACAGCGCGCATAACTACGAAGAAATCATCCGGCAGCAGTCGAGTATCGACCAGATCAAGGCGAGAATTGACCGGATTGAGAGGCGTTTGGAAATTGCTGGGTGAGGGGGGTCAAGGTCAGTGCAAAAGGGAAGACCTGACCCCACATTTTCGTATACCGTAGCGGGACAGCTGCAACCTCATCCGGAGCGAGCAACGCCAAGAACCAGTGCCCTAGTTGCAATACTGCGTACACAGTAGCGCGGTCAGACACGTTTCTAGTCACCATTAATGAAACAATGGGGAGCTGACCCGATTATATTAAATAGGAGTGAAAAATTGGTAGCCCATGCGGCGGGATGTGAGCGGGTTCTTCCTCCGCAAACAAACACCTTGGCCAAGGTGCCGCATGAGTTTCCCCGCGAGGCTTGCAATCTCGCGGCGTGGTGGCAAAGAGGGGCAAGCCGTGCGCAAGCACGTTAAACGTTGCAAAGACCTCGTAACCACCAACCAACGCCCGTCTAAACGCGGTTGTTGGCGCGTCAGCAGCCGCTCCATCACGGAGAAATCCCATGTTGGAGTTCAAGCTGTCGGTGAGAATCACCATAGAGCAAATAATCAAGCTCATCAGAGCCTTGATAGTCTTGTCGCTCATGATGTAGCCACTCACCTTACTATGCCGGGTCGGAGCACTAGCTGCTTCGACCCGCCCATAGTTCATCGACCCCAATTCGACACCGGTGCCAGGTCTTTCCTTTTGCCTTCTTGATAAAACCCAATGGCACGCGGAACACCGGGGTCAGGTCGTTCCTCTTGCCTTCGCGATCGAAACCACGTGCGCTGCAAGCGTCGAGGCCTGACCCCACCTGTGCACGACAACGCCCTCTTGAGCGATAATTAGCGTTCGCTTATGCACGCACACCGCACAGGGTCAGGTCTTTCCTTTTGCCTTCTTGACAGAAACCGATGGCACGCATGGGGCAAGAGTAAAGACCTGACCCCACGTCTCTCTGGCGGACACGGCTTGCCGCTCCGCCAGAGCGGCAACCGGACTCAGACCGGGCGAAGTCGCACCCAGGCCAGACCGATCAGGCCGACGGCGAGAAGGCCGAGGGCGGCTGGTTCGGGGACGCCGGTGACGGTCGCTTCCACTTCGGTGGCGAAAGGGAACGTCGATATGCCGCCGCCGTAGGTGAGCGTGTATGTTCCGAGGCCGATCGGCGCCAGCATCAAGTAGTAACCGTCGCCGACAGCGACGTTGGCCGTCCCGGGAATAACACCGAAAGCATTGCCGGCAGCCGTCACGAAGGAAAAGGTGCCGGGAGTGGCTTCGCGATAAAGGAAGAGGTCGGCAGCAAGATCAATGCCGTCAACTTTTCCCGTCAGGCTGTCGACCATGTCGATGATGTCGGTCGCCATGGCGCGCAGATGGGCCGCCGAAGCTGTGGGATCCTCGAGATCCGACAACTCCAGATTTATCAGCGGCACGAGCAGATACTTGTCGCCGGGGACATTGAAGCTTCGTGTGGCCGTGCTACCAGTCGTTCCGGCGAGGAAGAACACCGGCCCGGATTGCCCGTTGCTGGCGGCGGCCTGTGAGCCGTCGGTGAATGGATTGTCGATGGCGTCGAGCGAAAACGCCCACTGCCACCAGGCCTCGGACCATTGCCCGATGGTTTTCCCCGCGACGGAAGAGCCGGGAGCGAGCACGGTCACTGCCGCCTCCGCAGTCGGCACGGCAAGCAGTGCGGCTGTCAGCGTTGCTGCGACAGCGAGCGCCCTTGCGCCTCGTGTCATTGATGTCCGTTTCATGGTTTCTCCTTTGTCCACAAAAGAATGGGATTCTTTCTCATTCGGCACATGGCCGGCCAAGAGCTTTCCCAGCGAAATTACCTTAGCGACTTCTCTTGTCATCGTAAATCCCCCACGTTCTTGGGGGGTTTCGGAGCGTCGGAACGTCGGGGTCAGGAACGTCGGATCGAGTAGGGGACGGAGTTACCCCCGTCGCCCTCTCACACCACCGTACGTGCGGTTCCGCATACGGCGGTTCATCAAACCTGCTGGAAGCGTCGCTGAGTAGCCAGCAACGAAACCAACCCCAATGCATCAAAGAAGCGTTTGGGACAGGCCGCGTTCATATGGCTCGCACCGGCGTTCCACCAGGGGCCACGCCCGTTGCTTGCCGCTTTCCATGCTCGCGTCCCGTCCAACCCTCGCGCTTGTAATCGCTTGTTACGGGTGGCCGGACGCTTCCATTGCCGCCAGAGCTGGCAACGCAGTTTGCGCCGTATCCATCCGTCCAAGTCCTGCAACACACCTTTTACCTCGGTCAGCCGGAAATAGGATGTCCAGCCACGCAGCACGGGGGTAAGGGCGGTGATCGTTTGGCCGAGGTTGCGAAAGGCATTCCCGACGACGATTTCACGCACTTTGTCTTTCAGACGCTTCACACTGCTACCAGCGATCTTCAGACGTGCCTGCTTGTGCCACGTGACGCTATACCCCAGAAACTTCCGCTGCCAAGGCCGCGCGACGGCGCTCTTTTCCCGATTGACCCGAAGCTTCAATTTCTTCTCCAGATATTCGGTCGTCGCCTCCATCGCGTGCAGCCCTGCCATTTCGCTTTTGACGTAGATGTTGCAGTCATCGGCATAGCGGCAGAACCGATGCCCCCGGCGCTCCAGTTCGCGGTCCAAGTCGGTCAGGAGGATGTTCGACAGCAGCGGTGACAGCGGCCCGCCTTGCGGCGTGCCTTCCGTCCTCGCAACGCCGGGGTCAGGTCTTTCCTTTTGCCTTTTTGATAAAACCCGATGGTACGTGCGAGGAAAAAGCAAAGACCTGACCCTATGTGCTTCTTGACCGACAACCTAGAGAATCTGCTTCTTGAGCACTTGCGCGGATTGCGGGCCGGACAGGTTCGGCTCGAGAGCGAAATGCGCGAGGTCTCCGCGCGTTTGACCAGCCTGGAAGCAAGCACCACTGCTGGCCGCCGCGACAGCTCGCAAAACTACGAAGAAATCATCCGGCAGCAATCGAGTATCGACCAAATCAAGGCGAGAATTGACCGGATTGAGAGGCGTTTGGAAATTGCGGGCTGAGAGGTCATGGTCAGGCAAAAGGAAAAACCTGACCCCACCACCGACAACGCCCTCTTGAGCGATAATTAGCGTTCGCTTATGCACGAGGGTGACTTCCGATGTCCGCCGCCATGCCCGCACAGCCCAGCTACCCAAGGTTCTCCGAGATCGTCCGTCACTTCGCTCCCGGCTGGTTCGCTGCAGTCATGGGCAGCGGCGTGCTGGCCATCACCACCTTGACGCTTTCTGCACGTTGGCCGCTGCTCGCGCCACTCGCATGGAGCCTTCACTACTTCAACCTGCTGCTGTTCGGCGTGCTGGCCGTGCCTTGGCTGGGCCGCTGGCTGGCGCACCGCGAACTGGCGCTGGCGACCTTGAAGCATCCGGTGCAGGTGAACTTCTATCCCACTTTTTCGATTGCCATGCTGGTCATCGCGGCGCAGTTTCTCGCCTTTGGCGGCCAGGTCGAGCTGGCGCTGCTCTTCTGGTGGCCGGCGATGGTCCTCACCTTCGTCTTCAGCTTTGCCGTGCTCTACGCGATCTTCGGCGGTGAGCACGTCGGACTGGAGCACGTGACGCCAGCCAACTTCATTCCGGCGGTCGGCCTGGTGGTGATCCCGATTGCCGGTGCGCCGCTGCTTGGCCACCTGCAGGGAAGCGCGCGAGAACTGGCGCTGCTGGCCAATGTCGTCGGGCTCGGGGCCGGTTCGCTGATGTACCTGGGTCTGCTGGCCCTGACGCTGCAGCGCAACTATCTGGCCAAGCCGGCCTTCGGCCCCCTGGCGCCGACGGTGTGGACGCATCTCGGGCCGATCGGCGCCATCCCCCTGAGCCTGCTGAACCTTGCCGCGCAGCTGCCGGTGGCGGTGCCAGACGGCACGCTGCTCTTCGCCAGCCTGCTGCTGTGGGGCTTCGGCGCCTGGTGGGTAGTGATGGCCGCAATGCTCACCGCCGCGGCATGGCGGCGAGGGATGCTGCCTTTCGCGCTTTCCTGGTGGGGCTTCACGTTTCCGCTCGGAGCCTTCGTCTCGGCCAGCTTCCGGCTCGCCCATGACGCCAGCCTGGGGGGAGTCGAACTGTTTGGAATCGGCTGCTGGGGCCTGCTCCTGGCGATCTGGCTGCTGACGTTGCTGCGCACGGCGAGAGGGGTCGCCAGTGGCGCCTTGCTTCGCCCGCAGCCCTGAGCGAGGCCCTGAGGTCAGGTCTTTCCTCTTGCCTTCCTGATAAAACCCGACGGCACGTACAGGACAAGAGTAAAGCCCTGACATACTTGCAACTTCTGCTTTCAACTCTTGGTAATCAATTCCAGCAGTTCCGGGGATGAAAAAACATCCCTGTAGAACGTCAATTGCTCGCCCTTGAAGTGGCAACCGCCTCGATGACCGCGCCTGACCCAGACGCAGCTTCCTTTGGCAAGGGTTTCGTTGGTATCGTCATCGATGCAGCTCCATTCGAACCATACGAACTCTCCATGGAACATGACGATCGGCCAGGTCATGGTGACGCCCGGCTGGGCGATCAATGCCCACCAATGCTGTTCCCTGACCTTTTGCTCTTCAATGCCGTAGTAGGCGCCATCCTGGCAGAAGTAAACCAGGTCTTGCCGGTATTCCCCGATCAGGATGTCACCGCGGCCCTGCCGCAATGCCTCGCAATGCGTCGGCCACCACTGCTTGTTTTCCTGCTCGACCTGGGACATCGTGTAGTCGTCACCAATCACGGGTGGCGACTTTTCCTGCATCCCGTTGATCTTCAGGGAAAGCGCGATAAGCTCGCTTTGCAGCGACTCCGCGACCAGACCCGGTCTTGAATAATCGGCCGCGAGATCCTTGTAGTAGTTCGTCCTTCTTTTCATATTGACTCCGGAGTGTTCTGGAAGGCGGGTGCCTGCATTCGGGCGGTGCCTGCAAGCGTGCGTTCCCGACTTGAGCGAAACGAAACCCCGTTCGTCAGAATGGAACTCGAAACCGAGACGTTTAAGTAAGCCGGGGGGCTTTCTCCTTGCCTACCGCATAAAACCGGGCGGCACGAAGAGGGCAAGAGTCAGGAAACGACCCCTCGCGGAGCCGTGACCACTAAGACGATTGAGCTGCCAGGTCCCGCTTGCGGCGGGTAAAACCAATTCCGAGCAGACCGATGCTGACCAGGCTCAGTGCGATCGGTTCCGGGACGGCCTGGCCAACGAGAACTTCGGCACGAACGCTGCCAGAGTTGTCCGAGTTGTTGCTGTCCCAGTAGTAGAGGCTCAGGGTCCCGGCAACGGGTGCGGGGCCGGAGAAGTGGGTGCCAAGAAGAAAATACGTTCCGGCCAGCTCGCCGACCAGGGCGCCAAAGGGCGCGCTGAGCCCGTGCTGAGTCCATTGCACGAAGCTTTGCCCAATCTGCGTCCCTACGGAGTACCCCGAGTCGTCCGAACCCGTGGCAAACAGATCTGCGACGAGGCCGTCGGCATTGGACCAGCGCGGCAAGGCACCGGCGTTCCAGAGGTCGCCCGTGGCTGCCGTCACTGAGAATTGCTGGTTGGCGCTCAGGACGATGCCCGTGTTCAGTCCGACGCCTCCGGACGAACTATTCGCCAACGCTGCGACATCGAAAAGGGCGGCGTTGGCAGTGGCGGCACCGCCGAGAGCAAGCGCGGCGATCGCCACGCGGATCATCTTGTTGTTCATCGCCAACTCCTTCAGGAAATAGGGCTCTGGCGCGCTGCGAACGCACCACTTTTTTGGCTCCCTGCAAGCGTCGTAATGATTGTTTGCCGGCGCCTGGAAGACAGGGTTCATTAGAACAGGGGCGCCGCTGCACTTGCGTGCGATATCGCACGTCTTGCCGGAATCTGGCTGGCGAGCTCGACGGCGCTGCTTCCGAGGTCGGCCGCCATGGCTGCCGTGCGTGGTCAGCAGGGGCGCAGGCCATCCCGGTTGCCGCGGAAGTCGGATTGACGCCACTTCCCTTCATCCAGGCCGTAAAGGATCACGCTGGCCGGTTCAGTCTCTTCTTTTGCCATCGCGGCCTGGCCGTGGGCAGGATTCAAGGCGCCGCTTCTCGTCGGCCGAACTTGGCGGTTGCTGCCCGCAACCGGCCGCGTTAGACTCCGCCGATCATCACATGGAGCTGTGCCGCGATCGGCCACCCTGACGATCAATCCTGAGCTCGCTGCACGCCGCAAGCGAAGGCTGCCCGCTGGGAAATCTGCGCTCATATCGCCCGATAAATCGGGCTCCTACATCGGCTCGGGGGGTGTTGCACGCAGTGTCGAGCTTATGAATACCAGCCAAGTCGACGATCGTGCGCCGTTTGCAGGTCTGCTCTGCTGCAAGCCTCGTCAGCGATGCCGCAGCACGACATCAGCCGACGCGTCATTGCGAGGAGGCGCACGGGATTCCCACGTCGGCTGCGCCTCCTCGCAATGACGGTGGGAGCGGGAGGGCGCCGGATTACCCGTTGCCTGCGCGCGTTCTTAAGGTCGCATCAAGAAAGCCACACTACACTCGCGCGAGGCACCCGGCAGGAGCCCGATTCGTCGGGCGATGGAAGGCTTGAATATTATCTGGAGTCGCTTTGTATAAGCTAATTGGCGTCATTGCGGGGTTCTACTTTTTCGGGTTCTTCGGAGCGCTGCTCGGTCTGTTGCTGGGGTCGATCATCGATCGCGCGCGGGCGTACGGTGCGGGCGGTATCAACCCGCTGCAGAATGCGCTTCGGCAAGGCGTTTTCCTCGAGACGATGTTCATCTCGATGGGCAAGCTGGCGAAGGCCGATGGTCAGGTCTCGCAGGCAGAGATCGAGCATGCCGAGCTGTTGATGCAGAAACTGGGCCTGACCGCGGAACACCGCGTGCAGGCGATTGCCCTCTTCAAACGCGGCGCCGACCCGGGTTTCACCCTCGAGGCGACCTACGCCAGGTTCATGTCGGTCTGCGGCCACACCCGGCACCTGAAGCAGGTGTTGCTGGTTTACCTGATCGCCATGGCGACGGCTGACGGCCCTATCCATCCGGCGGAGGAAGGTGTGCTTGCCGACATCGCCAACCGCCTCGGCTTCGATCCGACGGCGTTCAGGCAATTGATCGACATGGTGCTGAACCAAGCCCATTTCGCCGCCGGGCAGCCGAGCACCGAAGCGGCACTCGATGACGCCTACCGGGCGCTGGGGGTGAGCAAAGACAATACCGACCAGGAAATCAAGCGCGCCTATCGCAAGCTGATCAGCCAGTACCATCCGGACAAGCTGATCGGGCAGGGCCTGCCGGAGGACATGATCGCGCTGGCCAGCGAAAAGGCCAAGGAGATCCAGCTGGCGCACGACCTGATCGAGCGGCACCGGAAGATCTGAAGCAGGGGATCGCCACGTCGGCCGCGCCACCTCGCAATGACGGTCGCAGGCTGTCGGCTTGGCCGGGGGCAGCAGGGCTGGCGCCATTCGTGAAGAACATGCTGCTCGACAAGGAGAACGCAATGAACAGCGAGACCAGGCCGCGGACCGCCGGAATCA
>JEMY01000053.1:20562-20906 GCA_000585075.1 Candidatus Accumulibacter regalis | reverse complement strand
GACAGGCCGGACGCCGACTGACGTTGATGCAAGGTGATCTGGTGAAACTGGATGCGGCGCGCTATCTCCAGCGCACGCTCGGGTGAAAGCTGGCTATCCCTGGTTTTCAGGCGCATGCGCAGCACCCGATACAAGACCAGCGCCAGGAAACAGATCAGGGCATGCGCGCGAATCCGGTTCGGCAAGCGATGGAAGACCGGCGCGATTTCGATCTCCGACTTCAGGACACGGAAACCTCGCTCGATGTCGGCCAGTGCCTTGTAGCGCGCCACGATTTCGGCAGGCGTGTGATCCGGCATGTTCGAGACCAGGATCAGCTTGCCGTCCATCATGCGCGCGCGGCT
>JEMY01000053.1:0-20448 GCA_000585075.1 Candidatus Accumulibacter regalis | reverse complement strand
AAGCGGGCCGTCGTGCCGGCATCCGACAACTTCCGGCCACGGTGGGTCTGGCCGGAATCCTGGCCATCGAGCTTGCCCGCCCACCTTGCCGCGTCGGCCTCCAGCGCCGCGATGCGTGCATCCCGCGCCTGACCCTGTTCGCTGGCGGTGCCGGGGCGATGCGCCACGATCAGACGAAAGCCCTGCCATTCCAGTTCGCCGACAACCTCTTCGGTCGCCGACAGGCAGCGCTGCTGATGAAATTCGGCGAGCAGGGTATCGAAGTCCGCGTAGCGGCGGGCCGGGACGGCCAGAATGAATTCCAGTGGCTGACCACCCACCCGAATCGCCCGGATGGCTTCCAGATTGTCCAGGCTGAGCAGTCCACGATCGGCAACCAGCACCACCCGCTTGATCGGATAGCGCGCCAGGACCTTCTCGATCGTCGGCACCAGCGTCGTCGTCTCGCCGCTGTTGCCGGCGAAGACCTCGTGATGAATCGGCAGGCCTTCGGCGGTCTGTACCACACCCAGCATGACCTGCCGCACGATCCCGCCATCCTTCGACAGGCCGAAGCGTCTCACCTCGTCAGGGAGTTCCGTGCCGCCTTCGGTACGGATCGTCGTCAAATCGTAGAAGACGATCGACAACTCCTGATCGATCAAGGGGCGCAGAAGACCGGCCAGGACCTTATCCATCGTCTCGGCGCCGTCCGCCAGCGTATCCATGGTACGCAACAGATGCTGATGGGTGACCGATTCGCTGGCGACTTCGGGAACGCGTGTGCCTTCCAGCCAGCGCAGGATACCCAGCTTCGATTCGGGATCGCACAGGCGGTTGAAGACCATCACCCGCAACAAGCGCTCGGCGTCGAACTGGCGGCGGTTGCGCAATACCCGGCGGAAGGCATCGGCGAAGCCCAGTTCTTGCCACAGGGCGGTGAGCAGCCAGGTGTCGCCGACCGACAACGCCGGCGCGAAGGATACGTCACCGGTGCCCTCGTCAAGGGACGGCTTGCCTGCTGCGCGCAACAGGCCATTGACCAGCGAGTCGGCTTCGCCGGCGCGCACCGCTTCGATCCGCCCGAGAGTAGCGATGACCCGTTGGCGGGAGACGCCGCCGGTGTCGCGGTAGGCCTCGACGAGCTTGACGTAGCGCCTCGGCCCCGAAGTGGTGATCTTTACGAACATGTCGCTACTGTAGCGGCCAGAAAACCTATAGGCAATAGCCTAAAGGAAATAACGTGTCACTACACGACGGTTTCCGTCAAAACACTAACCGCTTGTTTTTGCGAGCATTGAGGCGCCATTTATGCGCTTGGCACGCGGAAAGTGTCGAACTCGGGTGCACGCCGCCCTCGGCGTCGGCCGCGACTTCGCCACCTGGATCAAGCAGCGCATCGCTGAGTATGGATTTGCGGAAGGCGAGGACTTTTCCCCGATTCGGGGGAAAAGTCGCGGAGGCCGACCTGCTGCCGACTACCACCTGACCATCGACATGGCCAAAGAGCTGGCGATGGTCGAGAACAACGACACCGGCCGCCGCATCCGTCGCTACTTCATCGCCCTCGAAAAGAGACAGGCCGCCGCGCTTGCCATCCCCGCTACCCCGTCGATGAACCTGCGCCGCTGGCTGATCTCCTTCGATCACCTCGGCCGCGAACATGCCACGCCCATCGGCATGGACGAGTCCATCGTCAAGTGGGACGAGCTGCCGGCGCTGATCCGGGATCCGGGATTCATGATCGAGGGAAGGCTGCTGGCCGAGATAGTCCACGCTTGCGCCGATCGGATGTCAAGGAAGCTCGCTGGTGGAGCGAACCAGGTATCGGCTTGACCATCGCGCCCGCCACAGCTACGGCATGGGCGGGCGTCAGAAAAGCTTGACGCGCCACCTCGGCGAACAATCGATTACTGAGGTGGTCTAGACGGCGTCGCCTACGGAGTTCTCGGTCCAATCAAATGCACAATTCGCAAATACCACCACAGATCTTTGGCCTGGGCGGTGGCGTTGGGATGGGGAGGGGAAGGTCTTTTTTTCCCATTTTCAGGATCCTCTGAGGTTTCAGGAGAAATTCAACTTGCTGTTTAAGTCGCGTTGCGTCTTGACCCGGAGCCTATGCGTTTTCAGGATGTCATTCTTCTGCCGTTGTATCAACTCTCCGAACTCTTTTCGCAAAAGCCCATACTCACGGGTGAATGTATCGATATCAAACAAAGGATCGATCTCCATTCTATGCCGAAACGTCTCGATCTTTATTCGTATTGTGACGAAGGAACGCTTTAAGTCTTCCCAGTCCTTGACCTTGCCGGGAACAGCAAGAGCTGCGTGGATTATGGAAATTACTGATGCAATTCCGGCGAACGCAGCCCACAGGAACTTGAAGTTGGGGTCTTGCCACAAGGTCCAACCCGACATTGCCGAGCCAGTTGCAGTAAGCGCTACGACAACCTTGGTTACTTCGTCGGTGAGCATCCATCGGTCGACTAGTCGATCAGCCAGCTCTTCGAAAAAGTACGCCTGGTAGTAAGTCTCAAACACCTTGTGCCAGATAACGTCGCGCGGATCATGGGTCATTGCAGCAGTCCTATAACAGAATGCCTTCTGAACAGCCTCTATCTGCAGTGCCGAAAGCGGCGATTATCAGTGGATCTTTCGTCGTCCCAAGAGCTTCTATTGGAACGTCTTCAGAACCCGCCTCGAGAAAACACCCTTGCCATTCTCCTTGCCTTCGCCTCTGCAAAAACCTAGTCATAGGACTTTCACCTACGAAGTGGCGCGCCATGCCCGGCGCACACGTCTGTATTAACCGGCTGGCGCGGTCGTCTTATCGCGCCAGTCCGTGTTTAATGATAGGCAGGTGCGCAGGCGCCGACTATGACTAGCCTCTTGCTTCCCTTCCTGGCTCATCCTCTGTTACTCGAAAGCGCCAATAGAAGCCTACTTTTACCCACACAACGGTAGTTTGGGTTAGCTTCTGGAAGGCGTCAAGTACCTTTCGACCAACAACCAAGTTTCCCTCGCTATTTTCTCGGAGTAAAGTCTCAGCGTTTTCTTTGACCAAGAAGTCAACGACATCGTCTTGGTAAATGCAACCGCTATTTTCTATTTCGGAAAGCATCCAGCGCGCAACGGTCTTGGCCTCCATTACTTTTGTTCTTGCGTCACTGGTTTGAGTGATTCTTCTGGGAAACTTCCTGATTCCAGTTTTTTTCCAGCGAACCACTGGCACCGAAAACGGACGGTGCTAACGTCGTCACCAATGTCGTTAATTTTTTGAACGGTCATTTCTGGACCGCCCGACTTAAGTTGAACGATGTCACCGACTTGAAAACAAGACTGCTTCCTCATTACATTATCCTTTGCGATTGATTATTAATGCTATTTATTAGACTGTTCGTCGATGGAGCGGTTTTTGATTTTTTCCACAAGGCTATCAACCGTCGGAGAGTTATGAGCCTGCCACAGAGTCCGAATCAGCCAACCCAATGAAAGAAGACCGGCTATGAAGAAGATTGCCTCCCAAGTTGGCGCTTTGAAGAATACATCCTTGAAGGTCGACGTCGAAAACACTATAACTATGGCGACCAAGATACCGAGGGGCGCAATCCAAGCTTTACGCTGCTCCGCCGCCGCAATATGCTGATTGAGCACGAGGCGTAGCTTGTCTTCGGTAATCTGAATGATTTCTTGGTCAAGATTGCTATGAACCACCTTGATGGGTGCATTAACTTGGTTGAAGAAGTGACCGTTAGTTGCCATGGCTCGCTTCCCAGAAAAAGGAAAAATCAAGGCGCTTAAAGCGCTCCACAGCGTATCCGGTCAACATAAAAGACACCGTTCGGCCGTTAGTTTGTCCCAGCTCAAAGGGTTGCGCAATGGCCGATGGAAGTGCGCTGTTCCAATTGTTAAACGTCAGAACAGCGTGATCATCCTTCGCGGTGAGAACAAAGCCAGGGTTCTTTATCTCCGGGTTATCCACAAAGAGAACATGCAACCGCACGTCCCAAGTACCAGCCGTGAATTCGATCCATGCGTCTTCGCCTGCAGGCACTAGCAATGTGGCGCTCGCAATTTGCTCGCGCTTACCGACGGTTATCTTCAATGGCCGCTCCCAAGTGATCCAACGAATAGCGTTAGTCTACCGCCATAACGCCCCCCCCGCCATAAGAGCTGGTCGGCACCTCGGCAGCTAGGGCGATAGCATACACCCGGATCGCTTCGATGGCGTTGGGTGAAGTTCTTCGCCGTCGGGTTCTGGCCCCAAGCGCTGGGGCGTCGGTGTGTAGGTCTAGTGGTGGCTTTTGACTCCTATGTGCGGCTCTCGGCGCCGAGGCCCCCTTTCGGTAACCCGTATTCTGCCAAGCAGCGCGAGCGAACCACCTAGTATGCTGGATGCCCCTCCACCCAGGAAGCGGTTGCACACGGTTGTCGTGGCCCTAACCACGGACCGGAATGGCTCCATGGCCGCGCGGTCACCGCTAGCAGAATGAACTCAGGCGACAGCTGTCTTAATATGTACCGCTACTCTACCAGCCGTTGTGCCATCGCCATTAAGAAGTTATCTGTCAAACTTGGGTACTAAATCTCCCGTATCCAAGCGTGGTCGCGCGTCGAGCAGATAATAGTCTGTGAGGAATTCGCCTTTATTCTGCGCGTGCAGCCTTGTCTTAAGCATGTAGAAACACCCCGGGGCGAGTGCAACTTCGACGCGTTCTTTGTAGTGCGCACCTACATCCAGCGTGTATCCATTATTGTAGTTTGGCACATCGGCAACCTTGTATTTCTCTAGAATGTCGATTGGACCTATTATATCGGTGCCTCTGTCCCATTCAATCAGGCCAAATTCTGGAATATCAACACGCCTGATGGAGAGCTGTAAGCCGTCATCACCAGGAATAAATGGTACCGCTCCAACATTCTTAATCTCGACTTGCAAACAAACCAATACACGATCTGGGCTGATTGTGCAAATTGACGCCGTATTTACTAGGTCGACATTCCAGACGTGCTGTCTTTTTGAAATATAATGGTGCCACGTCCATACACCGCCCGCCACGATTGCGAAACTTGTCAACACGCTTTGAACAAGCTCCGCGTAGTTCTTCAAGCAGTTTACATCTATCATTGTATTATCGTCTTGGTTGATCGCCCAATGGTGTATACCATATTGTCTATCGACAAGAAATCCCAAGCACGATGGTGCCCCCCGCTTGCTGAAAGGTCAACCGCACCCTTCAATGCACCTTCGGCACCATCTCCCGCAACCGCTGCCACACCTCCTCGATGATCACCATCGAAGCGTCGTCCGGATGGATCGACGGATCGCCTTCACCGATGGCACGCATCAGCGTGTCGTTCCCCTTCCACAGCCCGATATTGTTCCGAATCCACGTCCCGCGACCGAGGTGTAGTCCGATCAGCTCCGACTGCGCCATGTCAGTAATTCTAGCCCTCTCATCGTCCGATAGCGCGGCTATTACCACGCCAACCGCTTCGTCGATCGTCTCCGGGACCTGCTTCTCAGGCATCAGCGCTCTCCCTTTCGCCAGTCCCACGGCGGCACCGGGTGACGATCGGCCCACAGTCCGACGCGCTTCTCCCTCGCCTCCTGTTCCGCGAATTCATACCGCCCGGCGTCCTCTGACGATTGGTCCTTCGCGTATTTCCGGTACCGCCAGGCGAGGCCAAGCGTCAGCTGTGTGAGGCCCGCGTCGAGCGTCTTCGGACACAGTGTTGCGCGGCAACTCGGCGCCGCGACCATGACCTTGCCGATGATGCGGCGGTAGCGGTCGCGCTTGTTCCACTGGACGTCGACCTCTTTCCCGAACACGAGGGCCGACATGGATTGCTTCGAGCGCTGGCCGAAGGGCTGGGCTTTCTCTGGGCAGTCGACGCCGGCGATCCGAATCTTGTGCTGCTCGCGGTCGGCGTCGAGGACGGTGATGGTGTCGCCGTCGGCGATGGAGACGACGGTGCCGGTGAGGGTGGCGGCTTGGGTGGGGAGGATGAAAAGAAGCAGCAGGCAGCTCAGAAGAGTCGCGAGGCGTCTCGTCGCGCGGAAGTCCTGCAAGTCTCTGATCGAGTAGCGCACGAGGTCAGCTTGCTTCACGCTTCGCAAGCCAGTCGATCAATCCCTCATTGAAAGACCCAGCATCGACCGAGTAGTGTGCTCGACGATGGCAGTTTGGACAGAGCGCGATCACATGAGCGGGATGATCGGGACCACCGTCTGAGAGCCTTACGACGTGATGGACTTCGAGGAAGGGCCCTGCTTTCGCCTTGAAGGGGGCATCGGCTTTGCATGCCTCGCAGGTGCCCTGGGCACGTTCAAGAGCGTAGCGTCGAATCGCGACTGCCCGGGAAGCCACATTCGTGAGCCTCTCCTTGACAGTAGCTCCAGCCGGCACACGTTCCAGGGCGAGGCGGCGAAGATCGGCGAGAGACAGCTTTTTCTTTCGGAGAGACGCAGCGGCTTGACCGGCTTTCGTCGGCGCGTCGCCTTCGCCGACCACCACCGGCGGCACCAAACCCAGCTGAAAGATCAGCGCATTCCGAAGCTCGTCATTTCTGTCCGCACGCTGTTCCACATGATGGCCCAAGTACTCGAACTCGCCGACGTAGCGCACGCGGTCCTTCGGCGTGTACTCGAAGAGCAACAATTGCTTCCCGGCGTCGCGATGGCCTGCAATCGCGGCGTTGCCGCGAACCATCTGCATGTCGTCAAGCTGGCCCTCACCCGTGTACCAGAAGGTGCCGTCCGGCCGAAACGAGTCCTCATAGCCATAGGCGCTACCTGATTCAGCGGTGAACAGGAAGATGAACGGGGCAGCCTTGGGCGTGGAAATGCCACCCCGACCTTGCCCGCCGAAACGCTCGTGGATGTCGCTCCGCCGGCGGTAGACCTGGCCAACGATGAATGGGTGCTCGGAAGCCGCTCCCTCCGTGGAAAGGCTATCCGGCATTTCCATTGACTTCTTCGTTGACGGTCGAGCTGGCATCGCTGGCGTTACCTGGAGGCGTTTCTGCACGCAGCTTTGCTATCTCCGCCTCAAGCTTCTCAATTTGCAGCTGAGCCAGCTTGTCGTCGCGGAGTTGAATTTTCTTATACCAATACAATGCGCCGATCAAGCTGAGAGCAATCCCGGCTCCTAGTGCTGCACTGACCACTGTGTTTCCAAAATTCCCATTCTTTGTTGTTACGTCCCGGAGCTGCCTGGTCATTTCGAGCAACTCATCCTCAGCTTTGCTCCGCTGTGCTTTTTCCTCAAGCGAAATGATTGCTTGCGAGTACTCCACTTTCCGCTCGAGTGTTGCTGTGTACATGGATACAAACGAGAAGATCGAGACAATGATCAGCGCAAGGCCAAACAGGCACGTGAACTTGTAGATGTTGTCGGTGGCAATGGGAAAGGAAGGAGTCATTTTTTTGTGGAGCTATCCGTGAGGATGGCCGGCCCTAACACGCCCGCCAAGAAGTTCGGTTTTCAATTCGTGCCCATCACCGAGACTGCATGAAATAATTCGCATATTCAATCACCTGGAATGGGCTTATCGAGAGGGCAGATCACCCCTGTAGCAAGCCTTGAACATTGATTTGCATACCGGCGCTAACTAATTCCTGTGCGAGCTTCGGCTTCCAACCGCCCTGCTCATCCATCTCAATGAAGAGTACGCCATGGAAGTCAGACGGGACCTCGACTCCCGGACGGAACAGACCACAAACTCTGCTACGCCCAAGCTTGCCTGTGAAGTATCCCAACTCAAGTATCACGTTCTGCCGGGCGCGCCCACTCAGCTTCTCGGGCGTACGGGAACTTGCCCCAACGTCATCAGGTGTGAGCAAGACTACCGCGAACCCAACGTCTGAGTACGATTCAAACTTCTCGATAACGGTCTGGCCTTGATTTGCCTTCTCGTGGAGGAGGACAGCCTCAAGGTGCAGCTTCTCCAGGAACCTGGCAGCGGATTGCTTGGCATAGTCATCATGGCCGTGAACGACGAAAACCTTGGTCTTGGAAACTTGTCGCGGAACGTTGTTCGTGCTCAGTTGGCCGGTCTTGCTTTCTGCGGACAAAGCCTCTTCGGCTAACAGCACGTGCCCCTCAAGGTGGCTGACCTGACGGTCACGATAGATCTTCCAGCTTACGCCGCTGCTGGTACGCCCTAACGCTGACAACTCATCGGCCACGTCATTCTTCCCGAGAGACCTTAGCAGCCCATCAATTCGCCTAAGCCAGACGTCATACGATTCGTGCTCTTCCAAATTCCATCCATGCTCTACGAAGTCCGCCAGTCGCTTTAGAACGTTGTTGTTTTCCATTTGACTCTTTCAGCATACGGCCCAACAGCGAGCGATGAGCTGCTGACCAGAAAGCGACCGGCTCTACCGCTGAGGGTTCGCGGCAGATAGACCGTGTTGGAGCAAACCGCCGCGATGGCGGTCGGTGTGGGGATTGTACGGCCGGCCCGCCCGAGGTCAATCGTCTTGCATGAAGTCGCCGAGCGATTCGACGCCCGCCTATGGGCGAGGAAAGCACTTCGGTGTGATCGGTTGGCGACTCTCGACCGAAGATGGGAGAGGCCCACCGTCTGGCGACCTCTCCCGGTGACTACCTTAGCCCCTCACAAGGAAGGCCCAAGCCGTGTAGCCGTAAGCATGGGCGTCGAGCATCCGGGTGGAGTTCTTCACACGACGATAGCGCGTAAAGATCCACCGAAAACCCGGCGGCGCTGGCCGCAATTTCAAGGACTTCTGCACATGACACACCTCCAATCCGGATGGTGGATGCCCCTTGCTTTTCCTGAGCCATGCGTTATGCTGCTAGTTCTCACGCTAGAAGCTTGACTGCATAGCAGGATAGCTGCGTAACCAACCATCCACTGGTTACGGGGAGGAAGGCTTGGGCAATTGCTCAGGCCTTTTTCTTTATTTCGTTCCACCTAATCTCCGCTGCTTGATACGAAACACCGCACGTCCCGGCGACGTCGTCGACGCTGCCACACGCCTGTAGTGCCTCGACCGGCATGAGCAGCTCGGCGGCGAACCGGTCGGCCTGCCACTCACTATCCTCATAGATCTTGTGACCGTTCGGCCCATTTGATCGTGCCATCGAGACGTTTCCATGCAGCATCAGGTGTCCGAATTCATGGGACGCTGTGAATCGATCACGCCCCTTCCCATCCACTGCGCCGTCGTAGACATCTTCGCGGAGCTTGATGAGCGCCTTGTTCGGATAGGTCAATCCGTGGTTAGCGCCCATCTCTTCGCGTGAGCACACTTCCAGAACATAGCCGTCGATCAACTGTGGCAGAGCAAACTCAAGGACCTCGATGATCGGGAAATCCGAACGGTGGTCAAGCCCGAGGTGTCGCCGGAACAACGCTGTGAATTCGCGTATCCGCACCTTGCTCAAGGGCGGAACTCGATAGCCAGGCTTCCTCATTGTCTCTCCTTCAAGACATCAAACATCTTTTCCCGCTGACTCTGATCCAGTTCGCCAATGCGGCGCGCAAATGCAGCAACCAACTCACGGGACTGATCTTCAAGCCCGTCCATCTTGATACGTGCTTCAGCTTGCGACGCGTCAGCGGCCCTTCTCAGTTCGCCCTGTTGCCCCGCATCGAGGCGGAAGTACCCGCACACTTGTTCAACCAAAGCGGCAGGCACTGCCTTGTTGCCAGTTTCCACCGCCGACAAGAACGAGGAACTAATCCCCATCGACTCGGCCATTTCCTTGAGCCGCAGCCCACGATCTATTCGCAACTTCCTCACCAATTTTCCGAATGGCGTCAACATTTTGATTCCTCCACGACACCTTTACCTTCACCTGACAAATTCTCACTTGACTTGACCCCACCTCGACCGCCGCGGCCAGACTCTCCGAGCCGCTCTCTTAGCGATCGCAAGGCGGATTGTACACCAATCACAGGATTAAATAAACCGCTACCGGTTAATTTTTTACAGCAACTGGATTGACTGCGTGAAAGCCTGAGCTGGCCGTGGATAGCCGACGGGCCACAGGGCGCAGGGATGTCAAGCTCTCATATTCCTTTCCAGGATTCACGCCGGAGAAACGTCGTACCCGCGCAGGTCCCTTCGCTGAAAAGCAAACCGGCATGACTCGGCCAGCCGACGCACAACCGCCCGAGGCGACCGCTTTGGGATAGGATCGCTACCCTCTCCCCACCTCATGCGCCGCCAGGCAGTGCCCCTCAAGCTTGCCGATTCTGCGCTCGTGGTCGGCATGTCGGTCCGCGCTTCTGTTGCCCATGATTTGCAGCTCCGTGTGCATTTTCTCGTTCAGCGCGCTCTGGCCGTCTGTGAGCCGCTTGATGTCTCCGCGGATATCCCTGAGCGTGTCGACCGCCAGCCAGCCGAGCGCGGACACGACACACCCGAGAGCCATCAAGAAGAACGGCATCATGCCGTTGGTGATCCATGCGCCGCCCATGTCAGTCCTTTCGTTCCCGTGATCAGGTTGTTACCTGCGTCTGCTGCGCCGAGTAGGCAAGCGCTCCTGCGCCCCACTTGTCTCGCGCGGCCAGCCGCAGGTAGTAGGTCGTGGCCGTGGTGAGCCCGGTAATGGTTGTTGTCAGATCCGTGCCGGTATAGACGAGCGTGCTCGGCCCCGGCGTGAATCCGTCCGTCGTGTCGAGCCATACCTGGTAGTCCTGGAAGTCGGTATCGGCGACGGCCGCCCAGGAGATTGTCACGCTGCTGGTCGTCGCTCCAGTGCTGATGCCGGTCGGCGCGGCCGGAACCGTGTTGCTGATGTTGATCTGCGAAAATCCGGAGGTCTGCCCGTTGGCTACCGTCGCCACCTTGACCGTGAAGTCGCGCCATGGTCCGCCGTCGGCGATGGCGTTCTCCAGGGTGTAGGAAGCTTGCGTAGCCGTCGTGTTGATCGTGCGCTGCAGGGCCGCCTGCGACCAGATTTCGACCGTGTACGACGATGCGCCAACACCCACCGCCCACTGCGCGACGAATAGCGTGCCCGTGAATGGCGACTGCAGCGCCAGATCAGCCGGCCCCGACGGCGCCGCGCCCTGGATGCTGTAGCTGTAGGCCGCCGCCTCGGACAGACTCTGCGCCGCCTCGCCGCGAACGTTGAAGCTGGTCAGCTTGAGCGATATCGACTTCCCGATCGCGGTCGCCGGCAGGACGTACTTGAAAACCGCCTGATCAAGCCTGGCAAATGCCGCGCCCGCCGAGTGCGCGCCCGCAGGCGATCCATACAGACCGCGCCGCAGGTAGGACAGGCTGTAGCGCCGGTACGACGCGAGGGTAGCCGTCTTGTAGGCAAACAGTTCTCCGCCGACGTAGCAGAGCGTGACGTCGTTGTTGACGTCATCGTCGCTGCCGGAGAGCAGCTGTCCGTCTGTGGTGAGGTCGACGGTCGCCGTGTTGGAGATATCCGGCTGCGCAGACGGCGCCGCCAGCACCGCTTGCAGCGCGCCGTATCGGGCCGGGCCGTAAAGCGTGCCGACCTGAGAGTATGACGTCCCGTCGTAGCTCACCCAGACATGGCAGCCTCCCCACTCCGACGACGACCCAGAGACGGCCAACCAGATCTGATTCGACCCTCCGGTCAGATCAAGGGGCGGCTCGAAGATCAGCGGCGCGAGCACGCTTCCCGGAGCGCCGTTGCTGCCGCCGCCAAAACCGGACGAGACCTGAGAGCTGTATCTGGCCGCGCTAAGCACGCCCTGGGGCATGTCCTCGGCAAGTATCGCGAGCTCACCGTCTTCGTCTTCCTCAATTTCTGTGATTCGGACTGGCAGACGATCGATGCCCAAAGCGATATCCGTGATGGTCACGATATCCATCCGCTCGAGGCGAGCGTAGCGCCAGCCCAGGCGGAACTTGTAGGTATTGCGAATGTACAGCCGTCGCTGCAAGCGCATTTGCGCCGACAGCTGGGCCGCCGACTGCTCAGTGAACAGGTGCAGGCGCTGCGGATCTTCCTGGCGCAGCCCATGCGCCTCGATGTGGCCGAGGTCTTGGGCCGTTACCGGTTGCACGTTGTACTGATTCGCGCGGTTGACGAATTCGACCGTCGTTGCGTTGTAGGCGTCGGCCGTCGCCTTGCGGGTGATGATCACCGGATCCTCGTCGCCGGACACCAGGAAATCATCGTCGCTCAGGTCGTAGGCCGGCGTGGTGTTCGGCGTATAGGTCACGCCGTTGCCGGTGACGGCCGAGTCGCCGTAGGGGATGATCTTCAGGAGCCCTTCTGACCAGACGAATTCACAGCCGACGGCTGATACCAGCTCCATGAGGTATTCGCGCGCCTCCCGCTGCTCGATGTAGGCGGGAGAGACGAACAGGCTGTTGGCGGTGCACCAGTTCGCAAAACCGCTAAGGTCTGCGATCTTGGCGGCCGGGAATCCGGCGCCATAGCGTTCGGCGCTCAGGAAGTCGACCACGACATCGCGGGGATTGGCGTCCCGGATGCTGATCGAAAACGGCCGAAAGCCCGTCACCTCAAAGCTGTGGTTCTCCATGTTCGCACTGCCGCCGAGATCGTAGGACCCGCTGGCGACGTAGGCCAGGCCGGAATAGCCAAGAGCCTCTCCCGGGTGGTAGGTCGTCAGATAGCCCCATGGCGACTGTCCGATCGCCCCACTGAACAGCGACAGGCCGAGCTGCGAGAGCGCGGTGATGGTGGACGGATAATTGATGTACTGGTAGTCGATGAACAGCCCGAAGATCGTTCCGTGGCCCGCATAGAACGTGTACGTTCCACCGCTGCGACTGTACTCGGTCAGCGATGTTGGCGCGCCTGGAGAAACATCGGTCATTGGCACTTCGTAGCCGAGGCCGGCGATGTTCGCGTTCACGCCGAGGTCCGCGGAGTAGGTTGCCGAGTTCGGTACCGTCACTTCGTACGGTGGCGAGTCCGGAATGTATGGGTTCGCGTCCAAAACCGTGACGGTCTCCGCCGACGGGATGATCGGCGAATAGATCGCGTCTCCCCGCCAGACGGTGCCGACATCGGCAATCGGCCCCTCGCACAGGCCGAATGCCACAGCGACCTGATAGGTAAACGTGGTGTTCTCGGTCTTCTGCTTGCCGCCGCCTTTGCCGCCGCTGGTGGTGGTCTCCGTGTGCGGAATAGCGATGAAATCGCCGTACCAGATCATGTTGGTGGTGATGCGCGTCTTGCCGAACACCAGCGGGACGCCGATGCCGGAAACGGACGTTTGCACGCGCATCGCTCCGATAGCCGGCTCGGAGGTGCTAATCGTCTTGGGTCGGAAGAATAGACCGCTCACTCGCGAACCCTCCAGAATCCAGCCAGCCGGCCCGCGAGCGCGCCTTGTGTGGCGTTGGCCAGCACAACCCCTTCCGAGTGATAGGCATGGATGATCATTGGCCAGTCGACAACGATGCCCGCATGGCTGATCGCACGGCCGAACTGATAGAGTGCGATGTCCCCCGGCAGAGGTTCGGCGACCCGGTAGGCGTAGTCCTCTACCCATCCGAGGTAGCGCTGCTCGGTTCGGTGCAGATGCCAGTCCGGCGGGTACGGCGTCGGGTCGATGTACGGCACACGACCAGCCGCGTGGTAGACCTCGCACAGGATCATGGCGCAATCCACGCCAACGCCCTTGATGCGCCCCTGGTGATGGTATGGCGTGCGCAACCAGGACCGCGCCTCTTGCACGATTCGTTCCGCGCTCATCACAGCGCCTTTTCCGGGATCGGGATGTGGGGATGGCCGCGGAATCGCGCGAGATTGCCGAACTTAGCGGCGCACGTCGCCGCGGTACGATCACAGCCGGCGACGGCGGAGAAAGAGTCGCCGATCTGCGGTTCCCTCGGCAGCGGCTCAATCAACTGGAACTGGCGCACGGAAAGCCCGGCATGTGCCTTCACGGTTCGTGAAATCAGATTGTTCGTGCCGCCGAAAAACGTCACAACTCCCTGAGCGAAGAAACCATCAGGAACACCACTACCGCCGCCTTGAAACCATGACCGCGTGCCGTTGACCGCTTCGACGGTACCGGAGATCGTGAAAGCGGCCTTGATGGCCCCGCACGCCGAGTCGTACACGGTATTCGCGCATGCCGGCTGGTAAATGTTGCGCGGCATCTTGATGTTCAGCAGCTCGAGATCGCTATTGATTGCCATGAGAACGGCCGTTCGCGAGCACTGGATCTCGGCCACACGCCCCGAGAACAAAACCAGCGTCCCGACCGGCGCCGCGTCCCAGGAAGACAGAAAGGCGCGCTCCAGCCGGACCGTAGCGCCGTCCAGCACACCGTTTCGGGCAGCGTCAATGAACGTCTCGCCATTGATGAAGTCGATCAGCGGCATGAGGTTCGTGGGATCCGCAAAGATCGTCATATCGAGCGTGTCGACCTCAAGACCCTTGGTCGTGCGCAGCCGACCGCGCTGCATAAGCAGGCGCCCACCCCCAGCTATTACCGACCCGCCGGAATTGGTGTATCGCCCCCCTGGCGAAAAGACGTGCCCGTCGGACACGATATCCACATCGGCCGACGTGATGCGGATCACGTAGGTCGACTTCAACGTGATGGTCACGAGGTCGGCCATCAGGAACTGATTCGACCCCGCAAGCAGGGCGATCAGGCCGGCGGAGGCAGTCTTCATGCTGCCGCCCCTTTGTCGGTGACGAATTCAACCTTGCGCGCCTGCCACAAGTCGCGCAGGAACTGCTCGAACTCGGATTGGTCGTTCGCGAATCGGCAGCGAAAGTAGAACTGGCCGGTCCATGTGAGCGCCGCGGCGGCTGGTGGCGCCGCCGAGAACGTCACGAGCCCGGTGCTGCTTATCGTGTAACCGCCGCCCTGAGGCACTCCGCCGACGTAGATCGACGGCGACCCGTTGACGCCGAATATCGGCTCCGTCGCGCCGCCGTAGGTCCGTTTGAGTTGGAAAGCGGTTGTCGAGCCATTGCCGGTGCCGAACGCTTGCGCCGTTACCGCGTTGTCGCTCGGGTCGCTGTAGAGAAACGAATCGAACGACCCCTGGCGCGCATTGAAGAAACCTACCAGCGCCTGTAGCTCCGCGAACCCGTTCGCCCCGCGCAGCACCTCATACGACAGGGTGAAGTGCCAAATCGGATACGAGAAAAAGGCCGCGCGCAGCTCCCGGCCGTTGGCGCTCCGCTGGACCTTTGTCGACCATTCGGGTGTCTTGACGATTCCCCACTTGAGGCCGGGAAGCGCTGGAAAGACTTCATTCGACATGATCTGCTAGCCCTGATTGAAGTTGCGCATTTGCTCGCGCATTACCTTGGCCAGAGTGCGGCCGTTGTTACGCAGAAGCCGCTCCATGCCCTGTGCGTCGGTGGTGTGGATGTGAACCGCCATCGCCCCGCCATCACTGCCCATGCTGCGAATGGTGTCGGCGTGCTCCTCGGGTAGCACCATTTCCCGCGCGTGCAGCTGCGTCATCGGATTGACGCCGGCCGGGATGTCGTAGCCACCGGCTGCCGACTTCAGCCCGCCCATTACCATGGCCATCGTTGCCGCAAAAGCTGCGGCCGCCATGCCAGGGCCAACAATCGGGATGCTGGCCACAGACGACGCCGCACCACCGGCGGCCTCGGCCGCCTCCGCGGGGACTACCACGGCAGCCTCTGCCGCCTTCGACGTCGCCTTGGTCGCGCTCGACGCAGCCGCTGCCGCCGCCGTTTCGACGAAGCCCATTTTTTCCAGAATCGAGCGCATCACGCTGCCCTTCTGGGTTTCCATGGTCTTGGCCAACTCCATCGCCGCCCACTTGACGCCCATCTTGACGGTCATCGAGATGAATTCGGCGAGTATCGAGTCGAGAATACCGCCGATCGCCTTTTGCATCGTCGTCGTGCCGGCGATCATGCCGTTGACGCTCTTCTCGAACGCCGACGACACCGGGTCAAGCAACTGCTGCCATGAACGAACGTTCTCGATCGCCATGTCGTTGCTGATCTTGGTCACCTTCAGCGCGTGCTCGCGGTGCATCTCCTCCATGGTGTCGAGGAGCCGTTGCAGCGCTACCGGGTCCATGTTTGGATCCGAACTCATGGCCGCAATGCGCGCCGCCTGCGCCTCTGTCTGGATGAGAAAGCGCCGGTCCTCGTATTGCCGCTGCAACTCCAGCATCTCGGCTTGATTGATGTTGCCGATCTGCAGCTCACGCTGAGCCAGCAGTTCTTCCATCTGCAAGCCGTCCCGCCCAACCTTCTCGCGTGCGTTGATGGCCTCCGAATCGAGCGCGCGCTGATCCGCGGCGCGCTTCTTCATGATCTGCAGCTCAAGGTCAGCGATCTTCTTGGTGATCGCGATGCGTTCCTTGCCGGAAACGTCCTGCGTGCGCAGAATGTCGGACCAGTACGCGACCTCCTGCTGCTTTGAGAATTCCCGCAGGTTGTGCGTTGTCTGGTAGTAGACCTTCGCCTCGGACAGCGCCGATTCCCAGGCGGGCATTCTCGAATGCGCCGCACCTTTCTTGGCGTCCTTTTCCTTTACGAAATCCTTGCCTTCTTCTGGCCCCTTCTCGACGTCGGCGTGTTGGCCAAAAATCTGGCCTATGCGCTTGGCGGTTTCCTCGCTGGACGTGACCATTTCGCCCATGGCCGCCGACCATGCGCCAGAAATCACGCCGCCGATTCCGCCGATTGCCGCCGCGGCCCCGGCGAAGTCGCCGGCGACGGCTCGCCCGACAGCCTCGGCGACGGCGCGGATTGGCTCGGCGACCGAAACAACCATCGCATTGATGGTTTCCCAGACGACGACAACGCCGTTTTTCAGCGCCCAGAACGCTGATACGAGGCCTCCAACAGCGCCCTTCGCAACGGTGATTGCCGTCGGCATGGCCGACGCCAGCCACTCGCCAAGCTTCGCCATGACCGGAATCAGCTCATTTCCGATGGTATTACGCATGGCGATCATGCCCATGCCCACCTTGTCCATCGCGGAGTCGTAGATCGTCCAGGCGTCGATCGCATCGCCGCTCACCTGGCCGCCAAGACTTCGGATGTAGGCTTCGTCCTCGGCGAACGCCTCGGCATTGGCCAGCAACAGTTTCGAGTTGCCGGCGACCGCGCCGCCGAAAATCTCCTGCGCCGCCGCGTTTCTGGAGGTGCCTTCCTTGTAGCTGTTGACGGTCTCGATCGCCGACTTCATCAGCGTGTTCATGTCGATCAGATGGCCGTTTGCGTCGCGCGTTGTCAGGCCAACCTTGTTGAGTTTTTCCTCATTCTCAACCAACCGCCGCGTCAGCCCGTTGGCTGCTGACTGCACTTCAGCAGTGGTTGATCCGAGTTCGTGCGCGACTTCCACCCATATCCCGGCCTGCGTGGCGGTGATGTTCATCGCGCGCCCGAGCGTAATTGCCGCCTCGGTATAGTCCGCCGTCTCTTTGGCCAGCAGCGCGAATGTGCCAGCGCCGGCAACGACTGCCGTCATACCGATCAACGAGTTCTTGACGCCGTCGACGGATTTCGCCGTCTTCTCCATCTGGTCGTTGATTCCCGAGTGCATCTTTTCCGCCGACGCCTTGCTCTCAGTAGACGCGCGCTCCATGGCCTCGCGCATGCGCCGAGAGTTGTCCTCAACGGTCTTGGCCGCGCTTTCCATGCCCGCCTTGAGCTGGCCGTCCTTCGCTTCAATCGCTACCTGGATCTTTTCGTCTTCAGTCATTGCTCAGTTTCCGGTGGGCAATCCGTGCGCGCGGAGGATTTCGTCAAACTCAACTTCGGAAACCCGCGCTACCGGGATGAACTCGGCAGCGTCTTCGATTGCCGGATGGGACTGTCCGGCGCCGGACGGCCGCGACTTGACGCCGACGAACGCAGGCAGTTCTTGTTCGCGCTGACCGGCTTGTCGATCACCGGACACGAAGTGATCAAACGCATGATCGAGCGCGGCTGCGATGCCGCCAAGGTTGAGATCATCGCCCCGCATCTGCGCGCCGGCAGCGACGCCGCGCACAAGGAGGCACAGGCGAATGCGCGCGACGCGAAGGCCGCGTGGCGCGCCATCACCGGCGAGACCTATGGCGCGGTCAAGGCGGCGTCCTGGAAGGCGCCGAAGCAGGAGCAGGCCAGCGACAAGCTGGCTCCCACCATGGAAGCGCTTGTGAGGATCGAGGCGCAGATCGAAACCAACACAGGCACCCTCGGCGACATGAATGGCCGCGCCAAGCGCGCCGCAGAGCAAGCCGGAAAGCTGGCAGAACTGCGCGCCAAGGCCGGCGGATACGCGCGCATCGCCGAAAAGCTCAAGCGCGACGAGGCCGAGCTGAAGCAATGGGAAGCAAAGGTCGCAGCGGCCGGCAAAGCGGCCGGGCAGAGAATGCCAGACGAGCCGACCTACACCTGCCCGAGCTGCTCAGTTGTTCTCCGTCACGACCACGTCAACGGAGCCCTTGTCGAATACACAGCCCCGCCGCCAGTCGATCACGACGCCGCCGGCAAGCTTCACGAGTATCAGGACGCCGCCGACCTGATGCGCCGGTGTGTGGCCAACGGAAAGCGCGACCTCGCCGCCGCGGACGCAGCAGCACAGGCCCTCGCGCAGATCGAAGACGCCGGCCTTGCCGAAGCGCCGAACGCGGAGGAAATCGAGGCGCTAAAAGCCGACACGGACGAACTCAGGCGGCAGCGCTCGGAACTGCAAAAGACACTCCGTGAGCTTGAGGGCGCAGAGCGCGACGCGCAGCAGGCCGACCAGCGAACCGCGGGTGCAGCGGCGCACCATGCCGACGTGCAGCAATGGGAAACGATCGCCGCGGCCCTCGCGCCGGACGGGATCCCAGGCCAGATGCTCGGCGAGGCGCTTGGTCCGGTGAATGGCCGGCTGGTCGACACCGCCTTCTCGACTGGTTGGATGAACGTCTCCATCACGTCGGACATGGAAATCACCGCCGATGGCCGCCAGTACGCCCTGCTCTCGGAGTCCGAGCGGTGGCGCGTCGACGCCATGATCGCCGAGACGATTGCGCACCTGTCCGGCGAGAAGCTGCTCGTTCTGGACCGGGTCGACGTGCTCGACATTGAGGGCCGCGAGGACTTGCTGTTCTGGCTAGACGATCTGGCCAGCAGCGGCGACGTTGACACGTGCATTCTGTTCGCCACGCTGAAGGCGCTGCCGGCCAAGTTGCCGGAGAGCGTTGAAGCGATCTGGATCGAGAACGGCGCCACCGGCAAGCTCAAGGAGGCAGCGTGAGAACGCTGGCAGGCGCCGAGTTTTCACCCTGCCGGAAGTATCGCTACCGGTTGTGGCGGCAGTGGGATCGCTCTTCGCCATCCGCTGTTTTCGTGATGCTGAACCCGAGCACTGCCGACGAAACCGAGAACGACCAAACCGTCGAGCGCTGCGAGCGCAGAGCCAGAGCGATGGGGTTCGGCGGGGTCCGCGTTGCCAACATCTTCGCACTGAGGTCGACAGACCCGGCGGCGCTTCCGCGCCACCGCGATCCGGTCGGGCCAGGCAACGATGTGGCCATCCTGAAATCTGTAACGGGCGCTGGCATTGTGGTCTGTGCATGGGGCGGGCACGGGAGGGTGCACCAACGAGGTGAAATTGTCGTGCGCCTTCTACGCGAGCACGGCGTCGCCCTGCACTACCTAAAGCTGAACAAGGACGGCACGCCAAAGCACCCTCTGTACGTCGCGTACAGCGTGCAACCACAACTCTGGGAGGCGCCATGAACGCAAAACTGATTCCGGCCAGGGCATGGGCTACCGCCAGGATGGACCCCCCACCATCCGGCCAGATGCTGCGCAGATGGTGCCGCGCCGGCAAGATACCTGGAGCGGTTCGTATGGGACGAGAATGGCGGGTGCCGGCGGACGCCGAGTACTGCGCCACGGCGCCGGCCCCGTCACCAAAAACGAAGCTGATGGAGCTGATCTATGGCCGCAGGAATCAGGCAGCGTAACCGGCGAAACTGGCCGCGCGGACTCGAAGAGCCGCGCCCAGGCTACTTCGTATGGGCGCCACCCGCCGACGTCCGCGGGCTGATCGACAGCCTACCGAAGTCCGGAAAGATCAGCATCGGCCGCGTCTCGCTCGACGTCGCCATCGCCCAGGTTACCGAGGCGTTCCTTTCGATCGCCGGCAAGATTACCGAGCGGCGCCTGGTGCATGCCATCCATGACGCCCCCGACACCCTTGACGACTGGTGCCTGCAATACCTCGACAAGATCGCCTCCCGCGACATCAAGGCCGAAACGATCGCCATATCGCGCCGCCGGCTGCAGCCGATCAGAGAAGCGCTCGGGCACCTGCAAGTGCAAGCCGTGACAACGCGCCATGTCTCGACCTACTTGGCCACCATCGCCAGCACGCCACGCACACAGCAGGCGACCCGATCGTTGCTGAACGACCTCTTTCGCGAAGCGCTGGCGGCCGGTTGGTGCTCAACCAATCCGGTTGAGCCAACACGGGCGCCTAGCAGCCTGTCGGACTTTCCCGGCGCCAGATCCGAACATGCTATAATCATACTT
The DNA here is from genome assembly GCA_000585075.1 of Candidatus Accumulibacter regalis. Taxonomy (GTDB): domain Bacteria; phylum Pseudomonadota; class Gammaproteobacteria; order Burkholderiales; family Rhodocyclaceae; genus Accumulibacter; species Accumulibacter regalis. The sequence goes on along the minus strand of JEMY01000053.1, from coordinate 4 downwards.
CTTC
>JEMY01000052.1 GCA_000585075.1 Candidatus Accumulibacter regalis | reverse complement strand
GCTACTGTAGCGCCCAGAAAACCTATAGGCAATAGCCTAAAGGAAATAACGTGTCACTACATTGCCATTTCCGGCAAAACACTAACGCATTGTTTTTGCGCGCCTTTGGGCGTCATTTATGCGCTTGGCACGCGGAAAGTGTCGAACTCGGGTGCAAAAACCCCAATGGCAGGACTTCCTGGAGATTCGTCTTCATCTACACCACATAATCGAGCGTTCCGCGTAATCGGCGATTGCAGACGTCCGACAGCTGGGCCAAGAGATAGTACAAAGGGCGCGCAACCGTGTCCCCGAATACCCGAAGTTTGGCCTGTTAGTTGATCACTGTTGCTGACCAGCGCTTGCGCGCACCCTTATCCGCCGTATTGTGGCCGGCGGGCCAGCCCGCAGCTTGCCCCCCCCCGTAACTCAATCCGTCAGCTGCGCAGCAGCGCTCAAGCCGGCGCGCTGCGCTTGTGCCTTCATCGCCAGTGCTGCAGTGGGATTGCTCGCCTTGAGACGCGCGTAAGAGCCTGCAGCAGCGGCGGCGTTGCCTTCCAGCAGGTAGCTCATGGTCAGAATGCTCAGGCCGCCCGGCTGATCGGGCAGGCGAGCGAGTACGACGCTCGCCTGCTCACGCGCTTTCGCCGACAGGCGCGCACCGAGGTAGCTCTGGGCGAGATAGAGTCGCCCATCGAGGGCGTCGGGCTTGAGGGCGATGGCTTTTTCCAGCGCTTCGATGGCGCGCGCGAGATTGCCGCTGCGCAGTTGCACCTGGCCAAGATTGATCCAGCCGTTGACCAGCTCGGGCGCGAGGCGCACCGTCGTCTCCAGCGCGTCCCTTGCTTCGGGCAGTCGCCCCAGGCGCATCAGGGCATAGCCCTTGCTACTCCAGGCCTCGGGGCTGCTCGGCTGGGCAGCGATGGCGAGCTCGATGTAAGGCAGCGCCGCGGTGACGTCGCCCGATTCGCCGAGCACCTTAGCCATCGACAGCGGCAGTCGTGGCGGCTGCGGCTTCGCCGCCTCGGCACGGCGCAGCACGCTCAGGCCATCGGCCAGCCGGCCGACCGCGGCCAGGCTTTCACCGAGCGAAACGAGATCGTCGGGGGTCGCTTGCTGCAGCGCGTCCAACTGGCTGAAAGCCGCCACCGCATCCGGGTAGTTCTTTGCGTTCAGGCTGATCGCGCCGAAGATGCGCCAGACGTTGGCGTTCAGCGGCGCTTCGCTGGTTGCTTGCCGAATGTCTTCGAGTGCCGCCGCCTGCTGGCCAAGTGTGCTACGTACGCTGGCCCGATTGGCGCGCGCCTCTGCGTTTTTCGGTGCCCGGCGCAGTGCCTCATCGTAGGCCTGCTCGGCTTCGGCCAGGCGGTTGAGGTGGGTCAGGGCCGTGCCCAGCCCATTCCAGGCGCCCGGGGCGTCCGGCGCTTCCGGCGCCAGCTGTAGCGCCTTGCGGAAAGCGTCCTGTGCCGGCCCGTAGCGCTTGCGCTCAAGCTCGCTGAAGCCGATCGTCCGCCAGGTTGCCGCCTCGGAGTTGGCGTTGGCAGGGGCGTCGCCAGCGTCGGCAGCGCCTGTTCGCGGTGCCGAAACGCCCCGCCTGGCGTCTTCGCTCTTACCTTGTTTGGCCAGCGCCTGCGCTAGCTGCTGGCGGATTTCGTCATTCTGCTGGTCGAGACGCAGCGCGATGCGGTAGGCATGCGCGGCGTCGGCATGTTGACCGAGCGCGTCTTCGATCGCGCCGAGCCGGCTCCAGGCACTTGGCTCGCCGGCCGCGAAGCGGGTCGCCGCCTGTGCTTCAACACGCGCTTCGCCGAAGCGCCTGGCAGCGAACAGCCAGTCCGCACGGATACGCCGCGGCGTCGCATTGCTCGGCCGCAGCTCAATGGCACGGACAAGAGCCGCTTCGGCAGCGTCGTGATCGCCACGCGCCTTGGCCAGCACGGCTTTCTGCGTCCAGCCGGTGGAGGAGTACGGGTCGAGGCGGAGCGACTCTTCGGCGGCTGCTGCGGCTTCCTGGTGGCGGCCGGATTGGTCCAGTGCCTGGGCGAGATAGATATAGGCGAGGGCAGAAGTCGGTTGCGCTTGCAGCCAACGGCGGGCGTGCGCGGCCAACGCCGGCCAGTCGGATTTGCTGACCAGGGCCGTGGCTTCGTCGCGCCAACGTGGCTCGGGCGATGGGATCGCTGGCGCCGCCGGTGGCGGCTGGCCCTGCGCCGACAAGCGATCGACACCATCGGCCGAGAGCACCAGATTGAGGTTCTGGCCGGTGCCGAGGATGGCGGTGGTGAAGCCGATCAACCGACCCTGGCCGTCGAAGAGGCCGCCGCCACTCGAACCGGGCGAGATCGCTGCGCTGGTGAGCAGAGTCTTGTCGCCGTCGTGCTTGCCGACCAGCAAGCCGCTGCTCGCCGCGAGACCGAAACCAAGCGGATTGCCGACTGCCAGCACGCGCTCGCCGACCTGCAGCGAGTCGCTGCTGCGCAGAGCGACGGGCTTGGCCTTAAGCCCGTCGACGGTGAGCAGGCAGACGTCGCGCTGGCCGTCGACCCGTGTCCAACGGCCGACCAGTGCCTGCGTGCCGGCTTCGATGCGAATTTGCGTCGCGTCGCGGACGACGTGGCAATTGGTCGCCACCTGTTCCGGGCCGACGACGACGCCGCTGCCTTGAGCCAATTCGCCGCCCTGATCGTCGACGGCGCGCACGCTGACCACAGCCGGCGAGACCATGGCGAAGAGTTGCTCCGGCGACAGATCCGCAGCCGTGGCGGTACTGAACAGGCTGGCGCAGGCGGTAGCGATTAGCGCCGCCGAGGATACTCTTCCCGGAATCATTGCGCCCCCTCCTCATAGGTGACGATCAGCGTGCGATAGGTATCGCGGGCGTATTCGGGGTCGACCGCGCGCAACTGTTCGTAGGCACGGCGGGCGGCGCTTTGCTGCCCGTCGGCGTGGCAGACTTCGGCCAGCGCCGCCCACACCTTGGCCTGTTTTGGATCGAGTTCCAGCGACTTCTCAAGCGCCGTAATGGCTGCTTTGCGCTGGTCCAGAACCGCCAGCGCGAAGCCCTGTTGCCGCCAGGCGGCGGGGTCGGCAGGATGCGCCGCAGTCAGCTCGCGAGCGATCGCCAGCGCCTCGTTCGCCCGGCCACCATCCTTCAGCTCGACCGCCAGCCATAACTTGGCGGCGTCGCTCTCTGGTGCGACTTTCAAGGCCTGGCGAGAGGCCTCTATGGCCTCAGGGTGGCGGTCCAGTTCGGCCAGAGCGATGGCCAGCGCGATCCACGCTTGCGCCTCGCCCGGCGGCGCTTTGGCGATGCTTCGGCGCAAGGCGGCAACGCCGTCCACCGGCCGGCCCAGTTGGCGTAGCGTCAGTCCTTGCAGGTAGTTGGCGGTGGCAGTGTCGACTTCGCTTGCCGGCAAGCCGGCGAGGCTGATGAAGGCCCGCTCGGGCTTGTTGGCCTGCAAGTACAGGCCGATCAGTTGGTAACGGAAATCGGTGTTGGCAGGGTCGAGACCTGAGAGCCGGCTCCATATCGCCGCCGCCGTCGCGTGATCACCGCGCTGCTGGGCGAGTTCGGCCAGATTGACGTAGGCGCGGATCAACCACGGGTCGAGCTGGGTGGCTTGGCGATACGCCGCTTCCGCATCGCCGGCACGCCGTGCGGCCTGCAGAATACGGCCGTAGAGGAACCAGATCGACGCATCCTGGCGGTCGCGCGCCAGTAGTTTCTCGACCTCGGCCAGGGCGTCGTCGAAACGACCCTCTTTGAGCAGCGCTGCGCCAAGGCCGATGCCACCCTGATTCGAGCCGCGATCGAGCCCCTGCAACCTGCGCCAGGCGCGCTCTTCCTGCGCCACGTCACCAACTTCTCCGGCGGCTAGCGCTGCATAGCGCCAGGCCTGCGGCGACGCCGGCGCCTGACTGGCCCAGCGTCTGGCCAACTTGTCGAGCTCCGCCCAGCGCCGCTCGCTGACCAGCTTGCTGGCCTCGGCGTCGAAGCGATTCGCGTCGCCCTGGGTCGCGGCGCGAGTCTCGATTTCGGCGATCCATGCCGCCGGCGCAGCGAAGTTGACGTTCTGACCGCTGCGCTGCCGGTAGTCGACAATCCCCAGCAGTTTCCCCTCGCTGTCGAGCAAGGCGCCGCCCTGCGCACCGGGCGAGATGGGTGCCGAAAACTGGATGTAGTCGCCGCTGGGGAAGGCCCGCAAGCCGCTGACCAGGCCATCGGAGATGCCGACACCGTAGCCGAGTGCATTGGCCACGGCAAAGACGCGCAGGCCCGGCTGCGCAGCCGTCTGGCGAAGCGCCAGGGCCGGCAGCGCGTGACTGGCAACCGGCGTCGACAGAATGCACAGATTGCGCTCCGCGTCCTGTGCCTCCAGGCGCGCCGCAAAGCGCCCCGACGGCAGGCTGATCTGCAACGATCCGGCTTCCGCGAGTCCATCGCAAACACTGACGAAGCGATCAGGCACCACCAGCAACGCGCTGCGCAGATCGCTCTGGCTACCGTCCGCGCTACGTAGCTCCAGCGTGCCGATCGCCGGTGCAGCGAGCGCATAGACCTCGGCGGGCGACAGCTCCGCCGCCACAGTCGGCGGGCTGGCGAGAGCGATGCAGCCGCAGCCGGAGAGCACGGCAAAGAGAATTTTCATTGGCGACCTCGGGGTTGGGCGGCTGAGAAGCTGTCGGCGAAAGGGCAAGCAGAGCGGGCAAGCGCCCTATCGGCATGCTCGGAGTCGGGCGTGGTTTTTTTTTGGTGAACTTCGGGGACGCAAGGATTGTACACACGCTTTACTTGCCGACGATCAAGAACTCGAAAACGGGCAAACCAGCGACAAAAGTTTATTTTCCAGCTATCGCTGCAAGTGACTCGCCTACCAATATAATCGCCTCGCACAGCGACCGACTACGGTCCCATGAATGCATGCAACGCTGACGACAGCTTTACCATCCAAACACGGGAGCAATCATCTTGAACGCGAATAAATTCTTTAAATCCTGGTGTGCGGTTGTGTCTCGGCTCGCGCAAGGCTTGCTGCTGAGTTTGATTGCCAGCAATGCGCATGCGCTGGTCGTAACGATCGATGCCAACCAGAGTATGGTTACTTTTTCCGGGAGCCAACAAATTATCTGCGACGTATCCGGAAACTGCGGCCAGCCGCCACCGCAGACCTTTGCTCTCTCGGGCAGTTTCGATGTCGTTTTTGAATCGCAATCTTTTCCCGTTTCCTTCTTTCCGCTGCAGTTAATCGACGTGGACCTCGTTCGTTTTGACTCCCCGGTCGTTGACGCCGGTGGAGGGGCGGCGCTGGGGTTTTCTTTACCGCGCCATTTCGGCATCGTCAGCGGCCAGAGCTTCGCCTCAAACGGCAATCCCTGCGAATTGCATTTTGCGGGCGGTTGTAGCGCATTTGGCAGCAACGGTGAATTTTCCGGCGAGTTTGACGGCGTCACACTTCTGGTTAGCGGCCACGGGCCAAGCAGCTTTGGCAGTGTCCAATCCTACCGTTACGACATCGTTGCGCATGCAGCAGCGCCGACATCGGTGTCCGAGCCTGGCGTTCTGGCCTGTCTCGCCCTTGGAGTGATTGGCTTGGCAGCTATTCGGCGGCAGCGACTGGCCTGAAAGCCATCCGCCGTATTGTGCGCCGCCTGTGCATCTCATTTTTTTGGCGTGCAGGGTCTCCGCTTTCGGCAATTACGCCACTTAGACAAGCCATCGCGTTTGGTCGCAGGCCCTGCAGCGCGTTCGACGGTGTTGCAGTCCGACCGGTAACTGATCGGCCTTATGTGGAGCTCCACATAAGGCCGGGTTGCACCCACAGGTCTTCCGGCAGCTATCAGAGTAGAGCGGAAGTCTGAATGGCTGCTCTGTCGAAAATGCGAATGGCTGTTCGTGGCCGAGTCTTGCCAAACTGCGCTCCAACTTGCTCGCCGTAAAGCCGCCATTCAGACCCCGACCGGCTTCAAGTTTTCGATCGCAGATCGAGCGTCGGCTAATGGCCGGCTGCCGACCGACGCCATCCTGCGCCCACCGGCTCCTTCACGCCACGTAGCGGCCGGTCAGACCAAAAAAGTGAGATGCGCAGCCGAATGACCGCTTACGGCTGATCGCTCCAAATCAATGTCGGCTTTTAAGAGAAATCGCGACCGTGTGCTCTTGTGGCTCGTAACCCCGACCCGTGTCGATCAGCTTGGAGGGCGCTACTGCTATTGTCTCCGCCCAAAATCCACACGGTGGCGCAACCGATGGCCGAGAGCTCTCACGCGGTTGACGACAACGCCATCTTGATGCGTTTCAAGCCACCATCGACGGATTCCGCTAACTTGGCCACGCTTGGATCGTCGAAGGGCCCTTCTACCGTCCATTCGCAGAAAGAAGCCATGAGCGCCGCCCGTTCGACGGAGAGTCGTGAGTCGGCCAGACCAGATTCGATAATGGGAATGAGCGCTGCGGCGGCCCTGAGGCGGTTGATTTGCGGGGTTGAGGGCGGTGGCTGTTTGGACATTCCATCATTCTAGCGAGGAGCAACGCCATCGGCTACGGTGTGCCCATCATCAACCATCACACTCGTTTCCGTCATCGCTCCGCCGATCGAGCTTCTTGGGCTCCCCGGCTCAGAGCCCTTCGTCGGGCGCGCTCGGGTTGCGGCTGAGGCTACGCCTGCGCGTCAAGGCAAGGATTTCCAGGAGACATGCTTCAACCGCATCCCGATTCCTCAAAGCCCGACACTTCAGGCGTGCGCGCTCTTCCAGCTGCCTGACGCGCTCCCTCGTGACGCCAAGTTCATCGCCAACTTCCTGCAACGTGGCCACGTCGCCGTCCAGCCCGAGGCGGCGGGACAGGACAAGGAAGTCCCGGCTCCCAGTCCGGAGGCCCTGAAAGCAGGTGCTCACCGCGTCGACCACCCGGTCGCACGCTTCAGCGACAGCGTGTTCCCGGAAGTGTCCGATCTCCTCTGCGCTCGCGCCAAGTCGTTCGAGCAGGACGCTGAGTCGAGCGTCCTCACCATACACCGCGGCCAACAAACCGTTCACCGCGGTCACTCGCTGCCGTAGATTGGCCGCCATCGCCCTTGAGTCCTTGTCACCTTGGTTGTGCGACGCATGGCGTTGATCAGCCGCACTGGAATCACCCCGTCTATCGGTTCGTTCTTGTGCTCGCCGCAGACCGCATCGAATGCCGGCGCGGAGTTGGTGCCACGCATGACGATTGTAGTGGGCGACAGTGCGTCGTCAAGACGTGTTGCTCCGTGAGGCTGGAGCCCTGCCAGGTTCCCCATCGCCAACCTTTCCGATTGGCTGGGCGACTGGAACGGCTCGCAGCAGCGCTCGCCGAAGAAGGCTGTTTCGATCGAAAGGGTGCCGAATGATCAGGCCTACAGCGAAGACAACCGAGCCCCGCCGG
>JEMY01000051.1 GCA_000585075.1 Candidatus Accumulibacter regalis | reverse complement strand
TCGAAGAAGTATGATTATAGCATGTTCGGATCTGGCGCCGGGAAAGTCCGACAGGCTGCTAGGCTAATAGTTTTACTGGCGAAACACAAATTGGCCGCCATTATGTCACTCCCAAAAAATGGGGACAAGAAAAATCACCCTTGTTTAGGTCCTTTTTTTGTACCTCCCGCAAGGAGGTTTCTGCTCACCGCCAAGAGCCCATTGAGAGCACTGTTTGCCGCCGTCGAAGGGGCTTCCGGCGCGCGGGCCGCACCCGCCCTGAGCAATGAGCCAAAGGCCGAAGCCGCCGCCTCGCTGGCACGCCACGTGGACCAGGCGTGCGCGGCGAAGCACTGGCCCGCATGCAACGCCCGGGCCAGGCCTGCGCCGAACTCGAACGCAGCGCACGGCTCACCCACAACACCGGCGAAGCTGCGTTACTATTGGACGAAATGGCTGGAAGTCACATGACAGGCACACGCGCAACCAATCACTTCGACGTCAACGCCGCCACCTGGGACGCCGATCCCGTCAAGCAGGCGCGGGCGCTCGCGGTGGCCCGGGAAATTCAGGAACGGGTGCCGCTGTCGCTGCACATGCAGGCGCTGGAATACGGCTGTGGAACGGGCTTGCTCAGCTTTGCCCTACAGCCAAAGCTCGGGCGCATTTCCCTGGCCGACAGCTCGCCAGGAATGCTCGCGGTTTTGAACGAGAAAATCACCGCCAACGGCATCACCAACATGCGTGCCGCAAAGCTTGACCTGGTTACCGACGCCCTGCCGGCGGAACGCTACGACCTGATCTACACCTTGATGACCTGTCATCACATCACCGACACCGACGCCCTGCTGCGCAGCCTCTACGCCCTGCTGGCGCCGTCGGGCTATCTCTGTATTGCCGACCTCGACGCCGAGGACGGCTCTTTTCATGGCCAGGGATTCGACGGCCACAACGGTTTTGATCGTCGTGAGCTGGCGGCAAAGGCCGCCTCGGCAGGATTCCGGAAAGCGCGCTTCACGACCGCCTTCAGCATGACCAAGGGCGAAGGCCCGGCACAACGCGAGTACCCGGTCTTCCTGCTGGTGGCACAGAGGTAGAGCCGTCAACATACGGCGAAATTGCTCGTGGCCTGCCGTGCCGACGATAGAAGGCGTTCGGTGGCTGCCGGCGCCGCCTCGATTGTTTCACCACCCGGCAAGGAACGCCGCCGACCGAAGGCACGCCTTTCCCGCAGCCAGCCCTCTGCTACCTGGACCTTCCGCCATGAACCGACACCTTTTCCTCGCCACCAAGGCCCCGGCCCTATTGCTCGCCACCTGGCTCACTGTCGGCGCCACCGCCTCGGCGCTGGCCAGCCCCTGGGCGCAGGTAAAGCTCCCCAGCGACGGCCCCCCCCGGGTCATCGGCGCAGTCTCCAACGGCTGCATAGCAGGCGCCCAAAGCCTCCCCGCCGAAGGCGACGGATATGTCAGTATTCGCCGCTACCGCAACCGCTTCTACGGACACGCAGAGCTGTTGCACCTGGTCGCCGACCTCGGCCGCGAACAGGCGCGGCGCGGCCCCGGCCTGGTGATGATCGGCGATCTGAGCCAACCCAGGGGCGGATTGATGTCCACCTCGCACCGCAGCCATCAGAACGGGCTGGATGTGGACATCTGGTTCCAGCTCGCGCCCTCTGCGGCAGCCGCCAACCGCGATACCGCAAACCAGCCCGACCCGCCCAGCATGGTCACCGCGGACGGCGAAGGCTTGAGCACGCTGTGGGGCGACGATCAGCAGGCCCTGCTCAAGGCAGCAGCCGAGGATCCCCGGGTCGACCGCATTTTCGTCAACGCCGCCATCAAGCGTGGCCTGTGCGCGAGCGAGAACGACAGGGCGTGGCTGCGCAAGCTCCGCCCCTGGTTCGGACACGACGCTCACTTCCACGTCCGCTTGCACTGCCCCGCCGATAGCGGACAATGCCAGCAGCAGGCCGTCATCCCGGCCGGCGACGGCTGTGGCGATGAACTGGACTGGTGGTTCAGCGCCGAGGCCCGTCAACCGGCCAAGAAAGGCGCAGCCCCCCGCGCCGAGCCCGTCACCCTCGCCGCCTGCCGGTCGCTGCTCTGATTCGATTGCGCGGCGACTACGGCCGCGCTCACTTGCCGGACGCCGAGATCAACCGACGCCAAAAAGACTGGCCAGGAATGACGAGCGTTCGAGCAGCGTGTGGCGGCGCGATTCGTCGCTGAAGACGTGCAGGCAAACGACAAAACCCCAGACCGAGACAAACGACCACAGCCTTCCCGCGAGCGTGGACGAGGGGCGGTAGCCCGCGTTCGCACGCACCTGAGAGATTCCGATGCCTGTCGCCAGGACGAGGCAGTAGAACGCGTAGCTGGTGAACGACTCGATCGCCGCCGACACACCCATCGCCGCGACCAGGTCGACTTCGCGGACAAAGTGAAAAATGACATTGCCGACGCCGGCGGCCATGAAGGTCGCGAAGAACATGCGTAGCCGCGGGTGCCTGCGAAACACCCTGAAGAAGGTCGGCACGAAGAAGAAGTCGACCAGCAACTCCTTGAAGTAGTAGGAGAAGCGATTGAAGTACTCGATCAGTGTCCGTGCTTCGAGTGGACGCCATGTGGCGCGTGGCAAGCGGAAGCCGGCAAGCCGTGCGCCACCGATAAAGAGATGTCCCCAATACGCGGTCCGCAAACAGAACTTTGCCGTAGACCAGAACAGCGCCGACCAGCCAATCAGAACCGGGAAGGCCTGACCATCGAGGTAGGCGCCCAAAGCCAGTTCGACACTGGGGATACTCAGTTTCTGCTCACAAATCCACGTCAGCGCCACCTTCATGGCCAGGAGGACGTTGGACCAGAGCAGCAACTTGACGCCCTTGATCTGCGTGATCGCCAGATCTGCCGGAGTTTTCGACAGAGTCTTGCGCAGGAAGCCAGCTCCCTTGCCAAACGGAATCGAAGACGGCCCGCCCCAGAAGGGATGGAAAGTCCCGAGTTGAAAAGCGTCGGGGCTGCGATCGCGCGCGCGCTGGTCGACGATGGCATAGGCCAGGAACCAGATATAGGGGGTATAGACGCTCAGGAAAGACCACAGCGCCAGACGCGGCAGGCCGTGCACCAGGTCCAGGGAAGTCAGCCCGCAGAGAGCGAACTCGACGGTCAGCAGCGCGACCACCGGCCGGCGGGCGAGGATGAAGCCCTTGTGGCTGCGGACGACCACCAACGTCAACCACGAGAAGATCATGAACGTGATGAGCGCAAGATGTGCGAGCAGCAACGGCGAGAACTGAGCGGCCCGTTCCTGCGCAGCGACGACGGCGATGCTTTCCTCGATAGCCGTTTCCGACAGCCACAAGGCGGAAAATGCCATCAGGTAGGTGGCGGCAAAGAGGATCAGCTGGCGCTGCTTCTCCAGGTAGGCAAAGGCCATCGCCGCGCCAACAACGAAGGCAGCTTCCCACCAGGCGTTGTAGGTCGAGACAGCCAACACGGCAACGGCAAACAGAAGGACGCGGCCACGAACCGTCTGCGCCAGCTGGACAAGCGTCTCGCGTTCATCGATCGCCAGGAAGCTGCGCAGGGTCGAGCGGCCCGCTGCACCGCTCATGCAGAATGCAATCCGTATCCGTCATTGCCCCGGCGCGCCGGGCGGTGCCACTTGAGCCCCGTGACCCGGTCCGGAAAGCTGCCGTCGATCTTCAGCGCGGCGGCCTTCCCTGTGAACTCAACTACTCGCGTTGGCATCGACAAACGCCTCGATCTCGTCCAGAGAATCAATCAGGCTGACGTCGAAGTCGACCGTCGAGAAATCGAGCCCAAAGCTTTCTTCCAGCTGCATCACCAACTGCATCATGGAAAACGAGTCGAGCCGGCCACTGACGAAAAGCGATTCACTGTCATCCAGCTCGCCGTGGTCACCATGCTTTTCCAAGGCTTCCTTGAGAAACTTGCGCAACTTCAACTTGCCATCACTGTTCATTAGCTCACTCCAAAAAGACTACCGACAAAGGCGAGTCGCTCGCCAAGCGTGTGGCTGCGCGACCCATCGCTGAAAGCATGCAGACAGACGACGAAAGACCAGACGAAAAGGAACGACCGCAGCCTCCCCGCAAGGCTCAACGAGGGCTTGAAGCCCATGTTCATGCGCACCTGCGACAGGCCAAGACCAGTGGCCAGAACCAGGCAGTAGAAGGCGTAGCTCTCGAAGCTCGCCAGTACGCCGCCAAGTCCCATCGTCACGATGAGGTCGATATCGCGCAGGAAGTGCCAGATCGCATTGCCCACCCCGGCCGCCATGAAGGTGGCAAAGAACAGACGCAAGTGCGGATGACCACGAAACATCTTGAAGAACGTCGGCACGAAGAAGAAATCGACCAGCAGTTCCTTGAAGTAATAGTGGAAACGGTTGAAGTACTCCATCAAGGTCTTCGAGCCGAGCGGACGCCAGGTGCTGCGCGGCAATCTGAAACCGGCAAGGCGTGCGATGCCGATGAAGAGATGCCCCCAGAAGGCGATCTGCAACGAGTACGTCGCCGTGGACAGGATCACCGCTGCCCAGGCCTGCGCAAGCGACTGGGACTGCTGGGCCAGAAACGCATCCTGGGCGGCCGCCAGACTCGGCACCTGCAGTTGATCGTGAAAGACGCCGACCAGAACGATCTTCATGGCCAGCAGGACATTGGCCCACAAGAGCAGCTTTACACCCTTGATCTGCGTCACCGCCAGATCTTCCGGGGACTTGGCGAAGGTCTTGCGGAGGAAGGTTGCGCCCTTGCCAAAGGGGAGAAAGGTAGGCGACCAGAAGGGCCGCAGCACGCCCATTTGAAAAATCGGCGGACTCGCGTCACGTGACCGTTGATCGGCCAGCGCGTAGGCGAGAAACCAGAGGTAGGGGGTGAAGACGATGAGCAGGGACCACAGGAGCACGCGCGGCAGACCGTCGATCGAGTTCAGCGAACAGAGCCCACAAAGGACGACCTCGACACCCAGCAAGGCGAGCACCGGACGACGCGCAACGAACAGCGTCTTGTCGCGGCGGCTCATCGCCAACACGCTCCACGCACCGACGAAGAAGGTCGCCATGGCCAGCAGACCGAGCGCCAGCGGCGACAGGGCGTCCACGTTTTCCACGACCATCATCTGGCGGATGTTCTCCTGGATATCGTTCTGCGCCAGGCACAGCGCGAGAAGCGCTGCCGTCCAGGTGCCGCCCAGGAGGATCCAGTCACGATACTTCGGCAAACGCGCGTAGGCCATGGCCAGAGCGACCAACAGACCCGCCAGCCACCAATCCTCGAAGCTGCAGGCGGCAAGCGCGGCGACCAGGAAAATGGCCAGCTGACCGAACCAGGTCTGCGCCGCGGCGACGACCTGCGGGCGCTCGTCGATGGCCAGCAGGTCGCGCAGATTTGCTTGCCCGAAGAAAACCCTGCGCTGGCCTGTTTGCGCCCGTGCCGGGCTATCCGCCGCCGGCTGCAAGCTCATAGCGGATCTTGCTCAAGCCGTTTTCTCAGCGCCTGCCGGTCGACTTTCCCGCTTTGATTGAGCGGCATGCTCGCGAGAGCGACCAACTGATTGGGAACCATGTACGCCGGCAGCCTCGCCTTCAGGTCCCGGATGACCTGGACCGAGTCGAGCGAGCTCGCGGCGACGAAACCGACGATTCCGCGTGCCATGCCGTCAACCGTCGGCCAGGCGACGGCGCCGACGAGGTCGATGCCGCTCACCGCTCGCAAGTGCGCGTCGATTTCCTCGAGCTCGACGCGGTAACCGAGGACCTTGACCTGGTTGTCGATTCGGCCAAGGCAGTGAAAGGTCCCCGCGGCATCGACGCTGGCCAGGTCGCCGGTCAAATACCAGCGCTTGCCGTTGATGGTCGGAAATCGCTCCGCCGTCAGTTGCGGTTCGTTGAGGTAACCATCGGCCAACTGCACGCCGGCGACTGCCAGTTCACCCGCTTCCCCGTTGGCCAGGACCTGCTTGTGGCCATCGACGATCATCGCTTCGTTCCCCGGCAAGGGCGTACCAATGGCGATGAAGTCTCGCCCGGCGGTGATCGCCGTATCGTGCTCAACCGCCTGCCCCAGGCAGAAGACAGTCGCCTCGGTCGGGCCATAGAGGTTGAAGATCGCCGTGTTCGGCGCGGCCACTCGCCACGCCGCGACGGTTCCCTCCGGCAGCGCCTCACCGCCGAAGACAGTGACCCGGAGGTCTTTCAAACTGTCCGCATGCAGGGTCTTGACCTGACGCAGCATGCCCACCAGCGAGGGCACCGAATTCCACACCGTCAGCTGCGCATTGCGCACAAACTTGACGGCATTCATCACCACCGTCGCCGGCAGAATGTGCAGCGCGGCACCCGCTTCCCAGGTGCTGAACATGTTATGCACCGAAAAGTCGAAAGTGAGTTCGCAGGTCTCGAGCGCGCGATCAGTGGCGCGCAGGTCGAGATGGCGCGCGATCATCTGCGCGTAGTGCCTCGCCGCAGCCGCCGAGATCATCACCCCCTTGGGTACGCCGGTCGTTCCCGACGTGAAGATGATATAGGCGACATCGCCGGCGGCCATCGGCTCGGGCGCCGCAAGGCCTTGCGGCGACGATGACCCTCCGCCAGGCGCGGCGGCGGGGCTTTCCCCGGGCTTCGCCAGCGCAGCATCCGGATCACTCGCCGTGCAAATGACCAGCGGCGGACAGGCGGCTCGCACGCGCTCGCTGAGCAACTTGACCCCGTCGGCGTCAGCAACGATTGCCGTCAGCTTGCACAGCGAGAGAATGGTGAGGATCCGCTCCTCGGGAAGCTTCAGCCCGATCGGCACGTAGCTTGCGCCTGCCCAGCAAGCGCCAAGCAAGGCCACGCAGGCGTCGATCCCACGCGAAGCCAGAATGCCGACCCGCGGCGGCTGGCCGTCATCGGCTGACCAATGCCCGCTCTGTCTGAGCTCCTGCGCGAGGCGCGCCGCGCGCTCGGCGAGTTCTCGGTAGCTGACCGACTGGCCCTTGTAGGCAACGGCGACGGCATCGGGCGTCTGCAGGCCATGACGATGAATCGCGCTGGCCAGATTGTAGTTCGTGCTCATTGTCCGGGAAGAACTTGAAATCGTCGGCAGGTGGCCCTGGTCACCCACGCGCAGCGTGTGGCCGGTGCGCTTTGCGCACCCTGGCGGTCGTGCATGTCGTTCACCTCAGAATTTAGTGAAGAGGGGCGGGGAAAGTGGCGAACTGGCTGCCAGTTGCGCAGATTTGCGGTTTGGCCTGGGGGCCAGGGGCTGACGCCAGCGCGCGGATGAAGAGAGTGACGAGAAGCCAGGCGCAAGCGTTCGCGATTGTCAGGCAAGCGATCATTTACTGATTGAAGCGCTGGCCAGGACCATCAAGAGGTTGACGCAGTTAGCCGTTGCAAAAACATCAAGCGCGGATTGTATCCCGATGGAGCTGGATTGTATCTCCAGGTCGGGCCGACTGGCGCCAAGTCGTGGATTTTCCGCTTCATGCTTGACGGCAAGGCGCGCGCCATGGGAATGGGACCGACACATGCGATGACCATGACAGAGGCCCGAGCCGACGCAGCCGAATGCCGAAAGCAGCTGTTGCAAGGTCACGACGCGATAGACGAGCGCAAGGCTGCCAGGCTCGCAAAGCGGCTGGACGATGCGCGTGCAATCACCTTGAAGCGATGTGCCGAGCAGTACATCGCGACGCACCGGGCCGGCGAGTGGAATGCCAAACACGCCGCTCAATGGGAGAGCACCCTGCAGGGCGATGTCCATCCCGTGATCGGCGAGCTCGCGGTTGCGGCCATCGACACCGACCTTGTAATGAACTGCCTGTCCGGGATTTTGACCAAGAAGACCGAGGCCGCCTCGCGAGTTCGCGGGCGAATTGAGTCCGTCCTGGATAGGGCGACAAGCAGCAATTACCGCCGGGATGCGCATGTGCGGCGGGAGTGCGTCGGCCGGCTCTGGGTCGGCCTGAACCAGACGCACGCCCGGGTAAGTGGCTGCTGCAGAAGGCCTGCCTGGCCGAAAGCGCACGCAACGCCTGGGGAACGGATTCGTGACATCACGAGGCCTGAGGCCACAATTGTCGCGAATGGATTTAGAATGAGACCACATTAGCGCACGAGGAACGACCATGCCCATCGCCATTCGCGAACTCAAAGCCAGCCTCTCGCGCGTACTGCATCGCGCGCAGGCGGGCGAAGTCATCGAAGTCACCTCCCATAACAAGACGATCGCCCGCATCGTCGGCATTCCGCCGCAGGCGGACGAAGGGCTCCGCGGCCTGATCGCCAGCGGCGGCTTGTCGTGGAGTGGCAGCAAGCCACAGCTGCAGCCCCCCGTTGAAATGGTCACGGGTGGAACAGCCGTCAGCCGGATCGTGCTGGCGGATCGCGGTTGATTCTCTTCTGTGACACCTCGGCGCTGGTCAAGCTGTACGTCAGAGAAGAGGCCAGCGAGCTCATGGTGGCGCTTGCCGGGTCGGCCGATACCATCGCCGTGTGCCGCCTGGCCTGGGCTGAAGCGATGGCGGCGCTGGCACGCCGCGCGCGTGAGAACCCGGCCGATGCCGAACTGATCACGGCTATCCGGACCCGTATGCGTAGCGACTGGCCCCGCTATGCGATTGTCGAGGTCACGCAGTCACTGGTGGAACTCGCCGGTGAGTATGCCGACACCTTTGCCCTGCGCGGCTACGACAGCGTTCAACTCGCCGCCGCGCGCATTTTGCAGGAAGCCACCGACGAAGAGTTCCACTTCGCCGTTTTCGTTACCCGGCTGGAGAAGTCCGCCAGGGTGCTGGGCATGCGTACCCTGGCCAGCGGTTGACAGGGCGAGCTCAAGCGTGGCGCTCGCGCAAGCAGCGCGCGAACGCCGCCTCGGCGATCCGGCGAGGCTCGCGTCGTGCAACAGGTCGACGACGCCGGTCGAGCCAGCGCCAGCTCCCTTGGCGAGCTGGCGGACAGTGTCGTGGTAGTCGCGCATACCAACAGGGGACAGATGGCCCTTTTTAAGCACGCACAGGCGGCCACTGGCGGGCCGTATTAACAAGCGTCAGTATCCACACTGTTTCGGCGTCGATCTCATACACCAGGCGATAGCTTTCGTGCGGAATCAGCTCGCGGGCGCCGGGAATCCTTCCCGACTTGCCACAATGGGGATGTTGGGCCAGCCGGGTGGCTGCGTCGCTGAACAGTTCATCCATTCGCGCGGCCGCACGCGGGTTTTCGGCAGCGATGTAGTCCCATACGTCGGTGCGGTCCTGCTGCGCTTCTGGTGTCCAGACGACCCTCACGGGCGATTCGTCACATCGGCGCGCCGTGCGGAAAACTCGGCTTCAACCTCATCGTTCGATCGCCCCTGCCCGGCACGCATCGAGGCCCGGCCGGCCTCGACCTTGTGGCGCAGGAACTCATCGTAGTCCCGTGCCTCGCGCTGACGGTGAACAAACTCGCGCATGAGCTCACGCAGCACCTGCGACGCCGGGCGGTGGGCGGCTTCGGCTTCCGCCATGAACTCGGCGCGCAGCTCGGGTTCCAGCTTCATCGTGAAAACGGCTTCTTTCGACATGATCAGGTCTCCTGCCAAAGGGTACTTGCAAAGTATATACATAATCATCACAACGCGCGCACTCGAAAAGTGCAACAAGGCGAGTTGTGCTGTATCAGCCGTGCCGGCAAAGATCTGCTTGGCAATGGGCTCGGCAAGGTTGTCGAACTATTGTTAACCTATTTTATCAATAGCAAGATGCCTGCAAGCTGTTGCGCACGCTCGAGCGCCGCTGTATTAGTATCTAATACACAAGATCAGCCCAGAAAGGAGCCGTCATGCCAAGAAACACCAGCGTCACCCTGGGTGAACACTTCGAGGGTTTCATCGCCCAACAGATCGATGCCGGCCGCTTCGAGTCCAAGAGCGAGGTGGTGCGCGCCGCGATGCGGCTGCTCGAAGAGCACGAACAGAAAGTGAGCGCCTTGCGCCAGGCCTTGATCGAGGGCGAGACGAGCGGCGAACCCGTGCCCTTCGCGATGGCGTCGATCATCGAGGAGGCACGCCGGGAGGCCAAGAGCGGTTCCGTGGATGCTTGAACTGCTTGTTCGTCCACGCGCCCGCCGCGACCTCAAGGAGATCTGGCGCTACACCGTTCAGCAATGGGGCGCCGCGCAAGCGGATCAATACCTCTATGACCTCGATCGGGAGATTCAGGAGCTTCTGAAGTTTCCCGAACTGGGAACGCCGTACGAGCATGTCCGAGCGGGCTACCGGCGGCTGCATGTGAAACGTCACCTAGTGTTCTATCGCCGCGACGGTCAGCGTCTTGAGATCGTTCGCGTGCTTCACGACGCCATGGATGTCAAAAGCCATCTATGACCAGCCGTGATCTTGTCGAAGAAATGGACGGCGTACCCATGAACGACACAAGCCCCCTCCCCGTCCTCCCGGCCGTTGCTTCCCGGCTCCTGACCGCCGAACAGTTCCAGCGCCTGGCCGACGTCCCCCCCGAAATCGAATGGTTCGCCAATCTCGGCAACAAGGCCACCCGTCGCGCCTACGAAAACGCCCTCGGGGATTTCATGAAGTTCACCGGCATCGTGAAGCCTGAGGAATTTCGCGGCGTGACCCGCGCCCACGTCATCGCCTGGCGTGACGACCTGGTGCAGCGCGCCTTGAGCGGCATGACCGTACGGCATCGCCTGGCGGCGCTGTCGTCGCTGTTCGAGTCCCTGTGCGAAAAGAACGCCGTGACCCACAACCCAGTCAAGGGCGTCAAGCGCCCGCCGGTGGAATGCTACGAAGGCAAGACCCCGGCCCTCGGCGACCACCAAGCGCGCAAGCTGCTGGATGCGCCTGACGGCGCGTCGATCAAGGGCAAGCGCGACCGCGCCCTACTGGCCACCCTGCTCTATCACGCACTGCGTCGCGAGGAGCTGTGCCGCTTGAAGGTCAAGGACTTCAAACATGAGCGGCGCGGCGTGCCGCACCTCAAGGTGTTCGGCAAGGGCGGCAAGATCCGCTATGTGCCGCTGCACCCCGCAGCCAGCGGCTTGATCGGCGACTATCTTGAGATCGCGGGGCATGGCGCGGACGATGCCGGCGCCCTGTTCCGGCCGCTACGCAACAACTGCACAACTGGGGGACTGGAAAGAGCGATCACGCCCGACGCGGTTTACAAACTGGTGCGGCAATACTCAACGGCGCTGGGTTTCGCGATCGGGGCGCACGCATTGCGGGCGACCGCCGCGACCAACGCGCTTGACCACCAGGCCGACATCGCCAAGGTGCAGGAGTGGCTGGGTCATGCCAACATCGCCACTACGCGCATTTACGACCACCGCAAGACCCGGCCGGAGGACAGTCCAACCTTCAAGGTTGCTTACTAGAGAATGCTTGCGTCCTTTATCAGTCAGGATCGGCCGCTGGGTTTTTGCGCTTGATTTTCGCCGTGGTCTCCTACCGATGTGGCTCATCGCGTCGGCGAGCTGCAAGGCGTCTGGGTCGCGCCGGAGGCGTGCCACCCGTGGCTTGAACTGAGGGACGGCGCGCAACATCCGAAAAGCATCGAAGTTGCCATGTGTCATCGATGCTGTCGCGCCTGGCGTTGTGTGGATTGCCACCGCTCCCGAGCGGAAGTGCCGCGTAAAATTCGCCTATGATCCGCTCCGAACTCATCAACCGACTCGCTGCCCACTTCCCGCAGTTTACAACCAAAGATACCGAACTTGCAGTCAAGGCCATTCTTGAAGCGCTGAGCAACACGCTGGTGAAGGGGGACCGCATTGAAATACGCGGTTTCGGAAGCTTTGGGCTCAACTACCGGCCGCCACGTACTGGGCGCAACCCAAAAACAGGCGAGGCCGTGCGGGTTCCAGCGAAAGCTGTGCCCCATTTTCGGGCGGGGAAAGAACTGTGTACCAAGGTCGACTCGGGCAGATAAGCGCTTCTTGATTGCGTTCTGCTCGTGCGCTTATATGTCTGGGGCATGTATTAGAGAACGAAACTGATGGTCTCAGATCGGCCAGTTGTCGCCGGTCGCAGCGACCCGGTCGGGCGTCGGCTCCTTGCCAACATCCGGGGTCGGCGGGCGGCCGCTTTGCAGCATGCAGTCTCGGCACTTAGGCGCCTTTCGGATCGGCGGCTGTAGTTGTAGTGCAGGTATCAAAATCGCTCGCGCACCTGATCCAACAACTTGAACGACTGCAGCGCTGGCTGCGGTGGACGCAGAATGGACCGCGCCATCGGCGCGGCCGCCCCCGCAGGGCTGATTGATTGACTGACGGAGAAAACATGCTCGCCTCCAATCGTTGTCCGACTGACACCCATCGGGCCAACCACGAAGCCGTGATTCGATGGAACTGTCAGACAGCCGGTGCCGCTTTTGCCGGATTCGACGGTTATGACCTTGGCATTAACCCAGCCGCCCTTTGGGCCGGCCAAGAACGCCGCAATGTTCGCAATATCCTCAGGCTCGCCGATACGCTCCAGAGGAGCCAGATTTGCGAGCTGGTCGATGGTTTCCAGAGTCTTCTGCGCGTATTGAGCACCAAGGCCCGACCACTAAGGATTGAGACGCACTAGGAGACCGTCGATGAGTTCAGAAATCAAGACATCGGCGATACCACTGGCGGGCTATGTCTACCAAACCCTGCAAGGGGTAGACCTGCTCTGCGATTGGCTTGACGCGCCCACGCGATATCAGCGTGTGCGATTCGAATGCGACGATGAACACGTCGCGCCGCAAGGGCTGGACGACGTTGTCGCCGAACGGCAAGACGGCCGCGTCGACGTGACGCAAGTCAAATTCACCCCATCCCCTGACAAGCACGCGCTGGACTGGGACTGGCTCCTGACTAAACCCGGCAAGGCTGGGGGCACCTCCCGTACGCTGCTTCGAAAGTGGGCCGACGCGCTTGCTGCGATTGACTCCACGCGGCTCGGCGACCTTCGCCTGATTACGAACCGCGTCCCCGACCTTGCGATGGAGACGTGCCTTGCCGGCGGTGCGTACATTGACTACAAGAAGGCCACTGCCGAAGTTAAGGCAAAGGTTGAGGCGGAGATTGGCGGCGAGGCGAACGCACTGTGCTTCTTCCAAGCGCTGGAAGTCCGCCACAGCGACAAAGGCTACTCTTCGCTCGAGCACCATGTCACCGACAGGCTGCGACGGCACTCAACTGTTGAAGGCATCGAGACCCTCAAGAACAGGGCCGTGCAATGGGCGATCCAGAAGAACCAGCCGGCGCCGGCAGGTTGGATTACCTTCGACGTGCTGCGGGCCACGCTTCGAGTTATCGCTCCGGAGCCGCTGCCCGAGGACTTCGTCATTCCGACCGGTTACCGGGTGCCAGATTCCGGATTCCATGCTCAATTTCTGAAGGAACTCCGAGGGGCACCGAATCGTCCAATCGTCCTGACTGGGCCACCAGGCCGGGGCAAGAGCACGTATCTGAGCACGGTCTGCGACACCCTTAGCAAGCTCGACGTTCCGTTCGTACGGCACCACTACTACCTGTCTGCGACTGACCGAACCACTGACCGCTACACCAGCTACGCAGTGCAGGAATCTCTGCTAGCGCAAATCAAAACGTTCCATGCCGACGTTGTGGTATCGGACAGGGGCTTGGCGCCGGCATTAGCTGCCTGCGCAGTCCACTACAAGACACTGGACAAACCGTTTGTTGTAGTCATTGACGGGCTAGACCATGTCTGGCGAAGCCAGGACCATGACAAACGGTCGCTCGACCAGGTCTTCGAGCAACTGCTTCCCGCGCCTGACAATCTGGTCATCGTAGTGGGCACGCAGCCCGTCGATGACGCTCAGCTCCCACACCGGCTATTGGCTACCGCGCCTCGAGCTTCATGGTATGAACTGCCTGCAATGTCTGCTGACGCGGTCCTGCACTACCTACGGCGGCAGGTTGACCAAGGGCGATTGACCATTCGGGCAGCCGAACCCCATAACGAGAATGAGCTTCAGGAGGCCGCTGCTGAGCTGCGCTCGCGCACTGGCGGCCACCCGCTGCACGTCATCTATGCAACTGAGGAGCTAGTCCGCACCGGCCGCGACCTGTCCAAATGGAGTGTCGAAAGGCTCTCCGGCGATTTGAGCGAGGATGCCACAACGTACTACGCCTCGCTGTGGATGTTTCTCAGCGCAAGTCAGAAGGACGTGCTTCGGCTCATCTGCGGGTTTGCGTTCTTCTGGCCCAAGACTGCCTTCGCCCAGCTTTCGTCTCTTGCGGGATCGGCGGAGCCAAACGTGGCGGCCGTGGAGCATCTGCTGCATGCGTCGCCCGCTGGCCTGCGACCGTTTCACGAGAGTCTTGTCGTTTTCGTCGAGCAGACAGAGTATTTCGTTGCACGCCTAGGCGAACTGATCGTACATGTAGAGACTTGGCTGAGTACGGTGGCCCCCGATGCTTTGCGAGTCAACTGGCTGTGGGCTGTCAAGGCTCAGAGAGGGCATCCAGAAGAGCTGATTGCGGGCCTGCAGCGGGATTGGGTCGTTGCGCGATTGCAGGAGGGCTATCCCACCACGCTCTTTGAGGATCTGCTCGCAAGCGCCGAAGAGCATGCTGTTCAGAGCGCTCAATACGCTGATGCCTATCGCCTCCGACACCTGAAGCACCGCCTTCTCAACAGCCTGTCCTACCAGCTGATAGATGAAGGCGCAGCCCGGTTGAGGGCTTGCACATGGGCTCTTGCCCCTGATGACGGTGTGATTGACGAGGCCTTTGCCTCACGGCACGAGACCTCAGTGATTGAGGTGGCGGCGCTAGGCCTGGCGCTCACCGTACGCGGCAAGGACAAGGAAGGGGAGATTTGTGGAAGCGAAGCGTTGCGTAGGGCTCGCGGCGAGAGTCGCTTCTCGGTCCGCAACGACGCGCGGGCCAAGACGCTTTACCTAGCCAAGTCACTGGCTCTGCTCACAACGTTGGACGCTTCCGCTGCTGAATCGGCTGAGTGGATTGCCCAGCGGTGGGAAGGCATGGCTCGCAAGCTCCTTGAAGCCTACGTTGACAGGGGTGAGTTGCGCAAACTCGTAGGAATAGCCGTTGAGCTGCAAGACCCGGAACGGAAGGCGCTTGCCTGCGAATCTGCAGTTCGTGCTGCAGCTCTTGCCGGCGCAGACCTTCCCGCTTGGGCCGAATTTGGCTCGCTGTCCAATGGCGCTCTGGTTAGCTGCCTGAGCGCACTCGTTGGGCGTGTGGGGGCGATTTGGGTGCGTCCTCCACCTGTGCCAATATGACCTGAGACACCTACCCCTGACGAATTAGAGTAGAAAGGTAGGTT
>JEMY01000050.1 GCA_000585075.1 Candidatus Accumulibacter regalis | reverse complement strand
TTTTTTGTTGCGTATGGTGAAACGCGCCGGCCAGGCCGGCGGTCAGTCCGACAGGCTGCTAGGAACTTTATGGCGTTGTCGTGTTCACGCGCGAGTCATGTCTCGTGGTTGTCGGGGCGCGCCCGTGGGGGCCTTTGCCACGTCTACAGCTCGATAGGCTACCAAGTCATGATCGCAACGCCCGTGCAGGTGCTCGTCCGAGCCACAAGGCAGGTGGCGACCCCAAAGCCAGCATTTACCCCAAGGATCAGGGCCGGCAGTTCCCCTGCCTGTTGAACGGGCCTGCTGCCGGTTTCGACCTCGGCGCAGCGCGCGGGAACGTGTACGCGGCGGTCGAGCGTCCGCAGAAGTAAGGAAGGGGCGCGGTGAGCAAGCCGTCCCCCACAGGTAAAGAAGGGCTGGAACGGCTCGCTCGTCGCCTAGTCAGCGCGAAAGGGTGGAGCAAGCGTAAGAGCAGGAAGAGGGCTGACCTAGCAATCAGCTCGCGGGACAAGCGATTCCCTGGAGTCGCCGTCCAGGCGGGTTTCTACGCCGAGGGGAGTCGGCAAAGGCTAGGGAAGTGCCTGGCGTGTATCTGGTAGTCGCTGCAAAGGGTGCCGAGGTTCGCTCGGCGTGGGGGTTATGACTGGTGGGTGCCCGAAGGGGCAGAGATCATGAGGGGGTAGTCGTATGTTTAGTAGTCTGATGCCGCAGCGTCGAGAGTTTTTTGAGCTTCTCGCTGCGCACTCCGAACGAGTGGTGGCGGGAGCCAACGCGACCTTGCGCCTGATCAACGGCCTGGGCGAGGGTGGCGAGGATATTCCGGCCCTGGTCGCCGAGGTTAACCTCAATGAGAAAGAGGCCGACAAGATCAAGGCCACCTTGATCGAGCGGCTGCACAAGTCCTTTACCACGCCGATCAACCGTGACCAGATTCACGCACTGACCACGGATCTCGACAAGACGCTGAATGCTCTGCAGGACGTTGCCAACGCCCTGGGCATGTACAGCATCAAGCAATCGACCGTTGAGGCCCGTGAGATGGCGTCCCTCAGTGCCGACGCCTGCATGCGCCTCAACCGTGCCGTCATGGCGCTGTCCGACAAGACGCGCAGCGCGGAAACGCTCAATCTGTGCAAGGAAATCGAGGAGATCGAGAGCAAGGCCGACCGCGTTCAGCGCAAGGCGATCACCGCCCTCTTCCAGGAGGGGGTCAATGTTTGGCAAGCCATGAAGATGCGGGAGTTCTACTCGCTCCAAGAGGGCGTCCTCGATCGCTGTCAGGACGCAGCCAAAATGATCGAAGAGATCCTGATCGAAAACTCCTGAGAGGTAAGCCAAGATGGAAGGTCTGAATATCAGCATCTGGGTGCTGGGGCTGCTGATCGCGGTCGCTTTGGCTTTTGACTTCATGAATGGATTTCACGATGGCGCGAATTCCATTTCGACGATTGTTGCGACGGGTGCGCTGACACCGAAGCAGGCGGTGCTTTTCGCCGCCTTTTTCAACTTTGCCGCCTTATGGGTCTTTCAGCTCAAGGTGGCGGCGACGATCGGCAAGGGCACGGTAGACCCGCAGTTCGTCGATCACTACGTGATTTTCGGCGCCTTGGTGGGAGCACTTGCCTGGAACATCATCACCTGGTACTACGGGATCCCGTCGTCCTCGTCGCACGCCCTGGTCGGTGGGCTGGTTGGCGCAACGGTCGCCAAGTCGGGCTCGGGTGCGCCCATCGTCTGGGAGGGCTTTGGCAAGATACTGGCGTTCATCATCATTTCTCCGCTGGTGGGGATGATCATCGGTGGCCTGCTGATGGTCTTGGTCTCCTGGATTTTTCGAAACCACTCGCCACATCAGGCCGGGAAATGGTTCAAGAGCGCGCAGTTGTTCGCGGCGGGCGCCTATAGCCTGGCTCACGGCGGCAACGATGCGCAGAAGACCATCGGCATCATCTGGTTGTTGATGATCACCGCGGGTGTGGCGACCAAGGACGTGGCGACGCTGCCGATGTGGGTGATTTACTCGTGCTACTTCGCCATTTCCTGGGGGACCTACCTAGGCGGCTGGCGAATCGTCAAGACGATGGGCACCAAGATCACCAAGCTCAACGCCGTGAGCGGTTCGTGTGCGTCGATGGGTGGTGCGATCACTCTCGCAATGGCGACGTTCGGGGGCGTTCCGGTGTCGACGACGCACACCATTACCGGTGCGATCATCGGTGTAGGTTCCGCCACCGACGTCAAGGCAGTGCACTGGGCGATTACCGCCAATCTCCTGGTTGCGTGGATTTTGACGATTCCCGCTTCAGGCCTGATCGCGGCAATCTTCTGGTATATCGGAACCAAGTCGTTCTAGGCGCTGCTCACTGTAGTGGTGGAGAACGCGCCCCGCTGCGACGGGGCGCCGTTCCCGCCTTGCCTGCTGCATTGCTCCAGAAGGGGCGGCTGCGAGCCCCTGTTGACCGCGGTCCGGCTTCGCCTGCCGACCCCCCGGTCATCTCCCGCTTGCGTCTGCTAGGACTGCCGCAGTCATTGCGTCCTGTTGCCAAAACTTGTCATACAAATGTCTATCAAGGGGAACTGACCATGTTACCGAAGCGTTCCGAATTTTTTGCTCTTCTCGCGGCACATAGCGAGCGTGTTCTGGCAAGCACCAATGCCATGTTGCGTTTGATCACCAGCCTGGGCGTCAGCAAGGACGACGTCGCCGCCCTGGTCGAAGAAGTCAACATGAACGAAGCCAGCGCCGACCAGATCAAGCAGGACATGCTCGCCATGCTGCACAAGGCCTTCGTCACTCCGCTCAATCGCGACCAGGTCTATGCCCTGACCCTCGAACTCGACGGTGTCGTAAACGCAGTCCAGGACGTTGCGCAGTCGGTGGCGATCTACCACGTTTCGGAGGCCACGGCCGCCTCGCGCGAACTGGCTTCGATGGCCGTCGACGCCTGTACCCGTCTCAATCG
This sequence comes from Candidatus Accumulibacter regalis, assembly GCA_000585075.1. Lineage (GTDB taxonomy): Bacteria > Pseudomonadota > Gammaproteobacteria > Burkholderiales > Rhodocyclaceae > Accumulibacter > Accumulibacter regalis. The sequence continues at coordinate 73,912 of JEMY01000050.1, read as the reverse complement.
CGCCATCAACTCGCTGAAGGACAAGGAGCGTAGCGAAGAGACCGTCAACCTGTGCGTGGAAATCGAACGTATCGAGGAAAAAGCCGACGCCGTGATGCAGGGGGCCATCAAGACGCTGTTCGAGAATGAGGGCGACGAGGATGCCGCCTTGCTGGCCATTCGCATGCGGCAGTTCTATTCACGGCAGGAAAAGGTTCTCGCCCGCTGCAAGGAGTCGGCCCAGATCATCGAAGGGATACTGATCGCAAACTCCTGAGGGCGGGTTTGGGTGGCGGGGGCGGCAATTGACCGTTGGCAGGTCGTCGCCGCGATCTATTCAAGGCGAGCTCCCCGCTGCTGCCAAACACGCGACATCATTGTTTCCAGCGCAAGCGCGGCCAGTGCTCGTTTGGAGTTGCCTTCTTGACGAGACTTTAAGAAAGCTTGAAGGCAGCGGCCAATCCGGCGCCTCGTCGCAATGACGACGCGCCTTGCGGCTCAACGATCATCAGCAAGCCAGGGCGTGGCCTTTCTTCACTTCGTTCCCGCCTGCGGACAGCCGGAGTCACTCATCATGGCGGCGGCGATTTCCTCGGGGCTGAGATCGCGCTGGTGGGTGGCGACCGACCAGTGGTGGCCGAAAGGGTCGACCAGGCGTCCGTAGCGGTCTCCCCAGAACATGTCGGCAACCGGCATGGTCACATGTGCGCCGGCAGCGACGGCCTGGGCGACGGTGGCATCGACATCGCTGACGTAGAGGTGGATGCTTACGGGCGAGCCGTTCAGCGACAGCGGGCAGAGCATTCCCTGTTCCCGATACTCGTCGACCAGCATCACGCAGGCGCCGCCAATGCGGAGCATGGCATGCGCCAGCTTGCCGTCGGGACTGGCCAGGCGGGCTTCTTCGCTGGCGTCGAAGGCCTGCTTGTAGAAGTCGATTGCCTCGACCGCGTCGCGGCAGGTCAGGTGGGGGGTGATTGCCGTCATGCCTGGCGGAATGGCTTGGCTCATGGTGGTCTCCTGGCTGTCTCTGTTTGAAATTCAGGCGGGCGTGTCCAGTGCCTTGAAGCGTTCGACGCTACCCGACGACGGGAAATTCCCAAGATAGCACAGCCACCCTCGGTCGCTTTCGGCCGGCCCTTGCCGCGCGGGTTGGTGGGGCGCTGGCTTCACGATCCGCGGTTCTTCATCAGGAGCCGCTCCAGCGCCATCTGGGCCTGGCTGTGCGTGCACGATGGTGGTGCAACGCCGCGCTGAGAAGCCCCAGTTTCGGGCGCCCGAGAGGGGTCTTGCCGACCCCGTTCCCTTGCTTTCAGGCGCTGCGCAAGGCTGCCGGCATGCCGGAACCCTGCTTGGGCAGCAGTGCCGGTCGGACTTGCGCGAGCCAGCTCTCGACACGTTGTCCGGTCAATCCCGGTTGGTTGATCTGGTCAAGTGCCAGCCCGAGAAAATGCCGGCCATCGACGGCGCGCGATGCGGTGAAATCGTAGCCACTGGTCGGCCAGCGCCCGACGATGCGCGCTCCGCCTGTCAGGAGCGTGTCCTGGATAACGGCGATCGCATCGACGAAGGCACCCGGATATTGCTTCTGGTCGCCGACACCGTAGATGGCAGCCACCTTGCCGGACAGGTCGACGCCGGCCAGCTGCGGCAGAAACGCCTGCCAGCTTGGCGGACACGCGGCAAGCGAGCGGCCTGGCAGCTGGCCGCCGCCGTGCGTCGGGCTGCCAAGAATCAGCGCGTCGTAGGAGAGAAAATCGGCCAGGGTTGCACGACCGATATCGATGGGTGGGCTGGCAGCGTCGCCCAGGCTCTTGGCGATGTACCTGGCAACCATCTGCGTGCGCCCGCTCTCGGTGCCAAAAAAAATGCCGATCCTGGTCATCGTCGTCACTCCGCCAAGGCCGGGTTGTGCGGTGGGGTCCTCGCCAGGCCGCCATGGCTGATGAAGTCAGCGGCGTCGAGCAGATCGGTTATCGGATAGTGAATGTTCGCCATGTTGATCCCCTGGTAAATAAGACTTACCAAGCAAGGAGCATGCCGTGTTCCAGCGTGTCCGATTCTGTGGGTTGCCGGTTGTCGAAATCGGCCGTCAGTCGACGCTTCCCGGTCACGGGTTGCCTTGGCCTCCTGGTCGGTATCGGCCAACATCAGGTCGCGCCAGGACTCGCGCGTGTACCACTCGACGTAGTACGCGAGCATGCAAAGGAAGATGTGCGTACGCACCCGATCCGCGAGACGGTGATGAATCGGGCGGAACTTCAGGCTAAAACGGCCCGTTTCGAAAGGTTTTCGCTGACTGTCCAGCGGCAGCGCCGCCCAGCGCTCCGGCCCGGGCTGGTCCAACGAACGGATCGGATCGTGGCTGCGCACGATCCATCCCCATCCGTTAGCCCACAGTTTGACGCGTTGGCAAGACGGCACCATGGTGGTTCCACTCTGGCTGGAGCCTGCCATGCCTACGACCCTGGCCCGGAAGAACGTTCCCGACGAGGCGTACGATCGTAACCGGTAAGCCTGCGGCGTGGCATGGCCACGTCCGGTTGCGTGGCTGCATTCTGCCTTGGCTGGTTATGCGCGATTCTTGTGATGCTGGCCGACGCCAAACCCCCGAACCTACTGAGCTTTGGCCGGCCCGATCAGGGGCGTGCGCACCGGCTTGGCGACTCCGACGAAGACCACTATGGTGTGGGCGGGGAACTGGGTGGACTGCGCTTCGGGCGGGACTTTGCTGAATCCTGCTTTCGTGTCGTTCCAGCCGTTGCCAACCCAGGCATTGCCGGCGGGATCGAGAGCGATTGGCGCAACAATCTGCAGACCGCCGATGTAGCCCTCGGATGGGGTAATCGGATCGCCGGTCTTCAGCCCTGGTGGGCAGGTCTCGGTGCGCACGCCGCACAGCTGGGTCACCGAATGGCTGGTGGAGCTCGCCACCCAGACGTGGTCATTGCCGTCGATGGCAATCCCCCATGGGCCGGTGATGGCGCCGCCGGCGTTGAAGGGGCCGTGCACCGTGCCGTCCGGGCGGATCATCGACACATCGCCGCCGGGGTTTTCGCTGAGGATGTTCCATAGATTGACCCACATGTTGGCTGCCATTGCGTCAGCCGACATCGACCCTTCCAACGCCTCAGCCTTGCTTTCGAGCTTCTGCTTGATCAGAGCTATTTTCTCCATCGTGCCCGGATGCCCAAGGAGGTTGCCGACCCAGGCGTTGCCGCGGCTGTCGATTGCAACAGCATGCGGGCTGAAGCCGACCTCGATCTCCTCGGCCCTTCCGGGGTCGCTGGCCGGAAAGCGGGTCACGGTGTTGGAGCCGCTGTTGGTGATCCAGATCCGGTCCTGCTGGTCGATGGCGATACCGAAGGGCCCCTTGACGCGAAGCGTGCCATCGACCGGCTTGCCGTCCACGGTTCGGCCGAGAATGCGGCCCTTCGAGACGTCGCCCCCTGGCAGATGTACGACCTGGCTATTCTCGTTGTCGACGGTCCAGACATCGCCATTCGGGGCGACGAGGACGCCCTGCATCTGCCCGAGTCTGCCGTCGAAATCGTAGCCGGTCTCGGGCGACAGCGGCTTGCCGGTCTTGCGGTCCAACACGGAAATCGTGCGGCCGATCAGGTTGGTGACCCAGACCTTGTCATCGGCTGAAAAGGCGATGCCCCAGCCGGGGCTGTCGATCCCGCCGCCGCGATAGCCGGTGATCATTGGCGACAGCGGCGTGCCGTCGGGCGCGAACTTTCCGTTGCCGCCGCCAAACTGCTGGTAAATCGTCGTCTGCGAGCCGACCAGCCAGTTGTTGTTGGACCAGAAATTGCCCTCGCTGTCGATGGCCGCGCCGCCCACCCCGTAGAAGCCACCCCCGGAATAGACCAGCGACAGGGTCCAGGCACTGGGCGCGAAGTAGAGATACGGGATGAATGCAACTTCGCGGTAGCGCTTTCCGGCGGGGACTGGATAGAACTCGTTCAGCAGTCCGAAGATCTTGTCTGCGTTGTGCCACGGGTGGCGGGCAATGTTCTGCGCTGCGGATAGCGTGTCGGTCGGCGCAACCGCGCCCGGCGGGGTGGCCGCTTCGAAGAGCTTGTTACAGGCACCGGCTTTCGCCACGATGCAGGCCGACAAGATATTTGCCAGCGTATTGAACTTGGCCAATGTGCTGGTTTGCGGCCCGTTCAGGGGATTCACGATTACTGCTCCCCAGCCGCCGGTATCGAGATCAACCAGGTTCGGCACGTTACCGGCAGCGATGCGCAGCCCAAGCGCGTTGCCGCTTAGCGAGCTACCGTTCAGAAATTGTGCTCCGGTCCATGCGGACGCTACCGTAGTGAGTTCGTTGATCGTTACGTGCGGCAGGGGTTTGGTCCCCAATGTGGCCATCATCGTGATCGCGGGGTTGATTTTGGTGCTGGCTGCCGCCTTCGCAATGCCGCCCTCGGAAGTAAGGTAGAGCACACTGGCGATATCATTCTTGCCCGTGGTCGATAACTGGAAGCTGCCGTCGTCGGCCGTCCTGGTCTGCGCAAGCTTTCGGGGACCACCTCCTGTGGTCACCCAAAGGGTGACGTCGGCCTTGGCGATAGGGCTACCACCCCCTTTGACCTGGCCTTCAATGCGATCTGCGGCGGAGGCCGATGCGGGCCATGAAAGTGACGAGGAAAACAGGACGGCAAAAATCAGAGATTGACCCTTGACAAGATTCATAGCAATTTCGATCCCTGTGGTTATTTATAACGAATAGCGCTTATCTGCCGCCGCGATGGCGGTGGTTGGACGAAGCCGCTACGCGGAGGAAGCCGCGCTGCTGTCGTCGTGCTGAAGGCTTCCGGATCGCGGAAGAAAGCGGTCACGCCGATCAGTAGGTCACGAAACAAGGCGTCCACTTCGCACGGGGTCCGCTGCAGAAATTTGACGTAGTCGTCCAGCGCCTCGATCTTCGGCGCCGGGTTGGCGACCAGCGCCGGGAGTCTGCCAACGGCGTGTGCCGAATAGGCGATGAGTTGCGCGGGAATCTCGGCGGGCGGCAGCGCCCAATCGACCAGGCCGACGCCGACATCGGGGACCGCCGTCTCCGCGACGCTCGCGGTTGCGTCAGGGCTGCTGTGCCGGGAATTCCCCGTTGCAGGGGGGGCCTTCGTGGTCATTTTTCTGACTGCCATGCGCCTCCCCGACCGTTGCTTGCGAAGTCTGAAAAGAATAACAGGCTTCCCGATGGAGAAGTCTACATGGCCAGCAAGGCTGTCCGGTGCCTTGTCGTTGCCCGACAGGCTCTACTCTTGTGACGAGCCCTTACCAGTTGCTCTCCCGCTCCGGCGTCGAGGTGATGTTGTGGATCGAGAGGTCGGCGCCGTTGTATTCCTGCTCCGGATCGAGGCGCAGGCCGACGGTGGCTTTCAGCACGCCATAGACGATGTAGCTGCCGACGAGGGCGATGACGATGGCCAGCACGGTCATGATCAGCTGCGGCATGAAGGCAATTCCGCCGACGCCACCGAGCGCCCTGCTGCCGAAAATGCCGGCGGCGATACCGCCCCAGGCACCGCACAGGCCGTGCAGTGGCCAGACGCCGAGGACATCGTCGATCTTCCAGCGGTTCTGGGTGAGCGTGAACATCATCACGAACAGTCCGCCGGCGACGCCGCCGACGACCAGTGCGCCCATCGGGTGCATGATGTCCGACCCCGCACAGACCGCGACCAGACCGGCGAGCGGGCCGTTATGCACGAAGCCGGGGTCGTTCTTGCCCGCCACCAGGGCGACCAGCGTGCCGCCGACCATGGCCATCAGCGAGTTCATCGCCACCAGCCCGGAGATGTTTTCTATGGTCTGCGCGCTCATCACGTTGAAGCCGAACCAGCCGACGGTCAGGATCCATGCGCCGAGGGCGAGGAAAGGGATCGACGACGGCGGGTGCGCCGAAATTCCGCCCTGCTTGGTGTAGCGCCCGTGGCGCGCGCCGAGCAGCAGTACGGCCGGCAGGGCGATCCAGCCGCCCATGGCGTGTACCACCACCGATCCGGCGAAGTCGTGGAACTCGGCGCCATAGCTTGCCTTCAGCCACGCCTGCACGCCGAAGGCCTGATTCCAGGCGATGCCCTCGTAGAAGGGGTAGATGAAGGCGACGATCATGAACGTCGCTGCCAGTTGCGGATTGAACTTGGCGCGCTCGGCGATGCCGCCCGAAACAATGGCCGGGATGGCCGCCGCAAAGGTCAGCAGGAAGAAGAACTTGGTCAACTCATAGCCGTTCTTCTGAATCAGGGTTTCTGCGCCGTGGAAGAAGTCGATGCCGTAGGCAACGCTGTAGCCGATGAAGAAATAGGCGATCGTCGATACTGAAAAGTCGGCAAGGATTTTCACCAGCGCGTTGACCTGGCTCTTCTTGCGCACCGTGCCCAGTTCGAGAAAGGCAAAACCGGAGTGCATTGCCAGGACCATGATGCCGCCGAGCAGAATGAAGAGAACGTCGCTACCAGACTTGAGGGCTTCCATGGTTTCTCCTGAAAATCGTGTCGAAGCCATCAAGCAAGATGCGTGCCGATGCCAAACGGTGCGTGTAATCAAGGAAGCACGCGCCACAAAGACAAAAAGCGCACCAGTCTTGTGCGCTTTTTGCTTGCCGTCGCCCCTTTATGGGGCTTGATGCACCAGTCCGTGCCGTGCCGAACCTATTCTGGTGCGGCACCCGGCGGCAGAAGAACCCACATCTTTCCTTGCTGCTTCATGCGCCCGGCCTCGCTGCCGGCCTGGTCGCCGAATCCCCAGAAGAAGTCGGCGCGCACGACGCCGCGGATGGCGCTGCCGGTATCCTGCGCGAGCATCAGGCGGCGCAGGGGGGTGGTCGTTGCCGGTCGGGTGGTGGACAGGAAAACGGGCGCGCCGAGGGGGACGTGGCGGGGGTCGACGGCGATGCTGCGCTCGGGCGTCAGGGGCACGGCCAGTGCGCCGTTCGGACCCTCGCCGTCGCCGCTCCTGATCGCCTGCTCACTGAAGAAGACGTAGCGAGGGTTGGCGTTGAGCAGGTCGGCGAGGCGCGTCGGGTTGGCGCGTGCCCATTGCTTGATTCCCTGCATCGAAGCCTGGTCGAGGGTCATTTCGCCGCGTTCGACGAGCAGCTTGCCGATCGACTGGTAGGGGTGGCCGTTCTGGTCGGCGAAGGCCAGTCGCGTCATGCTGCCGTCGGGCAGGCGGACGCGCCCGGAGCCCTGTATCTGCAGGAAGAACAGTTCCACCGGGTCGTCGACCCAGAGCAGGACCCGGCCGCCGTTACTCTGCTCGCCGCGGGTAATTTCCGCCCGCGAGTAGTAGGGGACGACCTTGTTGCCCTGCAGGCGGCCGCGCAGTCGCAGGTTCTTGAGCTCGGGCTGGACGGCGCCGAGGTCGATGCTCAGCAGATCGGGCGGAACGCCGAGAACGGCTTCGACGTAGGGCTTGCCGCGGGTTCGCGAACCGCGCAACAGGGGTTCGTAGTAGCCGGTCACCAGGCCGTCGCTGCTGCCGTCCGGGTTGGTCAGCAGCCACGGCTGGAAGCGGGCCTCGAAGAGCTTGCGGATGGCCGCCGCCGATGGCGCGCTCAGCGCTTGCGCCTGCTCGCAGGCAGGACGCCACAGAGGCCATTGCGGGCGCTTGGCAAGCGCCCGGCAGGATTGCAGAAACGCCGGCAGGGCGGCGCGCAGATCGTCGTCGTTCCACGCCGGCAGGTCGCTCCAGCGTGCCGGCTGCAGCGGCTTGTAGGCGGGAGTGGCCGGCTTGCCCGGTTCGCCCGTCGCGCCGGGTTCGCACCCCGGGCAAGCCGGGCAGGCGGGGCAGTCGCCTTGCGGTGCCTCGCTGCGCGTGCCACAGGCGGTGAGCAGCAAGACCAGCAGGGCGGCGGCAAGAGCGCGGAGTGGACCTGTTGTCCGTGGTTGGCTTTTGAGCATCGTTTGGCTAGAGTATCGGGTTCGTCAAACCGCGGAGTATACCGTTCGATGACCGACCTCTTCCGGCAACTTGCCAGCTTTCTGCTGCGCGCCGAGACTCTCCTCGAGCGCATCGAACCCCTGCTGCCTCCCGCATCGGCGCTGCCCGACTGGCGGGCGGCGAAAGCCTTTCGCTGGCGCAAGAGCCACGGTGTCGGTTATTTGCAGCCGATCACCCGCCTGCCCGCCATTCGGCTCGACGACCTGCACGACATCGACGAGCAGAAGGCGCGGATCGACGCCAATACGCGTCACTTCGTCGCCGGTAAGCCGGCCAACAACGTGCTGCTCACCGGCGCGCGCGGTTCGGGAAAATCGTCGCTGATCAAGGCGCTGCTGAACGCCTACGCGGCCGACGGCTTGCGGGTCATCGAGGTGGAAAAGGGGGAGCTCACCGATCTGCCGGATATCGTCGAGCTCGTCGACGGGCGTCCGGAACGCTTCATCGTCTTCTGCGACGACCTCTCCTTCGATTCCGGCGACGCGCGCTACAAGGCGCTGAAGGTCGTCCTCGACGGCTCGATCGCCGCCGCGCCGGAGAACGTGCTGATCTATGCCACTTCGAACCGCCGTCACCTGATGCCCGAGTATTTCGCCGAGAATCTGGAGAGCAAGCGCGTCGGCGAGGAAATCCATCCCGGCGAGGCGATCGAGGAGAAGGTTTCGCTTTCCGAACGCTTCGGGCTGTGGATCTCGTTCTACCCGTTCGACCAGGACGCCTACCTGAACATCGTCGCCCACTGGCTGAAGTCCTTTGGCTGTGCGCCGGACGAGATTCCCGGCGCCGAGCGCGACGCGCTCAACTGGGCGCTCGAGCGCGGTTCGCGCAGCGGCCGCGTCGCCTGGCAGTTTGCCCGTGACTGGGCGGGTCGGCAGCGCGTGGCGCCCGCTCGCCCGCAGCGCTCGCGCACCAAAACGGTGCCCGGATCATCGGTGGTGGCGCGCAAGCGCCCGCGCGGCGCATGATCGTCGGCGTGCCGCGCGGCGCCGTGCAATGGGCTCGCCGATGACGGAGATCACCGAAGTCGTCGCCGCCGTCCTGCTGCGCGGCGATGCGGCCGCATCCGAGTTCCTGCTTGCGCAACGCCCGCCCGGAAAGGTCTACGCCGGTTACTGGGAGTTTCCCGGCGGCAAGGTCGATCCGGGCGAGACGCTCCATCAGGCGCTGGTCCGCGAACTGCAGGAAGAGCTGGGGATCACGGTGAACGACGTCTGGCCGTGGGTCTGCTGCGAGTTTACCTATCCGCACGCCACCGTCCGCCTGCGCTTCTATCGCATTCACGCGTGGCAGGGCGCGATCGCAGCGATCGAGCACAGCGCTTTCGCCTGGCTGAAAGCGGGCGCGGCGGCCTGTGTCGAGCCGATTCTGCCGGCCAATGGCCCGATCCTGCAGGCGCTCGCGCTGCCGCCCGTGTATGCGCTCAGCAACGCCGAGGAGAACGGCGTCGAAGCCGAACTGCTGCGCATCGAGCGCGCGCTGGCCGGGGGGCTGCGCCTGCTGCAGCTGCGCGACAAGACGCTGGCACCGGCGCGGCGTGCGGAATTCGCGCGCGCCGTGATGGCCCTTGCACGTCGCTACGAGCGTTACGAGCGTTACGAGCGTTACGAGCGTTACGAAGAGGGCTGCGCGCCAAGGGTCTGCGTGCTGATCAACGACGATCAGGAACTGGCCCGTTCGGTCGGCGCCCGCGGCTTGCACCTGTCGTCGCAGCAGCTCTGGCAGCTCGACTGCCGGCCGGATTTCGCGCGTGTTGCCGCTTCATGCCACAGCGCCGCCGACCTCGCGCGGGCGGCACAACTGGGGTTGGACTTTGTCGTTCTCGGTCCGCTGCTGCCGACCCTCAGCCATCCCGGTGCCGCCGGTCTCGGTTGGGCGGAGTTCTCGCGCCTCGTCGAACGTTCGCCGCTTCCGGTCTACGCGCTTGGCGGGCTGCAGCCGGAGATGCTCGAAACCGCCTGCCGCGCCGGGGCGCACGGCGTCGCGCTGATGCGGGGCTGGCGCTGAGCGAGCGTTGGCCGAAGTGGCGAGCACCCGGCCCGCAGGCAGTGCCGATCAGCGCGCGTCGACTACTTGCTGGCCGGGCAATCGTGCAGAGCAATCAGTGCGCGCCCGGAGAGCAGTCCGACCGAAAGCTGCGCCCCTGATGCCAGCGTGATGGCACCGGTCAGCGGCGCGGAGAGCGGGCAGTGAGCCGTTTCGACCAGGCGCCCGTCCTGCAGTGCGATGATGCGCAGCTGGCGGCGCGTCGAGCCGGGGACCACGAGCAGCGTTCGACCGTCGATGGTGACCGGCGCCGACAGGCCCAGCTCGGGTGATCCGTAGACGTGATTCGACACGCCGGCCAGCGCGGCAATCTCGACCAGCTGCTGTCCGTGGCGTCGGTAGATGCGCAGCGTGCCGCTGCGGTGCGGTGTGCTCACCGCGGCGATCTCGGCTTGCCCGTCGCCATCGAGGTCGGCAACGCCAACCGGGTTCAGCCAGCGCATCGGCGTGCCGATCGGCGGCGACTGCGCGCTGATTGCGAGGCGCCCATCGCGCAAGCCGATCAGCGCCAGGCGCGATCCGCTGTCGCGTTGGCTGACGATGGTCAGCAGTTCCGGGGGCTCGCCGGTCGCCAGAGTGACCAGGCGCGGCGCCAGGTCCTCGAAGACTTCATCGTCGGGAAGGGCGAGCGAATGGCGTTGACCGGCGTCGGTGCTCACCACCAAGCGGGCGTATTCGTGGGGTCGGCCAAGCGCGAAATGGCCATAGCGCTCGGCCGGCGCTGCATAGTGCGCGCCGGTCATCGTTTCGCCATCGGCCGCCGCCGCGGCGCTCAGCGCGAGGAGGGCGAAAGCGAGCGGTCTGCGCAGCGATCGGCGCGCAGTGGCCCGCTTGCCGGCCGCTGCCGCCACGCCGCCAGCAGGCATCACTCCAGGCTGAGAAGCTGCACGCTGCGCGCCGCAACCGGGCTCGTCTTTTCGCGTCGGAAGCTTGCAAATGGTTCTTGCGCGCTGCTGTCGCAGAGCTGTTTCCAGACGCCAGACGGGAGCAGGAAGGGAACCCGAATCTCGTCGCGGTTGATCAGGCAGAGCAGTGTCGCGTTGCTCGGCGCAGACGTGCCGTTGCCTGGCTGGGGAGCGAGTTGCAGCGCGAAGGCGCCGAGCTTGTTCGACTGCCAGTCGGCGACGCCCATCGGTCGGCCTGCAGGATGCCACCAGAGCGCGTCGGGCTGCGCGTGGTCGCCCGCTTCGCCGCTGAGCCAGTTCACTTGCCGCAGTTGCGGGAAACGCTTGCGCAAGGCAACCAGGCCGGCGACGAAGTCGATCAGCTCGCCGTCGGCATGCTGCCAGTCGAGCCAGGTCATTTCGTTGTCCTGGCAGTAGGCGTTGTTGTTGCCGCCTTGCGTGCGGCCGAGCTCGTCGCCGCCCTGCAGCATGGGCACGCCCTGCGCGATGAGCAGCGTGGCCAGCAGCGCGCGCTGCAGGCGACGGCGCTTTTCGAGCACTGCCGGGTCGTCGCTCTCGCCTTCTTCGCCGCAGTTCCACGACAGATTGTGGCCGTGTCCGTCGCGATTCTGCTCGCCGTTGAGTTCGTTGTGCTTGTTCTGGTAACTGACCAGGTCGCGCAGGGTGAAGCCGTCGTGTGCGGTGAGGAAGTTGACGCTGGCCTGCGGCGCGCGGCCGGCGCCCTTGAACAGTTCGCTCGATCCGGACAGCCGCTGCGCCAGTGCGCCGACGCCAACTTCGCCGGTCAGCCAGAAGGCACGCACGTCGTCGCGGAAGCGGTCGTTCCATTCGCTCCAGCCGGGCAGGAAGCGGCCCAGGCGGTAGCCGTCGGGGCCCATGTCCCAGGGCTCGGCGATCAGCTTGACATTCTGCAGCAGCGGGTCCTGGCGGACGGCGGCGAGAAAGGCGCTGTCGCGAGCCAGCGCGGCGGCGAGGTCGAAGCGGAAGCCGTCGACGTGCATCACGCCGACCCAGTAGCGCAGCGCGTCCATCACCAGTTGCAGGACGCGTGGCTCAGTGAGGTTGAAGGTATTGCCGCAGCCGCTGTAGTTTTCGTAGGCGGCGGGATTGCCCGGCCGCAGCAGATAGTAGCTCTGGTTGTCGATTCCGCGAAACGACAGCGTCGGACCGAACTCGTCGGTTTCGGCGGTGTGGTTGAAGACCACGTCGAGGATGACTTCGAGACCGGCGGCGTGCAGCGTGCGGACCATGGTCTTGAACTCGGCGATCACCGATTGCCCGTCGATGGTGGCGGCGTAACGCGGTTCCGGGGCGAAAAAGCCGAGCGAGTTGTAGCCCCAGTAATTGACCCGTCCTTCGCCGAGCAGACGTTGTTCGTCGAGGAAGTGGTGCACCGGCAGCAGGCTGACGGCGGTGACGCCAAGGCGCTGGAAATGGGCGATCATCGCCGCTGTGGCGAGCCCGGCGTAGGTGCCGCGCAGTGCCTGCGGCACGTCCGGGTGCAGCTGGCTGATGCCCTTGACGTGCACTTCGTGCAGCACGGTGTCGGCCCATGGCGTCGCCGGTGGGGTGTCGCCTTGCCAGTCGAAGCGCTCATCCACCACGCAGCACTCGAGACCGTGTGCCGGTTCTGCCGCCGTCGGATACGAAAAGTCACCGACGACCTGGCGCGCGTAGGGGTCGAGCAGCAGGCGTCCGGCGGCGAAGCGCTGGCCGTTCTCGGGCGCCTGCGGGCCGTGCACCCGGTAGGCGTAGCGCTGGCCCGGCTCCGCCCCGGCGAGGTAGCCGTGCCAGACCTGGTCGCTGCAGCGGGACAGGGGCAGGACGCGCATCCGCTTGCCTTCGAAGAGGCACAGCTCGACGCCTTCGGCATGCGCCGAAAACAGCGCGAAGTTCACTCCCTGGCCGTCCCAGGTCGCGCCGAGCGGTGACGGCCGTCCGGCGGCGAGCTTGTCCGCGTTCTCGCTCACGGTACCCATTCGAGGAACAGCGCGGCGAGTGGTGGCAAGGTGAGGTTCAGCGAGTATTCACGGCCGTGCGCGGGGACTCGTTCGGCGACCAGTCCGTCCGGGCCGTTGCCGACGTTGCTGCCGCCGTAGTGCTGCGAGTCGGTGTTGATGCGCTCGTAGTACCTGCCGGCATTCGGTACGCCGACGCGGTAGCCCTGGCGAACGACCGGGGTAAAGTTGCCGACGTAGAGCATGGCGCGTGAGCGATCACGCGTCCAGCGCACGAAAGCGACGACCGAACTGTCGGCATCGTCGGCAGCGATCCATTCGAAACCGGCCGGTTCGAAATCGACCTCATGCAAGGCCGGGCGGCTGCGGTAGAGGCTGTTGAGGTCGCGAATCAGATTGCGGACGCCGGCGTGATTCGGGAAGTCGAGCAAGGCCCAGTCGAGCGAGACGGCTTCGTTCCACTCGCTCCACTGGCCAAACTCGCCGCCCATGAACAGCAGCTTCTTGCCCGGGTGTGCCCACATGAAGCTATACAGCGAACGCAGGTTGGCGAATTTCTGCCAGGTGTCGCCGGGCATCTTGTTGATCAGCGAGCCCTTGCCGTGTACCACTTCGTCGTGCGAGAGCGGCAGGACGTAGTTCTCGGTGAAGGCGTACATCATCCCGAAGCTGAGCTTGTTGTGATGGTAGCGGCGATAGATCGGATCCTGCGACATGTAGGAGAGCACATCGTGCATCCAGCCCATGTTCCACTTGTAGTGGAAACCGAGACCGCCCATCGACGGCGGCCGGCTGACCATCGGCCAGGCGGTGGACTCCTCGGCGTAGGTGTCGGCCGCCGGGTGCTCCTGACCGAGGACCTCGTTCATGCGGCGCAGGAAGGCGACTGCCTCGAGGTTCTCGCGCCCGCCATGCACGTTCGGTACCCACTGCCCTTCGGAGCGGCTGTAGTCGCGGTAGAGCATCGAGGCCACCGCATCGACGCGCAGGCCGTCGACGCCGTAACGCTCGATCCAGAACAATGCGTTGCCGATCAGGTAGTTGCTCACTTCACGACGGCCGAAGTTGTAGATCAGCGTGCCCCAGTCCTGATGCATGCCTTCACGGGGGTCGGCGTGTTCGTAGAGCGCGTCGCCGTCAAAGCGACTCAGACCGTGTTCGTCGGTCGGGAAATGCGCCGGTACCCAGTCGACGATCACCCGCAGGCCGGCGCTGTGGCAGGCGCTGACGAACTGGCGGAAGCCGGCCGGGCTGCCGTGACGGGCAGTCGGTGCGTAGAGCCCGAGCGGCTGATAGCCCCAGGAACCGTCAAAGGGATGCTCGGAAACCGGCAGCAGTTCGAGGTGCGTGAAGCCGAGGTCGACGACGTAGGGAATCAGCGTTTCGGTCAAGAGTTGCCAGTCGGGAAAGCCGCCATCGTCGGCGCGCCGCCACGAAGCCGGGTGCACTTCGTAGATTGACACGGGTGCGCCGAGCTGATTGCCGGCCGGAACGGGCGTGGCTTCGACCGGTGGTGGCAGGGCACAGACCACCGAGGCGGTCGATGGCCGCATCTCGGCTTCGAAGCCGTAGGGGTCGGACTTGAGGGGCAGCAGATGGCCGTGGCGCGAGCGGATTTCGTATTTGTAGCGGGCGCCGGCGGTCACGCCGGGCAGGAAGATCTCCCAGGCACCGCATTCGCGGCGCAGGCGCATCGGGTGGCGGCGGCCATCCCAGCCATTGAAATCACCGACGACGCTGACCCGCTGGGCGTCAGGCGCCCAGACCGCGAAAGCCGTTCCGGCGACACCGTCAATTTCGCAGAGGTGCGCGCCGAGGCGCTCGAAGGGGCGCAGGTGCGAACCTTCGGCGAGCAGCCAGACGTCCATCTCGCCGAGCACGGCCCAGAAACGATACGGATCGTCGGTTTCCTGGACGCCGTTTTCCCAGGTGATGCGCAGGCGGTAGGGGAAACTGCTGCGACGGCGCGGGATGACGCCTTCAAAAAATCCCTCGACGCCCTCGACGTCACGCTCCTTGAGCTCGGCAACCTGTTTGCCGGTCTTGGCGTCGACCACCGCCACTGCACGCGCGCCCGGCTGCATGCTGCGCACCCACAGCCGCTGGTCGGCATCGGTGTGCATCCCCAGGACGGCGTAGGGGTTGCCGTGTTCGGCCCGACAAAGGGAAATGATCTCTGCGTTGTCAATCATTGGGCAGTTCCTCGATTGGTGAGCGTTTGCAGCTTCCAGGTATCGTCGGCGTAGTCGCGGATCGTCCGGTCAGCCGAGAAGGTGCCCATTCCGGCGACGTTGAGGATCGCCTTGCGCTGCCATTCGGCGGGCGTCAGGTAGAGCGCGTCGACGCGCGCCTGAGTGGCGACGTAGTCGGCGTAGTCGGCGAGCAGCAGGTAGTGGTCGCCGTAATGGACCAGGCAGTTGAAGACGTCGTGATAGCGCGAGCGTTCGCCGGGCGAGAAGAAGCCGCCGTCGATCTTGTCGAGCGCCTCCTTCAGTACGGGGTCGTTCTGGTACAGCTCGCTGGGCTGATAGCCGGTCTGCCTGAGCGCGGCGACCTGCGCCGTATTGTTGCCGAAGATGAAGATGTTATCGGCGCCGACCTGGTCACGAATCTCGATGTTGGCGCCGTCTTCGGTGCCAATGGTCAGCGCGCCGTTGAGCGAGAGCTTCATGTTGCCGGTGCCGGAGGCTTCCGTTCCGGCGGTTGAAATCTGTTCCGAAAGGTTGGCCGCCGGCATGATCAATTCGGCGACGGAAACCCCGTAGTTGGGAATGAACGCGACCTGCAGCAGGTCGCGGGTGCGTGGGTCGTTGTTGACCACCGCAGCGACATCGTTGATCAGCCGGATGACCTGCTTGGCCATGTGATACGAGGAGGCGGCCTTGCCGGCGAAAATGATGCTGCGTGGCGCAACGCCGGCCGTCTCGCCGTTGAGCAGCGCGTTGTAGCGGGTGATGACGTGCAGTACGTTGAGCAACTGCCGCTTGTACTCATGGATGCGTTTGACCTGCACGTCGAAGAGGCTGTCCGGGTTGAGACTGACGCCGACTTCGCGGGCCACGTAGTCGGCCAGGCGCAGCTTGTTGTCTCGCTTGGCGGCGGCAAACGCCTTGCCGAACGCAGCATCGTCGGCGACGCTGCGCAGGCCTTCCAGGCGGTCGAGATCGAGACGCCACTCCTTGCCGATGCGCTCGTCGAGCAGCGCCGACAGGCCAAGATTGGATTGCGCCAGCCAGCGCCGCGGCGTGACGCCGTTGGTCTTGTTGTGGAAGCGTTCCGGGTAAAGGCGGGCAAAGTCGGCAAAAATGGTTTGCACCATGAGGTCAGAATGCAATTGCGAGACGCCGTTGATGCGGTGGCTGCCAACGATGCTCAGGTGCGCCATGCGCACGCGCTTGTCTTTTTCATGGCCGTTGCCATCGTCGATCAGCGACACGCGTCGCATGAGGTCGATGTCGCCAGGGTAGAGGCGAACCACCTCGTCGAGGAACTCGTGATTGATGCGGTAGATGATCAGCATGTGGCGCGGCAGTACGCGCTGCATCAGCGTTACCTTCCAGGTCTCCAGCGCTTCCGGCATCAGCGTGTGGTTGGTATAGGAGAAGATGCGGCGGCACTGCTCCCAGGCTGCATTCCACTTCAGCCCGTGTTCGTCGACCAGCAGGCGCATCAACTCGGCGACACCGATCGCCGGGTGCGTGTCGTTGAGGTGGATGGCGACCTTGTCGGCGAGGTTGTCAAAGCTGCCGTACTCGTCGTCGTGGCGGCTGAGGATGTCCTGCATCGACGCCGAGACGAAGAAGTACTCCTGGCGCAGGCGCAGCTCGCGCCCGGCGGAGGTGCTGTCGTTGGGGTAGAGAACCCAGGAGATGTTCTCGAAGCGGTTCTTGAATTCGGCGGCACGCTGGTAGTCGCCGGTATTGAAGGCGCCGAGGTCGATTTCCGATGGGGCAGCCGCCTTCCACAGGCGCAAGGTGCTCACCCGGTCAGTGCCGTGACCGGGGATGACGTGGTCGAAGGCCTTGGCTTCGACCGAGTCGGCCGGATGCCACTCGGCCCAGTCGCCGCTGTGCTCGGCGCTGCCGCCGAAGTGCACCGTATGGTGCCTGCCCGCGCGCGGGAATTCCCATGGCGAACGATCTTGCACCCAGGCTTCCGGTTTTTCGACCTGCTGGCCGTTGACGATCGACTGCGCGAACATCCCGTATTCGTAACGTACGCCGTAGCCCCAGGAAGGCAGTCCGAGGGTGGCCATCGAATCAAGGAAGCACGCCGCCAGGCGTCCCAGGCCACCGTTGCCCAGTGCGGCGTCGGGTTCGCATTCCATGACCTCGTTCAGCGACGGACCCGGCGGCGTGAACACGGTCGCTGCCTGCTCACGAAGATCGAGTGCCGACAGGGCGTTGTTCATTGCCCGGCCGATGAGGAATTCCATCGACAGGTAATAGACCCGCCGTGCCTTGTTGGCACGGTCGGCGTGTTGTGTCTCGACCCAACGTCTTGCCAGTTGCTCGCGTGCCACCTGCGCCAGCGCATGGTAGTACTCCGCCTTGCCGGCGACATCTCGGTCGGTAGCCACCTGACAGAGCAGCTTGTGGTCGATCTGCGCGCGCAGCGGTTCTCCGTCAGGTTGCGATTCAATGGCTTTGGACATCAGGGAAGTACTCCAGTAGTAGGTTTCATAGGCCATCCTCGCTCTCGGCCAGGGCATGGGCGGCGCCCAGCAGGGCCGGCGTAGGCGAGAGCATTACATAGGTCGGAATTGCGGCCAAGTAGGCAGCGAAACGCCCCTTGGTCTCGAAGCGGGCGCGAAAGGGTGACCGCGCAAAGCGCTCGCCGAGGCGGGGAATAATACCACCGCCGATATAAACACCCCCCTGTGCGCCGAGCGTCAACGCCAGATTCCCGGCCAGCGAGCCGAGCATCGCGCAGAAGGTGTCGAGGACCGCGCTGCACTGGACGTCTTCGTTGCTCAGCGCGCGGGTGACGATCTCGGCGGTGGTCAGGGCTTCGCTGGCCCGGCCGTCGACTTCGGCGACCAGGCGATGCAGCAGCGGCAGGCCGCTTCCGGAAATCAGCCGCTCGCCCGAGACGTGCTGAAGTTCGCGCCAGGCGAGGCCGAGAATCGCTGCTTCGCGTCCGTCTGCCGGTGCCAGCGAGCAGTGTCCGCCTTCGCCGCTCAGCGCCAGCCAGTGTCCGCGATCGAAGATCACTCCGGAGACGCCGAGGCCGGTTCCCGGGCCAAGCACTGCCTTGGGGGCCAGCGCCACGCTTGTGCCGCCGCCGACCTGCTGCAGGTCACGGGGGGCAAGTCGCGGCAAGGAAAGCGCCAGGGCGGTGAAGTCGTTGAGCAGGAGCAGGCGGCTCAGCCCGAGGCGCGACTTTATTTCCTCGCGCGCGAAGCTCCACCCGGCGTTGGTCAGTCGGATCACCTGCTCGTGGATGGGCGCGGCGAGGGCAATGGCGGCGGCGCGCAAGCCGGGGCAGGCGACCTCGGCGAGATAGGCCTCGATGGCCTCGATCGGTCCGGCGAAGTCGGCGACGGCGAAAATGCGCACCCGCTGCGGCGTGCCGTGCTCGTCGAGCAGCGCGAAGCGGGCGCGGGTGCCTCCGATGTCGGCGACCAGCAGCGCCGCTGACCTGCCCGCGTCGGTGGCGGGGTCGGCCGCGTTCGTCGGAGTCGAAGGGCTGGACGGGTGAGTGGATTCCATGGAGGTTTGCCGAAAGGTGCGCAGCCGACACTTGCCCCTTTGGCGACAAGGTTGCTGCAGATTCGAGAGGAAAATGCCCGGAGGGCGGTAAGCGAAGGCCGGGGCGCGAATCCTCGCACCACCTGCTGCGCCGATCAACGATTCATGTTGCCAGGCCGGACGATCCCCGTCGAACGAGTGCAAGCCTGTCGCGAGTCTGTCGGTTCAACGCTCGTTCTGTCAAGCCGGCAGCACGCCGGGCTTGCAGCCACGCGGCTCGCAGATCCGTACAATCAGCAGGGATCGTCGCCCGCCGTTCCAGCGTCGGCACTTTCCCCTCTCGTTTTCATGCTTTCCAGCTTTCCAGCCCGAGGACCCGCAGTGAAGTCAGCCCAGCACGCGTCTCTGATCAGCCGGCTTGTCGAAGTCGTCGGCAGCGATCACGTTCTCACCGCGGACGAGGCGATCTCCGCCCACCTCGCCGACTGGCGAGGGCGCTATCGTGGTGCCGCGATTTGTGTGGTTCGTCCGGCCAGCACGGCCGAGGTCTCGGCGGTGGTTCGCGCCTGTGCGCAGGTCGGGGTGGCAATGGTGCCGCAGGGCGGCAATACCAGCCTCTGCGGCGCGGCGACGCCGGCGCCGGAAGGCGACGCGGTGCTGATCAGCCTGAGTCGTCTCCGGCGGGTGCGGGCGATCGATCCGGCGAACAACACGATGACCGTCGAGGCCGGCTGCGTGCTGCAGACGCTGCAGGAAGCCGCGGCGCAGGCGGGGCGCCTGTTTCCGCTGTCGCTGGCGGCTGAAGGCAGCTGTCAGATCGGCGGCAACCTGTCGACCAACGCCGGCGGGGTGCAGGTCCTGCGCTACGGCAACACGCGCGAGCTGACCCTGGGACTGGAGGTGGTGCTGCCCAGCGGCGAGATCTGGGATGGCCTGCGCGGCCTGCGCAAGGACAACACCGGCTACGATCTGAAGCAGTTGTTCATCGGCGCCGAAGGAACCCTGGGGATTATCAGCGCCGCGGTTGTGAAGCTCTTTCCCTTGCCGCGGGCGATCGCCACGGCGTGGTTGGCGATTGCCTCGCCGACGCAGGCGGTTCGTCTGCTCGGTGACCTGCAGGCCCGTTTCGGGGCCCTGCTGACCGCCTGCGAACTGGTCTCCGACCTTGCCCTTGGCCTGGTGCGCAAGCATTTCCCGGGTTCGCAGGCGAGCTTTTCGGCCAGCCCCTGGTATCTGCTCGTCGAACTCTCGGGCGGCGACGACGATCAGTCGCTCCGGCAGACGCTCGAGGCCTTCCTTGGCGAAGCCCTGGAAAGCGGCACGGTCAGCGACGCGGTCGTCGCCCAGAGCGGCGAGCAGGCGCGGCGCCTGTGGGCCCTGCGCGAGAACATTGGCGAGGCGCAGAAACTTGAAGGAGTGAGCATCAAGCACGACGTTTCGGTCCCGATTTCGCGCATCCCGGAGTTCGTCGAACGTGCCGGCCGCGAGCTTGCGCAATCTTTCCCCGAGATCCGCATCGTTGCTTTCGGGCACATCGGCGACGGCAACCTGCACTACAACCAGTCGAAATCGCAGGCCGGCGAGAACGCCGTCTTCATCGCCGCGCAGCCGGCGGTCAACCGCATCGTTTATGACCTGGTGCATGAACTCGGCGGCAGCATCAGCGCCGAACACGGCATCGGGCAGCTGAAGCGCGACGAGCTGTTGCGCTACAAGAGCCCGCTGGAGATCGAGATGATGCGGGCGATCAAGCGCACTCTCGACCCGCAAGGGTTGATGAATCCCGGCAAGGTGCTCTGAGCGAACGACCGCCCAGCAGGCTAGTGGAGCGTCGGCGGCGCGGCGGGTGTGCTGGCGGAGGCCGCTGCGGGCGGCTGGCCGGCAAACAGTTCGTCGATCGCCTGTGCGTCGAAACGGTATTCGCGATTGCAGATGTCGTCCTTGATGAGCACCTCACCCTGTTCGTGGAGTGCCGCATAGACTTCTTCGCGGCCGAGCGAAACGAGCATCGAGCGCACCTTGTCCCAGTCCTCCGGGCAGTTGTGGGCGACTGGCCTGGCGGCAAAGAGGCGCACCGTTTCTTCGCCAAAAAGGCGCAGCAGAAGTTTGTCGGCGGGGAGTGAGAGCAGCTCGGCGGGCTTGACCGTTGCCGCAAGCGCCTCGATGCGCGTCCAGCCGTCGGCGTCGCGCTGCTCGGCGGTCGGCAGGCGTTGCAGGAAAAGTCCGGCGGCGCCATCCTGCGATGCGGCCAGAAACAGGCGCGCGGGTCGCTGATCCGACTGCGCGAGGTAGTGCTCGAAAATCTCGGCAATGCTGTCGCCGGCGAGCGGCACGATGCTCTGGTAGGGCTCGCGCATCGACGCCATGTCAAGAGCCAGTTGCAGTTGCCCGTCGCCGAGCAGCTCCGACGCCGCGCCGGCTTCGATGGCGGCCGTGCATTTGGCCATGCCACGGATCTGCAACTGTTCGTTGCAGTCGATGACCAGCAGCGAGAGCGCGCCGCTGCCGCGGAGCTGGATGGTGAGCCGACCCGGCTGTTTGAGGTTGCCGGCGAGCAACAGCGTCGTCGCGGTCATTTCACCGAGCAGTTGGGCGACCGCCGCCGCATAGCCACGATTGTCGAGCATCAGCCGCCAGGCCGGGCCCAGGCGGACGACTGCTCCGGAGATGTCGAGGTCGTCGAGGAGAAAGCGGTGGAGGGTGTCGTTGCTCATTCGTTGTCCGTTGGTTCCAGGAATTCCCTGGCGTAGCTTTGCGCGTCGAAGCCGATCAGCAGGCGGTCACCGCAATCGATTACCGGCCGCTTGATCAGGCTCGGATACGCCGCCATCAGCCGCAGCGCCTGGTCTTCGTCGACATTGCAGCGTTGCTCTTCGGCGAGTTTTCGCCATGTCGTTCCGCGCGTGTTGAGGAGCAGCTTCCAGTCGCTGCGCCGGCTCCACTCGGCGATCTGGTCCGCGCTGATGCCTTGCCGGCGGTAGTCGACGAAGTCGAAAGCGACGCCATGCTCGCTCAGCCAGGTGCAGGCCTTCTTCATCGTGTCGCAGTTCCGGATGCCGAAAATGCGCAGGTGGCGCGAAGGCGGGGGCGGGTCGGCGGTCATCTGTTCGGGGCTGGACGGCCCGGAATGTCACGAGACGGCGAGCATCCGCTCGAGCGCGACTCTGGCCAGTTCGGCTTCGTGCGCGGGAACCTGGATCGGGTTGACCACCCTGCCGTCGGCGAGGTTCTCCAGGGTCCATGCCAGATGCTGCGGGTCGATGCGCTGCATGGTCGAGCACATGCACACCGTCGGCGCCATGAACTGGACGATCTTGCCCTCGTGTTTGACTTCTTCGGCCAGGCGATTGACGAGGTTGAGTTCGGTGCCCACCAGCCAGCGGGTATTCGGGCTGGCTTCCTTGATCGTCCGCACGATGTGTTCGGTCGAGCCGACGAAGTCGGACTGCCGGCAGACTTCGAAGCTGCATTCGGGGTGCGAGATGACCAGTCCGTCGGGATGCTGATTGCGGAAGCGCAGGATGTGCGCCGGCTGGAACATCTGGTGCACCGAGCAATGCCCTTTCCAGAGCAGCAGTTTCGCGCGCTGGATCTGCTCGGCGCTCAGGCCGCCCATTTCGAGGTCGGGGTCCCAGACCTCCATCTCGTCGAGCGGGATGCCCATCTTGTGGCCGGTCCACCGGCCGAGGTGCTGGTCGGGGAAGAAGAGGATCTTCTCCCGGCGCCCGAAAGCCCAGGCGGCTATCGTCCCGGCGTTCGACGAGGTGCACACGATGCCGCCGCGGGCGCCGCAAAAAGCCTTGAGGTCGGCGGCCGAGTTGATGTAGGTCACCGGCGTCACCTGTTGCTCGACGTCGAGCACTTCGCCGAGTTCGCGCCAGCAGCGTTCGACCTTGGCAAGGTTGGCCATGTCGGCCATCGAGCAGCCCGCGGCGAGGTCGGGAAGAATCGCCGTCTGCTCCGGCTTCGACATGATGTCGGCGACTTCGGCCATGAAATGCACGCCGCAGAAGACGATGTACTGCGCGTCGGTCTGCGACGCCAGACGGGCGAGTTTCAGCGAGTCACCGGTGAGGTCGGCGTATTGATAGACGTCGGCGCGCTGGTAGTGGTGACAGAGCAGCACGGCCCTGGTACCCAGCCGTTCGCGGGCAGCGCGAATGCGCCGGTGGCAGGCGTCGTCCTGCAACTGGTTGAATTTGTCAAAGCTGATGGTGGCGGTTGGCATGTTCGCTTACTCGGGGCAATCGCACAGAACCCAGACCGGGTTCGCGGCAAGAAAGTTCAGCTGCGCCACGGCAGGCCGGCCTGACGCCAGCCACCGATCGTACCGCGCTGGCCGTTGGCGTCCTTGTCGCCCTCGAAGCCCTCGAGCACGTTGTAGCAATCGGCCTGCATCTCCTGGCCGGCCAGTGCCGCGGCATTATGCGAACGCGCACCGCTGCGGCAGATGAACATCAGCAGCGCTTCGCGATCGACCTGTTGCTTGAGTTGCGCCAGGAAGTGGCTGTTCGGCTTGTTCTCCGGGTAGCTCATCCACTCAATCTCGATGGCCCCGGGGATGCGCCCGACCCAATCCCACTCGGCGCGCGTGCGCACATCGACCAGCTTGGCTCCCGGCGCCAGTTGCCACACCTCGTGGGCTTCCCGCGGCGTCAGGGCGCCTGCGTAGGGGAGACCCAGTTCGCGTCCGCGTTCTCGGGCCAGCTGAAGCAGATCGGTCAATCTTCCCATGGGGCCTGCCAAGTGTAGTTGCACCAGGGGCGCAGTATAAACCGAGAAACGGCCTGTGACTGCTCGCTTGCGCGCGCGCTGGCAGCGGCGCGGGCGCAAGCGAGCGAGTCGCTACGCACCAGAAAGGTGCGTCACTCGCAGTGGTTGCACCGTCGCGGTGCAGAAAAAAGCCCAGGAACGCTCAATTGGCTTGTGGCACAATAAAAACCTGCAGGGCAGGGGTTGGCACGT
This sequence comes from Candidatus Accumulibacter regalis, assembly GCA_000585075.1. GTDB lineage: Bacteria > Pseudomonadota > Gammaproteobacteria > Burkholderiales > Rhodocyclaceae > Accumulibacter > Accumulibacter regalis. Next base: position 50,413 of record JEMY01000050.1, on the reverse strand, counting down.
TTTCTGCTCTCCTTTCCCTCGTACCTATTTTCTACTGCCGCCGGTTGAGCCGGCACCTGTTCAGGAGACTCTGCAATGGCAAGCCCGCAAGACGTGATCAACATGGTCAAGGAAAACGAGGCGAAGTTCGTCGACTTCCGCTTCACCGACACCCGTGGCAAGGAGCAGCACGTAACCGTGCCGGTCAGCGCTTTCGACGAAGACAAGTTCGAGAATGGCCACGCCTTCGACGGCTCGTCGATCGCCGGCTGGAAGGGAATTCAGGCTTCGGACATGCAGCTGATGCCTGATCCGAGCACTGCCTACATCGATCCCTTCTTCGACGAAACGACCCTGGTGATGACCTGCGACGTCGTTGATCCGGCTGACGGCCGCGGCTACGACCGCGACCCGCGCTCGATTGCCAAACGCGCCGAAGCTTATCTGAAGTCGTCCGGCATCGGCGACACGGCCTATTTCGGTCCCGAGCCCGAGTTCTTCATCTTCGACTCGGTGGCCTGGAGTGTCGACATGTCGGGCTGCTCGCTGAAGCTCTACTCGCAGGAGGCCGCCTGGTCGAATGGCGAGAAAGCCGAAGGTGGCGGTGGCTCCGGCCATCGTCCGGGCGTCAAGGGCGGCTATTTCCCCGTGCCGCCGGTCGATAGCCTGCACGATATCCGGTCGGCAATGGTGCTGACGCTCGAGTCGATCGGCGTGCCGGTCGAAGTCCATCACCACGAAGTCGCCACGGCCGGTCAGTGCGAGATCGGCACCGTGTTCAACACGCTGGTCAAACGTGCCGACTGGACGCAGCAGTTGAAGTATGTGGTGCACAACGTTGCCCATCAGTACGGCAAGACCGCCACCTTCATGCCCAAGCCGATCGTTGGCGACAACGGTTCGGGGATGCACGTCCACCAGTCGATCTGGAAAGACGGCAAGAACCTGTTCGCCGGTAACGGCTACGCCGGGCTGTCGGAACTGGCGCTGTTCTACATCGGCGGGATCATCAAGCACGCCAAGGCGCTGAATGCGATTACCAATCCGGGCACCAACTCGTACAAGCGTCTGGTGCCGCACTACGAGGCTCCGGTCAAGCTGGCGTATTCGGCCAAGAACCGTTCGGCGTCGATCCGCGTGCCGCACGTCGCGTCGGACAAGGGGCGGCGCATCGAGACGCGCTTCCCGGATCCGATCGCCAACCCCTATCTGTGTTTCGCGGCACTGCTGATGGCCGGCCTCGATGGCATCCAGAACAAGATCCATCCGGGTGATCCGGCCGACAAGAACCTCTACGATCTGCCTCCGGAAGAGGATGCCAAGATCCCGACGGTTTGCGCCAGCCTGGAAGAGGCGTTGGGCGCGCTCGACGTCGATCGCGAGTTCCTGACCCGTGGCGGTGTTTTTTCGGACGAGTGGGTCGACGCCTTCATCGAGCTGAAGATGGACGAGGTCAACAAGGTGCGCATGACCACCCATCCGGTCGAGTTCGACCTGTATTACAGCTGCTGATCACGCAGCGCGGGGAAGAGGACGGGCTTGCCCGTCCTTTTTTTTCGTCTGCCGAATGCCCCGGTTGTGCGTTTGTATTAGTTCGGGTCATCCAATACACTCGTAGGTGATTCGCGATTGAGCATGATGCGAGCCTGCAATCACCGGGTGGCGGGCTGCGACCAAGGAATGGGACGAAGATGAAAGCGCAGGAACTGTTTATCTCGAGCGCACTGCTTTCGTTGCTGGCATGGCCTGCTTACGCGCAGGATATCTACAAGTGCGACGTCGATGGGCGAATTACCTACTCGAATGTCCCGACCAGGAACTGCAGAAAGCTCATTCTCGACCCGGTCAACCTGTCGCCGGCTCCAAAGGCGGCGCGGACGCCAACGCCGACCAACTTCCCGAAGGTCGACGACCAGACGCAGAAGGCGCGCGATGGCGACCGCCGACGGATTCTCGAAAACGAGCTTGCAGCCGAGCAGAAAAACGCCGAGCAGGCAAAGAAAGCGCTCGCCGAGCAGGAGGCCATCGTACTGCCCAACGAGCGCATGCAAGGCGGCGCGATCAGTGGCGGCAAGGTCGAGGAACGCCTGCAGCCGTACAAGGACAAGGTGGCGCTGCACGATCGCAATATCGAGGCGATCAGCAAAGAGATTGCCAATCTACGCTGAGCGCGCGGGCGGGACGTCTCCGGCGCCCGTCACCAGCCATGTCTGAATCTTCCCCACACCCCTTCGGCGGGCTCGACCTGCTCTCGTCGGCAGTCATCCTGCTCGACGAGAATCTGGCCATCCGGCACATGAATCCGGCCGCCGAGAGCCTGCTGGCGATGAGCAGCAGAGTCTTTGTCGGCTGCCCGCTGGCCAGCGTCATCGAGTGCCCCAGCCGCTTCCTGGCGGCGCTCGACAGCGCGCTCAAGCATGGCTGGGACTACACCGGGCAGAACATCGACCTGCGCCTTACCGCGGGCGAGTTGCTGCGCCTGAACTGCGCGGTGAATCCGGTCGATACGCGGGAAGCCAGTCTGCTGCTCGAATTGTGGCCGATAGATCAGCAGCTCAGGGCAACCCGGGAAGAGCGACTGGTCGAGCAGCAGCAGGCAAATCGCGAGCTGATCAGAAACCTGGTGCACGAAATCAAGAACCCCTTGGGCGGCATCCGCGGTGCCGCGCAGTTGCTCGAGCACGAACTCAACAACCCCGGTTTGCGCGAGTACACGCAGGTGATCATCAAGGAGGCAGACCGCCTGCAGGATCTGATGCGGCGCCTGCTCTCGCCGCACCGTCCGATGCAGCCCGGACCGGTGAATATTCACGAGATTCTCGAGCGCGTGCGCAGTTTGCTGACCGCCGAGTTTCCGACCTTGCTCACCGTGCAACGCGATTACGATACCAGCCTGCCGGAGTTGATCGGCGACCGCGAGCAGTTGATTCAGGTCTTCCTTAACCTGGCCAGGAACGCAGCACAGGCGATTCAGCGTCAGCCCGATGACGGGGCGCGCGGCTCGGGCCAGATCACCTTGCGCACCCGTGTCGCCCGCCAGACGACCTTGTTCAAGCGTCGCTATCGCCTGGCGCTCGAAGTGCAAGTGATCGACGATGGCCCAGGTATCGCCGAAGACATACGCGAGCGCATGTTCTATCCGCTGGTTTCCGGTCGCGAGGGCGGCAGCGGCCTGGGTCTGACGCTGGCCCAGAGCTTCGTCCAGCAGCACCAGGGAACGATCGATTGTGAAAGCCGGCCGGGCGGCACTTGTTTTACGATTCGCTTGCCGCTTGGCTGAAGTCTGGCAGGTTTCTTGCTTTTATCGTCGGTAACACTGGCCACACACCCTGAGGAATCGATGAAAGCAGTCTGGATCGTTGACGACGACAAATCAATTCGCTGGGTGCTCGAAAAGACCCTGTCCCGCGAGAAGATACCCCTGCGGAGCTTTTCCTCGGCCACCGAAGCCCTGTCCGAACTCGACGCCGGCGCCGAGCCGCCACAGGTGCTGGTCTCCGATATCCGCATGCCGGGGCAGTCCGGGCTCGAGCTGCTGCAATCGTTCAAGGAACGCTTTCCGGCATTGCCGGTGATCATCATGACCGCCTACTCCGACCTGGAGAGCGCCGTGTCGGCGTTTCAGGGCGGCGCCTTCGAGTATCTGCCCAAGCCCTTCGATGTCGATCAGGCGCTGGAACTGATACGGCGCGCGATCGGCGAAAGCATGCACCAGACCGGTGCGCCGAATGAAGTCGGCCTGGTGCCCGAGATTCTCGGCCAGGCGCCGGCGATGCAGGAAGTCTTTCGCGCCATTGGCCGGCTCAGTCAATCGAGCGCCACGGTTCTGATCACCGGTGAGTCGGGTTCCGGAAAGGAGCTGGTGGCGCGCGCCGTGCATCGTCACAGTCCGCGCGCCGAGCAACCGTTCATCGCCATCAACACCGCCGCCATTCCCCGCGATCTGCTCGAGTCCGAGCTCTTCGGCCATGAACGCGGTGCCTTTACCGGTGCGGCGGCGCAGCGGCAAGGGCGTTTCGAACAGGCCGAGGGAGGGACGCTGTTCCTCGACGAAATCGGAGATATGCCATCGGAGCTGCAGACGCGGCTGCTGCGCGTGCTTTCCGATGGTCATTACTATCGGGTTGGCGGCCATTCCCCCCTGAAAACAAAGGTCCGGATCATTGCCGCGACGCACCAGGATCTCGAGGAGCGAGTTCGCCAGGGGCTCTTTCGCGAGGATCTTTTTCATCGCTTGAACGTCATCCGCGTGCGCCTGCCCTGCCTGCGCGAACGGCGTGAGGACATTCCGATTCTGGCCCGCCACTTCCTGCAGAAAAGCGCCAAGGAACTCGGCGTCGAGGGCAAGCGTTTTTCCGAAGCGTCCTTGAAGCACCTCTGCGCGCTCGATTTTTCGGGCAACGTCCGGCAACTCGAGAATCTCTGTCACTGGCTGACGGTCATGGCCCCGGGGCAACTCGTCGAACTCGCCGATCTGCCGCCGGAGCTGCGTGAGGCGACGCCGGCGCTGGCGGCAAACGATTGGCAGAGCGCACTGGCCGCGGAAGTCGAGCGAATGCTGGTCAGTGACGCCGGGCAGGTGCACGAGAAGCTGACGCAGGCTTTCGAGCGGGTGTTGATCAACCGCGCGCTGGCGCACACCGGTGGACGCAGGATCGAGGCCGCGCAGACCCTCGGCATCGGTCGCAATACCATTACCCGCAAGATTCAGGAGCTCGGACTCGATGCTGGCAGCGCCAGTGGCGGGGAAGATCGCGAGGCCTGCGTGTCTCGATAATCGGCGATAATGGCGCCTTGTTCCTGATGACGAAGCCATGAACGAGTCCGCTCCCAGGTCGCCTGCCGCGTCGGTGACCGATCTTGCCACTGCTGCTGCCAGCGACGTTGCCACCAATGCCGGGAGCACCTGCCGCATCGATCCGCGCCACGTGCAATCCCTGCTCGGCGCTCTAAGCCCGCGTTTCACGGTCACGGCGCTCGCCGAGTGCGTTTCGACGAGTACCGTGCTCCTCGAACGCGCGGCTCAGGGCGCCCCGTCGGGCTCCGTTCTGGTGGCCGACCGGCAGACAGGCGGGCGCGGTCGACGCGGGCGAAGCTGGTTGTCGACGCCCGAAGCCAGCCTGACCTTCTCCCTGCTCTGGTGCTTCGACGGCGGTGTGGCGCGGCTCGCCGGCCTGTCCCTCGCCGTTGGTCTGGCGGTGGCGCGCGGTCTGGCGAACAGCGGTGTCGGCGGCGTCGGATTGAAATGGCCGAACGATATCCTTCTCGAAGGCGGCAAGGTCGGCGGAATTCTGGTCGATCTCGATACGGCAGCAACCAGCACGCGGGCGGTGATCGGCATCGGTCTGAATCTGCAGTTACCTCCTGACGGCAACGAAGAGTTTCTCCACCGGCCGGCAGCGCTGGCGCAGGTGATGGCGCCGGTCCCCGATCGCCAGCTGTTGCTGGCGCAGTTGCTGACCGACCTGGCAGAGATCATGGACCGTTTTGAGGACGGCGGTTTCGCCGCCCTGCGCAACGACTGGCAGGCGTATCACGTCTGGCAGGGTCGCCAGGTGCGCCTGCTCGACGGCGTGCTGGTCGATCGACAGGGGCTGTGCCTGGGTGCGGATAGCGACGGCGCACTGCTGCTGCAGACGGAAGCGGGCATCGAACGTTGTCTGTCCGGCGACGTGTCGCTGCGCGCCGCATGATCGTCGCCATCGATGCCGGCAACAGCCGCATCAAATGGGGGGTTCACGATGGCAGTGCCTGGGTTGACGGCGGCGCGCTGGCGACCGCTGACGTCGGCAGGCTGGCCGAAGTCGCTGACCAGTGGCCGGCGCATGCCCGCGGCGTCGTCTGTAATGTCGCCGGGCCGACAGTCGCGGAGAGCATTTCGCGCTTGTTTGCCGGCCGCCACGCCGACCTGGTTTTTCTGCACGCCAGTGCCGCCGCCTGTGGCGTGCGCAGCCGCTACGAGAGTGCGCAGCAACTTGGTGCCGACCGCTGGGCGGCGCTGATCGGCGCGCGCGCCGTTCTCGATAGCGCCTGCCTGGTGGTCTGCGCCGGAACGGCGACCACCGTGGATCGGCTCGATGTCGGCGGGATCTTTGCGGGCGGACTGATCCTTCCCGGATTCGACCTCATGTGTACGGCGCTGGCGCGTAATACGGCGCAACTGCCGCTGGCCGATGGCGTCTTCCGCGCGCTGCCGCGCAACACCATGGACGCCATTGTCAGTGGCTGCCTGCAAGCGCAGTTGGGCGCGGTCGAACGCATGTTCCAGGAAATCGCCGACGAACCCGCGGCACGCTGTCTGCTGACCGGCGGCGCCGCCCCGCGCCTGGCTGCGCACTTGAAGATCCCCTTCCGGTTGATGGACAATCTGATTCTCGACGGGCTGCGCCGCTTTGCCGCTTCGCCGGGGCGCTGAGCAGCGCTGCCTGCGCGATCTGTCGCCCGACCCTTTGCCGGTGCCGCCCGCCCTCTGGCCGCGCCGGATCATCAACGCTTGATTTCAGGAGACCGCAATGGCCCTCATGGACTTCATCAAGAAGCAGTTCATCGATGTCATCCACTGGACGGAAGAGGGTGACGGACTCCTCGCCACGCGTTATCCGATGCAGGATATGGAGATTCAATACGGGGCGCAGCTGACGGTGCGCGATTCGCAGATCGCGGTTTTCGTCAATGAAGGGAAGATTGCCGACGTTTTTGCTCCCGGTTTGTACACGCTGACGACACGCACGCTGCCGGTGCTTACCTATCTGAAAAACTGGGACAAGCTTTTCGAGTCGCCTTTCAAGTCGGACGTCTATTTCTTCTCGACCCGGCTGCAGCTCGATCGCAAATGGGGAACGTCGAATCCGATCACCCTCCGTGACCAGGACTTCGGCATGGTGCGGATGCGTGCTTTCGGCATCTACTCGTACCAGCTGAACGATGCGCAGAAATTCTACAGCGAGATTTCCGGAACGCGAGCCGAATACACGGTAGAGGATCTTGACGGCCAGTTGCGCAACCTGGTGATCAGCTCGATGACCGACCTGTTCGCTGAATCGGGCGTGCCTTTCATCGATATGGCCGCCAACCAGGACGAGTTGAGTCGGGCGCTGAAGGCCAGGCTGGACGCGACCTTCGCTCGCTACGGGCTGCTCCTTGATCGTCTGGTCGTGCAGAACGTGTCACTGCCCGAGGAACTGCAGAAGGTTCTCGATACGCGTATCGGCATGAACATGATCGGCGACCTCGGGCGTTACACGCAGTACCAGGTGGCGAGCAGCATTCCGCTGGCCGCGGAGAATGAAGGCGGCATCGCCGGCATCGGCGCCGGTCTCGGTGCCGGGCTCGGCATCGGCCAGACGATGACTGCCGCGATGGGGTCGGCGATGACGGCCGCGACGGTGCCAGCCGCAGGCGCCTCGCCGCCCGCCGCGGATGAGATCGTGGCGACGCTGGAGAAGCTGCATGCCCTGGTCGGCAAGGGCGTCCTTTCGCAGGCCGAATTCGACGCCAAGAAGGCAGAGCTGCTCGGCAAGCTCGTTTGAAGCGGAGACTTCCGCAGAGATCGGCGTGGCGGCCGTCCCGGGCCGCGTGTCTGTCAGCGTGTGGCTGGGGCCAGTCCGGACCAGATTTCGTTGAGGTCGGGGAAGTTCCATTTGGCCGGGTCTTCGCGGCTGATGATCTTCTGCCGGCAGCCGGGGCGCGCGAGGTCGAATACTTCCGGAAGAATCCGGGCCTTGCGTCCGGTCGAGAAAAAGACCTTGACCTGAGGGCTGAGCAGAGACTTCGTGTTCTGCTCGATGACCACGCCGAGGCGGCCACAATTGAGCAGCACCAGCGAACCGATGGGATAGATGCCGATGCTCTTGACGAAGGCCTGAAAGACGGCGGGATCGAAATGGCCCTTGCTCCACTCGGCCATCTTGCGCAAGGACTCGGCGGGATCCCAGCCGGCCTTGTAGGGGCGGTTCGAGGTGATCGCGTCATAAACATCGCAGACCGCCGCCATCTTGGCGAAGATGCTGATCGCCGCGCCTGCCAGGCGCCTGGGGTAGCCCGAGCCGTCGTCCTTTTCGTGGTGGTGGAGGACGACGTCCAGCGCGACCGGGTCGACGTCGCTGCTCGGGAGCAGCATCGCGTGCCCTTTCTCCGGATGCTCCTTGACGATCGCGAACTCGGCATCGGTGAGCTTGCCGGGCTTGTTGAGGATTTCGAGCGGTATCGCCGCCTTGCCGAGGTCGTGCAGCAGGCCGGCGATGCCTGCAGAACGCACCTCTTCGTCGTTGAGTCCGAGTTGCCGGGCCAGGGCGACCATCAACGCGCAGACGGCAACCGAGTGCATGTAGGTGTAATCGTCCGCGGTCTTCAGGCGCGCCAGGCTGATCAACGCACCCGCACTGCGGCTCACCGAGTCCGATATCTCTTCGACCAGGCGCTGCGCGCCGCCGGTGTTGACCGCCTTGCCCATGCGCGCCTCTTCGAACATCGAGGTCACCGCCTGCCGGGACTTGGCGACGATTCTGGCCGCGCGCGCGAACTCTGCGGCACTCGAAACGCGTGCCGTGTCGCGCACGGCGCGCGCAGTCGCCACCTGTTCGACCTCGACACAGGCTTCCACCTCGGCGAGCGAAACGCCCGCCTCGCCTGGCGGCAGATCAAGGCCTTTGGCGCAATCGATCCACACTTCCCTGACGCTGCTGGCGCGGATGGTGTCGATGTCTTTCGCGTCGGTAATGACAAACGACGAACGCCAGAAGGGGTGTTCGAGCCAGGAGCCGCAGAATTCCTTGAGGTACATGCCGACAATAAGCTGCTGGACGCCGATTCGCTTGAGCATGGCGGGGTCTCGGTGGCGGCTCCACACTGGAGCCGACGACAGTCTACACTGTCTCCAGTCACAGGAAAGCGGCCGCGAGGGCTGCTTTCCTGACTTGTCAGCCCGGCTTCTAGAGGCCGGCTTCTGCGCGCAGGGCCGCCGCCTTGTCGGTGGCTTCCCAGGTGAATTCCGGCTCCTCGCGGCCGAAGTGGCCGTAGGCGGCGGTCGTGCGATAGATCGGCCGCAGCAGGTTGAGCGCCTGGATGATGCCCTTCGGGCGCAGGTCGAAGTGTTTGCCGATCAACGCAACGATGACCTCGTCGCTGACCTTGCCGGTGCCGAAGGTATTGACCATCAGCGATACCGGGCGGGCAACGCCGATGGCGTACGCCACCTGGACTTCACAGCGCTCGGCGAGGCCGGCCGCGACGACGTTCTTGGCGACGTGGCGCGCGGCGTAGGCAGCCGAGCGATCGACCTTCGACGGGTCCTTGCCCGAGAAGGCGCCGCCGCCGTGTCTGGCCGCGCCACCGTAGGTATCGACGATGATCTTGCGCCCGGTCAGTCCGCAGTCCCCGTGCGGGCCGCCAACGACGAAGCGGCCGGTCGGATTGACCAGATAGCGGGTTGCGCTGTTGAGCAGTTCCGGCGGGATGACCGGCTTGATGATTTCTTCGATCACGGCTTCCGAAATCTGCGCGTGCGAGACGTCCGGGTCGTGTTGCGTCGAGACGACGATGGTGTCGATCGAGATGGGTTTTCCGTCCACATAGCGGACGGTGAGCTGGCTCTTGGCGTCCGGGCGCAGCCACGGCAGGCGGCCGTCGTGGCGAACTTCACCCTGGCGTTGCATGAGCCGGTGCGCATAATGGATCGGCAGCGGCATCAGCGACGGTGTCTCGTTGCAGGCGTAGCCGAACATCAGCCCCTGGTCGCCTGCGCCCTGGTCGAGGTCGATGCCCTGGCCCTCGTTGACGCCCTGCGCGATGTCCGGTGACTGGCGGTTGATGGCCGTCAGGATGGCGCAGCTCTTGTAGTCGAAGCCGATGTCGGAATTGTCGTAGCCGATGCGACGAACCGTATCCTGCGCGATTTCGCGGTAGTTGATGTGTGCCTTGGTGGTGATTTCGCCGGAGATGACGACCAGTCCGGTTGACACCAGGGTTTCACAGGCGACCCGCGCGGGCGGGTCTTCGGCCAGAATGGCGTCGAGGATGGCGTCGGAAATCTGGTCGGCGACCTTGTCCGGATGGCCTTCGGAAACCGATTCCGAAGTAAAGAGGTGCTCTGTGCTCATGTTTCTGTCTGCTCCAATGGAAAACCCCGAAACGGCGGCGTTGCCGGCTCCGGGGTTCGAGCAGACGACGCTTTAGCAGTATTTTTTTGGCCGCTGTTACGGCTTCCCCGCCCTGCAAGTTGTCCTGATTAACTCGGCGGAGGGATAATTATAGTTTTTCTCTGCCGGGCGGGTCAAACGTCGGCAGCGACCGGATGGTTACGTGATTACACTTTTTCGCCTCTTCAGCCGCCTGCCGCTCGCCTGGCTGCATGCTCTGGGCTCTGTTCTCGGCTGGCTGACCTGGCTGCTGTCGCCAAGCTATCGCCGTCACCTGCGCGAGAACATGCTGCTCGCACTGGGCGACGTCGAAGCCCGACGTATCCGCTCGGCAGCCATCGCTGAAGCCGGCAAGGGGATGCTCGAACTGCCACGCATCTGGTTGCGGCCGCTCGCCGAGACCGCCAGCCGTGTCGTCGAGGTCTCTGGCTGGGAACTGGTCGAAGCGGCTTCGCGGCGGGGCAAGGGGATACTCTACCTGACGCCGCATCTGGGATGTTTCGAGGTTACCGCACAGTACCTGTCTACCCATGCGCCGATTACCGTTCTCTATCGGCCGCCCAAGCAGCCCTGGTTGCAAACGATGATCGAAGCCGGGCGCGCGCGCGCGCAATTGCACCTGGCGGCGGCCGATCTTTCCGGCGTTCGCGGCCTGCTCAAGGCCTTGAAGCGCGGTGAAGCGGTGGGCATGCTGCCGGACCAGGCGCCGCGGGCTGGCGAAGGGCGCTGGCTGGACTTTTTCGGCAGACCCGCCTATACGATGACCCTCGCCGCAAGGCTGGTCGAGACCGGGGCGAGCGTGATCATGGTCTGGGCCGAGCGCCTACCCGCTGGGAAAGGCTACCATTTCCATCTGCAGGCGCCGACCGAGCCGATCTGCGGCAGCCTCGAAGAGCGCGCGCAGAAGATCAACCAGCAGATCGAAGTGCTGGTCCGCCAGTGCCCCCAGCAGTACCTTTGGGGCTACAACCGTTACAAGCGGCGGCGCAGCAGCGAGGCTTTGCCGACGTCGGCAGAAGCTGCGCAGCAGGGCGCCCAGTCCGAGGCGCAGCGGTGAGTGCTTCTGGCCATCGTCGCTGCATGGCTGTTTCCGGCGCCGGGATTCCCTGATGCAGATCGCCTTCTGTTTGTACAAATACTTCCCCTTCGGAGGCCTGCAGCGCGATTTCCTGCGTATTGCCCTGGCTTGCCAGGCGCGTGGTCACGCCGTCAGGGTCTACACGCTGGAATGGCGCGGCGATGTTCCGGCGGGCTTCGAAGTGGTCCTGGTGCCCGTCAAGGCGCTGACCAATCAACGCCGTTATGCGAAGTTCAGTGGCTGGCTGGGTGACGATCTGGCCAGACGACCGGCCGACCGGGTCGTCGGTTTCAACAAGATGCCTGGACTGGACGTCTATTTCGCGGCCGACCCGTGCTTTGAGGACAAGGCGCGTACGCTGCGCGGTGCCCTCTATCGGATGACGGGACGCTACCGCCATTTTGCGGCCTACGAGCGCGCCGTTTTCGCGCCCGAGGCGTGTACCGAGATCCTGCTCATCTCGCCGCTGCAAAGGCCGTTGTTCGAGAAGTACTACGCGACGCCCGGCGAGCGCTTTCATCTCCTGCCGCCGGGGATCGCGTCCGATCGCCGCGCGCCCGGCAATGCCGCCGAGATTCGCGCCGCTTTTCGGCGCGAGTTCGCCCTGGCAGAAGATGACCTGCTCGTGCTGCAGATCGGCTCGGGCTTCAGGACCAAGGGTCTGGATCGCAGCCTGAAGGCTCTCGCCGCCCTGCCGGCGGCGCTCGCCAGCCGTTGCCGGCTGTTCGCCATCGGCGACGACGAGGCGAAGCTTTTTCATGCCCAGGCGCGGGCGCTCGGAGTGGCCGAGCGGGTACGCATCCTGCGCGGTCGCAGCGACATCCCGCGCTTTCTCCTCGGCGCCGACCTGCTCATCCATCCGGCCTACAACGAGAATACCGGCACCGTCTTGCTCGAGGCGATGGTCGCCGGCCTGCCGGTCCTCACCACCGCCGTTTGCGGCTACGCGCATTTCGTCAGTGATGCCGACGCCGGGCTGGTCGTTGCCGAGCCTTTTCAACAGGCGTCTCTCGACCGCCTCCTGGCGCAGATGCTGAGCGACGAGCCCGCGCGTCGGCAATGGCAGTCGAACGCCCTGGCGTTTGCCGAGCACGCGGACATCTACAGCAACGCCGAACGCGCTGCAGAGCTGATCCTGAAGGCTCCGCCTTGAGCGGCGGCGTGCTCGTCCTTGACGAGCCCTTTCGCTCGCTGTGGGCGGGGCAGGATCCCTTCGTTGCCGTCGAGGCCCTCGCCGGCGAGGTCTTCCGCGAACTCGAGGGGCGCCGCACCCTGCGCACCGAAATCGCCGGGCGTGGCTACTTCGTCAAGATCCATCGTGGCGTTGGCTGGGGCGAAATCGTCAAGAACCTGCTTTCGCTGCGCCTGCCGGTACTCGGCGCCGCGAACGAGTGGCGGGCAATCCGGCGCCTGAGCGAACTCGGCGTCGACAGCATGCACGCCGTCGCCTTCGGCGTGCGCGGCCGCAACCCCGGGCGGCAGCACTCGTTCATCATCACCGAGGAACTGGCGCCGACGCTCAGCCTCGAAGACTTCTGTTGCGCCTGGGCAAGTCATCCCCCCGGCGTGCGCCTGAAACGCGCGCTGATTGGTCGCGTCGCCGGCATGGCGGGAAAAATGCATCGGGGGGGAGTAAACCATCGCGATTTCTATCTCTGTCATTTCCTTCTGCACCTCGATCCCGCACCGACGGACGACCGCTTCAGGCTGTCTCTGATCGACCTGCACCGGGCGCAGCTGAGAAGGCAATTGCCGCGGCGCTGGCGCGACAAGGACCTGGCCGCACTCTATTTTTCGGCGCTCGACATCGGCCTGAGCCGGCGTGACCTGCTGCGCTTTCTGGGCGCTTATTTTGCCTGCCCCTTGCGGCAGGTTCTGCGCGATGAAGCGCCATTGCTCGCCCACCTGGAAAGAGAAACGCCTCGCTTGCAAGCGCGTTTCGAACGCAAGGTGGCGGCAGGGGAGATGACATGAGGAAGTGGTGGATAAATCCGCAGTACGCGAGCAGCGAAGCGGGCGAGCGCTTTGGCGACATCGACCATGTCTTTGCGCTGGATGGCGAGACGATGGCCCAGGATTCCCTGAGTCGGGTGCTGCGCGTCGGCGTTGGCGGCAAGCGCTACTACGTCAAACGCTACACTGGCAACGGCAAGAACCTGCGCCGTCGCTGGTTTGGCCTGCGGCGCTGGCTGGGGCCGCCGCGGGTGCGTGCCGAATGGCGCAACCTGCTGGCTTTTCGAGCCTGGGGCATTCCGACCGCAACCCTGGTTGCCTACGGCCTGGAACGGCGTTTTGGTGGCTTCCTTCGCGGTGCGCTGGTCACCGAGGAAATCCCGGATACCATGGATCTCGCCTACCTGGCGCAGAGCAACGATCCGCGCCTGGCCGATCGTGCCTGGCTGACCCAGGTCTCGCGACAGATCGCCAGGCTCACGCGGACTCTGCACGACGCCGGTTTCGCGCACAACGATCTGAAGTGGCGCAACCTGCTGGTCGATGGCGGACCGTCGCCGACCGTTTATCTGATCGATTGCCCGAGTGGCAATTACTATCGCGGCACGATTCTCGAGTACCGCATCGTCAAGGACCTTGCCTGCCTCGACAAACTGGCGAGCAAGACGCTTTCGCGCAGTCAGCGTCTGCGTTTCTATCTTGCCTACACGCGGAACTCGCGCCTGGACAATGGCGATCGGCAGCGAATCGCCAAGATCGTCGGCTTCTTCGATGGCCGAGACTAGGCGCGGCGGGCCAGTGCCCCGGCGCATGGGCGCGGCGGAAACCGGCTTGCCCGTGGCGAGCGATGCGGCAACGCTGCGCGCCGCCGGTCGCCAGCCGCCACTGCCGTTTTGCGTGGCCCTTGCCGACGGCCGCCCGTTGACCATGCACCGCCTGTTGCGCGTCCTTCCCGGCAAGCGGCTGGTTGGCGAAGCGGAACTCGACGGCCGGCGGGTGCTCGCCAAACTGTTCGTCGGGCGGCGCTGCGAAAAACACTGGCGGCACGAACGTGGCGGTCTCGATGCGCTTCGTCAGGCGGACGTGTCGACCCCGGAACTGGTCGTTGCGACGGCCATGGCCGCTGGCGGCTACGCTTTGCTGACGGTTTTTCTCGAACCCGCGCAGAGCCTTGCCGAAGCCTGGGCGGAAGTCTCTGAACGAGCTGCTGGGGACGCTGAAGCGCTGGCTGTCCTGGCGCCGGCACTGGGCATGCTTGGCCGTCTGCATGCTGCCGGCCTGGTGCAGGACGACCTGCACCTCGGCAATTTCCTGCGTCATCAGGGCCGGATGCTGGTCGTCGACGGCGATGCGGTGCGCGTGATCAGCCGGGGACAGCGCCTGCCGCCGGCGGACGCCGGCGCCAACCTGGCGGTTCTGCTGGCGCAGTTGCCACCAGTGTGGGACGGGCAGCTCGCCGCCTTGCTGCCGGCCTACACGGCCGAGCAGCCGTTGTTGCCCGAGCAGGCGGTCATGCGACGCAATATCGAACGCGTCAGAGCCTGGCGGCTGGGTGACTTCCTGGCCAAGACGGTGCGCGAGTGCACGCTGTTTGCAGTCGAGCACACCAGCGCGCGCTTCAGCGCCGTACGCCGCGAGGAAGCCGAAACGCTGGCTCCCGTGCTGGCCTCGCTGGCCTCGCTTGACAGCGCCGTGGCGAGCGGCAGGGTATTCAAGGACGGCGGCACGACCACGGTCGCGCGCATCGTGGTGAATGCGCGGCCGCTGCTCATCAAACGCTACAACCTCAAGAACCTGCGCCACGCGTTCGGCCGTCTGTGGCGTCCGAGTCGCGCCTGGCATTCGTGGCGCGAGGCGCATCGGCTGCTCTTCTTCGGCATCCCGACGCCAAGGCCGCTGGCGCTGGTCGAGGAGCGCTGCGGGCCGCTGCGCCGGCGTGCCTGGCTGATCTGCGAGTATTGCCCTGGCCCCAATCTGCTCAACCATCTGGCAGCGGATTGCGAGCCATCGCCAGCCGAGGCGAACGCCATCCGGGATCTATTCGGAGCATTGCGTCGGCATCGGATCAGTCATGGTGATCTCAAGGCGACCAATCTTCTCTGGGACGGCGAGCGCGTTCTGCTCATCGATCTCGATGGCGTCGTGCAGCATCGGTCGGTCGCCGCGTACGAGCGCGCGTGGCGGCGGGATCGCGCCCGCCTGTTGCGCAACTGGCCGTCGGCCTGTGCGCTGCGGCGCTGGCTCGACGAGCAGCTGCCGGCCGCCTGCGGCTGAAGCGACGGTTTGTGCGACTGACCCGCTCCCGGTGCTCGCCTGCGGCAGACGATCAGCCGGCGGCGGCCGGGGTGTTGTCCGCCGCCGGCTCGCCGAATTGCGTCGCGTGCAGGCGTGCGTAGTGGCCGTCGTTGGCCAGGAGCTCGGCGTGACTGCCGCGCTCGACGATGCGTCCCTGATCCATGACCAGAATCAGGTCGGCCTTTTCGATCGTCGACAGGCGGTGGGCGATGACCAGCGTCGTCCGGGCGGCGATCACCCGGTCGAGAGCGTTCTGAATATGGCGTTCGGACTCGGTGTCGAGCGCTGAAGTTGCCTCGTCGAGGATCAGGATCGGCGCATCCTTGAGCAGGGCGCGGGCGATCGCCAGCCGCTGCCGCTGGCCGCCGGACAGCATGACGCCGTTTTCCCCGACCATGGTCTCGAAGCCGTCAGGCAGACGGTCGATGAACTCGCGAGCGAAGGCGGCTTCGGCGGCGTTTTCGATGGCCTCGCGTGGCGAGTCGGAAAGGTCGCCGTAGGCGATGTTGCTGGCCACCGTATCGTTGAACAGCACCACCTGCTGGGTGACCAGGGCTAGATGCTGGCGCAGGTTGCGCAGCGTGAAGTCCTCGACGTCGATGCCGTCGATGAGAATCTGGCCCGAGTCGTGATGGTAGAAGCGGGGAATGAGATTGGCCAGTGTCGACTTGCCGCTACCCGAGCGCCCGACGAGGGCGACCATCTGTCCGGGTTCGATCGCGAAGCTGATCCGGTCGAGAACGCGCGCAGTGCTGCCCGGATAGACGAAGGACAGGTCTTTGACTTCGAGCCGGCCGCTGACTCTCTGCTTTTCGATGCGTCCGTTATCGGGCTCCGGCTCCTGGTCGATCTGGGAAAAAATGCTTTCGGCGCCGGCCAGCCCTTTCTGAATCGTCGAGCTGACTTCGGACAACTGGCGAATGGGCTTGGGCAACATCCCGGCGGCGGTGAGATAGGCGACCAGGTCGCCCGCCGAGGCGTCGCCGCGCAGCGCCAGGACCAATACCAGCAGGACAGCCATCGCGGAAAAGGTGACCAACTGCAGCGCCGGGGTGTAAGTCGCGCTCGTCCTGACCATGCGCAACTGCTTGGCGGTATTGTCCTCGCTGGCCACCCGGAAGCGCGTCGACTCGTAATTCTCGCCGCCGAAACTGCGTACCACACGGTAGCCCTGGATGGTTTCCGAGGCGACATGCGTCAGGTCGCCCATGGTCGCCTGGATCTTGAGGCTTTGCCGGCGAAACTTGCGGCTGGCCCGGGTCACCATCACGCCGATGATCGGCAGGATGGCCACCATCACCAGCGTCAGTCGCCAGTTCATCCACAGCAGGTAGCCGAAGAGGAAGATGACCGTCAGTCCCTCGCGAATGACGACCTTGATCGCGTCGGTCGCCGCGCCGGTGACCATGGTTACGTCGTAGGTGATTCGCGAGATCAGATGACCGGTGTTGTGTTGGTCGAAATAGCCATTCGGCAGGTGTAGCAGGCTGTCGAAGAGGGCGCGCCTGAGGTCGTGGATCAGGCCCAGCGAGACCCTCGCCAGGTAGTAGTTGCCAAGAAAGGAGCCGACCCCCTGCCAGGTGACGACAATGACCAGCAGCAGCGGTACGCCGTAGGTCAGGTCGAGGTCGCCGGTGAAGGCATTGGCGTGCCGCGTGACGCTGCTCGGTTCGTTCAGTTCGTCGACAAGGTACTTCAGAATCCCGGCCATCATCGGTTGCGACGAGGCGAAGATCATGTAGCCCACCAGGCTGATGGCGAACATGCCGAGAAACGGCCGCAAATAGCCGAGCAGGCGAAAATAGATTCGTAGCGAAGAGGTGGCTGCTTTGGCGGGCTTGCTGGCGGCGGTCAAAGGAACTCAGTCCACGGCTTCGCTATCGTCGACGGGAGACACGGGTTCTATTTCGGCCGGCGCGTTTTCCTTGTAGAACCATTCCCTGCCAGGTCCTTTGCCAGCATCGGGAATGGCGACCGAGACGACTCCGTCCGGAGTGGGCAGAAACGACTCGGGGACATCCTTCAGTGCCTTGCCCATGTAGCTGATCCAGATCGGCAGCGCTGCCGAGCCGCCGGTCTCTCGCCGGCCAAGGTTCTTCGGTTGGTCGAAGCCGATCCACGCGCAGGCAACGACGGTTTGCTGGTAGCCGCAGAACCAGGCGTCGACCTGATCGTTGGTGGTTCCCGTCTTGCCGGCGAGGTCGCGCCGCTTGAGCGTCGCCGAAGCACGCGCCCCGGTTCCGTAGATGGTCACGTCGCGCAGCAGGCTGTCCATCAGGAAGGCGTTGCGGGGGTCGATCGCGCGCAGGCGTTCATCGCCGGCAGTCGTTGGCGCCGCCTGCGCCAGCAGCTGATTCTTGTCATCCAGTATCTGGCTGACGATGTACGGCCGAATGTGGTAGCCGCCGTTGGCGAAGATCGCGTAGCCGGCGACCATCTGCCAGGGGGTGGCCGCGCCGGCGCCCAGTGCCATGGTCAGGTAGGGCGGGTGTTTGTCGGCGTCAAAGCCAAAGCGCGTCACGTAGTCCTGGACAAAGCGCACGCCGCTCGCCTGCAGGAGACGGATGGAGACCATGTTCTTCGATCTGGCGAGCGCACGACGAATGCGCATCGGCCCTTCGTACTTGCCGTCGTAGTTTTTCGGCTCCCAGGCCTGACTGCCCGTGACCGTTGCCGGGAAGCTGATCGGTTCGTCGCTGACCACCGAGGCGGGGGTGAAGCCCCGTTCGAGCGCCGCTGAATAGATAAACGGCTTGAAACTCGAACCCGGCTGGCGCCACGCCTGCGTCGTGTGATTGAACTTGCTGCGGTTGAAATCAAAGCCGCCCACCAGTGCGCGTATGGCGCCGTCGCGCGGATCGGCGGCCAGGAAGGCTGCTTCCACATCGGGCATCTGAACGATGCGCCAGTTGTCTTTCTCGTCGCTCTGAACGCGAATGACCGCGCCCCTGCTGAGGCGTTTGTTGGCCGGAGCCTTGTCATCGATCATGCGTGCTGCGAACTTCAGCCCCTCACCACTGAGGGTGACGATCTCGCCGCCCCGCCGGTAGGCTCGAATCGCCTTGCTGCTGGCTTGCAGGATGATCGCCGGGTGCATGTCTTCGGCGTCGGTGAAATCCTGCAGCAGCTCTTCGAGACCTTCGTCCTGCTCTGATTTGATCCGGCTGATGTCGACGTAGGCCTCGGCACCCCGGTAACCGTGGCGGCGGTCATAGTCGAGGACGCCTCGCCGCACGCTGTCGTAGGCGGCTTCCTGATCGGCCTTGAGAATGGTCGTGTAGACGCGCAGGCCGCGTGTGTAGACATCTTCCGGAAAACGCTCGGCGGCGATCTGGCGCGCCATTTCGGTGACGTACTGGGCGTGCATTGGCGTCTCGCTGACGTCGCGCTTGATCACCAGTGCTTGCGCCAGGGCCGCTTCGTGCTGCTCGTCGGTGATGAACCCCAGATCGTTCATGCGCCGCAGAACGTATTGCTGACGAATGCGCGCGCGTTTTGGTTTCGCGACCGGGTTGTCGGCCGAGGGGGCTTTCGGCAGCCCGGCAAGCATGGCCACCTCGGCGATGGTCAGGTCAGCCAGCGGTTTGCCGAAGTAGGTCTGCGCCGCAGCGGCGAATCCGTAAGCGCGCTGGCCGAGAAATATCTGGTTGATATAGAGTTCGAGAATCTGATCCTTGCTCAGGTTGTGTTCGATCTTGAAAGAGAGCAGCGCTTCGTAGAGCTTGCGGGTGTAGGTCTTCTCGGAGGAAAGAAAGAAGTTCTTGGCTACCTGCTGGGTGATCGTCGAAGCGCCCTGGCGTTTGCCGCCACCCACCAGGTTGGCTTGCAGTGCGCGCAGGATGCCCAGCGTGTCCACGCCGCTGTGCTGATAGAAGCGCTCGTCTTCGGCGGCAAGGATGGCCTGCTTCATGATCGCCGGAACCTCGTTTATGCTGACCACGGCGCGACGTTCCTCGCCGAATTCGCCGATCAGATAGCCGTCAGCGGTGTACACCCGCAGCGGCACTTTGGGCCGGTAGTCGGTAAGAATCTCCAGCGACGGCAGGTTCGGGTACGCCAGGCTGAGGACCACGGCGACCATGGCCAGGGCTATGGCGGCGAGGCCGGCAACAAACACGAGCGGGTACAGGATCCAGCGGAGGGCGGTAGGCAACACGGCGTCCGGAATGAAAGGCAGATCCCGCTATTATATTGGCGCGGCCGTGAAAAAGGCGTGAAGATCGGCGCGGCTAGGCTGTCCGGAGGCGAGCGGCGAAGCGCCGGAAGCGACGGTGCTGCCCTCGACGTCGCTGCCCGCTGCCGCCAGGGTCTTTCACGCTGGCCATCTCCTGGTCATGGTAAAGCGATGGAAAGCCAATAGTTTTAGTGGTTTACGCTACACTCCTGGCCTAATGAGCGATGTCCCCAGTAACGACCATGAAATTGCTTTACACGTCGGGAGCTTGTTGCTAGCATCTAAAGTAAAGTATCAATAAATACGCTAACTACAAATTTTTGAAGGGTTTTTTGTCGGAGGGTGGCGATTTGCAGCTTGATCTTTCGATCTTCAATCCCAAGGCGCGCTCCCTGATCGGTCTGGATATCAGTTCATCGTCGGTCAAGATGGTGGAACTGGCCAGCGACGCAAAAGGCGGTTACCGCGTCGAGCGTTATGCGATTGAGGTCTTGCCCAGGGACGTCGTCTCGGATGGCAACATTGTCAACCTGGAGGCTGCGGCCGAGTCGGTCCGGCGCGCGTGGAAGAGGCTGGCGACCGTGACCAAGCAGGTTGCCATTGCCCTGCCGGCGTCGCACGTCATTACCAAGAAGATCATCGTTGCGGCTGGCCAAAGGGAAGAAGAGCTGGAAGTGCTGGTCGAGTCCGAGGCTAACCAGTACATTCCCTTCGCGCTCGAAGAGGTCAATCTGGATTTTCAGGTTGTCGGGCCGGTGCCATCGTCTCCGGACGAAATCGAGGTGCTGATCGCCGCGTCGCGCAAGGAAAAGGTGGAGGACCGTGTCGCCGTTGCCGAAGCGGCCGGTCTCAAGCCTGTGGTGCTCGATGTCGAGTCCTATGCGGTACTGGCGGCATTCGAGCTGATCGAAAAACAGCTTCCCGAGGGTGGTCAGGGGCAGATTGTCGCCTTGGTCGATGTCGGTGCCAACGTGATGAACCTGACCGTCCTGCGCAACGGCCAGCAGCTTTACGTTCGCGAGCAGGCGTTTGGCGGAAACCAGCTGACGCAGGATATTGCTCGCCTGTTCAGCATGAGCTTCGAGGAGGCAGAAGCGGAAAAGCGCCGCAACAACCTGCCCGAGCAGTACGAAACTGAGCTCTTGCGGCCGTTTCTTGAGTCGATGGCGCTGGAGCTGTCGCGTGCCCTGCAGTTCTTTTTTACGTCGACCCAGTTCAACCAGATCAACCACATCGTTCTGGCCGGCGGCTGTGCGGTCATCGCCGGAGCCGACGAAGTCGTCGCGTCGCGCACGCAGATCAACACCATCATTGCCAATCCGTTTGCCAATATGCTGCTTTCCGATCGCGTGCGCACCAAGAATCTGTTGACGGATGCCTCGTCCTTGATGGTTGCCTGTGGTCTTGCGCTGCGGAGGTTCGACGAATGATCCGCATCAACCTCCTGCCGCATCGGGAAGAGAAGCGACGCGCGCGGCGACAGCAGTTCTATGCCCTGTTCGGCTTGATCAGCGTTCTTTCCGGGCTGATCGTCTTTCTCGTGTACTCCGTGATTGGCGGCTATATTGCCGCCCAGGACGCCAAGAACGCGTTTCTCCAGACCGAGATCGCCGTCCTTGACAAGCAGATCGATCAAATCAAGCGGCTCAAGGCGCAAAGCGACGCCCTGATGGCGCGCAAGCGGATCATCGAATCCCTGCAGCGCGACCGGGCGGAAGCCGTGCGCTTGCTCAGCGAGCTCACCAAGCAGATGCCTGAGGGGGTGTATGTTCGCTCGCTCAAGCAGGTCGGGCAGAGCATCCATCTGATTGGCTACGCGCAGTCGAGCGCTCGCGTTTCGACGCTGATGCGCAACATCGAGGCGTCACCGTGGCTTGAGAAACCTCGTTTGATCGAGATCAAGGCGGTGCTGGTTGACAAGCGTCGCCTCAACGAATTCAGCATGTACGCCTACCTGAAAAGGGCTGCTGCGGGCCAGGAGGGGCAGAAATGAAGAAGCCCGAGCTGCCATCGATCGATTTCCGCGAGATGCTCAGAGACTTCGAGAATCTCGATCCACAGGATCCCGGGGCGTGGCCCGTTGCGCCGCGGGTGACCGTGCTGGTCGGCTTGTTGGTGATCCTCCTGCTCGCTGGCTGGTGGTTTGTCTGGGCTGACCAGCTCGACGCGCTGGAGAGCAAGGGTCACGAAGAGCAAAGGTTGAAAGACCAGTTCGTGGCCAAGAAGATGCAGGCCGTCAACCTCGACCTCTACGTTCAGCAGCTGGATGAAATCGACCGCTCGTTCGGTGCGCTGCTCAAGCAGCTGCCCAACAAGTCCGAAGTAGAGGCGTTGCTGGTCGAAGTCAACCAGGCGGGGATGGGCCGGGGCCTGCAGTTCGATCTCTTCAAGCCCGGTAGCGAGCAGGTGCAGGATTTCTATGCCGAACTGCCCGTCGACGTGCGCCTGACGGGGACCTACCATGACTTCGGTGCTTTCGCGGGAGATATCGGCAAGCTGTCCCGAATTGTCACCTTGAACAATATCTCGATCGTCGACAACCCGCAGCGCAAGGATGGAAGCCTGGTGCTCGATGCAGTTGTCAAGACTTTCCGCTATCTCGATGCGGAAGAACTGGCGGCGAAGAAGAGGGCTGCCGAGGCGGCGGCCAAGGGTGGCAGGCGATGAGCAAACTCCTTGCCTTGCTGGCTAGCGCCTTTGTGGTCGCCTGCTCGAGCGGCGATCATGACGATATCCGCGAGTGGATGAGCACGGTCGCGCAGGATGCCAAAGGAAAAATACCGCCGCTGCCGGTGGTCGAAGCCTACGAGCCCGTGCCCTACGACGTGGGCGACCTGATCGACCCGTTCAAGCCAGCCAAGCTGGGGTCGGATACCAGAAAGGGCGGTGGTGGCTTCAAGCCTGATCTCGACCGACCCAAGGAACCCCTGGAGCTGTACCCTCTGGAATCGCTGAAGTATGTCGGCGTGATGACCAGGGCAAAGGTGTCGTATGCCATCATTCAGGTCGAGAGCGCCTTGTATCAGGTCAAGATCGGCAACTACATGGGGCAGAACTTCGGCGTGGTGGTCGACGTTTCCGAATCCGAGGTGGTTTTGCGAGAGCTTGTTCAGGATTCCGCCGGTGATTGGGTGGAGAGGACGAGCAGCCTGCTGTTGCAGGAAAAGGGAGCGAAGTAAATGAAGCAGATCAGACAATACCTTCTCGGCCTGGTCGGAGCCGTGCTATTGACCTCCGGGATGGTCAGCGCGCAGGACGCTGGCTCGAATTCGATCGAGTCGATGAATGTCATTCAGCAGGGCTCGGTGCTCAACGTCAAGCTCACCTTCAAGGAACCATTGAAGGTATTGCCACCGGCATTCAGTGTCGCCAAACCTGCGCGCATCGCCTTCGATTTTTCGAATACGACCAACGGTCTGGGCAGATCGAGTCAAGCGTATAACGAGGGCGATCTGAAGAGCGCCAATATCGTCCAGGCCGAGGACCGCACGCGCCTGGTCCTGAACCTGCACAAGCCGATGACCTATGAAGCGACCATTGAAGGCAACAGCCTGCTGCTCGCTCTGGTGCCGAGCGCCACGACGCAGGGCGCCACCGCCGCCGTCGAGCATTTCGCCAAAGCGCTCCCGTCGACCAGCGCGAACACCGTTCGCGACATCGTCTTCCGGCGCGGCAAGGACGGCGAGGGCCGGATTACCGTCGATCTGAGCGACGCCAACGCCGGTATCGACATCCGCCAGCAAGGCGCGAATCTGGTCGTCGATTTCGCCAACGTGACGGTTCCGGGTGCGCTGCAGAAGAAGCTCGATGTGACCGATTTTGCCACGCCGGTGGTAAAGGTGAATACGGTTCAAAAAGGGCCCAATACGCGCATGACGATTACCCCGCAGGGGCTCTGGGAGCACAACGCCTACCAGAGCGACACGCAGTTCGTCATCGAAGTCAAGCCGATCATCGAGAACCCGAACAAGTTGGTGCAGGGGAGTCGCGGCGGCTATCAGGGCGAAAAGCTGTCGCTCAACTTCCAGAACGTCGATGTCCGCCGCCTGCTGCAGGTGATCGGTGAGTTTACCGGCATGAACATGGTGGTCAGCGATTCCGTCGGCGGTGCGATTACCTTGATCCTCAAGGACGTTCCCTGGGATCAGGCGCTGGACATCATCATGCAGCAGAAGGGCCTCGACATGCGCAAGAATGGCAACGTCATTCTGATTGCGCCGCGCGAGGAGATCGCGACCAAGGAAAAGCTCGACTTTGAATCGAGAATACAGATTGGTGACCTCGAGCCGCTGGTGGCCGAGAGCTTCCAGATGAACTACATCAAGGCCGACGCGGTGCAGAAACTGCTCATCGACCCCAAGCAGACCGTGCTGTCCAAGCGTGGCAGTGCCGTTGTCGAGGAGCGCTCGAACATTCTCTTCGTCAAGGACACGCCGAGCCGCCTGGACGAAGTGCGAGCGATGATTGCCAAGGTCGACATCGCCGCTCGGCAGGTAATGATCGAAGCGCGGATCGTCGAGGCTGGCGACAGTTTTGCGAAGAACCTCGGCGTCCGCCTGGGCTGGCGGCAAACCTTCCCCGACGGCGCGGTCAGCATCGGAGGGGGAGCCGTCAGTGGTCAGCTTGACATGGGCGGAACGCAGGTCAACCTGCCCGCGACGCCGCGGACCGGAAACGCCGGTACGCTGAACTTCCTGCTCTTCAACAACGCCCTGACGCAGTTCCTGACGGCCGAAATTTCCGCGCTCGAAGCCGACGGTCGCGGCAAGGTGATCTCCAGTCCGCGCGTGATGACCGCCAACCAGGTTGAGGCGATCATCGAGCAGGGCGTGGAAATTCCTTATCAGCAGGCGACCAGCTCGGGTGCCACCAGCGTCTCGTTCCGGAAGGCCAACCTGGCGCTGAAAGTAACGCCCCAGATCACGCCGGATGGGAAGATTTCCATGAAACTGGACGTCAACAAGGACACCCCGAACACTCGCCTGTCGACCGGCGCCGGTGTGGCCATCGACACCAAGCACGTGAAGACCGAGGTTCTGGTCGAGAATGGCGGCACGGTCGTCATTGGTGGTATCTACACGCAGGAAACCCGCAACAACACCACGCGAATTCCGTTCTTTGGCGATCTTCCCTACATTGGCTTCCTGTTCAAGAACCGGGAGATCATCGACGACAAGACAGAACTGCTGGTCTTCATCACGCCACGGATCGTTGCCGACAACCTCTCGGTACGCTGACCGGGGCTTGGCGAGCACGCGAAGCCGGCGTCGAGCCGGCTTTTTTCCGGCCCGCCTCGGTTATTTCAGCTTGCGATAGAATGGATCGGTGAACATCGCGGACGAGAAACGCAACGTCTACCTGGTTGGCCTGATGGGGGCCGGGAAAACGACGATTGCCAAGGTTCTGGCGAGACGGCTGGCTTACCAGTTTGTCGACTCCGACCACGAGATCGAGGCTCGTACCGGCGTCAGCCTGCCGACAATCTTCGAGATCGAGGGTGAGCAGGGATTTCGCAAACGCGAGGCACAGGTCATTGCCGACCTCGCCTCCTTGTCCGGCCGCGTCGTGGCCACCGGCGGCGGTGCCGTGCTGCGCCCGGAGAACCGGGAGCGCTTGCGCGGCAGCGGCCTGGTCATTTACCTCGACGTGCCACTGCAAACCCTCTGCGAGCGCACGCGACACGACAAGAACCGGCCGCTGTTGCAGGTCAGCGACCCCCTGCTGAAACTAAAGGAGCTGCACGAGCAGCGCGACCCGCTCTATCGAAGCATCGCCGACCTGGTGGTCAGCGGATCTCGAATCAGTGCGCAAGCGGTCCTGCAACTGCTGGTCAAGGAAATGGAAAAAACATGGAAACGCTGAGCGTCGCCCTTGGTCACCGCGCCTATCCGATTCATGTCGGGCGCGCGCTGCTCGACAAGAGCGAACTGTTGCTGCCCTTCCTTCGCCAAAGAAAGGTGGCGATCGTCACCAATACCACCGTCGCACCCCTGTACCTCGAGCGCCTGTCGGACTCGCTGCGTCGTGCCCGAGTCGAAGTCGTCGAAATCATCCTGCCCGACGGCGAACAATTCAAGGACTGGCAGACGCTGAACCTCATCTTTGACGTTCTCCTGCAGCGCCGTTGTGAGCGGTCAACGACGCTGTTGGCGCTTGGCGGCGGCGTCGTCGGCGACATGACCGGTTTTGCCGCCGCGTGTTTTCAGCGCGGCATACCATTCATCCAGGTTCCGACCACCTTGCTCGCCCAGGTCGATTCGTCGGTGGGCGGCAAGACGGCGATCAACCACCCGCTCGGCAAGAACATGATCGGTGCCTTCTATCAACCGAAACTGGTCTTGACCGACACCGACACCCTGACGACGCTGCCCGATCGTGAGCTGAGCGCGGGGCTGGCCGAAGTGATCAAATACGGTCTGATCCGCGACCTGCCGTTTTTCGAATGGCTGGAAGAACACCTCGAACGCCTCCTGCTGCGCGAGCCGGCGGCGCTCGCCGAGGCCATTTCCCGTTCCTGTCGCAACAAGGCGGAAGTGGTCGTTGCCGACGAGCACGAGAGCGGCGAGCGGGCCTTGCTCAACCTTGGCCACACCTTCGGGCACGCCATCGAAACCGGTATGGGCTATGGCGAATGCTTGCATGGAGAAGCGGTCGCCGCGGGCACCATGATCGCCGCTCAACTCTCGTTGCAACTGGGCTGGATCGGCTCGTCCGAGCTCGACCGCATCGAGCGGCTGTTTCGGCGGGCGGGATTGCCGGTGTCCGGCCCGGCGCTGGAAGTCGAGCGCTACCTCGCGCTGATGCAGCACGACAAGAAGGTGCGCGACGGCAAGCTTCGCTTCGTCCTCCTGCAAGGAATAGGTCAGGCGGTGGTCAGCGACGCGGCGGCGCAGGACGAAGTCAGAACGGCGATCCTGGCGCGGTCCCCGCATGCCTGAGCTCGTTGCCTACGCCGTAAGCGCTGAAAACTCGCGCGGCCGGCGCTACCCGGACACCGAGCCGCTTCATCGCAGCGAGTTTCAGCGCGATCGAGACCGGATCGTGCATTCGACGGCCTTCCGTCGGCTTGAATACAAGACGCAGGTTTTCGTCAATCACGAAGGCGACCTCTTCCGTACGCGCTTGACGCACAGTCTCGAGGTCGCCCAGATTGCCCGTGCCATCGCCCGTTCGCTGGCGCTCAACGAGGACCTTGTCGAAGCCATTTCGCTCGCCCATGACCTCGGCCACACGCCCTTTGGCCACGCCGGGCAGGAGGCGCTGAACGAGTGCATGCGCGATCACGGCGGCTTCGAACACAATCTGCAAAGCCTGCGCATCGTTGATACGCTCGAGGAGCGCTATGCTGCATTTGACGGACTCAACCTCTGCTTCGAGACGCGCGAAGGAATCGTCAAGCATTGTTCCCTGGAAAACGCCCGCCAGCTGGGTGAGGTCGGTGAACGCTTCCTGGTGCGCCGGCAGCCGTCGCTGGAAGCGCAGATCTGCAACCTTGCCGATGAAATCGCCTATAACCACCACGATGTCGACGACGGCTTGCGTTCGGGGCTGATACGGGTCGAGCAGCTCGAAGAGCTGCGCCTTTTTGCGCGCCACGTCGCCGACGTCCGGCGGCTCCATGCCGCCGTTGGCGGGCGCCGTTTGATTCACGAGACGATACGGCGAATGATCAACGCCCAGGTTTGCGATCTGATCGAAACGACCGCCGCCAAGATCCGCCAACATGCACCGCGTGACCTTGCCGAGGCCAGGTCAGGGCCGGCCCTGGTCGCTTTCTCGGACGAGTCCTTTCAGGCGCAGCGGCAAATGAAGCACTTCCTGCGCACGCAGCTCTATCAGCACTATCAGGTCTTGCGAATGGCCAGCAAGGCGCGGCGTATCGTCAGCGATCTGTTTGCCGCCTTCAGCAGCGACCCGCGCATGTTACCCCCGCAGTATCAGCTGGCTGGCGAGGGCGATCAGGCGCGGCAGGTCGCCGACTATATTGCCGGGATGACCGACCGTTATGCCATCAAGGAGCATCGGCGCCTGTTCGCGGTCGGCGAGGGCTGACGCCGGTCGCGCGTGCGCAGCAAAGGCCCTCGTCGTCTCGGCAAATGCTGCAGCCGGCGCAACCGGTCAAGGCGATGGCCAATCCTTGATGTAGGCCTTGAGGAGCTTGTTCTCCATATTGCGTTCTTCGAGAACCGCCTTGGCAACATCGTGAAACGAGACGATACCGATGATCGTGTCGCCTTCCATGACCGGTACGTAGCGGGTGTGCGTATCGACCATCACTCGACGCAACTCGTCGACGTCCATTTCCAGAGTCGCGGTGGGAGGATGGGTATCCATTGCCTCGACGACCAGGATCTCGGCGATCGGTGGCGTCGGGCCAACGCGACGTTCGCTCTGGCGCTTGGCGAGGATCAGCATCACCTCGCGGAAGGTCAGCATCCCTGCCAGCTTGCCTCCCTCCATGACGATGACCGAGCCGATGTCGTTTTCCGCCATCATGATCACCGCTTCGGAGAGAGGCGAGTCGGGTTTGACGGCGAACAGCGCGGTATCTTTGACCTGCAGAACTTCTTTGACCTCCATGTTACCCCCTGGGATAGGAAAGCTGGCTGACGCGCTTCTTGACTGCTCGGGCTGATTCTATCAGATGTCGATCGACATCCGAAAACCTGCTCGTGCCGAGCGTAAACGGATCGTGCGGAGAAGGCACAACGCCCGCGAAGGCGGGCGTTGTGGGGTCGTGCCGGGTGAGAAACGAAGGCCCTGTGGTTAGGCTTTCAGCGCCGCCAACACCTCATCCAGCATCTTCTTCGCATCGCCAAAGAGCATGCGATTGTTCTCCTTGTAGAAGAGTGGATTGTCGACTCCCGCATAGCCGGAGGCCATGCTGCGTTTCATCACGATCGACGTGGTTGCTTTCCATGCCTCGAGTACCGGCATCCCGGCGATCGGGCTGCTCGGGTCGTCCTGCGCGCCGGGGTTGACGATGTCGTTGGCGCCGATGACCATGGCCACGTCGGTTTTCGGGAAGTCGTCGTTGAGCTCGTCCATTTCGAGGACGATATCGTAGGGAACCTTGGCTTCGGCGAGCAGCACGTTCATGTGACCAGGCATGCGTCCGGCGACCGGGTGGATGCCGAAACGAACGTTTACGCCCTTGTCGCGGAGAAAGCGCGTGATCTCGTACACCGTGTGCTGCGCTTGCGCGACCGCCATCCCGTAGCCGGGGATGATGATCACGTTCTTCGCGTCACGCAGCAGTTCGGCGGTCTCCGGCGCCAGGATCGGCACCACTTCCCCGGCCGGTTGCGCGCCTCCAGCCGCGGCAGCGCCGCTGGTGGTTCCAAAGCCGCCGGCGATGACGCTGATGAAGTGCCGATTCATCGCCTCGCACATGATGTACGAGAGGATCGCGCCGCTCGAACCGACCAGTGCGCCGGTAACGATCAGCAGGTCGTTGGAGAGCATGAAGCCGGTCGCAGCCGCCGCCCAACCCGAGTAGCTGTTGAGCATCGACACCACCACCGGCATGTCGGCGCCACCAATGGCCATGACCATGTGCACGCCAAAAGCCAGCGCGATGATGGTCATCACGATCAGGTAGGCCATTCCCTCGCCGGTAGTGTCGGCGTGCAGGAACTGCCGTCCGAAGAAGATGACCACCAGCAGACCAATGAGATTGATCCAGTGGCGTCCGGGCAGCAGCAGGGGGTTGCCGGAAATCTTGCCCGACAGTTTGCCGAAGGCGATCACCGATCCCGAGAAGGTCACCGCACCGATGAGGATGCCGACGTAGATCTCGATTTCGTGAATCGTTTTCTCGGCGCCGCCGAGGTGCGAGGCCGCGATCGGATCAACGTAGGTGGCGAAGCCAACCAGCATTGCCGCCAGACCGACCAGGCTGTGCATCAGGGCGACCAGTTCGGGCATCTGCGTCATCTGCACCTTGCGTGCGGCGTAAAGGCCCACGCTGGCGCCGATCAGCATCGCAAAGATGACCCACACCACGCCGCCGAAGCCGGCAACGTAGGGGCCGAAAATCGTCGCCACGACGGCAATGGCCATGCCGATCATGCCGTAGAGATTGCCGCGTCTGGCGGTCTCCTGGTTGCTGAGTCCTCCGAGGCAGAGAATGAAAAGAATCGTAGCTCCAATGTAGGAGGCGGTTGCCAAGCTGTAAGACATATTCATCGACTCCTATTTGCGAAACATTGCCAGCATGCGCTGAGTTACAGCGAAGCCACCAAACATGTTGATCGTCGCCAGGGCGATGGCCACGAACGCCAGCAGCCGAATCCAGCCGTCAGGCCGGTCGAGACTGCCTCCATCCATAGGTGGCGAAATCTGCACCAATGCGCCGATGGCGATGATGCTGCTGATCGCATTGGTGACGCTCATCAGCGGCGTATGCAGCGCCGGTTTGACGTTCCAGACGACCATGTAGCCAACAAAGCAGGCCAGTACGAAGACCGTGAAGTGGGAGAGGAAGGCCGGCGGTGCTCCGGCGCCGATGAGCAGGAAGAACAGCGCCGCAACGCCGAAAATCACCCCCGCACGTTTCGCCGACGACGGCGCGCCGGGTTTGCCGTGACCCGAGGATTTCGTGGCCGCGGCAGCAGGTTTGGCCGCCGCTGGCTTGGGCGGCGCGGCGGAAATTTTGGGCGCGGGTGGCGGCCAGGTGATTGCGCCGTCCTTGACCACCGTCGTGCCGCGGATCACCTCGTCGTCCATGTTGACGTCGATCGTGCCGTCCTTGTTCTTGCACAGTTCCTCAGTCAGGCGAAAGAGGTTGGTTGCGTACAGCGTGCTCGATTGTTTCGACAGGCGGCTTGGCAGGTCGGCGTAGCCGATGATCGTCACGCCGTGCTTGACGGTGACCGTTCCCGGTTCGGTCAGCTCGCAGTTGCCACCCTGCTCGGCCGCCATGTCGACGATGACGCTGCCCGGCTTCATCGACTGCACCATTTCGGCGGTGATCAGCTTGGGTGCCGGCTTGCCGGGAATCAGCGCCGTGGTAATGATGATGTCGACGTCTTTCGCCTGCTTGGCGAAGACCTCGCGCTGCGCCTTCTGGAAGCCTTCGCTCATCACCTTGGCGTAGCCGCCAACGCCGGAGCCTTCTTCCACGTAGTCGACGGGGACGAACTCGCCACCCATCGAAGTCACCTGGTCGCCGACTTCCGGGCGCGTGTCGTTGGCTCGGACAATGGCGCCCAGGCCCGATGCCGTACCGATCGCGGCCAGCCCGGCAACGCCGGCGCCAATCACGAAAACCTTGGCCGGGGGCACCTTGCCTGCGGCAGTGATCTGGCCGGTGAAGAAGCGACCGAATTGATGCGCCGCCTCGATCACCGCCCGATAGCCGGCAATGTTGGCCATCGAGCTCAGCGCGTCCAGTTTCTGCGCCCGCGAAATGCGCGGCACGCTGTCCATCGCCAGGACGGTCACCTTGCGCGCGGCAAGCTGTTCGAGCAATTCAGGATTCTGCGCTGGCCAGATGAAGCTCACCAGGGTGGCGCCCTCGCGCAGCAAGCCGACCTCTTCGGGCGACGGTCCACGCACCTTGAAAATAATGTCGGAAGACGACCACAAGGCGGCCGTGTCTTCGATAATTTGCGCACCAGCGGCGCGATAGGCGTCGTCGGACACCGTCGCGGCATCACCTGCGCCGGCCTCGACCTGAACAGCGAAACCCAGCTTGATCAGCTTCTCGACGACCTCTGGTACGGTCGCAACGCGCTTTTCCCCGGCTGCGATCTCTTTCGGAACTCCGATTATTAACGGCATTCAGTCCTCCATCTCTTGTCTCGTTGGTGCCAGTGTTCAAAAAAACGGTCCGCAAGCTGCGGAGTTCGCCTCCCGCACGAATGCGAATCGCCAGCCTCTATCCTGAAAACGGTCGAAGAATTTCCCGTTCCGCGGGGCGCGGAACGACCTCCCCCTGGCTTCGGCCTTGCCGGCCGGCACAGACGCCCCCGTCAAGCGCCTAGCGCCCGCAGCTTACCACAAGCGCAAAAAGGAATTCAGCATGCGGAACACCCTGAAAAAACGCCGTTCTATATGGGCAGCCGGGCTGGACGACGAAGGCGGGTTGCTGCGCACTTGCGCCGCCATGGGTGGCGATGCCGGGGGCAGTCATTGCCTTCGCCGTCGCCAGGCGCACCCAGCAAGCTGCGCCTGGCGATCGGAGGTGGAGATGGCGTGAAAATTGCTTGCAGAACGATCTGTGTGCGCCGCGAAGCAACGTTCACAGGCTGGCGACGGTCGCCAGCGCTGTATTTCGGTGCTCGCGCGCGGCTGCGCCGCACTCCGTTGGTGCGGCGCAGCATGTTGAACGCGGGCGGCATTCGGGGTATAGTCGCGGGTCGCCCGGAGTGGCCGGCTAGCCGCCTTCGCGCCCGTTTTTCGTGAGATTGCCGGTGCCACTCGCCCGGGTACATGCAGCTTTGCTTTATGAGGATTCGAGCGTGATCGATTCGACCATACCTGAAAGGCAGGGGCTCTACGACCCCGCCAACGAGCACGACGCCTGTGGCGTCGGTTTTGTAGCGCACATCCGGGGGCAGAAAAGTCACTCGATCATCGAGCAGGGGTTGCTGATCCTGGACAACCTGGATCACCGTGGCGCCGTGGGTGCCGATCCCCTGATGGGCGACGGCGCCGGGATCCTGATCCAGCTTCCCGATACGCTCTTTCGCGAGGAAATGGCCCACAAAGGCGTGCGCCTGCCGCCCGCGGGCGATTACGGCGTCGGCATGGTCTTTCTCCCGAAAGAGTCGGCGTCCCGCCTGGCCTGTCAGGAAGAAATCGAGCGCGCGGTGCGCACCGAGGGTCAGGTCGTCCTCGGTTGGCGCGACGTGCCGGTGGATCACGATCTGCCGATGTCGCCCGTGGTGCGGGCCCGCGAACCGGTGATTCGCCAGATCTTCATCGGCCGTGGTCCGGACATCATGGTCACCGACGCCCTCGAGCGCAAGCTCTATGCCATTCGCCGCAGTGCCGCCAACGCCATCCTGGCGCTCGGGTTGAAGCACAGCAAGGAGTTCTACCAGCCGTCAATGTCGGCGCGGACCATTGTCTACAAAGGCCTGCTGCTGGCGACGCAGGTTGGCGAGTACTACACCGATCTCCAGGATCCGCGCTGCGTTTCGGCGTTGGCCCTGGTTCACCAGCGTTTCTCGACCAATACCTTTCCGACCTGGCAGCTTGCCCACCCGTACCGCATGATCGCGCACAACGGCGAGATCAACACGGTGCGCGGCAACTACAACTGGATGCGCGCGCGCGAGAAGGGCACCTGGTCGCCGATGCTGGGTGCCGATCTGGAAAAGATCTGGCCGCTGATCTACCCCGGGCAGTCCGATTCCGCAGCCTTCGACAATTCGCTCGAGCTGCTGGTCATGGGCGGCTATTCGCTGGCGCACGCGATGATGATGATGATTCCCGAAGCATGGGAGTCGCACACCCTGATGGATCCCAAGCGCAGCGCTTTCTACAAATACCACGCGGCGATGATCGAGCCCTGGGATGGTCCGGCGGCGGTGGCCTTCACCGACGGCCGCCAGATCGGCGCGACGCTCGACCGCAACGGCCTGCGTCCGGCGCGTTACCTGGTGACCGACGACGATCTGGTGGTCATGGCCTCCGAAGCCGGCGTCCTGCCGATCCCCGAAGAGCGGATCGTCAAGAAATGGCGCCTGCAGCCGGGCAAGATGTTCCTCATCGATCTCGATCAGGGGCGCATCATCGAGGATCGCGAGCTGAAGGACACGCTGTCGCACCTCAAGCCCTACGAGGACTGGCTCAGCCGCATCAACATCAAGCTCGACGATCTGCCGGCGCCGACCACGGGGCCGGCACGGACCTACTCGGCGTCGCTGCTCGACCGCCAGCAGGCTTTCGGTTACAGCCAGGAAGACGTCAAGTTCATCCTTGAGCCGATGGCCAATTCCGGCGAAGAGGCCACCGGGTCGATGGGCAACGACTCGCCGCTGGCCGTCCTCTCGAACCGCAGCAAACCGCTGTTCAACTACTTCCGGCAGCTCTTCGCGCAGGTCACCAATCCGCCGATCGACCCGATCCGCGAACAGCTGGTGATGTCGCTGGTCTCGTTCATCGGCCCCAAGCCGAACCTGCTCGGAATCAACGAAATCAACCCGCCGTACCGCCTCGAAGTCGCCCAGCCGGTCCTCGACTTCGACAACATGGCGAAGTTGCGCCGCATCGCCGCGTATACCGGCAACAAGTTCCACTCCGCCGAGCTCGACATCTGCTATCCGCTGGCCTGGGGCAATGAAGGCGTCGAAGCGCGCCTGGCCTCGCTGTGCCACGAAGCCGAGGATCACGTTCATCGCGGTTCGAGCATCCTGATCGTCTCGGATCGTAAGTTCGACGCCGAGCACGTCGCCATCCCGGCCTTGCTCGCCACCTCGGCGGTGCATCAGCATCTGGTCACCAAAGGTCTGCGCACGCGCGTCGGCCTGGTCGTCGAAACCGGGGCGGCGCGGGAGACGCACCACTTTGCCGTGCTCGCCGGCTACGGCGCCGAAGCCGTACATCCCTACCTGGCGCTGGAAACGCTGCAGCATCTGGCCGGAGGCGACGCCGAAAAGGGCGACAAGGCGATCAAGCATTTCATCAAGGGGGTCGGCAAGGGGCTCCTCAAAGTGATGTCCAAAATGGGCATTTCGACCTACATGTCCTACACCGGAGCGCAGATCTTCGAAGTCGTCGGCCTGCAGAAGGCGCTCGTCGACAAGTATTTCACCGGCACCTCGACGCAGGTCGAGGGAATCGGCGTCTTCGAGGTCATGGAAGAAGCCATCTGCCTGCACCGCCAGGCTTTTGGCGACGACGCGGTATTGGCGACGATGCTCGACGCCGGTGGCGAATACGCCTATCGCGTGCGCGGCGAAGAACACATGTGGACGCCCGATGT
Source organism: Candidatus Accumulibacter regalis (assembly GCA_000585075.1). Lineage (GTDB taxonomy): Bacteria > Pseudomonadota > Gammaproteobacteria > Burkholderiales > Rhodocyclaceae > Accumulibacter > Accumulibacter regalis. The sequence continues at coordinate 15,863 of JEMY01000050.1, read as the reverse complement.
GATCGCCAAGCTGCAGCACTCGACGCGTACCGGCAAGACCGAGACCTACCGGGAGTACGCGGCTCTGATCAACGACCAGACGCAGCGCCACATGACCTTGCGTGGCCTCTTCGAGGTCAGGGCGGCAGGACCTGCCATCGCGCTCGACGAGGTCGAGCCGGCGAAAGAGATCGTCAAGCGTTTCGCCACCGGCGCCATGTCGCTGGGGTCGATTTCGACCGAGGCGCACAGCACCCTGTCGATTGCCATGAACCGTCTCGGCGGCAAGTCGAACACCGGCGAAGGTGGTGAGGACCCGGCACGTTTCAAGGTCCTCAGCGGTGGCGAGACGCTGGCCGGTGTCATCGGCGCGTCGCGCGTCGAGCGCGATTACCAGCTGCAACCGGGTGACAGCCTGCGCTCGGCGATCAAGCAGGTCGCCTCCGGGCGTTTCGGCGTCACCGCCGAATACCTGGTCAACGCCGACCAGATCCAGATCAAGATGGCGCAGGGTGCCAAGCCCGGTGAAGGCGGTCAGTTACCCGGCCACAAGGTCTCCGAATATATCGGTTTCCTGCGCCACTCGGTGCCCGGCGTCGGCCTGATTTCGCCGCCACCGCACCACGACATCTATTCGATCGAAGACCTGGCGCAACTGATCCACGACCTCAAAAACACCAACCCGAAGGCCTCGGTCAGCGTCAAGCTGGTCTCCGAAGTCGGTGTCGGCACCGTTGCCGCCGGGGTCACCAAGGCCAAGGCCGATCACCTGGTGATCGCTGGCCACGATGGCGGCACCGGTGCCAGTCCGCAGTCGTCGATCAAGCACGCCGGCTCGCCGTGGGAACTCGGTCTCGCCGAGACGCAGCAGACACTGGTTCTCAACCGCCTGCGTGGCCGCGTTCGGGTACAGGTCGATGGGCAGATGAAAACCGGCCGCGACGTGCTCATCGGCGCCTTGCTCGGCGCCGACGAATTCGGTTTCGCCACCGCGCCGCTGGTCGTCGAAGGCTGCATCATGATGCGCAAGTGCCACCTCAACACCTGCCCGGTGGGCGTGGCCACGCAGGATCCCTTGCTCCGCCGCAAGTTCTCGGGCCAGCCCGAGCACGTCGTGAACTACTTCTTCTTTGTCGCCGAGGAACTGCGCGAGCTGATGGCGCAGATCGGCGTGCGCACGGTCAACGAACTGATCGGCCGCTGTGACCTGCTCGATATGCACAAGGGGATCACCCACTGGAAAGCCAGGGGGCTCGACTACAGTCGCATCTTCACCCGCCCAGCGGCAGCCAGCGAGACGCCCGTTTTCCACCAGCAGGAACAGGATCACGGTCTTGCCAGGGCGCTCGACAACGAGCTCATCGCGCTTGCTCGACCGGCCCTCGAACGCGGTGAGAAAGTGGTCATCGAGCTGCCGGTGCGCAACATCAACCGCACCGTCGGGGCCATGCTCTCCGGCCGCCTGGCCGAGCGCTATGGTCACGCCGGCTTGCCGGACGGGACCATCGACATCCATCTTACGGGCACCGCCGGACAGAGCTTTGGCGCCTTCCTGGCGCGTGGCGTGACCCTCGACCTGGTTGGCGAGGGGAACGACTACGTCGGCAAGGGTCTTTCCGGCGGGCGGATCATCGTTCGTCCGAATGCCGGTTTCCGCGGTGAAGCGCTGCACAACATCATCGTCGGCAATACCGTTCTCTACGGGGCAACCGAAGGCGAAGCGTTTTTTGCCGGCGTCGCCGGCGAGCGCTTCGCCGTCCGCAATTCGGGTGCCACGGCGGTCGTCGAGGGCGTTGGCGATCACGGCTGCGAGTACATGACCGGCGGAACGGTCGTCGTGCTCGGGATCACCGGGCGCAACTTTGCCGCCGGGATGTCCGGTGGCGTGGCCTACGTCTTCGACGAGGACGGCAGCTTCGAGTCGCGCTGCAACATGGCGCAGGTCTCGCTCGAACCGGTCGAGGAGGAGTTCGCTGCCCGCCAGGGCAGCGACGCCGGCGACGAACTCGAAGGCCACGGCAAGGTCGACGTGCGTCACCTCGGCGTTGCCGACGAAGTCCTGCTCAAGGGCCTGATCGAGAAGCATCATCGCTGCACGGGCAGCCTGCAGGCGCGGCGGCTGCTCGACGATTGGGCGAAGTATCGCGCCAGCTTCGTCAAGATCATGCCGCACGAGTATCGCCGGGCACTCACCGAGATGGCGGCGCAAAAGCAACTGGAGGCAGCATAAGCATGGGTAAGCCGACTGGATTCATCGAGTATCAGCGTCTGGCGGAAGTCAGTGAGCCCGCCCAATCGCGTCTCAAGCATTATCGCGAGTTCATCGTCACTCTCGACGATGAACAGGCCAGCCAGCAGGGCGCGCGCTGCATGGACTGCGGCATTCCCTTCTGCAATACCGGCTGCCCGGTCAACAACATCATTCCCGACTGGAACGACCTGGTGTACCGCGGTCAATGGGAACAGGCGCTGGCCGTCCTGCACTCGACCAACAACTTCCCCGATTTTACCGGCCGCATCTGTCCGGCCCCGTGTGAAGCCGCGTGCACCCTGAACATCAATACCGACCCCGTGGGCATCAAGTCCATCGAGCATGCGATCGTCGACAAAGGCTGGGAAAAAGGCTGGATTCTGCCGCAGCCGCCGAAGGTCAAGACCGGCAAGACCGTCGCCGTCGTCGGCTCCGGTCCGGCCGGACTGGCGGCCGCGCAGCAGTTGGCACGGGTTGGTCACAGCGTCGTCGTTTTCGAGAAAAGCGACCGCCTCGGCGGCCTGTTGCGCTACGGCATTCCCGACTTCAAGATGGAGAAGGTGCATATCGACCGGCGCATCGTGCAGATGGAGGCCGAAGGCGTCGAGTTTCGCGTGAACCACGAGATCGGCGGCAGTGGGCCCGAGGCGATTCCGGCTGAACGCCTGCTGGCCGAGTTCGACGCGCTGATTCTTGCCGGTGGCGCCGAGTCGCCGCGCGACCTGGCCGTGCCGGGCCGCGATCTGGATGGCGTGCACTTCGCCATGGACTTCCTGCCGCAACAGAACAAGGTCAACGCCGGCGATCAGGTTCCGGAGCAGATCAAGGCCACCGGCAAGCACGTGGTGGTGATCGGCGGTGGCGATACTGGTTCCGACTGCGTCGGTACCAGTAACCGGCACGGAGCCCTGTCGGTGACCCAGTTCGAATTGATGCCGCAGCCGCCGGAGAGCGAGAACAAGAGTCTGACCTGGCCGTACTGGCCGCTGAAGCTGCGCACTTCGTCGTCGCATGAAGAGGGCTGCGCGCGCGACTTCGCCGTGTCCACCAAGGAATTCATCGGCGAAAGCGGCAAGGTCAAGGCCTTGAAGATGGTCCGCGTCGATTGGCAGAATGGTCGCATGAACGAGGTTCCGGATAGCGAGGTGGAGATCCCTGCTGATCTGGTGTTGCTGGCCATGGGTTTCGTTTCGCCGGTCAAGAACGGCTTGCTCGAACAGCTGGCGCTGGAACTCGACGCCCGCGGCAACGTCAAGGCGACCACCGATGGCGACGGCTGCTATGCCAGCAGCGTTGCCAAGGTCTTCGCCGCCGGCGACATGCGGCGTGGCCAGTCGCTGGTCGTCTGGGCGATCCGCGAAGGCCGCCAGTGCGCTCGCGAAGTCGATGCTTTCCTGATGGGCCGTTCCGATCTGCCCCGCTGAGCATCCGGCGGCGGCGCCGACGTCGTTGTTCCGGTCTGACGACGAGACGCCGGGCAGCGCCGCAAACTCCGCGCCGTGACTTAGTGCCGGGTTGCGCTTGCCCGCTGCTGCAACAATACGGCTTGTGGCAGGGGTATTTCGGAATCAACCTGGCGCGCGCGCTTGGCGCCCGCCGGCGAGCGCCGGATACCCGCCACTGAAGGCTGCGGGAGCGCGACAATAGCGCACCGTCCAACTGGCTGTTTAGGGGTGTTCGCCAATGAATATCGTCATTCTCGCTGCCGGCCAAGGCAAGCGCATGCATTCGAACCTGCCCAAGGTTCTTCATCCGGTGGCCGGCAAGGCCCTCGTCGCGCACGTCATCGACGCCGCCCGCAGCCTCGCTCCCCAGACCATCTGCCTGGTCTACGGTCACGGTGGTGACGCCGTGCGCACGAGTGTCGATGCGCCCGATTTGCACTGGGTCGTGCAGGAACCGCAGCTGGGTACCGGCCACGCGGTGATGCAGGCCGTCCCGCAACTCAGCGCTGCCGAAACGACGCTCGTGCTCTACGGTGACGTGCCGCTGATCCAGGCCGAAACGCTCAGGAAACTGGTGCACGCGGCACGCGGCGCACTGGCCATTCTCACCGTCGAACTGGCCGACCCCACCGGCTACGGGCGTATCGTGCACAACGCCGCCGGCGAGGTGGTGCGCATCGTCGAGCAGAAGGACGCCTCCGCCGAGGAGCGCAGCATCCGCGAAGTCAATACCGGCATCATCGCCTTGCCCACCGCGCGCCTGGCCGAATGGCTCGCTCGCCTGTCGAACGACAACGCGCAGCAGGAGTACTACCTGACCGACATCGTCGGCATGGCGGTCGCCGACGGCGTGCCGATCCGGACCACGCAGCCGCAAGGGGAGTGGGAAGTGCTCGGCGTCAACAGCAAGGTGCAACTGGCCGAACTCGAACGCGTCGCGCAGCGGCAGACCGCCGAGCGGCTGATGGAGCAGGGCGTGCGCCTGGCCGACCCGGCACGCCTCGACGTGCGTGGCGAGCTGCTCTGCGGGCGCGACGTCTTCATCGACGTGAACTGCGTTTTCGAAGGTCGCGTCGTTCTCGAGGAAGCGGTCGACATCGGTCCTTGCTGCGTACTCAAGAACGCCAGCATCGGCGCCGGCTCGCGCCTCGCCGCCTTCAGCCACGTCGAGGACGCGATCGTCGGACCCGATGGCGTCATCGGGCCTTTCGCGCGCCTGCGCCCGGGGACCGAGCTCGGTGCCGGCGTGCACGTCGGCAACTTCGTCGAACTCAAGAACACCAAGGTGGCCGCACAATCCAAGGCCAATCATCTGGCCTACGTCGGCGACGCGATCATCGGCAGTCGGGTAAATATCGGCGCCGGAACGATCACCTGCAACTACGACGGCGCCAACAAGTTCAAGACGATCATCGAGGACGACGCCTTCATCGGTTCCGACACCCAGCTGGTGGCCCCGGTGACCGTCGGTCGCGGGGCAACGCTCGGCGCCGGGACGACGCTGACCAAGGACGCGCCGCCGGACACGCTGACCCTCTCGCGTGCCAGGCAGGTTTCGATTAGCGGCTGGAAACGGCCACAAAAAGTGAAGAAGTGAGCTGACCATGTGTGGCATCGTTGCCGCGGTCGCCGACCGCAACATCATCCCCGTCCTCCTCGAAGGCTTGCGCAAGCTCGAATACCGTGGCTACGATTCGGCCGGGCTGGCGCTGATCAACGCCAGCGGCCTGCAACGCCTGCGCTCCGTTGGCCGGGTTGCCGAGCTGACCGCACAGGCCGACGGTTCGCAGGTTTCCGGCCACGTCGGCATCGCCCACACGCGCTGGGCGACGCACGGCATACCCAGCGAGCGCAATGCCCATCCGCACATCTCCGAAGGGCTGGCCGTCGTGCACAACGGCATCATCGAGAACCACGAAGCGCTGCGCGCGCGCCTCAAGGCTGCCGGCTACGAGTTCACCTCCGAGACCGACACCGAGGTCGTCGCCCATCTCATCGCTTACGAGCTGAAGACGACCCCCGATTTCCTCGCCGCCGTATGCAAGGCCATCAAGCAGCTGCACGGCGCCTATGCGATTGCCGTGCTGCGCGAGGCCGATCCCGGCCGCGTCGTCGTTGCCCGTGAAGGATCGCCGCTGCTCCTCGGCCTGACCGACGACGGCTGTTACGCCGCCTCGGATGCCTCGGCGCTATTGCAGGTCACGCGGCGCATGGTCTACCTCGAAAACGGCGATTGTGCCGAACTGACGCGCGACGGCTACCGTATCACGCGCATCGACGGCACGCCGGTCGATCGCGCCGAGAGCGAGTCGCAACTGTCTGCCGACGCCGTCGAACTCGGCCACTACCGGCATTACATGCAGAAAGAGATCTTCGAGCAACCGGTGGCTCTGGCCAATACGCTCGAAATGCTCGGTACCGCGCACAGCATCCAGCCCGGCCTGTTTGGCGCAGCCAGCGAGGAAACCCTCAAGGATGTCCGGCAGGTGCTGATCATCGCCTGCGGAACCAGCTACCACGCCGGTCTGGTCGCCCGTTACTGGCTGGAATCGATCGCCGGCATCCCGTGTTCGGTCGAAGTCGCCAGCGAGTACCGCTACCGCGACTCGGTGCCCGATCCGGCGACGCTGCTGGTGACCATTTCGCAATCCGGCGAGACCGCCGATACCCTGGCCGCCCTGCACCACGCCAAGACGCTCGGCATGCTGCGTACGCTGTGCATCTGCAACGTTCCCGAGTCTTCGCTGGTGCGCGAGAACAGCCTGCGTTTCATCACCCGTGCCGGTCCGGAAATCGGCGTCGCGTCGACCAAGGCGTTCACCACCCAGCTCGCCGCGCTCTACCTGCTCACCCTGGTGCTTGCCAAGCTGCGCGGTCGGCTCGACGAGCGGGCCGAGGCCACCGAACTGAACGCCTTGCGGCACCTGCCGATCGCGGTGACCAAGATCCTCGAAATCGAGCCCGAGATTCGCGAGTGGTCGGAGCAATTCTCGATGAAGCAGCACGCCCTGTTCCTCGGTCGTGGTCGTCACTACCCGATCGCCATGGAAGGCGCGCTGAAGCTCAAGGAGATCTCGTATATCCACGCCGAGGCCTACCCGGCCGGCGAGCTCAAGCACGGCCCGCTGGCGCTGGTCGACCGCGACATGCCGGTGATCGCCGTCGCGCCCAACGACGCGCTGATCGAGAAACTGAAGTCGAATCTTCAGGAAGTGCGCGCCCGTGGCGGCGAACTCTACGTCTTTGCCGACGCCGACAGCGAGATGCAGGAGTCGGACGGCATCCACGTCCTGCACCTGCCCGAGCACTACGGCGCCCTGTCGGCCCTGCTGCACGTCGTGCCGCTGCAGCTGCTCGCCTATCACGTCGCACTGGTCCGCGGCACCGACGTCGACAAGCCGCGCAATCTGGCCAAGTCGGTGACCGTCGAGTAGGCGCCACCGGCATGGCTCGCGCCGGGCGGCCCTGAACCGCCGGTTTCCCGGTAACCGCTGTCGGGTGGTCAGTACTTCACGCGCGCGAAGTAGGTCTTCTGGGACGCTTCCAGCGCCTGGCGCAGGGTGCTGATCCCCAGCTGTTCGAGCAGCGGCAGCATCTTCAGGAAGACCTCGCTGGTGGCGACGGCGTCACCGAGCGCGTTGTGCCGGCCTTCGATGCTGATCCCCAGGCGTTCGGCGATCTTTTCCAGTTGGTGCGAGTCCTGGTTGGCGTGCAGGACTGCCGAGAGGAGCAGCGTGTCGAGGACGGGCTGGCTGAAGACCACGCCGGTGCTCTCCTCCTTGAGTTGCAGGAAGCGCATGTCGAAGGCGGCGTTGTGCGCGACGAGGACGGTGTCGCTGCAGAAATCGTGGAAGGCCGGCAGGACCGCGTCGATGGTCGGCTGGCCGCGAACCATGTCGTCGGTGATGCCGTGGATGCGGGTTCCTTCGGCGCGCAGCAGGCGCTCCGGATCGACCAGCTCGTTGAAGTTTTCCTGGCGCAGCATGCGGCCGTTGACGATGCGCACCGCACCGATCTGGATGATCTCGTCGCCGGCCGCCGGTTCGAGGCCGGTGGTCTCGGTATCGAAGACGGTGTAGCTGAGGTCCGCCAGCGGTCGGTCGAGGTCGATGCTCTGATCGCGAAAATCGAAGAGGTCGAAGTCGTAGTACTCGGGGCGCACCTGGCTATCGTCGCTGCCTTCCGGCTCGGCGAGGGTTTCGGGGATGGCCACCGGCAGAACCAGCCGGAAGAAGGCGCAATGCGCGGCCTTGTCACGCTGGTACCAGACTTCGCCGCCATGCCGGTCGATGACGTCGCGCAGCGACAGCGGCGAGTGCTCGCTGCCGACCTGCATCGGTTCCGTTTCCCAGGTGCAGAAGGTCTCCGACGACATGGCGTGCCCGGCCCAGATGACATCCAGGTAGGCCAGCTTGCCGAAAGGCTGCAGCCGGAAGCGCAGCTCCTTGATCTGATAATGTTCGATGAGGCGGAACGCCAGGCAACAGATCGAGAAGACCAGCGAAAAGCTCTCCGCGCGCAGCCAGAGCGCATCGTCGATTTCCTCGGTCTTGGTCGGCAGTCCGAGCTGTTCCTCGATGCGGCGCTGGGCGGCGGCGATGATGTCGATTCCCAGCACGTCTTCCAGTGGCCAGCGTGTCTTCAATGAATCGGCGAACTCGTTCATCGTCTGGTCGAGGCGCTGGCTCATGCGTACGACCTCGTCACTGACGATGCCGACGAAGCGCTCGCGCACCGCCGCTTCCATGTCCGGGTAGTCCATCAGGTTGCCGACGGCGACGCGGATGTTGGCCAGGCTGCCGCGGCTGCCGTCGGTCAGCGATTGCAGGACCTGATCGCGGCGCGACTCCTGCTCCAGGTTGCGGGTGATGTTCTCCACGGTGAGCACGTAGCCGCTGATCGCGTCGCTCGGCGAGTCGTCGGCGATGGACAACACCGGCACCAGTTGCACGCGCAACAGCTGGCCGCCGCGGGCGGTGGTGATGAAGTTGGCGATCGCCGTACCGGCGCCTTTCTGCAGACGCTGGCGCGTCACTTCGAGCGCGTGGTCGATCTGGTTGCGTTCGAGGATCGAGAAGATCGAACGCCCGAGGCCGATCAGCGCGCCGCCTCCGGCAAGCGTCGTACTGCCCTGCGCCAGCGCCCTGAACTGCAGCCGGGCGCGGCTGTTGTAGAGCAGGATGCGGCCGTCCAGATTGCACACCACGACCGCCTGCGCCAGCTCCGACATCAGCGCTGCGAGGCGATTCTTCTCTTCTTCCACCGACGCCTTGGCGGCAGCGATCTGGGTTTCGACGTCGTCGAGCAGGCCGTCGCGCTGTTGCGCCAGATCGTTCGTGGCTGCGGCGAGCTGGCGGACTTCCGGCGGGCCTTCGCCAACGACGCGGAAGTTGCGGTTGGCGGTGAGCATCAGGCGCAGGCTCTCGGCCATCTTGAGCAGGCCCTGCACATACTGGCGGAAGAGGTAGCGGATCACCAGCAGGCCGAGGACGAAGCCGAAAGTGGTCATCATCGCGCCCAGCGACAGGTGCGGAACGATCAGCTGGACGAGCATCGCGCGCTCAGGAGCTTTCGCTCCCGCCCAGATCAGCAGCGCCGTAATGACGAAGGGGCCGGTCATCAGCAGACCGAGGATGATCACCGAGATGGCGAAGCGGATACGTGCGTTCATTCACTGGACCTGTTCAACGGTTGCGCGTGCTCTGGTTCCCATCACCCCCCTCCCATAGTGGCGTGCATCGGCCCAGAAAAGTCGCCGGCAAGGCGACGAGGCATCACTTTAGCCGACTGGTAGCCGAATTGAACAGGAGAGAGCGGGCCCTTGCCACAGCGCTCGCCAGTCGGGGGCGGCGAGTTCGGGCCGGGATGCGGCAGAATTCCCCGCGCTGTGCACTAGTTCATAACCGACGATTGCCTGCTCGGGGGACACTGCCACTCGACGTGGTGCTACGGCGCCAGCGTTTCGAAAACCCTCTGGAGCACAGGCAAACCATGAAGCGAATCCTCTCGCGCACAATCGCCCTTCTCGGCATCTTCGGCAGCGTGTCGGCCGCGGCGATTACCATTGACGGTGATCTTTCCGACTGGGGGATCAATCGTTCGACCTGGGAGCCAACGCCCGGGAGCGGTATCCAGGCGAAGATCGAGGATCAGACAGGCAGTGGCAACTTCCGCCTGGGTCCCGGCTGGGGCGGGCAGGCCTACGACGCCGAAGCGCTCTATGCGCAGAAGGAAGGCGACACCCTGTTCATCGCCCTGGTCACTGGCCACAACCCGCGCACGCTGGACCAACCCGGCCGCAACAGCTACGGCGCGGGTGACTTCGCCATCGATTTCGGACGCGACGGCACCTTTGAGCTGGGCATCAACATCAAGCATGCCACCAGCGTCAGCGCCGGTGGGGTCTACAGTTTCGAGTCCTTCGGTGTCGAAGGCGGCGTTTACATGAATCCCGCCTGGGCCTACGGCCTCTGGGACAGCGCCGGCAATTACACCGATCCGGGCAGCGGCGCAGCCTACTCCCCCGATCGGAGGCATCCCACCCATCTCACCGGCGGCACCTTGATCGGCATGGTGAGCGCGCTTTCCTACACCCTGGCTCCGGTGACCGGCTACGGCAGCAATCAGGGCGACGCGCACTACATCTACGAGATGAGTATCCCTCTGGAGCTGCTGCGCGATGCCCGCTGGAACGGCGAGGCATTCGACATTCACTGGACGCAGAACTGCGCCAACGACAGCATTGTCGTTGATCCTCCGGGCAGCGTCCCTGAACCGGGGACCCTGGCGCTGTTCGCTCTCGCCGCAGCGGGATTGCTCGTCGGGTGCAAGAAGAAGAAAGCAGCGAGTTGATGCGCTGCGTGTAGCCGCAGTTTTCGGGGGCAGCCGCCCCCGTTTTTTGGTCAACCGATCGCCGCGCCCGGCGCTGGCCGCCGTGCCCGCCGTGTGCGTTGGGCGTGATATTCACGCGATAGCCCTGTTGGCTTTGACGACAGAGAATCGATTCGATATACTGCCGCACTCGTTGGCCAAGTAGCTCAGTTGGTAGAGCAGCGGACTGAAAATCCGCGTGTCCGTGGTTCGATTCCGCGCTTGGCCACCAGAAAAAAATTCAGCCCGGCCATTGGTCGGGCTGAATGCGTTTGGGCGGCCCGCTATGTCGTCGGCGCCACGGGTCGCTCTGCCGGCGTGGCGCCAAACTCGCGCATGTATTTCTCGAGGCTGGCGGTTGTCCCACAGACGAAGAGGACGTCGTCCGCGCGCACCTTGAACGCCTGGTCGAACTCCACCAGGACGTCGGTCCCACGTTCCACCGCCACCACCGCCGTCGCCGTCTTCTCGCGGATACCCACCTGCCAGGGGTGCCCCCCGACCAAGGCACCCGGCCCCACACGGGCCAGCTTGAGCCGCTGTTCGACGCTGACGGCGTCCTCGCCGAGCAGGTGGTGGGCGAGAATCTGGCCGGCGACCTGGCCCACCGAGAGCGCGAAATCGGCGCCCGCCTGGTAGAGGCGGGCGACGTTCGGTGCCAGGTTCACGCGCGCGATCAGGCGCACGTCCGGGGCATAATCGCGCACCACCGCGGTGGCGAAAACGCCGGCGCTGTCGTTGCTCAGGGCGAGGACGACCGCACGCGCCTTGCGCACCTCGGCGCGGTCCAGGGTGGCGTGTTCGAGGACGTTGCCGACCACATCGACGGCCGGGTCGGAGACATCGTCGATGACGATGATTGTTTCACCCGCGTCGCGCAGCATCTCGACCACCTTGCGGCCGACCGCACCGTAGCCGGCGACGACGATCGGGCCGTAACGGCGCAGTGGCGTGGCCAGGCGTTCGACCCGGGCCAGGTTGGCGTAGGCGCCGGTCGCCACGAGGATCGCGCCTGCCTCGACCCGCGTATCGGGGCCTTCGGCCGGGGCGAAACGGCCGCCGTTCCATTGTCCGATCACCGTCACCCCGTAGCGCGCGCGCATGCGCAGGGTGCCGAGCCGCTGCCCGGCCAGCGGGCTGCCAGCCTGCACGCGAAAGTCGGCGATGCCTATTCTTTCGCCGAGCAGTTGCAGCCCTTCCACCTTCGGGCTGATGCGCGAGCTGGCGCGGGCCGCCAGGGCCGCACCCAGCACGTGCGAAGGGGTGAACACCGCGGTGGCGCCGATCTTTTCCATCGCCGGACGGTGCAGGGGCTCTTCGGCGAGCGCCAGAATCGTTCCGGAAAAGCCGCGTTCGCGGGCCATCATGATGAACGTTGCGTCGGCGTGGTCGTCGGCGTTGGTGATCAGCGCCAGCGCCGTTTCCACGCCGGCCAGCATCCCGGGTTGTTCGTCGAGGGAGCCGAACACCACGTCGTAGCCACGATCGCGAAGGCGGCGGGCCTGGCGTTCATCCTGCTCCAGGATGACGAAGGCCGTGCCCACGCGGCGCAACTCCTCGACCAGCGAATCGACCGCCGGGCCATAGCGGTGGATGAGCACGCGCCCGCTCATCTCGGGCAGATTTCCCGGCAGGCGCTGCTCGAAGCGTTCCTCGAAGTAGGGCAGAAAGAAGACCGGGAAAATCAGCACGTAGAAGGACATGCCGACCAGTTCAAAAAAAATCACGAACAGGATCATCGCCGGATGGGTCCAGTGCGAGTCGTGTCCGTAGCCGGTGGTGGTCAGCGTTTCGGCAGCCCACTCCACGCTGGTCCAGAAGTCGCGCGGAGAATTCTCCAGATGGGTCATCAGGAACATGTATAGCAGCCCCCCGGCCAGGATCACCAGCGGAATACTGAGAATCAGGGCGAACAGTCGTCGCGTCGAACGCTTGAAATGACCAATCACGGGGCATCTCCGGTAATCGTGAAGGGGCGGGAGGACAAGCCCGGGCCGAGCGCGCAGGGGGGCACGCGCTGGGGTGGGAGGGTTCCCTCTTCCTGCTGCGGTGGCGAGTACAGCCGAGTCACCGTAGGGCCGAAAGTATCGGCGGCGCGATAGAGGCCGTCAATGGACAATTTTGCCCATGACGCCGGCGTCCTCTGCCGCCTTCTGCCCGCCGACCGGCGGGCGGGCGTCGAAGCGGCCCGGGCGTGCCGATCGGGCAGCGAAAGGGATAGCCGGGATGGCCTCCGCCGGCCGTCGGAATGCCTGCCCACAGTGGTCTTCCCTGGCGCGAAAAAGGGGCCGCTCCTTCGTTGCCGTGGGCCGAAATTTGCCGCGGCTGCGGCCTTTTCCGCGTGGCCCTTCGCCAGGAAGCATGCCATTCGTGTTGTCCTGGCCACTTGCGGCTTGCTCCGATCGGCGGCATCATTCGCGGCGCGCAACGCTTCCGCTATCCGTTGCCACCCGCGTACGTCCCCGATAGCGTGGTTTCCGGAGATCTGCACGGATGATCGTCACTTCAAGAAAGCTCACTTCCATACTGTGCTCGGCCGCCCTTGTCGCCATCCTGGGGGGCTGTTCGACGCTGGAGAATACCGTCGCGGGCAAGAGCGCTGCGGGCGGCGCCGGGCAAACGGCAGGCGTCTACTACGCCGGATCGGCCGATCTACCGCTCTACCGCACACCGGGCGGTGCGCTCATCAGCCGTCTGCCCCAGTACGCGAAGCTGTATCGGAGCGATTTGCAACGCGGCTTTGCTCACGTCCGCGTCGAAGCGACGGGCGAAGCGGGCTGGGTGGAGAACGCGAAGCTGGTCTGGCGCCTGCCAGCGCACGAGTCTTCGGAACAGGTCCGCGAACCCCTGCGCGAGGCCGAGGCCGAGGCGGTGCCGGCGGCGCCAGTCGTCGAGTCGCCGGAACCGGAGCGGGCGGCGCAAGCCGTCAAGCCGCAGCAGTTGCCGTCGCCCGCGGCCGCATCATCGTCGAGCGCGCCTGCTAAATCGACGGTTGCGCCGTCGATTTTCAACCCCTACTGATTCGGCGCCGGTGGCCATGGACAGCACGAGTACAGCGGCCGACCCGGTTCGTCCCGACCCGCCGGCCCACCCTCTCGATCAGCCGCTGGCGATGCTGCTGGCCGTGTCCCCGTTGCGCAAGGCGCAGGTGATCGACGACATCGTTCACGGCTCGATACCGCGTCCGCTGTACTACGTGTTGCTGCTTGCCTCGGCGGGAATCGCCGCCTTCGGCCTGCTGGCCAACAGCGCCGCCGTGGTCATCGGCGCCATGCTCGTCTCGCCGCTGATGGCGCCGATTTTCGGCATTGCCCTGGCGCTGTCCCGCGGCGACCTGCGTCTGTTGCGCCACGCCGTGGTCTCCGAGTTTGGTGGCGTGTTGCTGATCATCGGCTTTGCCGTGGTCCTGGGCCTCTTGCCGTTTGCCCTCGAGGTGACGCCCGAGATGCTGGCGCGCACCAAACCGTCGCTGCTCGATCTCTTCGTGGCCACCCTGGCGGGCCTGGCCGGTGGCCTGGCGCTGGTCGATGAACGAACCAGTCCCGCGCTCCCGGGCGTGGCGATCGCCACTTCGCTGACCCCACCGCTCGCCACCTGCGGCCTGTCGCTGGCGTTCGGGGCTTTCGATGGCGCCTGGGGTGCCTTCCTGCTCTTCTTTGCCAACTTCCTCGCCATCCTCGCCGTTTCCGCGACGATCTTCATCGTCGCCGGCTTCGTCACCCGCGCCGAGCTGGGCACGCGAACGGATTTCCTGAAGCGTTTCTCCGCGGCCGGCATCGGGCTGCTCGCCGTTGCCGCCATCCTCACCCATCAACTGGTCGTCGTCATTGACGACTGGCGGCTCAACCAGGCGATTGTCCAAACCATCGAGAAGGCTCTGGCCGACGATCCCGGCGCCCGGCTTGCGCGCGTGGTCTACGACCAGGACGGCAGCGGCGCGGTCAATGTCCTGGCCACGGTCAATACGCCGCGCTCATTCTCGCCGCTGGCGGTCAAGGCCATGCAGCAGGCCATCGCCGACGAGGTCCAGCGCGACATCAACCTCTTCGTCAGGTGCGCGATCACGCACGACGTGGCGGCGGCGGGTTCGGCGAACCTGCTGCCGACGGTCGATCTCAATGGCCATTTCATTGCCTCCAGGGTGACCGCCAACGTGCGCATGACCGAAGCCGCCGAGCAGACTCTCCGCGAACTGGTGAGCCACGGTCAAGCCTTCGAACTGGGTGACGTGCAACTCGTTCATCTGCCGACGGGCGCTGTTATTGTGGCGACCGTTTCAGGCGCCCGCCCGCCGGTTCCCGCGCAGGTCAGGTTGGCCGAAGACAAGATCCGTGCGCGACTCGGTGATCCGACGGCCACCCTGCTGGTGCGCGCCACGACGACCAGCGATATCACGGCGAAGGGCCGCGTGCTGCTTGGTGAAGCGCAGTTCGCACCGATGACGGAAGCCGAGCGTGCCGTTCAACGCGAGGTGGAAGCGCGCGGCAAGGCCGATCTGGAACGTCTTGCCGACACCTTCGTCGATAGCATCGACGCCGCGAAGGGTGAGCGCGGCTGGGAAGTGCGGGCGGAAGTGGTCAGTGCCCAACCCCTGCAGCCGGCCGTCGTCGGTCGGGTGGAAAAGGAGCTTGCCGCGGTTGCCGGGACTCCGGTCACGCTCTCGGTACTCGCACCGACCGGGCTGATCGTCACGCGGACCGGCTTCACCACCGTGCAACGCTCGATCGAGGACGCGTTTGCCCGCAGGCTTGCCGCACTGGGGAACGAAGCCGTCGAGCAGAAGAGGTAGCGCCGACAGCCATTCGGGACGCCCATCCCGGCGCCGCGTCCAGCGTCGGGATACGCCGCGCCGAAGCTGCCCCCGACGCGCCCGAAGACTGCCAGCGACCCCGGGCGGCAGTCTCCCTTCCCGATGTCCGCCCGCTCGCGAGCCCTGCCGGGCAGACTCAAGCTTGTTCACGGCTGGAGAAAACCTTGCCACTGGCGAGGACAAATCGACGATTGACGCCGCTTGATGGAGCCTCATATACTGCCGGGCTGAATTTTCCATCCTTGAATGGCTCGTGGGCCTGGTTTTCAAACCGCCTTTTTTGAGAGAGATAACGATGAAAACAATTCTCGGTTTGATCGCGTTTGCGCTGGCCGGCGCAGCGCTCGCGCAGCCGCTGGCAGGCAACGCCGAGGCGGCGAAGGCCAAGACTTCGATGTGCGAAGGCTGTCACGCCGTCCCGGGTTACCGGACCGCTTATCCGCACGTCTATCAGGTGCCGAAGCTCGGGGGGCAGCAGGCCGTGTACCTCGCCAATGCCTTGCAGGCG
>JEMY01000049.1 GCA_000585075.1 Candidatus Accumulibacter regalis | reverse complement strand
CCATACCTGCCGGCCGCGTCATGTGGTGTCAACGGCTGCTTTGGCCGACGACCAGACGTAGACCACCTCGTTCTGAATGCCCGCTTCAAAGCAAACACCGGACGCTGATTGTTGTCGCTCACGCCGGCACTCATCGCCGCCAAATTCTGCCGCCAGTTTTGCCACCAAATTTTTGCGGTCTTGCGCCGCCGGTACCGCCATTCCCTGGTGCTGGCAAAGCGAGGGCGGTTGGAAATCGCATTCAACCGCGCTGTTCGTCCGCCGGACGCACCGAGATGCCCTGTCGTCGAATTCGATCCTATCCGGACGCATTTCGTCCGCCGAAGGCCGCAGTGCCTGCGTAACATCGTAGCTGTTTCCTCCCCTGCAGCACTTTCCCCGGCCACCGTGCCGGGGCTTTTCGGAGGGGGTTCGCTGAGCCTCCTGCGAACAGCACATTGAGTTTCGATCCCGCACCGTAAGGCGCAGGATGGACGTGTGGTAGCTGGCCACGAGAAAACAAACAGCATCATGACCCCGCCGGGGAAGCGTATCCCGGCAGGGCTACCTTCATGCCGAGCGGAACGTTCCAACCGGCCTTGCCGTGGCCTTCCCCAGGATCCCGGCATGGGGTGCTTCGGAAGGTCCCGACCGGGACATTCCATGGAGGCACCTGCAATGAAACAGGCTTATCAAACACAGAGCGTCAAGGAGGACGCACGCGGGCGCTGGGAGCGGGTCCTGCCCGATCTGGCGCCGGCGTTGAAAGAGGCTGTGGAGCGGCGAGGGAAGCATGTCCCTTGTCCGGTTCATGGTGGTCGGGATGGCTTTCGGGTTTTTCCTGACGTCGATCAAACCGGCGGTGGCGTCTGCAACACCTGCGGCTTTTTTGCCGACGGCTTGTCTTTGCTGATGTGGGTCAACGACTGGGATTTCAGTCGCACGATCCGCGAAGTGGCCGAGCATGTCGGCGGCCAGCCCGTCAGCAGCACGCACAGGCAATGGCCGTCGGTCGCAAGTGGTACGTCCGACGACGCCACCCGCCGCGAACACCTCAATCGCACTTGGCGGGAATCCCTCCCGCTGACGCACCCGCAAGCCGAGCCGGCGCGTCTTTACCTGGCGCGGCGCGGTCTGTCGGCAACGTCACTACAAACCCTGCGCTTTCATCCCGCGCTGGGTTACTACGCCGATCGGTGTCTCGTGGGGCGCCATCCAGGCATCCTCGCCCAAGTCACCGGGCAGGGGGGCGATGCAGTGACTCTCCATCGTAGCTACCTGACGGTCGATGGCCACAAGGCGCCGGTTGACGCGCCCAAGAAGCTGATGCGCCATCCCTCGGCGCGACAGCTAACCGGCGGCGCCATTCGGTTGATTGCTCCCGGGAGTCGCCTGGCGGTGACCGAGGGCATCGAAACCGCGCTTGCCGTCATCGAAGCCACCGGTCTGCCCGCCTGGGCGACCGGAAATGCCCATCTTCTGGAAACCTTTGTTCCTCCTCCCGGAGTGCGCCAGGTCCTGGTCTTCGCCGACAAGGACCGGCCGTCGCGACAGCACCCGTCCGGACACGGACAGGAAGCGGCGAGGGCATTGGTGACTCGGCTCTGGGCCATGGGGATTCAAGCCGGTGCGATTGCGCCAGCGCTCACGATTCCCGACAGCCAAAAAGGCGTCGATTGGCTCGACGTGTTCAATCTCGCAGGGAAAGCAGGTTTTCCCACGCTCGGCAGCGTCGACAAGGCGCTCACCCGGGCCGCCTGACGAGGAGGTGACCATGTACGGCGTCATCGACTTCAGTCGGATCAACACCCGGCCAGGGGGTTTCGGGCCTTTCGCACCGCCAGTCGGATGGCAGGGTGACTACCGGCAATACCTGCAAACCCGCTTCGATGGGGACATCGGTGTGCGACAACAGATCCTCGTCGTCGGCCGAATCCTCGTTCGTCAACCGGACGGTACACGCGCCAGGTTTCTCGGCCCGCATGCCGTCGAGGCACGGAAATTTGCCCTTTCCGCAGGCTCATCAATCAGCCGCTGCTAACGCAGCGGACTTACCCGGCCTTGGCCGGTTTTTCCATCCCACGGGGAGTGTATCGCTCCCCGACGGGGACGATGCCTTCCCGTTTTTCACTGGAGGCACCATGTACGACAAATTCGCACCCCTTCTCGAACAGGCACTCACCGAGCCCGGGATCGTCAGTCAGGCTTTCCGCCGGTTTCACCGCTTCAGCGTCGGCAATCAGATTCTGGCGGCCATCCAGCTTCGGCAAAAGTGCCTGCCCCTGTCGCCCATCGCGAGCTTCAGTCGCTGGAAGGCGCTGGGTCGGTCCGTCTGCAAGGGACAGAAAGCGCTCTCGCTGTGGATGCCGATCACCGTCAAACGTCGCGGCACGAACGCGGTTTCTGACGACTCCGGCGATCCCGGCGGCAGCGAAGAGGTATTTACACGCTTCAAACTGGCACCGCGCTGGTTCAGCCTGGAGCAGACCGAAGGTGAGGCCTACGCTGAGCCCGTCGAATCACCCCATTGGGATGCCGAAGCGGCTTTGGCCGCGCTGGACATCACGCAGGAGCACTTCGATTACCTGGACGGCAACGTCGAGGGCTATGCGGTTCAGCGGCGCATCGCGGTCAGTCAGTTGGCCGAGCATCCCCACTCGACGCGTTTTCACGAGATGGCTCACGTCGTTCTCGGGCACACCCTGGAAGGCGACTGCCATGACGCCCCGTCGACGCCAAGAAGTGTTCGCGAAGCCGAGGCCGAAGGCGTGGCCTTTCTCCTGTGTTCGATCCTCGAGTTGCCAGGCCGTGATGAGTCGCGAGGTTATATCCAGTCGTGGCTCAAAAACGGTCAGCTCCCGGAAAGATCGGCACAGCGGATCTTCAGCGCCAGCCAGAAGATCCTCGAAGCGGGCAGACCCGTTAGCCAGCCAACCGTAACGCATTAAGCCGCAATCTTTGAACCCCGCGGGGCGCGCATCGTCCCGTAAGGGGAGGGTGCCGCCCCGTTTTTCTATTGGAGGCACCCCAGATGATCCATTCAAGCAACCGCGAACTCCTTTCGATCGTGCTCGGCGACGAGGCAGCGTTGCTCGCCACCCGCTCGCTGGCCGAGCTTTTCGGGCTGCGCGCGCCTCGGCAGACCACTACCTTTGGCGCGGCACAGGAGGTCCTTCCCTATGCCGTGCTTCACCGACTGATGGCGGCCCGGGAACTCCTTCGGCGCGCCCTGGCGGAAGAGCTGTCGGAATCGGCTGTCAGCTTGTCTTCACCGACGGCGGTCAGCGATTACCTGCGTCTGTTTCTCGGCGGGCAGGAGTACGAGAGTTTCGTCGCGCTGTGGCTCCATGCGCAGAACCGGCTGATCGCCGGGATCGAGCTCTTTCGCGGGACGGTGACCCAGACGTCGGTCTATCCCAGGGAAGTCGTCAAAGCCGGCCTGAGGCTGAATGCCAGTGCTGTCATCCTGGCGCATAACCATCCCTCGGGGCATCCCGAGCCGTCACGCGCCGACGAGCTGCTGACCAGCGAGCTCAAGAACGCCTTGGCGCTGGTCGACATCCGGGTGCTCGACCACTTCATCGTGGCCGATACCGCAGTCATGTCCTTCGCAGAGCGGGGGCTGATCTGACAAAAAATACCCGCCACCTCGGCGGGTATTTTTTTGTCTGCAGCAGGCCGGCGATGAACGGCCGAATGTAATTGCTAATTACAAGACGTCTCGAAGAACGTAATAATTAGCGAAGCCGACCGGAAAAGACCACCGTGCCGCGAACAACGGCGTCATCTGGCAGACGAATGATCGGTGTCGGCCAGTTGGGATTGAGCGTCTTGAGAAAACGGCCTTCCGGCGTGAGCACCAGCCGCCGGAAGAGAGAGGTTTCGCCATGGAGCACCACGACATCCTTACCGTGCGCCGCGGGAACGCGCGGGTCGACGAAGAGAATCTCGCCTTCGCGGTAGCCATCATTTCCATTCATCGCCTCGCCGAGCACCGGGAGGGCGAAAGTCTCGTCGCTGTGCTCAACGGGGCAAGCCAGCCCTGCACCCTGACCGCCGTCTCCCGATGAGTCGGTGGGCAAGAGCTGTTCCCAACTCAGCACCGGCACCACACCCCTGGCGAGCATGTGAGCCGAGATCGGCTCCCGGCCAGCCAACTGATCCGGCGTGACGCCGAGCTCGGCGGCGAGTTTTTCGAGCGTGTCCTGCCGCGGATGTTTGGCCTTCGAGCGCTCCCTGAGAATCCGGTTGATGGCCGGCTGCGAGACACCCGAACGATGGGCCAACTCGGTCTGATTCAGGCGATGTTTGCTCATCAGCGCTTCAAGGATTTCTGCCACCGGGTTGCCGCTGGCGGCTGCTGTGGAGTCGATCTTCATCATAGATCATCCGATTTGTGGTTGTGCTATGCTTTAAGTGTAATATATAATGCGTTCATGTGGCAACTTCTTGATTGTCTATCATGGAAAAGCGCGACGTACTCAAAATCAACAGGCAGTTCCTGTTGCTCACGCGCCAGCTGGCGCGGGAGGGACGGGCGGCAGAGATCATGACCGGCTTACCCCGTGCCGTGATCGAGAAGGTGGCCTCGCTCGACATGGACGAAATCGACGAGCTGGCGGAGACGGTCCCCGTGTCGCTCTACACCTTCCGATTGACGGACTCGGCGCTTGAGCGGCTGCTGCAGATGCCCAGGGACGCAAAAAGCACCTACGCCGAAGCGACGCTGCTCTAACGGTCATGGCGGCGCTGCTTGCCCTCGATGAGTTGGAAAACAGCCGGGTGGCCCACGAGCTGATCCGTTTGCGCCTGCGCGTGCCGATCGTTCATTACCTGACGAGCATCCATCCGAAGCCGCTGCGCATGCGCTGGCGGCAGGTCCACGGTGAAAGTCCGCATAACGGGAAGCTGCCGGACTCTGTCAGACCCTTCATCACCAACCCGATGATGCTGGCCAAGCTGTCCAGTTTCGTTGCCCTCTACAACCGTCTTGACGAGGGGGCTGGTCGGTCGGTCACTGCAGCGATGCTGTTGTCGGCGTGGGAGGTGCATGGTCGTGTCGGCAGCGGCGGCCTGGACATCAATGCCGCGTGGTACGCGATCAGGGATGTGCGATCGAGGATCGTCGGGTGGGAGCGTTGTGCGAGGTGTCAGGCCATGTACATCTACGAGCCGAATGTGTCGCATGCGCGATCGTGCCCGTTTTGTCGGCTGGCGCTAGCCAAAGCCAGATGCTGAGGTTTTCTCTTCAAGGTAAAGCGTCGGGTGGGTGAGAGTAGTGTCGCGCCGGATCGTTGCACTCTCGTTGGCATCCAAAAGTCGCAGCGCGTTCAACACCTTGCTGGCGGTCGGCATCGATCGACCCCGTCAAGTCGCTTCCACGACGCCGTTCAACAGCCCCCGCCCGACGCCTCCGTCCGCTCGGTTGCACGCGTGATGTATCGGCTCGCCATTCATGCAATATACTGTACAGGTGTACAGCACGTTGGCGGCTGTGAAGCTTCTTCGTTAGTTCCTCTCCCCCATGATTTTCAAAGTCTATCTGATGCGTATCGGTGGTCGGCGTCGCCCGTGGCGCGACATCCTGAACAGCCCTGCCTACGTTGGCGACTTGCGTACCGTGACCGAAAAACGTGGCGATGCCATCTACACCCAAGCACTGCTCGTCAGCGCCGGGGCATTGGCCCAATACCAGCTACCCGCCCTCTATGAGCCGGTGTTGGTGACAATCGCGCCGATGGCAATCCAACTCCGTGGGTTCGAGCGTATCAAGGAGCCCGAGGGGTTCTACAGCGTCGTCCAGGAATGGCATTGCATCGCACCTTAGCGGTCCGACACCACGTTTCGCGCACAGGGCAAGCAGTCGCTGAAGTGGTGGAATCCTGTTCACCAGCAACCGGGAGAGCCGTCGTTGGCGAGAACACAGTGATCCTCCTCCGTATCGTTACCAGAGCCGATGCGTGAGCAGTGGCAGACTATCTGCGCGAGGGTCGGTTTTAGTGGCCGCCATCGCATTGGTGAGGCTTCTGGCCAGACGCTGCTCATCGCGGATACGTCCAAGCAGCGCGGTAACCGAATTCGTCGGTGGAGCCATTGCAGTCCAGCAGTTCCGGCTGCAGGAGTGGGCGGGATCGGTGACCCGCGTTGGACGGCTTGACCTTCGGCTGCGGCTTACCGGAATTGGCGATCGTGCGCTGGGCCTTCAATTTCATCGAGAAAAACCGGGATGCCGGGATCGATGAGGTCGCGAAGGAGGTGAAGGAGGGGCTGTGATGGAGGCGGGAAGTTTCATTGCTCCGATCGGATCGGCAGGTGCGCTCAACGCCACGCTGCTCTACTGCCCGGTGCTGGCCACTGAACCGGAGGGACGGCTCGCAGCCATCGTCGATTCACGTTCAACCTTGACGCAGGGCCGCTTCAATTCGACGCTGCGACGGCGAATCAGCCAGCGGGACTGGACGAACGCCGCACGCGAACTGCGTCGCTGGGTCTACGGCGCGGCAAAGTGGCTCCAGATCTCATTGGGCGTCGAGATCCTTAAGCCTTGATGTTGCGCGCGCCCAGTCACCCATCGGCCGAGTTGCTTAACGAACCGGTCGATCATCGCGCTCAGATCGGCCCCACGGGCTACCGCGAACCGCCTAAGGTTCCGCGCAGGATCGGCTATCATACGAACTGAGAATTATGGTGAGAAAAAATGGCCACGGCTGAGCAAATCAAAGCACTACTGAGGAGCCACGCTGATCGCGACGATCAGCGTTTCTACTCTACTGCTTTGCAGGTGGCGGCTCAGGAGGCGCGGCAAGGGCATCACAAGCTAGCTGGGGATATCAAGACAATGGTCGAGAAATCCCAAAAACCTGCGAGCTTGGGTCTTGCCACCCCTAAGCCAACCCCGCTATTGCAGCAGCCCAAAGGCGATTTGAAGGGGTTGCTGGAGCTGACTCACTCGCCGATTCGAAACAATGAGCTCGTTCTGACTGGCGAGGTCCAAGAACGCCTTGACCAAGTTCTTTTGGAGCAGCGGCAAAAGGACAAGCTTGCACAGTTCGGCCTTTTCCCCCGGCGAAAACTGCTCTTTACTGGTTCGCCGGGCTCTGGGAAGACCATGTCCGCCTCGGTACTTGCCACAGAGCTCAAGCTGCCGCTTTACACTATTGTCCTCGACAGCCTGATTACCCGATTCATGGGAGAGACGGCCGCGAAGCTTCGTTTGGTATTCGATCAAATCAAGCAGACTCGTGCCGTCTATTTGTTCGACGAGTTCGATGCTATCGGTACTCAGCGTGGTGCTCAGAACGACGTTGGCGAGATTCGCAGAGTCCTGAACTCCTTCCTGTTGTTTGTCGAGCAGGATGACTCCGAGAGTATTATTGTTGCTGCCACCAATCACCCGGAGCTTCTCGACAAAGCGCTTTATCGCCGTTTCGACGACATTATTCGCTTCGAGAAACCTGGTAAGCAACAGGTCAGAAAATTGGTCGAGAACCGTTTAGCACTGTTCGATGCGAGTTCTTTGGCGTGGGACGAGATTACAGCTGCCACAGAAGGACTGAGCGCAGCGGAATTGACTCGCGCCTCCGAGGACGCAGCCAAGGATGCCGTTCTTCACCAAGAGAGCAGGGTCACTACGTCGCTCATTATCAAGGCAATTGAGCGGCGCCATGCTGGAAAAAAATAAGGGGACTCAATGCCGGAGCGGAAGAGACACATCCTGGTTGATGGGTTTTTCACAAGCGAAGACTTTCGATCCAAAAGGACAGGTCGAAACCCCATAATTCCTCCACAGGATCGCTTGGCGCATGGACAGTACTTATCGTCCCGCTACACTGATCTGGTAGCTCAATTCGAAGCGCAACGGTCGCAGATTGAAAACCCGATAACAGAGGACGTCGGGATCTACGTCGAGATCGTAGGTGCACCGGGTTGCGAACTTCCACTGGAAAGCCTGGATACAAGTCGCGATTTTAAGCTCCGTTCATGCCGCAAAGAAAACGATCACGAAGTAGCGTTGATCTTCATACCAGAATCTAGGCGGGATGTTTTCCAGAGAAAGTTGGAGCAGTACCTCGACCCGGACAAAGACGGGAAGGGTGGACCACGAAACCACAATCTTGTCGATAGCGTCGCCGAAATCAAGCTGGCTGACTTGCGGTCATTTTGGACTGATGGTCCAGAAGAATTCCCCGGTGATCCTGATCAGGCCGTATGGTGGGAACTTTGGCTGAAGAAGCGGGGCTCAGAAGAGAATCCTCTCGAAATTGCTCGGCAGCTTGCGGAGCGCATAGGCGGACGCTTGGGGAATACGTCACTGAGCTTTTTCGACAGCGTAGTGGTTCTCGTCAGGGCCGCTGCGCGTCAACTCGCAAGTGCGCCTGAATTGATTGCGTCTCTCGAAGAGTTGCGCCGAGCCAAGGAAACACCGAACGTCCTAATCGAATCCTCACCGAAAGAGCAGCAGCAGTGGGCAGATGATTTGCTGCATCGAATGCAGGTTGACTACACCGCATCAACTGCAGTGACGATCCTTGATACCGGTGTCAATTATCGCCACCCGTTGCTGGCGAGCGTCTGCGACGCAGACCATGCGGAGCGTTGGAGTCCTGGCTGGCCTCACTTCGACGATTTCAATCCCGCGAATCCGAGTGCGCCCTACAGTGATCACGGTTCCAGACAGGCTGGGCTTGCCGCTTTTGGCGACCTGCACGCAGCCCTGGTTAGCGACGGGCCCGTCGTTCTGAAACATCGCATCGAGTCGGGTCGCATTCTGCCGCCAACAGGCGGAAATGACCCAGAGCTGTATGGCGCCATTACGGTTGGCACGGCAGCGAAGCTCGAGGTCGAGCGGCCAGAGTGGCACCGTGTGTACTCTCTCGCAGTAACAGCCGACCCCGAGCGCATGGGTGGACAACCTTCATCTTGGTCGGCAGAGATCGATCAGTTTACATCAGGAATGGAAGACGGAAAACAAAGGCCTTTCGTTATTTCTGCAGGCAACAACCGTGACCTGTCGCCACACGTCGATCACTGGGAACAACTGCACCTTGCCGAGATCGAAGATCCAGCCCAATCATGGAATGCGCTGACTGTAGGGGCGTATACCGAAAAAACCACAAACGATGACCCAACTCTTGATGGATGGTCGCCGTTCGCACGTGCGGGTGATGTTGCACCTGCGTCGCGGTCTTCGGTCAACTGGCGTTGGCGCAAGCACGCCCCCTACAAACCTGACCTTGTCGCAGAAGGCGGGAATCGACTGCTGTCGCCTGATCGAACCCAGGTTTCTAGCGAGGATGTTGTGTCCTTGCTGACCACGTCGGGTAGAACGATGGGCCAACTGTTTGAAGTCTCGGCGGACACCAGCGCTGCTTGCGCCCTGGTATCCGGCCACGCGGCAGTGCTCATGTCTGAATATCCGGAATACTGGCCGGAAACAGTTCGTGGATTGCTGGTGCACTCTGCCGACTGGACAGAGTTTATGTGGCAGCGATTTGGTCTCCTTCTGAGCCAACACAGCAACAAGGTTGCCAAGCAAACGATGCTTAGAAGCGTCGGTTACGGCGTTCCCAATTTGGAGCGGGCTCTCTATAGCGCGAATCACGCCCTGACGCTCATCGCTCAAGACCATCTGCAACCGTTCGCCAAAGGCGTTGATGCAAGTGAATCCGCAGACCCCAAGCTGAACGAAATGCAGCTCTATCAGTTGCCGTGGCCAAACGAGGCGTTGTGGCAGCTGCCCCCGGAAACGGAGGTCAAACTTCGAGTCACCTTGTCGTACTTCATCGAGCCAAACCCCGGCCGCCGTGGGTATCGACAACGTTTCAGCTATCAGTCGCACGGACTGCGGTTCGAGGTTCTACGGCCCGGACAATCAACGGAGAACTTTCGCGCTTTCATCAATGGACTGGCGAGTACAGAGGACTACGAAGGCCCAGAGGGTGATGCTGACGGCTGGCACTTGGGCCCGCAGCTGTGTACACGCGGCTCTCTGCACGCGGACGTTTGGACGGGTTCGGCAGCGGCGCTTGCGGACATGCACACCATCGCGGTGTTCCCGGTCGGCGGTTGGTGGAAATACCGCGCTGCCCAGGACCGTTGGCAAAACAGCGTTCGGTACAGCCTCATCGTGAGCATTGATGTTCCGGACGAAACAGTCGATATCTACTCGGTCGTACAGAATCTCATCCAAACCCACGTGGAAGTTGAGGTGTAATCGTTGGGCCCATTATCGAGCTTCAACTCCACGCCGTGCGCAGCAGCACCGCAGAGTCCCGACGCGACAACACTCCGAGCAATTGGCAGGACTAGGCAGTCGCGGTCCGGTCGATCTTGGCGGCGAGTCGGCAAGCGGATCGCCCCGCCGTTCAGCTGTTTCGGGGCTTCGAGCATCGGACCGTCATGCTGAATTAATAAGCGCTCGGATACATGGAGCTAGTAGTCAGGGTCGATGCCGATCAGATGAGCGTCGAAGGCGGCGTGGTGAATCTTTGATAGCGGAATGCCGTTGGGCGCTGTCGTACTGACCGAAGCGCTCGCCCTTGTCGGAGATGATACAGGGCTGCGTCCAACAGCAGCGGCTCCGAGCAAGTCAGACAACGCGCAGCCGCGACCAGAGGCCGCAATAAGCGCTTCGCGGATATCGTTGACCATAGCAATCACTTTTCCGATTAGACTGACCGGCACAAATCCATAGCTACCTTCCGCGCTCCGTCTATGTCAAGGTGCGTTGAAGCAAACGACTTCCGCAACAAATGCTCCGGTAGGGCCCAGTCCCATTTTTCGCGAATCAAGTTCTTGACCCCCGACAGCAGGGCCGCTGGATCCATCTCCTCCTCGGCACCGATCTTCCCCAGCGCGTCCAGTATCCGATCCATATCGGGCTGATACACGCGAACAGCGACGCCTTCATTCGCAGCGTTAAGCCCATACCGACCTATCACAAGCGCCAGCGCATCGTTTACCCAGTCACCGCGCCACGTCAGAAGCAGCACTGACGACCCCGCTGGAACCAGCCTTCGAGTTGCGAGACCTGCTTCTGCGTAATGCTGGCGAGCTTCCTCCAGTAACCGGGAGCCCTCGGCGTCAACGAAGGGAACGTCGCCTGCCTCTGCCAGGACCTTCCGCATCTCCACGCGTACCCCGTCATGTACTTTGCCGGAACCCCCGTCAAACATTGGCGGCGCACCACCTTTGTCCGGAGCCACAAGCACCAGCTTTTTTTCCTCGTCGACATCAAGTACGCGCCACCGCCGCCCGGCAAAGATGATGCGCTGATCGATCGAAAGCGGGCGAGTGACCGGAAGTGAGCCCAACGCCCGCCCGTCGCACACCAACCGAAACTCTTCGTCTGACAGGAACGCGCTATAGAACTCGTAGTGATTGACAAGCTTTTCCCCGAGGACCCCATGTAGCAACAGCCCGGATGATTCCTGAACCAGCAGTTCCTTTTCGCCAAGGTAACGTAAAAGTGCGACGAAATCATCGCGACTGAGGTCACCGAATAGCCCACCCTGAATAAATTTTGACCAAAGATGCGCCGCAGTCACGCCACCGCGTTCGGCGATCACCGACAGGATTTGCTGAACCAGCGTCGACGCATGCAAACCACCTATCTTCGGTGGCTCGAACCAGCCGGCAATCAACAGGCGAACCATGGCGACGGTCTGAACCAGGCCCTCGCGGAGCAGATCGGAAAGGCCGGACTTGTCGTCGAGTTCGCGCTCGATAGCGTAGCAGCGGAGTATCGCTGGTTCTCCCTCGCGTCTCCCGGAACGGCCCAGACGCTGGCGAAGGCTGGCAACCGATGGCGGCGGGCCGATCTGCGCGACGCTCTTCACGGCACCAATATCGATACCCAATTCGAGCGTCGTGGTACAAATCGCCGTCGCGGGCCGGTGGCCGTCTTTCAGCGCCGCCTCCGTTTCCTCGCGGATCTCCTTGGCGAGACTGCCGTGGTGAGGCCAGAATTGGTTCGGAATGCGCTCCCGCTCGCAGCGCCGGCGAAGCAGATCCGCAAAGACTTCGACTCGGCTACGGCTGTTCGGGAACACCAGATTGTTGGATCCGCGCAAGGTCTTGTAGAGGTGCTCTCCGATCGCGATTGTGCTCCCGGTAACCAGGTCCTCAAGCCCCGGATTGTCAATGCCCGTTTCAGTCTTAATGCGGGGCGGCTGTTCGACACAGCCTTTGATCAGTACCTTCACCTCTTGGCCACCAGATCCGGAGATAATTTGGTGGACGGATTCCGGAGCACCCGGGCGCAAAAAGCTGGCTGCTAGGTTCATGTCGCCCAAGGTTGCCGACAACCCTACGCGTGGCATCTCCCGCCCAGCCGCCAACTCAACACGCGCCATTAGCGACTGGAGTTGCTTGCCACGCTCCGTGCCGATGAAGGCGTGCAGTTCGTCGATCACCAAGTACTTTGCCGCCGCCACTAGCCCCGGAATGCCGCTACCTCGGGTAACGAACAGCGCCTCCAGCGATTCCGGAGTGATCAGTAGGATACCCTTCGGATCCCTGAGGAACCTGCGTTTGCGGCCCATCGCAATATCGCCGTGCCATGGAATCACTGGGATCTCAAGCGACTCGCACAACTGCGAGAGGCGCCCCCACTGATCGTTGATCAACGCTTTCAGCGGGCTGATGTACAAAACAGATCCAACGTTCGGCTCGGTGCGCAGCAGATGCGTCAAGATAGGAAAAAATGCGGCCTCAGTCTTTCCGGCGGCAGTCGCCGCTGCAATGATGATGTCGCCATCGGCCTCGATCAGGGCGGGGATGGCCTTTTCCTGCGCGTCACGGAGTGCCGTCCAATCCTCCTGCCAGATCCAGCGCTGTATTCTCTCGTCAAGAAGCGCGAAAGACGAACTAGAGCGTGAAACTGGCGAGTTCATCGTCTTCATCTAGGCGCTTCTCCGCTTCGCCACTGACATCGTTCGCCACCTCAATGCAGTCGAGTAACGACGTCCAGTCCGCTTCGGGGTTCTGCTCAATTACCGCAAGCAGATTGATGAAGGCCGTGATCGTCGTGCGCGGCGTACGGAAGTACGCGTCGCCTAGACGCTTCGCGCAGTGCGCCATAAAGGCGGGCAAAGCCGCGTCGGGCAGCAGACACTTGTCAGGCTGCCCGGACGCGTAGACGTGACGCAGCTTTTGCAGAAGTACGTAGAGATCTTCGGGTGACAGGCTCGCCAATCGCATCACCGGTCCGGAGAAATCGACGAAGCCACCTTTCGTAAAGGTGTTCTCAGCGAGCCGAGATTGTAGCGCCGAGTAGCTGTAGAGCCCCCGCCGCGTGTCGAACAGGAACTCCGGTGTTCCACCAAGGACGAAACCGAGCCCATCCGACGCACCTTGCAACGAATCGTTCAGGATGCGCAGGATCTGCTCATAGTTTCCGTTCCGCGCTTGGGTGTTGGCCAGTTTGTAGAGATTCACCATTTCGTCCAGACAGACCATAAGGCCGCCGAAGCCGGACAGCCTGACGAAGCGGGCAAGCAACTTGATTTGGTCATAGACGGAAGCGTCGTCGACGATCGTCCGTACACCGAGCGCGGCCCGCGCATCTGTTCGGGTACTGAATTCCCCGCGCAGCCATCGGATCGCATCGGCCTTCAGTTGCTCGTTGCCGTCATCGAAGCCCTGGCAGTAGGCAGCGATGACGTTCGCAAAGTCGTACCCGTTAACCATCTCGGTTAGTTGCTCCAAGCGCGACCGCAAGATTTGTTCCGCGGGCTTGCCTGATGTCTTGGCATCAGCCTTGGCTTGGGCAACGAACTTCTGGACGATGCCGGCGAG
This sequence comes from Candidatus Accumulibacter regalis, assembly GCA_000585075.1. GTDB lineage: Bacteria > Pseudomonadota > Gammaproteobacteria > Burkholderiales > Rhodocyclaceae > Accumulibacter > Accumulibacter regalis. The sequence continues at coordinate 4,269 of JEMY01000049.1, read as the reverse complement.
TGCTCCGCCGTCAGGTTTAGTGCGCGTCGCCATGTTCTTCGTCAGTTCGGAGTACAGGGAGCGGGCCTGACCACCGCCAGCGTGCAGTCGGCGATCCGGATTGAGGTCAGCGTGTACGGTCACGAGTTTCTTTTCAAGGGCAATGGACCGGACCAAGTTGAGGAAAAAGGTCTTCCCTGCGCCGTACTCTCCGACGACGACCCTGAAACACGACCCCCCGCTGCCGATACGCTCGATATCCTTGATGAGGGCTTCCAACTCCTTGACGCGACCGACCTGAATGAGGTGCTGACCGGCGTGCGGCACGACGCCGGCTCGGAGGGACTGAATGACCGCGTCGCGGTCCTTGGGGCGAATGGCGCTCATGCCGGCAGCTTCTCCACCACTTCCTGGTTGATCTCCACGGGGTCGTCGCCTTCGACCAAAGCGGCATCGAAATTGTCGAGCGAGGCTTCATTGATACTCTCAAGCGCACCGTCGAGCATCAGTTCCATGTCGGCCGCGACATCAGCAAGCTCCTCGCGCGTCCAAGTGGGACGCGACACCAGCATGCGCAGAAACGCTAAGTAACTCTGGTCAAGCCCCACCAGTACGCTGGGTTGTGGAGCAGCGTCTTCTTCCTCAGCAGGAAGACCCTTCGGCTCTATCGTTTCCTCGACGAAGACGTTCGCAAGAAGAGCCGTAACCGCTTCGGTCTCCTTCTGTAGTTGGGCAATCCGCTCTGGGTCGAGCACGAATCCAGTCGCTGACGCTGCGGCCTGTTTCTCCGATGCTGTCACTGTCTTGTGCGGTGACCCTGCGGAATGAAGATCCGAGTAGACGAGCTTTGCGTCGAGCTGAAGCGTCTTGTAAACCCGCTCAAGAAATCTTACCTCTTCGGGACTAACGGTGCCGTCGGCCTCGGCGAGATGCGCGAGGAACTTCGCGATCGTTCGCTTGGCTTCTCCTGGCAACGGTTCGAGCTTCTTCTTCAGGCCGGCTAGTGTGCTCGGCTGCATAATGCGCACTCGGAGATGCGCCTTTAGGCGCTTTCGATGGGCGACGCTGAGATGCGTCCAGGAATCGATTTGGCGCGTGAGATGAATAAGTTCCGATCCGCTCGCAGCGCCATCGGCAAGAGCCACGGAACACGCCAAATCCAACGTCAGCCCGGCCGCCTGGTAGGCCGGCGTACTACGCGCACCGCCTTCGTCGGGATCGGCAATGAATAGCGCCACTCTCTCTTCCGACTTCGGTAGTTTCTGACCACCAAGGACGTCGGGCTCCATGCCGAGGTGCAAGGATTCGAGCGCCCGGGCTAAGCCAAGGACCTTGTCGCGGGACAAGGCTCCAGCGCTGTTCAATCTGCCCGTAAGTTCACCAAAGGTCATGACCAGCATGCCGTCGCGAACCCTGGTCCTTATGTCGTTCAGTTCAGTCCTGAGGGACGACGGCCAATACGGCGGCGGTAGAAGCAGCACGCCCTCCAGCGCATCCTTCTTGTCCGGGTTGCGTCCGATGAAGCGGCTGTAAGAGTCAAGCAGTTCGGTGCAGCCATTCACCAGTTCCTGAAGCTTCTTGATCGGCGCTGAAAGGGCCGAAACGTCGGGCACGCCGCCAAAGCTACGCGTAAAATCGCGTTCGCGGAGGGCTGCCGACGCAGGTTGGTAGGCGATCTTCAGCTTCGTTCGATTGACGGGAAGCCGAAGTCCATCGCCGTGCGTTTCGGCATACTTAGCCTTGAACAGCGCTGCGAAGATCTCAGGGCATCGCCTAACGGCCGTGCGGCGGAGGATGTTCGGATCGGCTAACGCCCAGGCGAGCGCCCAAGAGTCCGGGATTGGCTGCTGATCTAGCACAAGTTGCCCAAGTCCGATACGGATATCCATCGACAGTTCGTAGAACCCATCCCGTGACGGTGGCGGCTGTTTGTAGATCGCGGGTTTGATGGACTCGGCCTCGATGTAGGCAAGAAACTGTGAGGCGTAGCGCCGGAAGGAGCCACTTTCCGAGTAGATGGCGAGCAGGCGCTTCACCTCTCGGGTTATTGCCGGAATATCCGACCTCGCAACGGAATCCGAAACCGCATCGACAAGGGCGCGGCGCTCTAGCCCGTAGAAGAAGAGGAATACGTAACCGATGTTGGCTTCGGTCGCCCGGCGACCATCGGCCAGCCACTGCAGATAGGCGCGGCGCGCGTCGGGCGTGCAGTCCGAATAGCTAGGCCAGTAGTCGGTCAGGCGAATGCTCATGTCGACATCCCGCTGAGTCACTCTGAGCGCGGGATTGATTAACGCCGGGTCAATTAGCCCGTAGCTGCTGCGAAGGTCTGAGCCAACATAAAGCAGGCCACCCGGCAGCGACAAACCGGCGACATTGACCGACGCACCGGGCATAACCCAACGAGCTTGAGCCCCTGCCTCGTGGATCGGTCGAGGAATAGCGTACTGCTGAGTGTCATAAGCGCTGACAACCGTTGTAAGGCGATCTGCACCGCTAGCTCGCCGAGGAGGAGTTGACTCCATGGTCACACCAACAGATGCCTGAGGGACCTCAGGTTCAGACTTCTTGAGGAACGCCCGAGCGACAAAAAAAATGACGACGAGTACCCCAAGTCCGATCCATAGCTCCTTGGGTATCCCAGCCAGGATGGCGATCATGATCACCACACCGACCAGTAGCGTCTCTCCCGACGACTTCTTGGCCATTTGCTCCTCCGCGCCCACAACAGTCCACCCGCGCTAGTTTATCCATTTTGCACGATTAGGGCTGTCCTATCGGACGACCAGTCAACACGCGCAGGTTCTTCCTTTGGCGTCTTGGCGCGATTGGTCGGCGATAAAGCCCAACCTTGCTGAGGTTAAGAGAAAAGTGGAAATCCTTACCCGCAAGGATCTCTTTCACGATGCCCAGCGCCAACGCCAGCCGGATGACGCGACTGACAAACGACGCACCGATCTCCTCCGGCCTTGGCAGTTCCCGTGACGAAGATCAGCTTTTGCCCATTGAACAGAGCGATCCGACGGCTGGTTCAGGCCATTGCTAACACACACGCGCCAAAGTCCTCACGTTTCCGCTCTTGTCCTCACCAGTACTCACATGCCCAGATAGTGAGTTTGTTTCCAGGGAACTACGCACCACCAGACAACAAGACCAACCCCTTCCACGATATCCGGTGCCAGCAACGCCAGCCGAATGACCCGACTCACGAACGAAGGCCCGATCTTTTCCGCCTTGGCGATTTCGTCCATACAATCGTAGGTACCGTTTTCCAGCAACCTCTGCCAGCGAAATGCCTGTGCGACTGCCTCGATCATGATGTTGTCGATGGTGGCTATCCGCACCGGGGGTTGCCGTGATTCCCGTCCAGCAATACGATCACCTTGCGCCCGCCACGCTTCTTGAAGGCCATTGGCAGATCAACAGAAATGACATCGCTAACCATCACGTCGCCTTCCTCTCTGGCATCACCGATTGGATCAGTTCACGCATCACCGACGCTTTCAGGTCAATGCGCAGGCCTCTGGCGCTGACGGTGACACGTTCCACGAGCAACTGGACAATCCGTGCCTGCTCGGCCTCGCACCGAACATGCCGCTCACAACCTGGCGCTCTTGCGCCACTTCGCCTTGAATCACATCCGCCTTGCTCACCTCAAGCGCAAGGGCGGCCTCAAGGTTCAGCGACTGATCGCGGCTACTTCCGATACCTTCCGCGCCGAACCGCTCGGTCTTGTATAAGATTCATGCGATTGCCCTGGGAACCTGTTTCGATATGCCAAAATCTAGCTACAGCTGGGTAAAATACCAGGGAATTATTCAACACTTCTGGCTTGCCCAGAGCATGAAATGAACAAACTGCTTGCAATTATCGCCCTCGGGGTGTTTGCCACAACCGCGCACGCCCAATATCGATGTGTGGAGGACGGGCGGACGCTACTCACTGACCGCCCTGGAGGACGGGCGGACGCTACTCACTGACCGCCCCTGCAAGTCTGAAGAGGGCCAAAGCGACCAGAACCTCCAAGGCAAACCGAACAACGTCTTTGGTGACGCTGCCAATTCGGCCTACACGACAACCACGGGCGGTTGGCGAGGCCAAACACAGTATCAAACTGTCTCTGGCGTGGTTTCTCCGGAGGCGCATGCCGTGGTGCAGATGACCATCGAAATTGATCCGCAGGGCAAGGTGATAGGGTCGAGCCCGGAAAACGGCTGCCAGTTGAAGGCATAGCCTTATACACAACTTACCCAGGATCTGCCTGACGCATGAACTGAAGGCCGATAGCGC
>JEMY01000048.1:2500-22352 GCA_000585075.1 Candidatus Accumulibacter regalis | reverse complement strand
ATTTCGTTTTCTGTCGGCGCCGTTGTCGCGGCGACGATCCACGAATGCAGGGCGCCTACAATGGGTCAACCTTTTACTCGAGCGACTACGGTTCGCGACAGCACGCCCTTGGCATGCTAAACCATACCGTGCCGGACGGGGTGCCTTTCGACCAGCAAGTGAAGATGATCGAGGCCGCCGCAAACAGAAAGGCCTCCACTTCTCAAGCGGACAGTGNNCCTCCACTTCTCAAGCGGACAGTGCAAACCGGAAGCGTCTCGGACAATGTGATCAGCTTGACCGAGAGTTGGCCGCGCTTCAGAGCAAATATACGAGCTGGAAGCACGTGCCAATCGACGAGGTCAATGCTGACCGGGGTCGAGAGCGCGATCTGAAATCGGAGCGCTCCCGACTTCGATGCTATTCGCGATAGCAAGGCCAACGCCACTGCGGTGGCCAGGCGATAGGGAAGCCGTTCGCCTCGTCAAGCGATCAGTAGGTCTTGTAGGGCAGGAACTTCCCCGACATGACGATGCTCACGCGGTCGCCGGCGGCGTTTGCTTCGCGCGTCAGGTTCACGTTGAAGTCGATCGCCGACATGATGCCGTCGCCGAATTCCTCGTGAATCAATTCCTTGAAGGTCGTCCCGTAGACGTTGATCAACTCGTAAAAGCGATAGAGCAGTGGGTCCGCCGGCACGGCGGTCGGCAGTGAGCCCTTGTACGGAACGACTTGCAGCAAGGCGACGGCGTCGGCCGGCAGGCCGAAGATCCTGCCGACGGTCGTCGCCTGCTCCTTGTCGAAGGTCATCTGGCCGAGACATCCGGCGGTGACCCATTCCTTGGACAGGCCGACCTCCCTGGCCACGTCGGCCCACTTTAGACCTTTCTGGATCTTGGCGGCGACGATCATTTCGGTGACTTCAATGCGCTTCATGGCTAGCTCCTGGTCGGCGCGGATTTGCGCGGTTGAAAATGCCACGCAGGCTCGCGCCGCGTGGATGCCCGATAGCGCCAGCAGTATTCGTGCCATGCCGCATGGGCGCAGTTTTCGCGACGATTGACCGTGCGCCGGGCGCCTTGCCAGCGCCGCAACCTTGCCCAGGAACGACCCGCAGATCGGCCGCCCGGCCTGCCCCGGGAGTGGATTCACCGGCCCGCTGCGAAACGGGTCTTGAGGCGAACGCGTCGCCTGCCGCCTTTGCTGCACTGCCGCACCAGGAACAGGCACAGACCCGCGCGGAGCGCCCCAAGTGAGGGCGGAAATCACTTCGAGCAAGCGGCCGGAAACAAGCCGAGGCTTGCCGCTTGCGGTTTTTCGCCGACTGGCACGCTACGTGCTTGGTGTGGTTCAGGTCCGGCAAGACGGCTGCTGGGTGGACAGACAGAGACGACCAATCTGCGCTGACACCCATGCATCCGAAGAATCCATCACTCACCCAGGAGAACACATCATGTCCTACCTAGCACCTACAGAGTTCGTCACCAAAATGGTCGATGCAGGGGAATCGAAGATCTTCATGTCCACCCGCGACACCCTCGTTCGCGCCTTCATGGCCGGCGCCATCCTCGCCCTGGCCGCCGCTTTTGCCGTCACCATCACTGTCCAGACCGGCGAACCGCTTGCCGGCGCCATCCTTTTCCCGGTCGGCTTCTGCATCCTCTATCTGCTCGGCTTTGACCTGCTGACCGGAGTGTTCACGCTTTGCCCGCTGGCCTTGATCGACAAGCGCCCCGGGGTGACCGTGGGCGGCATCCTGCGCAACTGGAGCCTGGTCTTCGTCGGCAACTTCGCCGGTGCCCTGACGGTGGCGGTGATGATGGCGATCATCTTTACCTATGGCTTCAGCACGGAACCGAACATCGTCGGACAGAAAATAGGCGTCATCGGCGAAGGGCGTACGGTCGGCTACGCAGCCCATGGGGCAGCGGGCATGCTGACCCTCTTCATCCGTGGCGTGCTGTGCAACTGGATGGTTTCGACGGGTGTCGTGGGCGCCATGGTGTCGACCAACGTAACGGGCAAGGTCGTCGCCATGTGGATGCCGATCATGCTCTTCTTCTACATGGGCTTCGAGCATTCGATCGTGAACATGTTCCTCTTCCCGTCAGGCCTGATGCTGGGCGGACACTTCTCGATCTATGACTACCTGGTGTGGAACGAGATCCCGACGGTCCTCGGCAATCTGGTCGGCGGTCTGGCCTTCGTCGGCCTGACGCTGTACTCGACGCACGTGCGCACGGCACCGAAGCGCAACGCCGACTATGCCGGCCACCTGAACACCGGCCGCGCGAAGCACAACGCCGCCTGAGCGGTAGCCGGCCTTTGTGGGGCTCTCGCCGCCAGCGGCGCGAGCCCCAGGCCACGCGCAATGTCCAGCAAACTCACTCTCACTGCCGGCCAGTACTCGGCCAAGGGGCGCAAGGAAATCAATCAGGATTTTCATGGGCTGTGCATCCCGGACGAACCGCTACTGGCTTCCAAGGGAATCGCCATCGCCCTCGCCGACGGCATCAGCAGCAGCGACGTCGGCCACGTGGCCAGCGAATCGGCGATCAAGAGCTTTCTCGACGACTACTACTGCACTTCGGAAGCCTGGTCGGTCAAGTCGTCGGCGCAGCGCGTGTTGAGCGCAGCAAACTCCTGGCTTTATGCGCAGAGCCGGCACAGCCAGTACCGCTACGACATGGACCGCGGTTATGTGTGCACCCTCAGCGCACTGATCATCAAGTCCAACACCGCGCACATCTTCCATGTCGGCGACAGCCGCGTTTACCGCCTCCGCGACGCCAACCTGGAACAATTGACCGACGACCACCGGCTCGTCGTTTCCGCGGAGCAAAGCTATCTCAGCCGCGCGCTGGGCATCAGCCCGCAACTCGAAATCGACTATCTGGCCCTGCAGGCCGAAGAAGGCGACGTTTTCATCCTGGCCACCGACGGTGTCCACGAATTCGCTGCGCCGCCATTCATCATCACGGCCATCAGGGAGGCCGGCGACGATCTCGACGCGGCAGCCAGACGCATTGCCGAGGAAGCGTACACGCGGGGCAGCAAGGACAATCTGACGGCCCAGATCGTGAGGATAGAAACCCTGCCCGGGCAGGCGCCCAACGAGCTCTATCAGCAGTTGGCAGAGCTGCCGCCGGCGCCCGTTCTGGAAGCGCGGATGCTCTTCGAGGGCTACCGGATCATTCGCCAGGTGCACGGCAGCAGCCGCAGCCACGTCTATCTCGCCGAGGATGTCGATAGCGGCGCGCTGGTCATCGTCAAGACGCCTTCCATCGATCTTCGCGACGACCCCGCGTACCTGGAGCGATTCATGCTGGAGGAGTGGATCGCACGGCGCATCAACAGCGCACATGTTCTGAAACCTTGCGCGCAGACGCGAAAACGCCACTCCGTCTACGTCGTTAGCGAATACATCGAAGGGCAGACGCTGGCGCAGTGGATGGTCGACAATCCGGCGCCGGAACTGGAAACGGTGCGCGCCATCGTCGAACAGATTGCCAGAGGCCTGCTCGCTTTCCATCGCCTGGAAATGCTGCACCAGGACCTGCGCCCGAACAACATCATGATCGATGCTTCCGGCACGGTAAAAATCATCGACTTCGGCGCCGCACGCGTGTCCGGACTCGCCGAAGCCGGAACGGCGAACCTTCAGCCGCACATTCTCGGGACCGTCCAGTACACTGCGCCCGAATACTTCCTCGGCGAAGCGGGACGGCCTTGCTCCGATTTGTTCTCGCTCGGCGTCATCGCCTACCAGATGCTCTCCGGACGACTTCCCTACGGGGCAGAGGTCGCAAAATCGAGAACCAGGGCCGCGCAAAGGAAGCTGCAGTACCAATCGGTACTCGACGAACAGCGCGAAATCCCGGCCTGGATCGACGCCGCCCTGGCCAAGGCGGTCCACCCCGACCCCAACCGGCGCTACGCGGAACTCTCGGAGTTCACCCACGACCTCAGGCACCCCAACCCGGCCCTGCTCAAGGAACGCGCGACGCCACTCATCGACCGCAACCCGCTGCGCTTCTGGCAGGGACTGTCTTTCGTGCTGGCCGTGCTGGTGCTGGCCTTGCTGAGCAGCAATACGCTCGTAAAATAGCCGCGGCGACAGACCAAGCTACTTCCTCAGGCTTTCAGCGGGCACAGTTCATGAACATCACCCCATTCCAGGCGCTGGCCTGCCCGCTGGACGGCGGGCCCCTGCAACGCAGCGGTGCGACATGGCGTTGTACAGCCGGGCACAGTTTCGACATCGCCAGTCACGGATATACCCACTTGCTGCCGGTACAGAACAAGCGCTCGCGCGACCCGGGCGACAGCAAGGAGATGGTCGCCGCCCGCCGGCGTTTTCTCAATGGCGGTTTCTACGAGCCGATCGCCGCTGCGGTCAGCGAGGCCGCGCTGAGGGATCTGCCCGCCATGGCCACGGCCAGTTGCCTCGATGCCGGCTGCGGCGAGGGCTACTACCTGCGCCAGTTGGCGGCGGCGACGGGCGGCGACGGACAAACGCTGGCCTTGCTTGGGCTGGACATTTCCAAGTGGGCCGTCCTGTCGGCAGCCAAACAGGACCCGCGGCCCAACTGGGTCGTCGGCAGCAACGCCGTCTTGCCGGTACAGGCGGGCAGCATCGATCGGCTGCTGTGCATCTTCGGCTTCCCGGTCTATGCCGAATTCGCCCGCGTCCTGAAAGCGAACGGCCAGCTGCTGCAGGTCGATGCCGGGCCGGATCACCTGCGCGAACTGCGCGAAATCATCTACCCGACCTTGAAGCCGGAACGTGCGGCCACCGTGCAGCCACCGCCCGGCTTTGCCGGCGTGTCGAGCGAAAGCCTACGCTACTCGCTCGATCTCGCCGGCCAGGAGACGATTGCCGACCTGCTGGCAATGACCCCGCACCTCTACCGCGCCAGCGCCGAGCGGCGTGCGCTGGCGGCGGAGTTGACGACGCTGTCAGTCACGGTGGAAGTGCGCCTGACGCGGTTTACCGTAGCCATCGCGCCAACGACGCACGCGGGGCAAGGAAGCGCCCGACGCCTGCCGCTGCGTCACAAGCCTCCCTTTCCCCTGCGCTGATCGTCAGCGGCTCTTCAGATACTTGAGCATGGTGTCGGCGTCGGACACTTCGAAGGGGTCGGTCGGGCAATTGTCAGCGAAGCCCTTTTCGGAAAACAGGCGCTTGATTTCACCGTCTTCGACATACATCGAGTAGCGCCAGCTGCGCTGGCCGAAACCGAGATTGTGCTTGTCGACCAGCATCCCCATCTTGCGGGTGAATTCGCCATTGCCATCGGGGAGCAGGAAGACATTCTTGGCATTCTGGCTCTTGCCCCACTGGTACATGACGAAGGCGTCATTGACCGAGATGCAGACCACGGCATCGACGCCCTGCGCCTTGAACTCGTCATAGAGTTCCTCGTAGCGCGGCAGATGCGAGGTCGAGCAGGTCGGCGTGAAGGCGCCCGGAAGTGAAAAGACGACGACGTTCTTGCCCTTGAAGATGTCGTCGCTGCTCAGATCCTTCCACTCGAAAGGGTTCGGCCCACCCAGGGAATCATTGCGTACGCGAGTCTTGAAAACTACGCTCGGGACATCATGCGACATCTTGTTTCTCCTTCGTTGTGTTGGAAAATCAGTCGTTGCTGCGGGTCACACTAAAATTGTAGGCCATATCCGGGTTCGACAAACGGATCGGCAAGGCATTGAACAGGAACGCTCAGTCCTCCCGCCAGGCTTCACGCATGGTAACGAATTCCTCGGCAGCGGTGGGATGGATGCCGATGGTCGTGTCGAAGACGGCTTTGGTGGCCCCGGCGCGCATGGCGATGGCGATTCCCTGCATGATCTCGCCAGCGTCCGGGCCCATCATGTGCGCACCGACGACCCGGTCGCTGGCCTTGTCGACGATCAGCTTCATGAACGTCTTTTCGTCGCGTCCACTGATGGTGTGCTTCATGGGCTTGAAGGTGGACTTGAACAGGCGGAGATGACCGAACCTGGCGCGCGCCTCCTCTTCGGTGAAACCGACCGTGCCGATGTTCGGCTGGCAGAAGACCGCCGTGGGAATGAAATCGTAATCCAGCGTGTTGTCCAGCCCGCCAAACTGGCGCCGGGCGAACGACATTCCCTCGGCCAGGGCGACGGGGGTCAGCTCCATGCCGCCGGTGACGTCGCCGAGGGCAAAGATGCTCGGCTCGGACGTCCGGAACTGGTCGTCGACCTTGATCGTGCCATCGTCGTTGAGCGCCACGTTCACGCTCTCCAGACCGATGTCGTGCAGGTTCGCTTTGCGACCAGTCGCGTAGAGCACCGTATCGACTTCGATGGCCGTATCGTCGCTCAGACAGACCTTGAGGCCGCCGGGACCCGCGCTGATCGACTGGACATTGACTTCGAAGCGCAGGTCGACGCCGGTCTTGGCGATCTCCTGTGCCGCGTGCGCGCGGATATCGGCGTCGAAACCGCGCAGGAACAGGGGCCCGCGGTACAACTGGGTGACGTGCGCGCCGAGGCCGTTGAAGATGCCGGCGAATTCGACCGCGATGTACCCACCGCCGACGATTGCCAGGCGGCGGGGAAAAGTCTCCAGGTCGAACACCTCGTTCGAGCTGATAGCGTGCTCGCGGCCCGGGAACGCGGGGATATGCGGCCAGCCGCCGGTGGCGATGAGGATCCTGCCCGCCGTATGGCGCTGCTCGCCGACGGCCACGGTATGCGCGTCGACGAGGCGGGCGCGGCCGTTGATCACCTCCGCCTTCGCGCCCGCCAGCAAGTTGTCGTAGATCCCGTTGAGGCGCGCTATTTCCGCTTTCTTGTTGTCGCGCAGGGTTGCCCAGTCGAACGGCGGCGTCTCGCTGTTCCAGCCGAAATTGTGCGCGTCCTTGAAGGCCTTGCCGAACTCGGACGCGTAGACGTAGAGTTTCTTCGGCACGCAGCCGACGTTGACGCAGGTACCTCCCAGGTAACGGTCTTCGGCAACCGCGACCCTGGCGCCAAAACCGGCCGCCATGCGTGCGGCCCTTACCCCACCCGAGCCGGCGCCGATCACGAACAGGTCATAGTCGTAGTTGTGCACAGATGTTTCCTCCTGATTCGGTTGCTCCAGTTTACCCGTATCGGCGACATCGCCGCGGGCAAGGAGATTCATTGACGATCACGGCGTGTCGACCGTTCAGTCGTTCAGCACGCCCTGGATAGCGAAGTCCACCCGGACCGATCTTCCCGGCAGGCACGCCACCGTGTCGTCGCCATGGTCGTAGCGCCAACTCGGCCCCAGAGGCGCGACGCGAAACTCCTGATTCCCGGGCACCGTTGCGAAACTGTAGTTTCCTTGCGCATCGACTCGTGCCCTGAGTGTCGGTTGCCGCTCACCGGGAACGAAGACGCCGACCTGGGCGAGCTGGAAGATTTCCATCGGCCCCTTGGGTGAAAGGCGGGCGCGCACCGGCGTTCCGGTCACCTTGCCGAAGATTCGGCAGCTTGCCGACTGCGCTTTCAGCAAGCGAACCGTCGTCGAAGCCGACACCCTCTTGCCGTCGTTTTTCTGCGCCAGCAGCCTGAACGTCGTTGGCTCGTCGATCGCCATGGACTCGTCGCCCGACGTCGCCAGCGGCCAGCCGCGTTGACCGCTGGGAAGCAGGTTCCTGGTCTCGATCTCTCCGGACTCGTCGAACAAGCGTACGCGGTCTGCGTTGTGCACTTCCCAGGAAAAGGTCACCGAGCCGCCGCGCTGCACCGGATTGGGAGTCGCCTTGAAGGCGACGATCTGTGGCGGTCCTGCGCCCTTCGCCGCTTCTTTCGTCGCCTCTTTCGCGGGCTCGCCGGGACAGGTGCTGACCTTTTCCAGGCGGATCCCGGCGGGAAACGGGAAGGCCTTGCGGTAGACGACGGTCGCCTGCGAGCCAAGGCCGTCCACTCTGACGGGGAAAACTCCGAGACGCTGCGACGCCTGCCCGGCACGCTTCTGATCGAAGCGCGTAAACAGTCCGAATTCAAGGAGGACGCAGGAAAAGTCCTGCGGCTCGATCCTGCTCACCTCGCCGGTGACGAAACCGGCGCCCTTCTCGGTGCCGTGAGTCGAAAAGCTCACGCGTAGGTCGCGCCCAGGATCGAGTTCCACAGCCGGCGCCTGGCCGACTGGCAGGAGATGGGCCGAGAAAAGAAGCAGGGCGCGACTGACGAGACGAGCTGATCCGGGCATGACGGTTGTCCTCTATAAAGAACGACAGGTGACGAACTGCTGCAGTTTCTGGCCATCGCTTGTCGAGGCAGGCTCGAACGCCTTTCGTAAGCTGGCCGCGGCGACCGACGATGCATTGGCGGAAGCTGTCGCTGGACGGCCGCGTCGCTCCTCGCAGCGACAGCTTGCTGGCTGGAGCGGCAGCCGGCGGCCTGGCGCTTTCACGCGCAGCCGCCCTTGTGAATCGCCGCACCGACCTGCCAACGGGCCTACATCGCCGGCGGCACCCCCGCCGCCTGGCGGGCCCGCTGTTTGGCGGCGATGTAATCGGCATGGCCGACGTAGAGCAGGTTGGCAATCTTGCGCATCAGGTGCGATTCGTGAGCGTCGAGGTGGCCGTCGGCCAGCGCGATCTGCCACATGTTTTCTATGATGCGGACTTTCTGTTGCGCGCCGCAACTGGCGTTGATCAGCGAGGTGAACTGATAGTAGCCGCTGGCCGCGCGGGCTTCCTCTTCGGCAAGGGTCATCAAGGTGTCGAGTTGCGCCGTGTCCAGATGGAACTGCTCGCGCAGGGCGTTGGCCGTGGCAGCCCGCTCCGCATCGGTGATGCGATCGTCCATGCGCATCATTTCCAGGAGCAAGGCGACAGTGGCGACCTGCAGGCCATGGTCGCCAGCCGCCTCGCCCTGGCGCGTGCCCGGTTCGATGAACTGGTTGAAGAATTCCCTGATGGTGGCGATCATGTCAGCTTTGTCGCGCGGGTTGCAAGCGACGTATTCTAGCAGCCTGCTCGATTGCCCGTTTCCGAGTCAGTGGATGCGCAGTCGGCCACTCGTTGACTGATCGCCTGGAGAAAGACAATGACTGACGGCACCCCCCCTGGCAGCGCGCCCTTTGCTGCTCAATTGGCGGACGCGCTCGGCGCGGCGATTGCCCGACGCGGCCCGGACTATGTGCCGCGCACGCACCACCTCGACGCCGGCGGACGGCCGCTGTTCACCAACCGCCTGGCGCTGGAGACCAGTCCCTACCTGCTGCAGCACGCGCACAACCCGGTGAACTGGTTTCCCTGGGGCGACGAGGCTTTTTCCGAAGCGCGGCGGCTCGCCCGGCCGGTATTCCTGTCGATCGGCTACTCGACCTGCCACTGGTGCCACGTCATGGAAGCCGAGTCCTTCGAGGACGAGGAGATCGCCCGCTTCGTCAACCAGCATTACGTGGCGATCAAGGTCGATCGCGAGGAGCGCCCCGACATCGACGCGGTGTACATGAGCGCCGTACAGCAACTGACCGGGTCGGGCGGCTGGCCGATGAGCGTCTGGCTGACCGCCGCGCGCGAACCGTTTTTCGCCGGCACCTATTTCCCGCCACGTGACGGCGTTCGTGGTGGCGCGCGCGGCTTCCTGTCGCTGCTCGGCGCCCTCTCCGAGACCTTTCATCGCGATCCCGATCGCGTCGGCAAGGCGTCGGCGGCACTCGTCGAAGCGGTTCGCCAGGACATGCAGGGAACGGCGGCCGCGAACGCGGACACGCGCGACCTGCCCACGCGCGAGCTGATCGACGCCACCGTCGCGCATTACAGGGGGTCGTTCGACAGCGAGCACGGCGGCCTGAAGCGGGCGCCGAAGTTCCCTTCGCACGTTCCGGTACGCCTCCTCCTGCGGCATGTGAAGCGCACGGGCGACGCCGAGGCGTTGCACATGGCGACGCTGACGCTGGAAAAGATGGCCGCCGGCGGGCTCTACGATCAGCTCGGCGGCGGTTTCCATCGCTACTCGACCGACGCGCAGTGGCTGGTGCCGCATTTCGAGAAGATGCTCTACGACAATGCCTTGCTGGTCGTTGCTTACGCCGAAGCTTTTCAGCTTGCCGGCCGGGCCGACTTTGCGCGCGTCGCGCGCGAAACCTGCGACTACGTCCTGCGCGAGATGAGCGACGGCGAGGGCGCTTTCTATTCGGCCACCGACGCCGATTCCGAAGGCGACGAGGGGCGCTTCTTCGTGTGGAGCGCGGACGAAATACGCCGCGAACTCGCTGCTCTTGGCGACCGCGAAACGACGCAGCTTTTCCTCGACCACTACGACGTGCGACCCGGCGGCAACTGGGAGGGGCGCAACATCCTCAACGTTCCGCGACCGGACGAGGCGCGCTGGGCGGCGCTGGCCGGCGCGCGTGCCATCCTCTACGAGGCGCGGGCACGGCGGGTGCCGCCGCTGCGCGACGACAAGATCCTCGCCGCATGGAACGGCCTGATGATCTCGGCAATGGCGGTCGCCGGGCGAATTCTCGACGAGCCGCGCTATATCGCCGCCGCCGCGCGCGCCGCGGATTTCGTGCTCGCACATTTGCGCGGCGCCGATGGCGAGCTGCAGCGCAGCTTCAAGGACGGACAGGCGCGGCACGCCGCTTTCCTCGACGACCATGCGTTTCTGGCCGCCGGCCTGATCGATCTTTACGAGGCGACATTCGACGCGCGCTGGCTGGCAGAATCGCTGACGCTCGCCCGGGCAAGCGAGCGCCTGTTCGCCGACCCGGCCGGCGGCTGGTTCATGAGCAGCGCGACGCACGAGACGCTGATCGCACGTGAGAAGCCCGCCTACGACGGCGCCGAGCCGTCGGGAACGTCGGTGGCGCTGATGAACGCGCTGCGCCTGGGCGTGTTCACCGGCGACGATCACTGGCGGCAAATCGCCGAACGCGGACTGCGAGCGCACGCCAAGGTGCTTCGCGAACGGCCGATCGCCATGACCGAAGCGCTGCTGGCACTCGATTTCCTGGCCGACACGCCGCTCGAGATCGCCATCGTCTGGCCCGACGGCGCTGCCGACGCGGCGGCGCCGCTGCTGTCGGTCCTGCGCCGCAGCTACCTGCCTTCACACGCCATCGCCGGGGGACCGGAATCGGCGATGGGATCGCTGGCCGAAACCGTCGCCTTTGTCGGCGACAAGGTGCCGCAAGGCGATCGCCCGACGGCCTACGTCTGCCGTCACGGTCGCTGCGAGTTGCCGGTCACCGATGCGCCCGCGTTCGCGGCGCAGCTCGGGCGAGCCGCTCGCTGAGCAGGCCGCTTCCGCCGCGCGCCAGGGTGACAAGATCGGCACGTCCTTCGGCGACGGTCGGCTCGGCCAGCGAGAGCTGGTAACCGGGGCCAGGCGGAGCAAGCAGGCTCGCCGCTCAACGGCCAGGCGAGGGAAGCGGCACCATCACCGCCTGACCCGGCTGCGTACAGCCGCTGTCGCAACAGCGCCCCGGCTGGCGGTTGCGGCTGATCGGCCGTGCCGGATCGTCGGCGAGGCCGCGATCGAGCAGGCGTTCGACCAGCGCCACCTTGTCGCCGACCGGGTAGTTGCGCCAGATCTCCTGCTTCATCGCTGCTGGCGAACCACCACCGTGCAGGCTGATCACCGAATACCAGCCGGCCTGATACGAAGCGGTGAGGTCCTCCATGAAGCGCGCCACCTCGATGCGTTTTTCGTAGGGGACGTCGGGACTGGCGCGCAGCACTTCGGCCAGGCTGGCGGCGGTCGCCGGATTGTGGTCTTCGTCCGGCCCCGGCAAGGCGACGATCAGGCCGCCGGAGACCTCGTGCGCCAGGCGGTGCATGTCGTAGATCTTGGTCGCCAGGAGCAGCTTGCCGATGTTGGCAAAGACCGGGTCGGGCATGAAACTGCCGCTGGCCTCGTCGGCCTTGGCATAGACGCTGGCGGCAACGCCGCAGGCGAAGAAACTCTCGGTGATGGTGATCAGCTCGACCATCGCTTCGCGCAGATTCGACTGCGCCCCGGGATCGGAAAAGCCGTTGGCTTCGCACATCAGGGCGCCGGCGCCGATCAGGAGATCGCCGAAACCGGCGCGCGCGGCGATGCAGCTGTGGCGGTGGTGGGTGGCATAGTGGTAAGTCAGCACTCCCGAGTGTTCCCAGTCGCCGGCGTAGAAGACCCGCTCCCAGGGGACGAAGACACGCTCGAAGAGGACGACTGCGGTCGCCTGGCCGTAGCGGCGCGAGAACAGGGGCTGACCGTGTTCGGGCTTCTCGCCGGGTCGGCCGGCGGGTCGCGAGACGATGGTCACACCCTCGGCATCCACCGGTACGGCGCAGCAGACGGCGAAGTCGGCGTCTTCCGCGCCCATGTTGCGACACGGCATGACCAGGAACTCGTGCATGTACGCGGCGCCGGTGACGATCGCCTTGGCGCCGGAAATGACGATTCCCTGGCCGTTGCGTTCGACGACGTGCAGGTAGGAATCGGCGTTCTGCTGCTGATGCGGGCGCTTGCTGCGATCCCCCTTGGCGTCGGTCATGGCGATACCGAGCGACAGGTCCTTGTCCTGCACCTGCGTCAGGTATTCGGCAAAGCGCGCGCGATGCTCGCTGCTGCCGCGCGCGTCGTCGATGCGCGCACTGACCTGGTGGATGGCATTGAGCGCGTCATGCGCGAGGTAGCGCTGCGCGCAACCGGTTTCCTGGCACAGCAGACGCACGGCTTCGAGCTTGTTGAGCAGGTCTCCTGCCGACTCGTCGATATGCAGCATGCGGTTCACCGGGCTTCTGCGCCAAGACTGCCGCGCGGTCATCAGGGGCGCTTTCGCCGGGTCGAGCGCGAAATCGTAGGTCACTGCCAGGGCGTTGATTCCTGGCTGCAGTTCCGGCGCGTCGGCGACCGATTCGATGCGCCGGCCATCGACATAGACCAGCGGCCGATAGCGGCGCAGCGATTCACGGTAGTCGGTGCCACTCATCAGCTGCCCGGACGACGCTCGCTGCTGTGCCGTGTTCATGGTCCTTGCTCCTTCAGTTGTGCCAGCTTTGACCTTAAATTGAACGGTGTTCAATTTTTTGGCCAAGCCTATAATGCACGCATGCGCAAGTCAATGAAGAGCTCAGAAATCGCCGTCACGACTGCGACATCCGACGCCTGCGAGGCACGCGACGACGATGCGCGTCGCCAGCGCGCGGACGCCATCGCGCAGCTGCGCCGCGAACGAGTTCTCGACGCGGCGCGCGCCGCTTTCTTCGAACTGGGACTGGAAGGCGCGAGCATGCGCGAGATCGCCAGGCGCGCCGGTTACACGGCGGGGGCGATCTACAGTTATTTCGCAAGTCGGGAAGAGGTTTACGCGGCCCTGCTCGGCGAGTCGCTGGCGCGCCTCGACGCGCATGTCGCCGGCGCACCCGCTGACGGCGGCGCGGCGCAAAGGGTGCGCAGCAAGGCCAGCGCGTTCTTCGATTTCTACCGCGAGAACCCACGCGATCTCGATCTCGGCTTCTATCTCTTCCAGGGCGTGCGCCCGACAGGCCTGACGCGCGAACTCGACGCGCAACTCAACGCGCAGCTGCGCGCCGCCCTGCAGCCGACCGCCGACGCCGTGAGCGAGTACGGCCTCGATGCCACCGCCTGCGAAGCGGAAGTCACCGCCCTCTTCGCGCACATGGTCGGCTTGCTGGTCCTGATCCATACCGGGCGTATCCGCATGTTTCGCCAGCACGCACCGCAACTGCTGGCGCAGTATCTCGAACAGCTGACCGAAAGGCTGCAGCGCTTCGCCAACAGCCGATGAAGAGGCCTTGTGTTATGGTGCGCCGTTGCTCGCTGGCCCTTGCTGCCACTTTTTGCCCTTGCACTGCCTGCCCGCCAGATCGGCGCTGACCCCCATGAACGTGACCATCGACATCGTTTCCGACCTCGTCTGCCCGTGGTGTTTCATCGGCAAGCACCGGCTCGCCAAGGCGGCGGCCATGGTCGAGGCCAGCCATCCCGAGACCCGCTTCCAGTTCAACTGGCTGCCGTATTTCCTCAACCCGAACACGCCGCCGGAAGGCGAGCCCTACCGCGCTTTCCTGGAAGCCAAGTTCGGCGGCAAGACGCCGGTAGACAAGCTGCACAGCGACGTCGTCGCCGCCGGCCGGGAGGCGGGGGTCGAATTCGACTTTGCCCGCATCGTCACCCGCCCGAACACGCTGCGCGCGCACCGCCTGGTCTATCGCGCCCAATCGATCGGTCATCGGCCAGCGACCATCGAAGCGCTGGTCGATGGCTTGTTCGTCGCCCACTTCCAGCGTGGCGAGGATATCGGCAACGTCGCGACGCTGGCCGGGATTGCCGCCGCCAGCGGTGACATCAAGAAGGACGTCGCCGATTACCTGGCCAGCACGGAGGGCGAAAAATCGGTCAGGTCACTGGCCGACAAGGTCACCGCTCTTGGCGTCAGCGGCGTGCCCTTCTTCATCATCCAGCGCCGCCTGAGCGTCTCCGGCGCGCAAAGCGGCGAAGTGCTGGCGGCGGCAATCGTCGAAGCGATGCAATAAGAGACACCAGGCGAGGCCAGCAATGCACGTCCATTACGACATCACGCACACCACCTGTTACCGCTACAGCTCGCCGGTGACTTTCGGCGAGCACCGGGTGATGTTCCGCCCGCGCGACAGTCACGACCAGCGCGTACTGGCCACTGACCTGCAGGTCAGTCCGCAAGCGGCGGTGCGCATGATCCAGGACCCGCACTCGAATTCGGTGGCGCTGGTGACCCCGCTCGGTTCGGCCACGGAACTCAAGATCGTCTGTTCATTCACCATCGAACACGCGCTCAGCCCTTACCCTGAACTGTCGCTTTCACCGAGCGCGCAGATCTTTCCCTTTG
Organism: Candidatus Accumulibacter regalis; assembly: GCA_000585075.1. Lineage (GTDB taxonomy): Bacteria > Pseudomonadota > Gammaproteobacteria > Burkholderiales > Rhodocyclaceae > Accumulibacter > Accumulibacter regalis. The sequence continues at coordinate 7,546 of JEMY01000048.1, read as the reverse complement.
CCTATTCGGTCGAGGAGCGTTTCGACCTCGAACACTACATGCGCCCGCACCACGACGACCCGGACGGCGTGCTGACCCACTGGGCGCGCCAGTTCATGCGCACCGATGGCCCGACCGGTACGCGCGACCTGCTGCTGAACATGAACCAGTTCATCCGCAACTACTTCGGCTACGCCCAGCGCGAGCAGGAAGGGACGCAGACGCCGCTGCAAACGCTTGATCTGGGGACCGGCACCTGCCGCGACTTTGCCTTGCTGATGATGGAGGCGGTACGGCGCCTTGGCGTTGCCGCCCGTTTCGTCTCAGGCTACCTCTACGACCAGGCGCTCGACGGTGGCAGGGGCACCGGTCATGGCAGCGATCGCGAGAGCGAAAGCGGCACCATCGGTGCCGGCACGACGCATGCATGGCTGCAGGTCTACCTGCCCGGTGCCGGCTGGGTCACCTTCGACCCCACCAACAACCTGCTCGGCAGCAATCAGCTGATCCGCGTCGGCGTCGCGCGCGACCCCAGCCAGGCCTCGCCGATCTCGGGAAACTGGTTCGGTGCAGCCAACGCCTACCAGGGAATGACGGCGACGGTGCAGGTGCGGCGGGTGACGGCCGCCGGCTGATGTTGACAGCGCGCCGAGCGCTGGCCCCTGCTGCGGGAAACGCTTGGCGGTGGATCTACGCCGAGGTATCGACGCGATTACCGAGGTGCGGGGGATTGTTGCTGACGACTTGCGACGCAGCGTCAATGAGCTGCTGCGCATTTTCTTCCTGAATAGCCATGGCTTTCCTGAGGACCGCCAGTTGCACCGCGCCCGCGTTGCGCGTCTGGCTGAGCTCAGTTGCCAGAGCAGCGATTGCTGAGACTTCCATGATATCTACCCCCCGGGTATTTTCTGCCTCTGTCACTGCCTGCCGGGCAGGCCACGCTGCTTGCCAAACGGCGATCACAATAGCACCGCACGCGGACCATGACGAGCGCGGAGGTGAAGGCGCGACGACCTTCGCCCGCGCCCCCGCTACCCTCCCCCGCTTCGGAGCTTCGGCAGGCGGACGTTCAGGACTGGCGTGGCGGCGTGTCGCTGACCGTCGTCTTTCTCCCGACCTCGCGACCCGGCGAAAGCCTAGCTTCGATCGAACGCCCCTCCTCCTCGCCGATCAGACGCTCCAGGCGCACTTCGACTTCGGCTTCCAGGGCCAGCGTGCGCTGCACCGGGTCCGGCGACGAACCGGAGGTGAACCTCAGCGTTTTCACCATACCGTCGGCCTGATAGCCGCTGGCGGTGCGCGAAAACGAAGCCGCGCGCAGCAAGGCTTCGCGGTTTATCACCAGCACCGCGAGCGCCAGCGTGAACGCCCGCTCGGTACTCTCGGCGTCGCCAGCGGCGATCTGCAAGGCCAGCTTGTGCGACGACTTGAGGCGGGTCGCCGCGGCCACGACGCCGTACATCACGTGCAAATGGTCGAATCCGGAGAGAACCCGGCCCACAGCGGGAACAACCGAGAACGACGCGGCGTCGGCAACGTCCCAGACCACCTCGCTGTTGCGCAAAGCCACCAAGGCGCCACCCGTCGAGCGCAGGTACACGCGCTTCTGGCCCGGACACGGTGGCCGGGTCAGCGCGTAGGGACCGGCAGCGGCAGTCGGATCAAAAACCAGTTCGTCCACCGCATCCTCTGGCCCCGGTTCGCCGGCAATCGGATCGGCGGAGAGGCGATCGAAATCCCAGGCGTCGGCCGAAAATGTCACTGCCGCGGCGGCGGGCCCGGTGAACAGCGACGGCAGAGCACTCTTGAGCAGGGTGTCGATTGCGATTTGCAGGGCGAGCAGCATCGGTCTCCAGTAGAACGTTCCCTGATTGCGAATACGAGAAGCCGCCGCCCGTCACCCTGATCGTGGCGCAGCGCTCGACGCAGGCGACGCGATGGGTGTTCTCCGTCCATCCCAGGCCACCGGCCGCCCGGGGGGAAGATGCTCAGCTGCTTCCGAGCGCCGTCGCGTCAGAAGGCGAGCAGGAAATCGCAGGCTGACCGTGACGGCAGGCCCCGAATATCCCAGAAACGAATTACGCGGTCAACCGCCCACGCCCACTGGCCGTGTACGCGACCGACCCCGGGGTGCAAGCGACCACGACGGCTTGCCGACAATTTTCTCGGGCGTTAACGGCCAAAGCCCCCGACGAGGATTTGTCGGGGGCTTTGTGGAGGGGGAGCCTGGCGGTGACCTACTTTCACACATGAAGTATGCACTATCATCGGCGTACCTTCGTTTCACGGTCCTGTTCGGGATGGGAAGGGGTGGGTCCAAAGGGCTATTGCCGCCAAGCATAACGGTTTCGCACGCCGCGGTAGGGGCGGGGTGCGCAAAAGGGGAAGAAGGTAATGTGGGGCGTTGTGATTGCGCTTTGTTTCTGAGTTGCTGCTTAAGGTTATAGGATCAAGCCTCACGGGCAATTAGTACTGGTTAGCTTAACGCATTGCTGCGCTTCCACACCCAGCCTATCAACGTGGTGGTCTACCACGACCCTTCAGGGGGATCAAGTCCCCAGGGAAATCTTATCTTAAGGCGAGTTTCACGCTTAGATGCTTTCAGCGTTTATCTCTTCCGAACTTAGCTACCCGGCAATACGACTGGCGTCATAACCGGTACACCAGAGGTTCGTCCACTCCGGTCCTCTCGTACTAGGAGCAGCCCCCTTCAAATTTCCAGCGCCCACGGCAGATAGGGACCAAACTGTCTCACGACGTTTTAAACCCAGCTCACGTACCACTTTAAATGGCGAACAGCCATACCCTTGGGACCGACTACAGCCCCAGGATGTGATGAGCCGACATCGAGGTGCCAAACACCGCCGTCGATATGAACTCTTGGGCGGTATTAGCCTGTTATCCCCAGAGTACCTTTTATCCGTTGAGCGATGGCCCTTCCATACAGAACCACCGGATCACTATGACCTACTTTCGTACCTGCTCGACGTGTGAGTCTCGCAGTCAAGCACGCTTATGCCATTGCACTATCAGCACGATGTCCGACCGTACCTAGCGTACCTTCGTACTCCTCCGTTACACTTTAGGAGGAGACCGCCCCAGTCAAACTGCCTACCATGCACGGTCCCAGACCCGGATTCACGGGCCATGGTTAGAACCTCAAACAAACCAGGGTGGTATTTCAAGGTTGGCTCCACCAGAACTAGCGTCCCAGTTTCACAGCCTCCCACCTATCCTACACAGATTGGTTCAAAGTCCAATGCAAAGCTACAGTAAAGGTTCATGGGGTCTTTCCGTCTAACCGCGGGGAGATTGCATCTTCACAATCATTTCAACTTCGCTGAGTCTCAGGAGGAGACAGTGTGGCCATCGTTACGCCATTCGTGCAGGTCGGAACTTACCCGACAAGGAATTTCGCTACCTTAGGACCGTTATAGTTACGGCCGCCGTTTACCGGGGCTTCGATCAAGAGCTTGCACCCCATCACTTAACCTTCCGGCACCGGGCAGGCGTCACACCCTATACGTCCACTTTCGTGTTTGCAGAGTGCTGTGTTTTTATTAAACAGTCGCAGCCACCATTTCACTGCAACCCTTTCAGCCTACACCCGCGAGGGGCTTCAACCTATCAGGGCGCACCTTATCCCGAAGTTACGGTGCAAATTTGCCGAGTTCCTTCTCCTGAGTTCTCTCAAGCGCCTTAGAATTCTCATCCTGCCCACCTGTGTCGGTTTGCGGTACGGTCTCTCTGTAACTGAAGCTTAGAGGCTTTTCTTGGAAGCATGGTATCAATCACTTCGCGGTCAAAGACCACTCGTTATCACGCCTCAGAATTGATCTCCCGGATTTGCCTAAGAGACCTTCCTACACGCTTGAACCGGGACGTCCAACACCCGGCTGACCTAACCTTCTCCGTCCCCCCATCGCATTACAAAGAGGTACAGGAATATTGACCTGTTTCCCATCGACTACGCTTTTCAGCCTCGCCTTAGGGGCCGACTCACCCTGCGCCGATGAACGTTGCGCAGGAAACCTTGGGCTTTCGGCGAGGGAGCTTTTCACTCCCTTTATCGCTACTCATGTCAGCATTCGCACTTCTGATACCTCCAGCATCCTTCTCAAGACACCTTCAACGGCTTACAGAACGCTCTCCTACCATATCCTTACGGATATCCGCGACTTCGGTGCATAGTTTGAGCCCCGTTATATCTTCCGCGCAGGACGACTCGACCAGTGAGCTATTACGCTTTCTTTAAAGGATGGCTGCTTCTAAGCCAACCTCCTGGCTGTCTAAGCCTTCCCACCTCGTTTCCCACTTAACTATGTCTTTGGGACCTTAATCGGCGGTCTGGGTTGTTTCCCTCTTGACACCGGACGTTAGCACCCGATGTCTGTCTCCCAAGCTCGCACTCAACGGTATTCTGAGTTTGCAATGGTTTGGTAAGTCGCGATGACCCCCTAGCCATAACAGTGCTTTACCCCCGTCGGTGATACTTGAGGCACTACCTAAATAGTTTTCGGAGAGAACCAGCTATTTCCAAGTTTGTTTAGCCTTTCACCCCTATCCACAGCTCATCCCCTAATTTTTCAACATTAGTGGGTTCGGACCTCCAGTGCGTGTTACCGCACCTTCATCCTGGCCATGGATAGATCACTTGGTTTCGGGTCTACGCCCAGCAACTAATCGCCCTTATCAGACTCGGTTTCCCTACGCCTCCCCTATTCGGTTAAGCTCGCTACTGAACGTAAGTCGCTGACCCATTATACAAAAGGTACGCAGTCACCCCACGAAGGGGCTCCCACTGTTTGTATGCATGCGGTTTCAGGATCTATTTCACTCCCCTCCCGGGGTTCTTTTCGCCTTTCCCTCACGGTACTGGTACGCTATCGGTCGATTACGAGTATTTAGCCTTGGAGGATGGTCCCCCCATGTTCAGACAGGATTTCTCGTGCCCCGCCCTACTTGTCGCAAGCTTAGTACCACAACCAAGTTTTCGCGTACGGGGCTTTCACCCACTATGGCGCCACTTTCCAGAGGCTTCCGCTAACTCAATTGCTATCACTTGCA
>JEMY01000047.1 GCA_000585075.1 Candidatus Accumulibacter regalis | reverse complement strand
GCCGAGACCGTCGCCAAACAAGGCGTGGAGCCACGCACGCTCACGGTCCATGCCGACCGCGGGACCAGCATGCGATCCAAGCTCGTGGCAGAACTGCTGGTGGACCTCGATGTGGCCAAGTCCCACAGCCGTCCCTACGTCTCCGACGACAACCCCTTCTCGGAGGCGCAGTTCAAAACCCTGAAATACCGCCCTGACTTCCCCGAGCGCTTCGCCAGCATCGAAGAAGCCCGCGCTCACTGCCAGCGCTTCTTCCAGTGGTACAACGAACAGCATCGCCATTCCGGCATCGGCTTCATGACTCCGACCGCGGTCCACCATGGCCAGGCTGAACAGCTGTTCGAGCAACGGGCCGACACCCTGAACACCGCCTACGCTGCTCACCCGAGCCGATTCAAGGGCCACTGCCCCCAACCTCCCAGGCTGCCCATCGCCGCCTGGATCAACCCACCCAAGCAGGAGAACACGCCGACGAAAACGCCCGATCCATGCTCACTAAATTAATGTGCATCGGTGTCTCAAAGTCATTGACACGTTCCGGGCCCGCAGATTCTTCGTGCGCTTGTAGATCAGGGTCGCTTTCGTTCGGCGCATCGAGTGCGTCCCATAGGTCGATGGATCGAGCCCGGCCGCTTCGGCCCAGTGATGCACAACCCTCGCGTACTGGCGGGTTGAAACATGCGGTGACCTCGCGACCCTGCTCGGGAAGAGAAACTGCTCGCCCCGTAGCCTGGCCTTGTCCAGCCAAGCCGCAACGGCGAGCCTCGTCGGCTCGGTCAGTTCGAACTACACAGGTCGCTGGGTTTTCCTCTGGACCACGATGGCCCGGGGAAGAACCTGACTCCCATGCGTGACGTCGCGGACGCGCAGGCTGACGAGATCGCAGCCGCGAAGCTTGCTGTCGATGGCCAGGTTGAACATGGCGAGATCGCGGACCGCGTGCGCATTCTGGAGGTAAATGCGGATCGCCCAGATGTCCTTCGGCTTGAGGGGTGGCTTTTGGCCGACGAGCTTCCCCTTGTTCCAGGCTTCGCGTTTGATGATGGCTTCCATCTCAGACTCCTTGGTTGTTGATCGGAGTCTGATTCTTCGCCACAGTTTGCGACGGCAGCGATGGGCGAGATGCCCTATGAGTACTGCCGGCCCGAAGCGGCCACGGGAAGGGTGGCGTAAACGGACTACGATAACTGGCTCGCGGAATGCCGGGCAGGGGTCTCAGACGACGGCGTCCGCGTCTCGCATCCAGGCGGAAATGTCGCGCTGGCCATGTAGCACACGCCAGACATCGATGTAGTCTGGGCGTTCGACATAGAAGACGAGGTAGGGGTAGCGAGACAGCGACCACGAGCGAAGACCAGAAAGGTCCAATTCATGCCCATAGCGAGGCGAACCCGTGCCGGGATAGCGACCGATGTGGGTATAGGCCTGTTCCAATTCGTCGATGAAATCGAGTGCGACCGACGCCGCAGCCTCTGCCAAATAGTAGGCTATCGCGTCGTCGACGTCTTGGTTGGCCTGCTCACGCGGAACTACTGGTTTGACCTTCACCCGCGAGAAGCAGGCTTTGCAGCCCTACGTACCCGGTCACGCAGACCTTCGAAGTATGCGCCATTGGCTGGCGATCCCGGTGCAGAGGCTGCGCCCGCCAGCAACAAGGCACGCAACCGTTGACGATCCTGATCCTTGCGGATCAGTTCGCGCACGTACTCGCTGCTGGTGCCAAAGCCACGCTCGCTGACCTGCTCGTCCACGAAGGATTTCAGGCTGTCGGGCAAGGAAATGTTCATCGTGCTCATGGTCACAGATTAGTCGCATTGGCAAAATTTGGCAAGACTGCATGCCCAAGTGAATGTCCAACCCTCCATAGACGATGGGGGACCGTTTCCGTGCAGCGCCGATCACTACGTTGGGTCGGGAGTCTAAGTTCGTCAGGTCAGGAAGCCAACGTTCAGCTAGATTCTGGGGCGAGCGGCAGGTATCCGGCACATTGCCGACCGATCCGGAGGGCGCCCTCAAGGTCGGCAATGGCCGATCACTTGCCAGTGAGCACTCGCCTGGAACGGCACCTTTACTTTGTTACCTGCCATTTAGCAGGCGGCTGGATGAAGGTCCGCTCAGGGTCGAAAGTGTGAGTAGCGTTGTTCAACAAGCGGTCACCCAGCGTCGCCGGCCCAGACTGCTTCCGCGAACCCGGTCGAACGGCGGCAACGCGGCGTACAGCCAACGCGCAAGGCACATTCGCCCAAGGACCGCAGCGGCCCCGACGACCAGACCGCCGCCGGGTGAGCCCATCCGAACGGCCTGCGGCGACTGCCGCCGTTCGCAAACGTCGGCGACAGTCTTCTGGCGCAAAGCGTTTGATGATCGGCTCTCATTGCTCTCGGAAGATTTCAGCAACCGTGGTCCGTCCGGGGTTCTTGGTTTGCGGGAATGGCCCGCCAATTGATGGGCGCGATGCTCCGCCATGTCGGGTCATGCGCGTTGACGGCCGCTACAGATGCCATCGCCTTGTTCCACGCCATTCGCACCCGTAGCGATGCGCCAAGAATAGTTCGTTCGGACTGAGTGTCGGCATGCCGTTGGCTCCGGGCCGCCCGCCATTTGCGTCTTCTGCGACCTGCAGCCCGCCTTGCCTCACCCAACCCTTGCTTCATGGCGCCGCAGCCTACCTCACAGCCTTGGCAGCCAATCGCCAAGAGCGGCTAGCCTTTTGGCGTGTAAATGATTTTCCACGAGGTTTCCCCAGCGTTTCCGTAGCTCCCCAAGCTCACTTGGTAGCGCCAAGGCGTACTGTCCCCCGGATTCCCATTTAGGTAACCTTGACTCCGGAAATTAAAGAATCCTGGCGCGGAATTGTACGTTTCGGCCATCCAGTGGGCGTTCGCAACGTCGTCGCCCATCGCGATGTAAGGCTGGGGGTTCGGGTACCAATCGAAACTTTCCATACGCGTCACCAGGTAAACACCGCTGCCGGAAATGGAATCGCTTAGTTGCCCTTCTGGCGAGGGCTGCTCGAACATCCAAATACCTGTGGGGAATCCTTCATGGATCTGAGGTCGCACGAGCCAGAATGTCCCTCGCTTCTTACTATCGTTCGACATATAGGCTGATCCGTTGCTGGCACCCCCGTCCAGGAACTTGTAACTCCCCGCTCCCTGGGAAACCATTTGGCAAAGCCCGCTCTTTAGTTCCATTGTACTTGTCTCCCCGTTCTCACCTTAAGGATGGCCATTGCAAGCTGTGCCGCAGCCGCGCAGACAGGAGGTTAGCATGCCCTCTTTGCGGTGAGAGCGCGGCGGGATCAGCGGCGGTGTGTTGCACGCGGAATGGTACCTAACAATTCCAGCGATGACACGGTTTCAAGTGGCTCTCCAGCTTGCTGAAAGTCCCGGCGGGAATGCGGCGCCACACCGGCCCGACCGATGCGCACCAGCGGCAGTAGGCGGTGGTGACGAACGATCCTGGTGGCAAAGATCGTGCAGGCGAAATCCCAGGCAGGTTTGTCGTTTTGCCCCGGGCCCAGATGCTGCGTTTCCCACGCCGCAATCTGTTGCTCGATGGCGGATGCGGCCGTGGCGTCGTCGGCGAACATCTGCTCGCCGTTCTGCCCGTCCGTCGGCAGCGCCGTGGTATCGCCAATCGTGGTCTGCATCAGGAAGACGGGCACCGAGGTGCGCAGGCCGGCACCGTCACGGGCCATCAGCTCGAAGCTGTAGTTCACCTGGATTTCCAGCTGCAGGTCCCTGGCCGGATGCGCGCTGGCGCTTTGGCGGAACTGGTCGAACATGCCGGCAATGGCCGCCTCGCGGTTGGGATCGGCAATGTAGGCAACCGCGTCGGCACTGATCAGCGGGACCACGGGCGCGCTGAAGCGCACCAGTTCGGATCGGTAGACGAAGGCCGAATTGGTGTTCCAGTCGTCGTGGTTGGGCTTGGCGGCGCTGTAGGCGTCTTCGGGTGCCAGCCGTTCGTTGCGCAGGATGTAGCCGCCGGTATGCGCGCTCTGGTATTGCAGCACGTAGAGCTTTTCCCACACGAACCTGTACGATTGCGCGCCTTTCGGGGCGGTGGCCGCAGCGGTGGGCGAACCGGTGGCCGTAGCGGCGACCGCATCCGGAAGAGCATTGAGGGGCGTTCTCGACCGGTAGACGCGCTGCGCTTCGGCCTTGCCGGGCAGAGGGCCGTCATAGCCGTCGAGAAGCGGCCACTGCACAGCGCCCGCTGAAAGCTGCACCAGTGTCACCGTCTGCAGCCCGTCCGCGGGCGTGGCGACGATGATCTCGAACTCCCAGATCTCGAACCCTAGGATCTCGAACCCCAGGATCTCGAACCCCAGGATCTCATGCACCGCGTCCGGCACCGCCGCGCGCGCGGCCGGGGCGTCGCTGCGCTTGATGCGTTCGGCCTGCTGAGCGGCGGCGACCGGGCCCCAGGCCTCGGCGACGCTGGCGATCAGGCCGTTCAGCTTGACGACGGTGTCGCGGTCCGCAAGCGCTGTGTCGGCCTTCAACTGCGTCAGGGCAAAGCGATAGCGCGCGAACGCGTCGAAAAGCCTGCCGTGGACATCGTCGATGCGCGTACCTTGGGTGGCGTCGCTTGCGGTCTGCGGGACACCGACCTCTTCGTTGAAGACGACCTGCAGGACCAGCCGGTCCTGTGCCGCACGCGGCGGTTCGACCTCGACATGGTAGTCCCACTTCAGCACGTCCTCGATCCTTGGCGGGGAGCCTGTGTCGAGCGGGGTCTGGGTCGCCGTCTGGCGCATCAGCTTGGCATTGGGCGGGAACGAACGCAGCGGGACCGGAATGATCGTCTCCGCGACGCTGTCGGGGTGGTCCCTGTCTTCGCCCTTCAGGCCAAGCGCGGCGGTCAGGGTATTGGGCCTCGGGTCGCCCTTGTCGCGATCGTTCGGCAGAACAAAGCTCAGCCAGGATGAGGGCACGTAGCCGTTTCTGGCATCATCGGAGTGAATGTTGTGCTCGACCGCGTTCGCCGAGAACTCCAGATGCGCCTTGAAAAACGGCTGTACGCTGGGATTCCTGGCCTGCACGGTGAAGTTCAGCCATTCCGGCTGATCGCCGCGATTGCGGATCGGCAGTTTCGAATTGCTCAAGTTGTAGGGCAGTTTCTTGATCTCCGAAGCGGCATCCACGCCGGTGGTGCCAATCGGACCAAAGAGACTGGGTGCAGGCCGATCCGGCCCGTCCCAGGGCTCGATCCGGCCGTGCAGCGAAACTTCCACCGGGATCTGGCCGACAACGGCCGTGTTGTAGTCGTTTTCGAGCTTACTCAGCATCGCTTGCAGCAGGCTTTCTTCCGCCGCACCGAGAACCTCGCCAAGCTTGCGGGTCTCTTCCGGCGTCTTGTGCTGGTAGTCCCCCTGATAGATCCAGTCGAGCGTGCTCTTGATCGTCTGCGCCAGAGCGGCCTTGCTTTGGGCAACGGTGTCATACACCGGCTGCGGGACGGGTGTCGCGGGGACGGCGGGTTTGCCGGTGCCCGTTGCCGTGTCGGTGGCGACCGGCGGACGGGTGTCTTGATCTGCGAAACCTGCGATGCCGGGCGCGCTTGCCCGCAAAGGCGGCAGACGCGGGCAGGGTGAACCAGGCCAGGCATCCTCATCGGCCTGCGTGTGGCCCGCGGCGGCCGACCAGCTGCGCTCAAGGATCACCTCGACGATCAGCTGGCGCAGATCGCCCGCATCTTCCAGCGCCTTAGTGGCCGGGTTCAGCCATTTCCAGGCGCCGGGGTAAGTCTTGTCGAGCGTACAGGAAATGCTGGCTTTCGGCGGCATGACGCGGTTCTCGCCGGCCACCCTGACCGTGTCGGTGTCAGTGGCGCGCAGCCACTCAAGCAGGGCAGCCACATAGTCGAGCAGCTGCGCTTTCCCGGCCTCGTCGGTGCCCTCGATCTCGACCACGTCTTTCAGGCTGGCCTTCTTGCCGTCCGTGCCGATCCTGTCGACGCGGTGCAAGCCAACCGGAATGACCAGCGCGGGGCGGGCATTCGCCCAGTCGCCGCTGCTGTGATCGTGGGTGGTCTGCGAGCGAGTGTCGTCCACCTCGGTATCCTTGACGATCAGCGCCAATGTGCCGTCCCTGCCGGTTGCCAGCGTCAGGCGCAGCTCGTCGCTGAAGGGAGCCAGCACGCGGGCCTTGTCGCTCCAGGCCAGAAGGTGGCTCAGCGGCAGGCGCTTTTGCCGGCGCATGATCGGCGGCAACTGCCGGAACACCCAGCCGGGCGCCTTGTCGGAGCCGCTCAGCCGGGTTTCCCAGTGCAGCGTGTCGTTGTCGACGCGGTCATACAGCATGCCCGGCGGGACCGCGAATTCCGCCGTCGGCGCGCCATCCCTCAGCCGCAGCGTCACCGCCACGGCCGTCTTCGAGCCCACCAGCGGGAATTGCTGCCCGGTCGCCTCGTACAGCGACGGGACGTCGCTCGGATTGTGCGGATCGTGAGGATTGCCCGGGGTCTCGACGCGGGTCCCCGACAACAGCATCCGGCTCAGGTTGCCGGCGATCTGGTGGTGCGCATCGGCATAGGCCTTTTGCTCGCGCAGCGCGATCACGGCGCCCCGCTGCTGCTCGCCATTCGGGTGCGCAGCCCAGTCGGCATTGGCCTGTTCCAGCATGCCCGCGAAACTCTCGGCATGGGTTTGCGCGGCGGCCAGGGCGGCGTTGGCAGCCAGCGTGTCGACCGCCTGTTCGTGCGCGGCCTCCAGGGTCTGCTTCTGTTCGGCCAGCGCCCGAGTCTGCGCCGCCGCAGCGACGACGCGCTGCTGTTCGACGGCCTCTTTCTGCGCCAGGGCGGCGATATTGGCGGCAATCGCCAGCGCGCTCTTCTCGTGCTCGAGCGCGTTCGTCCTCACGACCTCGATGCTGGCCTTCAGGGCCGTCTGATCGGTGTCGAAGCGTTTCTGTAGCGTGTCGAAAGCGGTCTGCGCTGCCGCTCATTTCCGTGGCATCCGCCAGCGCCGTCTCGGCGCTCAGAAGCTGGGTTTTCAGCCCTCGCCTGGCCTCGGCAAGGTCGGCCCGCGCCTGCCGTTCGGCGCCGATCATCCCGTAAAGCGCGCTTTGCAGGTCCTCCGTGGACCACGCAAGGAACGCAGCGCTTTGTGGTCCGATCAAGCAGACGCTGTCCAATTGCCCGTCGGCGCCCAGATTGATCGTGCGGATCAACTCTCCGTGCCCTGCCAGCGCGGCGATCCTGTCGTCGAACGCAACCCATTGCTTGCCGGCATCTTCAGAGTGCCAGAGAACGTTGTCGGCGGTCGCCGCATAGAGGATCGCGCCGTCCGCCGTGGCCGCCATTGCGGTGATACCGCCCAGTTCGACGCCAACCGCTTGCAGCTGCCACTCGTGGCCATAAAAACGGTCGGCGCCACCGCGCGACGCGCTTGTGGCCCCGAACATGTGCTCGCCGCCGAAGGCCAAGGCCGTTGTCACCTGACTGGCCGAGGGCTCGCTCACTGTGTTCGTCGGTGGAAACATCTCGTTCCAGCCGCCCCGCCACTTGTCGACGTTCCAGGTCCGCCCCCAATCCGGCTTTGGGTCGCCAAAGAACATCCCGTACGAGCTGTAAAGCGAAAACGGCGCGTCCTTGATGCCGGCGTTCATCCCGATGACAAGTCCGCCGCTAGGCGTCACGGCCAGAATATGCGGGGTGCCGGCGCCGTACCCCGTCGCGGACCCGATGCCGGGTACTGATCTGAAAAGCGATGTCCAGTTCGCGCCCACGTCTTGCGTGACGAAAACGCCTTGTACCCCCTGGAACCGGTCGTCGACCAGGTGCTGGCTGGCCGCCACGAGGGCATTGATCCGCGGAACCGCAAGGATGGCCTTGACACCCCCCTTGAACTTGTCATCGGTGATTTCCGCCCAGGTCCGGCCGGAATCATCCGAGCGGTAAAGCGCCCCCCAGGGCGAGGCAACAAAGAACGAACGCTGGTCAAGCATCGCGACCGAGGCGCTGAACGGTGCCGCCTTGAAACCTTCGGGCGGTGTCCCGTTCCATTCCGCCAGGAGCGACCAGTGCGCCATGGCCGGCGCAGCGTCTGCCCGGCTTTCATCGTATGGGGTCACAGGAGCACCTCTGAATAATCTTCGGTGGTTCGAAGCGATCGCCAATCGGTCTCAGGGAATTCGCATGTTTGCGCGCAAATCAGGGACGATACAACGCACGCGACAGCACCCGAACTTGCAGCGCCATGAGTACTATCGACGCAATTTGCATAGCGCACGGGGAAGACCGGCTGTTCGCGCGACGACGGCGAAAGGGCCTGTTAGGCTAAACGGCAAGACGAGACAGTTGTCGCCCGATTTCGGGTGCGTCGAGGCGAGCGCAGCGGATTCTTCGCGCGGTCCACGTGGTAGCGGCGATGAGGGGACGCCAGGAGACTCCCGCACCGACGCCGCCTCATCGTGTCAGTCAGGTTGGCACAAGCGCGGATGAAGTGTCCAGCCGCGCACCCGCGTAGCCAGGCTTGCCTGATAGGCGGCGAGCGCAACCAGTTGCACGTCGTTGAGTTTGGCAACCACCTTGACCATCCCCGGGTGGGCGTTTCCGCGCCGGCCATCGCGAATGTCGACCAGTTGCCGTAGCAGATAGGCATAGTGCTGGCCGGCGAGAACGGGGTAGAACTTCTCCTTGACGCCGTCACCACTCGGCAGGTGACAGAGGGTGCACTTCTCTGCAAAAAGCGCCTTGCCGTAGGCGATCTGCTTGGCGGCGTCAGGGGCTTCGTACTGCCCCGCACCACGCGGAATGCATAGCGTCTCGATGTACGCCGCGAGATCCGCGATCGCCTGTGCGTCGGCGAGGCTCATGGCAACCGGGTACATCGTCGGGTTTTCGCGCAGCCCGGCGCGAATATCGGCAAGCTGCTTGATCAGGACGGTGGTGTACTGGCCCGCCAAGCGCGGGGTGCTGCCGTCCGGATTCCCGCCGCCGGTCGGCAGATGGCAGGCGGCGCATCGGGCCTCGTAGATTTCCGCGCCCGCCTCGGCATGACCCATCAGCGTCAGCGCCGCCTGCTTCTCGGCGTAGGGCAGGTTCCATGTGGAGCCTCGACCGGTGGCCGCGGCGCCCGCTTGCGGCGGCGGTGCGGCAACTGCGAAGACGGGAATCAGGATCAGAGAGACCGTAACAGCCAGCGCCTTGAACATTGATGTGTCCTCCGTGTCACCAGCATTGCGCTTGCACATGGAAAGCGTGAATCTTTGTACACGATTGTTTGCGGCGTGTAAATCAACTCTCCAGACGTCAGGGAATTGCCCGGTACGCTTTTCGACCTCATGCGTGCAGCGGAACGAATACCGGGAAAGCGCATGCCGGGCGGCGCCGACACCTGCGACCCTTCGCCGCGGTCGCAGCCCCCGCGCGAGAACGCGCGCTGCTTCATTGCGCAGCTGCCCGCGCAGATGGCGCACCATGAATCGGGCAGTGACTCAGCCCGACCACCCTCCTTCCCGTCAGGCGATCTCGCAGGCTTCCTCGAAAGTCAGGCGGGGGCCACGCGGGTGCAGGGCGGCGCGATCGCCGACACCGAGGTTGCAGAGAAAATTCGCCTGGTAACGCCCGTCCGGGAAGAACTCGGCGTTGAGCTTGCCGGCGTCGAAGCCGGACATCGGGCCACAATCGAGTCCCAGGGCGCGGGCGGCAAGGATCAGGTAGGCGCCTTGCAGCGTGCCATTGCGCGCTGCGGTGCTGGCGGCCAGCTCGGCGTTGCCGGCAAACGTCGGCTTGGCGTCGTAGGCCGGGAACATCGTCGGCAGGTGCTCGTAGAAGCGCGTATCGATGGCCACTATGACTGTCACCGGGGCAGCCAGCGTCTTGTCCAGGTTGGCAGGCGACAGCGCCGGTGCCAGCCGTGCCTTGCCCTTGGCACTGGTCACGAACACCAGCCGCGCCGGCTGGCAGTTCATCGACGTCGGGCCCCATTTCATCACGCTGTACAGGTGACGGAGTGTGGCCTCGGGAACCGGCTCCCGGGCGAAGGCGTTGTGGGTCCGCGCCTCGCAGAAAAGTTGGTCGAGCGCTGCACTGCTCAGGCTTGTGGTCATTGCCTCTCCTCCAGGGGTTCGCACCGGCGCCGACCAATCTGCTGCTGATGACCGGTGCAGTATTTCGCCGCTTTCATATTTCTTGTTGCTTTCTTTACAGCTTCTTGTGGCTACCGTCACACAGCGGCTTGTTGGCGCTGCGCTTGCAGCCGCAGAAGAAAAGTTTCGCGGCTGCGTCAGCGGTGTACTCCTGCGGCAGGAACGGGCCCCCTTTGTGGCTGCCGTCGCAGAAAGGCTGCTGCTTGCTGTTGCCGCAGGCGCACCACCAGTAGGTCTTACCCGCTTCGACCTCGACCGGGTAAGGCGCCGCTTGGGCTACGTTTGGATGGTTGTCGCTCATCGCAATCTCCAGGTGGTTCCCACCCGCCGATGTGGCGGACGGGGACGGGGCCCGCTGCCCCATGCTGAAGCCAGTCTACTGCTTCAGCGCTTCGACGGCGATAGTAAGCGTCACCTCGTCGCTGACGTGCGGCGCGTTCTTGCCGGCGTTGAACTCGGAACGCTTGATCTTGGCCACCGCGTTGGCACCGATGGCGTCCTTCTTGAGCATCGGGTGCGGCATCGAGTGGAATGAGGTCACTTTCAGGGTGACCGGCCTGGTGACCCCCTTGACGGTCAGCAGACCTTCCACCGCCACCGGCTTGTCGCCGTCGAACTTGACGGCGGTGGACTTGTAGGTAATGGTCGGATACTTCGCGGTGTCGAAGTAGTCTTCGCCCTGAATATGTTCATCGAACAGCGCATAGCCGGTATCAACCGACTTGGCGTCGATGCTGATGTGCACCGAGCCGGTCCTGGCCGCGCGGTCGACAACGATGGTGCCGGAGGTCTTGTTGAAGCGCTGGATCTGGTTCGAATATCCGAAATGACTGTACTCGAAGCGCGGATAGGTATGTGTCGGGTCGACCACGTAGGTTTCGGGGGCGGCAAAACCCGGGGCCGCGAAGAGAGCGGCGAGGACGAAAGTGAAAACGGCGGCGGCTTGCTTCTTCATGGGCTAACTCCCTGAGGTGGAATGGAATGCGATCGTGCAGAGCCTTGCTTGCGTCGTGCCTGCAAACGGCCTAATTGCCGGAGGCAGTCGGCGAGGCAACGATGTGAAACCTGATCTGGACTTCGTTGGCGACCGTAGTGACGTCGGACCAGACGCCGTCACCGACGCCGAAATCGAGGCGCTTGAGGACGAAAGCGCCGTCGAAGACGCCGTTGCCGTCGTCCTGACGGAAAGTGAAGGGCGCAATGACCTCCTGCGTCTTGCCCTTGATCGTCAGCTTGCCGATGAGTTCGAATCCGTCGCCGCCGAGCGGACGAATCGCCGTCGAAACGAAGCTGGCGGTGGGAAAGCGCTCGACGTTGAACCACGGCTTGCCGACCACCTCGTCATCGGCGTCCGGCGAGCCGGCATCGACACTGGCCAGATCGACTTCGAGCCGGGCAGTCGCCGCCGCTGGCCGGGCCGGATCGAAGGCCAGCGTCGCCGAGAACTTCGTGAAGCGACCATCGACCGCTACGCCCATTTGCCTGGAGACGAAATGCAGCGTGCTCTTGGCGGACTGGAACTCGCTGAACTCGCGCGCACTCGCAGGGCCACTGGCAACGACCAGGGCGGCCAGGACAAGGCGAAGGGGGTTCATGTTTTCTCCATAGGTGCAGCGAACAGGCCGTGAACCTGGCCCTGCCTGCGGGTTGGCGGCGACGCTCAGGCGCGATCGCGAAACGGCAGCATGCGCGAAAGAACGTCGTCGCGGTCGAAGAGATGATGTTTCAGCGCCGCACCGACGTGCGCCACGACCAGCGCAGCCAGAGTGAGGTTGAGGTACTCGTGCACGGTCTGCAACAGTTCGCCGACTTCCTTGTCCCTGGCGAGCAGATCAGGCAGCGGCAGGACACCGAAGTAGACCGTCTGGAAACCCTTGGCGGAACTCATCAGCCAGCCGGAGAGCGGGATGGCGAGCATCAACACGTAGAAGAGGTGGTGCATACCGTGCGACGCTGCCTTCTGCCAGCGTGGCATCGCCGCCGGCAAAGGCGGCGGCCGGTTGCCGAGCCGCCACGCCAGGCGCAATAGCGCCAGGATGAAGGCGGTCACACCTGCCCATTTGTGCCACGAGTAGAGCTTGAGCTTGTCCGGCGACAGGGGCAGATCGTGCATGTAGAGGCCCAGGGTGAACAGGCCGATCAAAAGTACGACCATCAGCCAGTGCAGAGCGATTGCTGGAAGCGAGTACCGGGCGCTGCTTATCATCCACATCCTTCCTTGTGTGTCCTGTGATTCGCTGGTCGTGCCGAGCGGACGAGCCGATTGCCGGAACCTGCCCGGCAAAGTCACTCTCCGACTTTAACACCTGCTTTAGAGTTCCTGCGCCGTAGTGGTCAAGGAAGGTGTCCGCACGGCGGCCACCAGCGCCCTGGCCTGATTCGCCTTGGCCGGCCGCGCCCCGTGCAAGCGCCGGCGCTGGCGCTGAATCAAGGTCGTTGCAGATCGTCCATACCTTATGCGACTATCTGCTCGCGATACGCGGCCGTATGCGCAAGACAAGCTAGAACAATCGACTGGAGGGGATGAAATGATCAATAAGCCGGTATGGGACGAATCGCTGTTGACCAAGGATGGGCTGTTTCCAACTGTCCTGGCCATTGGCGATTCATGGTTCTGGTACCCGAAAAACAATCTTCTCAACCAGCTGCACAAGCGACTGAACCGCAAGAAGCGGCACATCATCCTGGTACGTGGCCACAACGGCGCCGAAGCGGTCGAGTACCAGTCGGGCCCCATTCGTGCGCAGATCGAACGCGACCTCGACCGCAAGACAGGCTATGGCCGGACGATCAAAGCGGTTTTTCTGTCCGGCGGCGGCAACGATTTCGCGGGCCGCGACGATCTGGCGCAGTTGCTCCTCGAGGACTGTTCCGACGCCACCTCGGCCGTCTCCTGCCTACGGAGCGGCCAGCCGGAGGCCCTTTTCAAAGCGGTCATCGACGCACTGCTCAGCGTTGTCGAGCTGGTCGAGAGGAAAATTCCCGGCACGCCGGTCTTCGTACACAGCTACGACTATCCGCCGGCAAACGGCAAAGGCTTCCTCGGACTTGGGCAGTGGCTGCAGTTTCCCATGGACGGCGCCAAGGTCGACCGCGACCTGCAACAGGAGGTGGTCAAACTGCTGATCGACCAGTTCTGGCTGTGCCTTGAAGCGGCGCAGGCGAAGGCGCCGACGCTGCAACTGGTCGACGGGCGCCATACCCTGAAGGCCGACGACGATTGGGCGAACGAGCTACACCCGACCGTGCGTGGTTTCAACCGCCTGGCGAAATGCTGGCGGCCGGCGCTCGAGCGCACGGGGATTGCGTGAACCGTTGGCCCGCCTGCGGCGTGACCAATAGTGACAACGGCGAAGGCGTCTGGTCGAGCACTGACCCGGTGCCGGCCGGCCCTCAGGCAGCCGCCTGCCGGGTAACGCCACCGACGCGCAACGCGGTCAGGATCGACAGCGCCCACAGCGCGGCAATGCCAATCAGCACGGCAGCGAAGCGCCCGCCGTCCATCAAACTGCCGAAGACCAGCGGCGCCAGAGCCAGGCCGCTATCGAGCCCCGAGTAAACAAAGCCGTAGACGCGCCCGTACGCCGCCTGCCCGAAACGCGAAGTCGCCGCCCGGCGCACCAGCAGGTCGCGTGAAGGACCGGCGATTCCCGTGCAGTAGCCAATACCGACCATCATCGGCAGCACGGTCCATTGCGGCAGCGGCAGAATCGCCAGCGCGACAGCGAGCAGTGCCCCGGCGCCGAGCGCAGCGGCGATCAGTCTTTCCTGCTCGGCCTTCAGTGCCAGAAAACCGCCGGTCAGGATGCCGCCGGCGCCGCCGAGCAGATACGCCGAAAGCGCGCTCGCCCCGGCGGCCAGCGACAGACCGTGCAGGTTCTGCAGGATCGGCGTCGCGAAATTCTGGATGCCGCCAAACGCGGTGGTAATCAGCAGGAAGAAAAGGAAGCACATCCACACCGCCGGCGAGCGCAGAAAAGCGAAGGCCGCGACCGCCTGCCCGCTCGCCACGCCGCTGACCAGCGCGCCCGGCGGGTCGGCCAGCGTCCGCCGACGCCAGGCAACCAGCAGCAGCGCCAGCGCGGCGATCCCCGCAGCGGCCAGCGCGGCAACCCGCCAGCCGGCAGAGGCCGCAATTCCGGTCATGAACACCGGCGCCAGCGCCCAGCCAAGATTGCCCGCCAGGCCATGCATCGAGAAAGCGTGGCCGAGCCGGTGCGGTGAAACATGGCGGTTGAGCACCGTGAAGTCCGCCGGGTGAAAAACACTGTTACCCAGACCCGCCAGCGCGGCGACCAACGTCAGCCCGAGGTAGCCGTCGACCACCGACAGCAGCAGCGCCGCCACCAGGAAGCAGGTGATGCCGCCGGCAAGCACCCTGGCCGCGCCAAAGCGATCGACCAGAAAGCCCGCCAGCGCCTGGCCAAGCGCCGAGACGACGAAAAAAATGGTCATCGTCGCGCCGATGCCTGTAAAGCTCAGGCCGAAATCGTGCATCAGCCACGGGAACAGCGGCGGCAACAGCAAATGGAAGAAGTGCGAAACGCCATGCGCAAAACCGACCAGCGAAATCACTTCCAGGTCGTGGCTGCCTGCGGGCTGGGATTCGGCGGCGGGGGTCATGGGGATGCTCCGGGAGGCGTGCGCCGAGTCTAGCTCCTTCTGGCGCCATTGGCGCAAAAAGCTGCCGAATAAGGTCGGGATTGGCGTGGCGCAGGGAAGCCGGAAACCGCCTCGACGGCGGCACGACTGAATCCCCGATCGGACATCACCAGTGGACGTCGGCGGCGTCACGTTCGATACTACGCCCCTACCTGAAGGAGACTCTGTGGCAAGTGTTGTCGTTCATTCGGCATGTTCTGGCGGACATCCCGCCGCAAGCGGTCGGCGTCGGCCACTTGCTGCGACCCGGGCCAGGCAAGCGCGCTTCGCCTCCACGCGCACCGCACGCGCCAGACGAAGGGGGGTTTGATGATTTTTCGGCGCCTGCTCGTCGCGTTGCTCATACTCCTACTCGCCCCGCTCGCGTACGCGCAGCTTGCCCTGCCCAAGCAGCTCACAACAACGCCAAAGGCAACGCTTCCCGGTGAATCGGCCAGCACAGCGGCACTGGCTGACCCGCGCGCCCAGGCCGAGGCGCTGCTGGCCGAAGCACGCCGTGTGCAGGAGGCAGAGCGGCTCAAGGACGCACAAACGTCCGGCGAAGAACGGCCAACAACGGCCCGCCAGCGCCTGCTCGACCGCCTGGTCCTGCTCTACGGTGAGCGCCTGAAACTGCTCGACGAACTGGAAGCGATGAAGAAGTCCAGCCTCGAAACAGCGAGCCAGAAGGCGCTGCTGGCGGAGTTGGCGGGCCCGCCGCCCTACTCCGCCGTGCGCACCGATGCGCTCCGCGATGAATACGATGCCCTGCGCGAGCAGCTGAAAAGCCTGGCCTCGGCGGCGCGCGCGCTGGAAGCCCAACAGGCTAGCCTGATCGATGCCCGCCAACGCGCCGCCGAGGCTGTCCGGCTGGCCGAAGACCGGCTCGCGCGTGCCGACGGCCGGAACCAGGTCGACAAGGACCGCAACAACCGTGAGCTCGCCGCGTTACGTCGGCAGCAGGCCGAGGCCGAGCTGAGCACCATCGCCCTGGGCCTCGATCTCGTCCATCTGAAACAGCAGAAGCTACAGCCGATCAGCCAGGAAATGCAGCGTCTGCTGGCGCAGGCGCTGCCCAAGCAGCGTCTCGCCAAAGAGGATTTCGAACGACAGCAGGCGCAGTTGCGCGAAATGCTGGCGAAAGTGAGCACGGAAATAGATCGCATGGTCGCCGAAAACGGCAAACGCGCGGCCGAGCACACACGACTCGCAGCACTGCCGCAGGCCAGCGACCCGCGGGGTGCGACGGCGCGGCGTTTGCAACTGATTGACAAGCAGATGGAAACCGATCGCCTGAGCCTGATGACGCTCACCTGGCTGCAGGGAATGATTCAGCTCGCCAGCGACGCGTGGGGACAGCGCTACGTAGCCTTCAGCTCGGATGACGCAGCCACCCGCCAGGCGGTCATTGTGGCTTTGAGCCAGGCCAGCCGCGATCTCGCCAGCCGCGAAGACCTGTTCCGTGAGCTTCAGGAAAGCGCGCGCATCGAGGTCAGGCAACAGGAGCAACGCCTCGATGGCGCGGTCCTCGACGCCGCCAGTGCGGCCCAGGAGTCGGCCATCCTCGACACCCTGAAAAAGCGCGTGCAGGCTTACCAGCGCGTTGAAGTTGCAGGTGCCCGCCTGGACCGGCAATTGAAACGCTGGCTGGACGATTTCGGATTCCGCGCCGAAAGCGGCGGCCTGGACAACTGGAAACTCGGTGCACTGCAGGTCGTACAGGTGCTCAAGGGGGTGTGGGACTTCGAAATGTTTGCGGTCGAGGATTCGACCCACGTTGACGGCAGGACGGTGACCGTCGCCTACGGGGTGACCGTCGGCAAGAGCATTGGTGCGCTCGCTCTGTTCGTCGTCGGCTACTGGCTGTTCTCGCTTCTCTCGGCGCGCCTGCAGGGACTGATGGTGAGCCGCTTCCGTGTAGACGAGCAGGTGGCCAGCGTCATTCGCCGCTGGGCAATGATCGTGCTGGCCGTCGTGCTGATCATCTTCATCCTCAATCTGGCGCGCATTCCGCTGACCGTCTTCGCGTTTATGGGTGGCGCACTGGCCATTGGCGTCGGTTTCGGCACCCAGACGATCATCAAGAACGTCATCAGCGGCATCATCGTCCTGTTTGAACGCAAAATCCGGGTTGGCGACATCATCGCCCTGGACGGCGTAACCGGCTACGTCACGCAGGTCGACCTGCGGGCATCGACGGTGCGCGGCTTTGACGGCGTCGAAGCGCTGGTGCCCAACTCGAGCTTCCTGGAAAACCAGGTCGTCAACTGGACCTACTCGAATGCCCGTATCCGCCGCGAGATCAGGATCGGCGTTGCCTATGGGTCGCCGGTACATGATGCGGCCGATATCGTCCGCGGTTGCGCCGACGATCACGGACAGGTCCTGAAGGACCCGAAGCCGGAAGTCTTCTTCGAGGACTTCGGCGACAATGCCCTGCTGCTGGTGCTGGTCTACTGGGTCGAGCTGGGGCCGAGCCTGATGGGGCGGCGGGTCGACAGCGACCTGCGCTACGCGATGGAGAAGCGTCTGGGCAGCGCGGGAATCCGCATTCCGTTCCCGCAGCGCGACCTCCACGTCGACGTTTCGCAACCGCTGCCGGTACGCGTCACCCAAGAGCCCGACGGGAAACCGACCCCGGCGGACCCCCGCGCCCGCTGAACGACTCACCGACAAAAGGAAAGAACCATGAACCAGAAACTCCTTGACCGCATCGACCGCCCCGGTCAGAAGAAGATCCTCGCCTGTGACGGCGGCGGCATTCTGGGCCTGATCAGCGTCGAGATCCTGGCCAGGCTCGAAGCCGAGCTACGCGCCAAGCTCGACCAGGCCGACCTGGTTCTCGCCGACTACTTCGACTTCGTCTGTGGAACGAGCACCGGGGCGATGGTGGCGGCCTGCATTTCGGCGGGCATGTCCACGGACCGGATCCGCAAGTTCTACGTCGAGAGCGGCCAACAGATGTTTGACAAGGCGTCGCTGTTGAACCGTCTGAAGTACAGCTACAACGACGAGCCGCTGGCCGCGAAGCTGCGCCATGAACTCGACGCAGAGCTCAAGCACCAGCCCACGCCCGGCGAGCCGAATGCCACCCTCGGCGATGCCAATCTGCGCAGCATGCTGATGATGGTCATGCGCAACGCGACCACCGACTCCCCCTGGCCGGTGTCCAACAACCCGCGCGCCAAGTACAACCAGCTTGACCGCAAGGATTGCAACCTGCAGCTGCCGCTCTGGCAACTGCTGCGCGCGAGCACGGCAGCGCCGACTTTCTTTCCGCCCGAGGTAGTCACCTTTGCCCGTGGTACGGACAGGGAATATCAATTCGTCTTCGTCGATGGCGGCGTCACCACCTACAACAACCCGGCGTTCCTGGCTTTCCAGATGGTTACCGCGGCGCCGTATCAGGTTGGCTGGAAAACCGGCAGCGAAGACCTGCTCATCGTCTCGGTCGGAACCGGCAACGCCGCCAACGCCCGCCCGGATCTGAAGGCTGACGACCTGTGGCTGCTCGACAACGCCAGGAACCTGCCCGGTGCACTGATGAATGCCGCTTCGGCAGGCTGGGACATGGCCTGCCGGACGCTGGGCGAATGCCGCTTCGGTCCGAACATCGATCGCGAGTTCGGGGACATGGTGATGGCCCCGGGGGCAAGCGCCAATGCCAGTACCGGCAAGCAGTTCGCCTACCTGCGCTACGACCCCGACGTCAGCCAGGCCGGCATCGATGCGCTCGGCCTGGACGGCATCGAAGCCAGGAAAGTGCAGGTCATGGACTCGGTGAAAAACATCGGCGACATCCAGAAGGTCGGTCAGACCTACGCCGCCAGGAACGTCTCAATCGACCATTTGCGGGGCTTTGCCTGAGTGAGCGAGCACACCGGCTTTGCGGCGCCCGGCAGGCCTCAGGGCCGCAGCCGGGACGGACTATCGAGCAAGGCCAGCAGCGGACCGTCCTGGTTGTAGATATCGAAGCGAAAGAAAACCGACCCCGCTTTATCCCTGGCATCGGCGACCGCCGTGCGGTAAAGCAACATGACCGGTACCGGCCGCCCGACCGGCAGCGTCTGCGTGCGCGCACTGGCAATGGCCGCGGCCAGCGCTTCCTCGTTCCAGCGCTGCGGATCGTCGAGCAGCAGCAGCGCCAGCTCGCGCGGTTTTTCGAGCCGCACGCAACCCGAACTGAGCGCCCGTGCCGGCTTGCCGAAGAGCGACCGCGACGGCGTGTCGTGGAGATAGATCGCGTAGCCGTTGGACAGCGAGAACTTGACCTGGCCGAGCGCTCCGCGTGAACCGGATTGCTGCACGATCTGATACGGGAAACCGCTGCGGCCGGCACTGCTCCAGTCGATCTGCTCGGCGGCGACCGCCTGCCCGCCGCGGTCCACGACGCGCATGTCGTGCTTTTGCAGGTAAGCGGCATTGCGCACCATCCCCGGAATGACGTCTTCGCGCAGGACCGTCGGTGGCACCACCCACTTCGGATTGAGCACCAGATGCTGGACGTGGTCGAGCAACACGGGAGTTTCGCGGGCCGGACGCCCGACCACCACTTTCGACGACCAAACCCGTGCCCCATCGAGCTGGAGTTCGGCGGTGTAGCCGGCGATGTCCACCTGCAAACGATCCCTACTCATGTCGCGAGCCACCCAGCGCATCCGTTCCAGGTTGACGCGGATCTGCGCCACGCGCTCGGCCGCACTGACGTTCAGCGCAGCGAGGGTATTGCTCCCCACCGCCCCGTCAGGCGTCAGGCCGTGCCCACTCTGGAAACGCTTCACGGCGTCGGCGAGCGCCTTGTCGTAACGCGTGGCGTCGCTGCGGGCGGTCGCAGCCTTGCCACCCGTGCCCG
This sequence comes from Candidatus Accumulibacter regalis, assembly GCA_000585075.1. Taxonomy (GTDB): domain Bacteria; phylum Pseudomonadota; class Gammaproteobacteria; order Burkholderiales; family Rhodocyclaceae; genus Accumulibacter; species Accumulibacter regalis. The sequence goes on along the minus strand of JEMY01000047.1, from coordinate 23,357 downwards.
CGTCGGCAAGCCAACCTTCGGCCTGCAAGCGAGCGCGCAGTGCGCGCACGCGCGCGTCGCTCTCGCCAGGACGAAGAGTCGGACCGGCGGGAACCGTTGGCCAATCGCCCTTTGCCGCCAGGGCGGTGAAACGTGCGAGCGCTTTCTGCAAGCCTTGATAGGCCGCGTCCTGGGGCGCCAGTGCCGCCAACGCCGTCGGCAGCGAGGCGGCGGCGAGCACCTCGGCCAGCGTCTGCGCACGCTCGCGTACGCTGGGTAGCGGGGAGAAATTCCAGGTCGAATAAAGCGTGGCGGGATCGACCTTGCCGTAGCGCAGCTGCCGTACCAGGCGCGCCAGGGCGTCGGTAAACAGCAGTTCCCGGCGCACGCTCGCCTGCGCATCATCGTCGCCGCGGGCAGCCATGTCGCGTAGCGCGGCAACGGAAAAATCGTCCGGCGCCAGGCCATGCGCCCGGCTGGCCTCGACTGCGGCGATCAGTTCGCCTCTAGTCGCGCTGTCAGTCCAGGCCGGCCTATAGCCTCGACCGTAGTAGAAGAGCCGGACCACCGCGGCCTCGCCCGAGCCGCCGGACCAGCCCTCGCCGACTTGCTCATGCAGGGCCTGCTCAATGCGCAGAGGCAGTGGCATGGCCGTCGGCTGCGCAACAGAAACGGGCGCCCGCCGGCTCTCGAATGGCGCCGAATCGTCGCCCGCCGAGGCCCCTGCGGGCGAACTACCGACGCCCAGCAGCGCCGACAAGACCAGACTCCTGACGGCCGTCCCGTCAGCCAACAAGCCATTGTTCAAAAAGCGCATTTCTTTCCATCCCCGAAAGTTCAAACACCTCGAACAGCGCGCCGCGTCGCTGGTCGGCGAACGCCCTCTGTCCTGCCCCGCATTCGCTTGCGCGACGCCGCGAATGCCAAGATCCACGAAATCTACTACACAACCGCCCACTTCGCGTGCTGCCGCCTGAATTTCTCACCGCCCGAACGCCGGGCGGGCTACGAACCCGGACGGGCGTATCTACACCTTGCCTTCGAGACGCAAGGCGGCACGAAGTTCTCCACTTCCGTCGCCTAAATGCAGCCAGGCGCGCGCGATGCGTCAACAGCGGGGCAAGATCGGGTAGGATGCGGCCTTCACGTGTTTTCCCGGACTGAAAAGACCCATGCTCGAGAACTCCATGAACACCCGTCGCAGCACGCCGCACAAGTCCGCAGCACAGCGTCGTCTGCTCCTCAAGGGATTGGCCGCTCTGCCCTTGGCCTTTCCTTTCCGCCCAGCCAGCGCCAGCAGCGACCGGTACGAACTGAAATTCCGCCACACGCAAAGCGACGAAATGCTCGACGTCGTTTTTCGCGATGGCGGCGGCTACGTCGCACCGGCAATCGAACGTATGAACTGGCTTCTGCGCGACCTCCGCTCCGGCGAGATGACGCGCATGGATCCGCAGCTGTTCGACATTCTGCATGCGCTGAAGTCACGCTGCGGCGGCGACACCTTCGAAATCGTCTCCGCCTACCGCTCGCCGGTCACCAATGCCGGCCTGCGCAAGCGCAGCCGCGGCGTGGCCAGGCACAGCCTGCACATGGACGGGCGTGCCATCGACGTGCGCCTGGTCGGCTTCGACACCGCGCGTCTGCGCGACGCGGCAGTCGACCTCGGACTCGGTGGCGTCGGCTACTACCCGAAATCGGATTTCGTCCACGTAGACACCGGCGACGTTCGCATCTGGGGTGCAGTGCCGCGCTGAACGACGCCACGTCTACGCCGGCCCCCATCGACGACGAGCACAGTTGCTACGCGCTTGAATCGATCGGCGAATGCCGGGCAAGACCATGAAAGCGAAGATTCTGCAGTCCGAAGCCGCCTACACCGGATTCTTCCAGCTTCGTCGCCTCACCGTCGAACACGAGCTTTTCGACGGTGGCGACAGTGGACCGCAGCTGCGCGAAATCCTTCATCGCAGCGATGTCGCTGCAGCCCTGCTCTACGACGCTAGGGCCGACGAAGTGGTCCTCGTCGAGCAGTATCGTGCCGGCGCGCACCTGGCGGGAGAAAACCCCTGGCTGATCGACATTGTTGCTGGCCGTATAGAAACCGGGCAGACGCCGCTCGCTACGATCACGCGCGAAATCGCCGAGGAAGCCGGACTGACGCCGACGGCGATCGAACCCATAGGCGTCTATCTCACGGCGCCTCACTTGTCGAGCGAACGCCTGTATCTCTATTGCGCGACGGTGGAAGCCGGCAAGGTTGCCGGATTTCATGGACTGGCGCACGAAGGCGAGGATATCCGCCCGCTCGTGCTCGCTCGGAGCGCGGCACTGGACAGGCTGCAAAGGCAGCCGCTGTCCCTCTGGGCGGCACTCGCGCTCACCTGGCTTGGCAACGCGGTCGGATCAGGGAAGGCTCAGCTGACAGACATCGACCCACTCGCCGCGGGTCACGGCGGCCAACAGGGTGGGACTGATCCGTACGGCCGCGTGGATCGCACCGGCAGCGGGCAGAACCTCGTCGAAATCCCGCAGGGAAAGATCAAGAAAGACCGGTAGCGGCTGTGCCAGACCGAAGGGACAGACACCGCCAACCGGATGCCCGGTCAACTCGGCGACCTCGTCCGGCGACGACATCTTCCCCTTGCCGAAGGCTGCCCTGAATTTCCGGTTGTCGATACGGGCGTCACCACGGGCCACGAGAATGATCACCCGGCCGTCAGCCAGGCGAAAGGAAAGGGTCTTGGCAATACGACCCGGCTCGACGCCGTGCGCTTGCGCAGCCAGTGCAACGGTGGCGGTACTGACCGCCGATTCGATGATCGGCAGGTCCAGTTGGCGGGCGGAAAAGAAGTCGCGTACCGACTGCAGACTCATAGTGCATCCCGTTCACGTACTGCCCTGAATGGGCCGGCGCGGGATGGCAGCGCCGTCTGGCTCATTCGCCCGCCCCTTCCCGGGGCAGGACGATGCGGCCGCGACGCAGGAGGGCCTCCATCTCGTCCGGCGGCACCGGCCGACTGAACAGGTATCCCTGCAGCTTCGGGCATTGCGCGCGCTGCAGAAAGTCGAGTTGCTCTCTGCTTTCCACGCCTTCGGCAATGACACCCAGATCGAGGCTGCGGGCCATGGCGATAATCGCGGTGGTGATCCCGGCATCGTCGGCATTCTGCGGCAGGCCGCGAACGAAGCTCTGATCGATTTTAAGCGTCCCGATCGGAAAGCGCTTGATGTAGGAAAGCGACGAGTAACCGGTACCGAAATCGTCGATCGAGAAGTGCACCCCCATGGCGCGCAGGCGAAACAATCCCTTGATGCGCTTGGCCTCGGGATCCATCAGAATGCTTTCCGTCAGCTCGAGTTCGACGAGGTCGGCCGCGACGCCGGTGGCGGCGATGATCGCCGCCACGGTGTCGAGGAAGTCCGGTGTGCCGAGCTGACGCGCCGAGACGTTGACCGCCACCCGCGGGACCATTACGCCACTCCGCTGCCATTCCCGCACCTGGCTGCAGGCGGCATTGAGCACCCACTCGCCCATCGGGACGATCAGGCCGCTTTCCTCGGCAACCGGGATGAACTGTCCGGGGAATACCAGTCCGCGCTGCGGATGCTGCCAGCGGATCAGTGCCTCGATACCGATCACCGCGCCATCGTTGGCCCGCACCTGCGGCTGGTAGAACAGGCGGAATTCGCCGCGTTCGAGAGCCTTGCGAATATCGCCTTCGAGAACCAGGCGTGCGGTCGTCCGGGTGGTCAGCGTTCGTTCATACAACTGCCAGTTATTGCGCCCCTGCTCCTTGGCGTAATACATCGCGGTATCCGCGTGCTTGAGCAGCGTCCCGGCATCGTCGCCGTCGTCTGGAAAGAGCGCGATGCCGATGCTCGAGGTGATCGTGATCTCCTGTTCGCCGATCAGGGCAGGCCTTCCAAGGACCGCCTGTATCCGTTGCGCGACCATGCACGCGGTATCGGCGGTGTCGACATCGGGCAGAACGACGGTGAACTCGTCGCCGCCAAGGCGTGCGAAGTGCAGGCCCGATTCATCGAGGGCCGGCCGGGCGATGAAAGCACCTGCGCGCAGTTGTCCCTGCAGGCGGTCAGCGACCGTCTGCAGCAGGGAGTCGCCGGCACTGTGCCCAAGCGTGTCGTTGATGCGCTTGAAACCGTCAAGATCGAGAAACAACAGGGCCATCCCGCGATTCGTCCGGCGGGCACGCAGTAGTTCACGGTCGAGGCGTTCGAGAAAGCTCTGCCGGTTGGGCAAGCCGGTCAGCGTGTCGAAGTAGGCCAGTCGACGGATCTTCTCTTCGTTGTGCTTCTGGAGGGTGATGTCACGGACGACGATTACCGCCTTGTCCGGCCCGTTTGGCGCGATTCTCGCCTCGTAGTGGTGAATGCTTCCCTCGACGGGCAGTTCGATGAACACCGATTGCAGGTCGTCATTCTCCAGCGCCAGCTCGATACCGTGGCGAAGGATGCTCGCCGTCTCGCTTGGCAGAACCGCTGACACCTGCTTGCCGAGCAGTTCGTCACCGGCAACGAAGAAGCGCGTCGCGTAAGGCTGCTTGTAGTCGAGGCAGAGCCCGTGCCGGTCGACGACCAGAATCAAGTCCGGCATGGCCCACATGATCGCCGCCTGGCGGCCTTCGAGTTCGCGCAATTCGCGTTGCTCGTCACGTAGTCGGACGATCAGCGCGGCGAGCCAGAAGGCTGCCTGAAACAGGCTTCCGATCGGAAAAGCAAAGGCCGCCAGACGGCTGACCTCGACGCCGCTACCCATCACCGAAAATGCCTGCACCCCCCCGCCGACGATGGTCGCGCCCAGCCCGACGGTGAATAGGCGCAGCGAGGCGTCGCCACGGACGACGCCCCTGACCAGCAGCACCATGGTCACCGCGGCAAGGACGAAGAGAACGGCTGCCCCGGCACGATAACCGCCGGCGTGCCAAGCCGAAGTGAGGAAGAGCAGCGCACTGAGCAGGACCGAGCCGCCAATCGCTGTACGCATTCGCCCGCGCAGTTGCAGAAACTCGAGCACCGCGAAACCAATTCCGAGGACCACCCCGGCCACCGAGATCGCTTGCAGGAGGGGAAAGTATTGCGGGCCAGGCCAGAAGGGCACGAACGCGGAGCCGATGCCGAAATTCTGCACCAGCCAGACCTGCAGCCCGACGCAGTACGCGGCATAGGCCAATGCCACACGACTTCCGGCGTAAGCGTCGAAGCCGAGAGCGACGACGATCATCATCAACAGAACGCCGCTGTAGGCCCCCAGGCCCACCCACAGTATGGTGTTGTCGCGCACGAAGCTGGTCTCGTCGGCGACCATGATCCAGGGACGAATGGCCTTGTAGTCCTGCACGATCGCCGTGATCGTCGCATTTTCGGACAAGGCAGGCAGGCGAGCATAGGGGAACGGGCTGACGATGTCACGGTGCGCAAACGGCAAGCCCCGACCCGAAATCGACAGCCAGGGGCAACCATTCACGTCGGTGGCAACGACAATGAAGAATTCGGCAATCGGCTCCTGCAGGTAAACGATCGGCGCTCCCGCAGCGACCTGCTTACCGTCGACCATTACCTGGAAAGCGCGGGCTGGCTTGGTCAGTGACAGCTCGGGCAGCTGCCGCTTCTGACAACCCGGGGGCGGCGTTGACACCGAATCGCGCAACGATGCCAGCCAACGGCTGGCATCGTCCGAGCGACCAGGACCTTGCGGGGCATCCCACAAGGGGGTCAGCCCTGCGGAAGCGCTACGGGCCGCCAGCGAGGCCAGCGGAAGCCCGAAGGCAATCAGCGCCAGGAGCAGCAGACAATTAAAGAGTCGCTTGCTCAGCACGCGTTTCATCCCGCAGTTTGCAGGCATCCACTCCTCCTGTCTCCCAAGACGCCAGGAACCGGCGCGTGTCAGGGAGTCGCGATCGCATTATAGGTGGCAATCCTCGCCACTTCGGCCCTGCTCGGGCGGAGCAAGCTGGCGGCATCGTCAATCAGATCCTCGTGCAGTTCGCCAGCGTGGTCAGTGACATAGAGCGGCTCGAAATGACCGCGGTAAGGTTCGGGAATCGTCATCCGGGGCCGGTACAGCGACCCGAGGGGTTCGCAACCGGCAAGGTAGCTGCGGCAGCCGTCCTGACCGGGCCGAAGGCCGTCGCGGCCATTGCTGCCGAAACGTGGGTAGCTCATGCTCCAGGCGTTGCCCAAGCCGCTCACCAGTCCCCAAGTGGACAGAGTAGCGCGATAACGGCGAAAGAAGCACCAGGCATGCATCGCCAAGCGGCGTTTCGACATCAGGCCCGTGTCCATCCGTGCAGCAAAGGCGACCGCCTGGTCGATGGCGTCGCGAGGCTGACAGACCAGCGATCGCCCATCCATGTCGCGCAGTCGGACGTTCGGCAGAAACGCGCCCTCGCGCAGGCGGCTGCCGAAGAGCGGCGTTCCGAGCATCGGGATGGCAAAACTGAGGAAGCTCGGCAGGGTAATGCGCGGGTTGCCGACGATGAATTCGGTTTCAGCCAGCAAATCGTCGATCCTTTGCTCGGTCAGGTCGAATATCAGGCCGTAGTGAAAGATCAGACCGGCCTCCAGACAGGAGCCTATCGTTTCCTCCTGCGGCAGGATCAGATTCTGTTTCTTGTTGAAGGCGGAAACCTGTGCGCGGCTGAACGATTCGATGCCGCTAAAAAAACCGATACAGCCCGATTCGCGGGCCAGCGAGAGGTTGCCGGCATCGGCGAAGAAATCGGCGGTCACCAGCGCCGCCCAGCCGCCGAACTTGCGCTGCTCGAACAACTCCCTGAGGAGGGTCATGCGCGCCTTGAAATAGGCACGCGGTCCGCCAAAAAAGTTCTGGTCGAGGAACATCACACACTGACGGTAGCCAAGCGCCTCGATCTGGCGGCGCACGTCGTCCAGGTCGTAGGCCATGAATTTGCGGTCTTCGGCGGTCATGGAGCAGAAGTTGCAGCGGAAGTTGCAATTGCGGGAGGCTTCCACGTAGCCGATGATGCGACTCCCGGGCAACAGATCATGACGCGGCGTGGGCACCTCGGCAGCGTGGCCGGGGCCAAAGACCGCGTCGACCACGCCGACCATCTGCTCGACATCGCCGCTACAGACGTAATCGAAATAGCGCCGGCCGAGAGTCGGCAGCATCCGCGCCAACGGGCCACCGATGGCCACGACAATACCTGGATTGAGCGCTCTGGCATACGCCGTAACCTGCTTCATGCGGTCGAACGCCGGGTTCAGGCCAGTCAGCACCAGCAGATCTGCCCATTGCAGCGCGCCAAAATCCTCGAAAGGACCGCTGCGAAACTCGCAGGCGAGGCGAAGATCGACGCGGCTGGGCTCGAGCGTGCCGGCCAGTACGGCGGGGGCAATGGATTGCGGCACGATCCACGGGCTCCCCCGCGCGCTGCGGTGGTTGTCGGAATAGCAGTTGAGGATCAGAATTCGTGGATTGCGCATGCCGGGCTCGGTCCGCCGTCATCAAGCGGACAGCGCGGTCCAGGCAGATTTGGCATCGCTGTACCAGCGATGGCCGACTTCACACAGGCGATCCGTGTTTGGCAGGCCGGGCGAGTCCGACGACGGCTCGGCCCAGATGCCGCAACCCCGGACAGGCTGATTGTGCCAGTCATCGCGCAACCACCCGTCACACAGCCGCTTGATCAAGTCCACGTCCTCCTGCCGACGCGCGGAGATATCCATATCGGCAATGCGGCGAAAATCGTCTACGCTCCAGCCCGCCGGGGCACTCCACAGCCCCGTCGTCCGATCGATGATCGGCTGAATCACCGGATTCATGCGCACGATCGCCGTGTCGGTGTAGGGACAACACGACACGTCAGCCGGCAAGCCGCCGTCAAGCATGAGGTGGGCAATGAAGGTGTGGGCATCCGGAGGATCGGCGATGATCGTCTTGCCGACCTTGACCAGTTCCGGGAGAAAGCCGGTGCTGGCGCGCGGCCGGCACAAGGCATCCGGGATTCCTTCGCTGCCGCATTCGGGCAGAAAAACCGTGCTCGTGCCCAGCGACAGAACGCCGATGTCGTGACGCGGCACGCCCATGGCGATGGCTTCGACAACGCCTGCCAGCACCGGATTGTTGTAGCCGGTCATGGCGCCGTCCCAGAAACGACTACCGTCAAATTCGGCGGGCTTGTCGAACCAGTTGATCGGTGCAGTACTCGACGCATGCGCCGCCTGGGCCAGCGTCGCGCGCTGCTGCCGATGCGGGAAACTGGCCGCAGGGCTCGTCACATCGCTACGCATCATGCGCGCCCGGTCGCGGTCGAAGTCGTAGGTCACAAAAAGAAAAGACGTTGGCCTGCCCGGTTCCTCGCGCTGTTTGCGCAGGGCAGCGATACTGTCGTTGAGAACGCCGTGCAGGTTGTGCAGTGATGTGGTACCCATTTGGGGAAGTATGCGGTGCAAGAAGGCAAGCTTTCCGTCGGTAGAAAAACGATGACCAACCGCGCTCGTTGGTGAAAAAACGCCGGTAAGCAACTGCAAGAGACTCCGATACCAGGGCAATCGCCCAAAAAGCGCGTGGCGATTTGCGGGGTTGTCGAACAGGGCAAAGATTTCGCGCGGCGAATAACCCTCGATCAGTGCCGCAGCGACGATCGACCCACCCGAGCAGGCCGACACCAGGTCAAAATGACTGAGAACCTGATGTCCATTCTCACCCGGAAAAAGGTCGTCAAGCGCCCTCGCCTGAATCAAGGCGAACGTACCGCCACCGTCCAGTGAAAGTATGCGGAAGGGCTTGGTGCCGGACTTGGCTTCCATCGGCGAGGCTTCCAAGAAATGCCGAGCTTCGTTTTTATTGCCGTTTCAAGCAGGTGATATTATGCGGCAAATTGCCCCGCGTGAGCGACTTCACTGCAGGACATCGCCATTCCCTGCCGCCTCCAGCGACCTTCCCGAGCCAGCAAGTGAGGCTTCGGGAGCGACCATTCCCGGCGCGCAGAGCCCGCGAGCCGCTGCCGCGATGAACATCGCTACTTCGCCCGCGCCACGCCATTCGCGACGCCGCTGCACCTTGGTGAAAACGATCCTGCCGGGCCGGCACGCTGCCCACTCGATGCTGGCGCTTATCCACGCTGCTATTGTGGTAGCAAATGCCAAGTAATAAACTTGAGGCCGAGCGTTGTGGAACGAACAAGGACGCGCGCATGACACGGCGCCGCACTTCGCCGACTCTTGGCGCGCCCAGCAGACCGCTCCCACAATTCCCCAGCCGTGGCCCGTATGCGAACCGCGACGTCAACGCAAAATCGAGAAAGCACATGAAACAGGCAGAGAAGATGACCCGACCCTCCCTCAATGACAACCACATCAAGATCATCAAGGCCAGACATCACGACCCATTCGAGGTGCTGGGCAAGCATCCGGATGAAAGCGGCGTAAACGTATGCGTCTATATTCCGCATGCCGTGGAAGTATCCATACTGGAAGGAAACCGTCGCCTGGAACGTATCGGCGAGAGCGATTTCTTCACCTGGCGCGGGGCGGCCAACGACGTTCCCGAGCACTATCGGCTGATCTGGCTTGACGATGCTCATCGCCAGCACATTGCCCATGACCCCTATTCCTACGCGCCGCAGATCGGCGATCTCGACCTGCACCTGCTCAGCGCGGGCAACCACCGCCACGCCTACAACATCCTCGGCGCAAATTGCCGCGAAGTCGATGGCGTCGCCGGCGTCTTGTTCGCCGTCTGGGCCCCCAATGCCGAGCGGGTGAGCGTGGTCGGCGACTTCAACCGCTGGGACGGTCGTCGCCACCAGATGCGCGTGCGTCCGGGCAGTGGCGTGTGGGAAATTTTCATCCCCGATCTTGCGCCGGGGGCGTTCTACCGCTTCGAGATCAGGAATCGCCATAGCGGTGAGGTGCTGCTTAAGTCCGACCCCTACGGACAGCAGTTCGAGGCGCGGCCGAAAACCGCGTCGATCGTCGTCGGCGATTCGGAGCATGTCTGGCAGGACGGCGAGTGGATGGCCAAGCGTGCCCTGTGGGACTGGCAGCACGCGCCGATGTCGGTCTACGAGGTGCACCTCGGTTCATGGCAGCGCGGACCGGAGGGGGAGTTTCTCAACTACCGCGAGCTGGCGGTCCGTCTCGTCGATTACGTCACGCGCATGGGCTTCACGCACGTCGAACTGCTGCCGGTCACCGAGCATCCCTTCGACCTCTCGTGGGGCTATCAGGCAACCGGCTATTTCGCCCCGACCAGCCGTTTCGGTACGCCGGACGACTTTCGCTTCTTCGTCGACCACCTGCATGCCCACCATATCGGCGTGATTCTCGACTGGGTGCCGGCGCACTTTCCGAAAGACGCTTATGCCCTCGCCCGCTTCGACGGCACGGCGCTCTACGAGCACGAGGACCCGCGCAAGGGCGAGCACCTCGACTGGTCCACGCTGATCTTCAACTTCGGTCGCAACGAAGTCAGAAACTTCCTGGTTGCCAGTGCGCTGTACTGGTTGCGCGAAATGCACCTCGACGGCCTGCGCGTCGACGCAGTGGCGTCGATGCTCTACCTCGACTATTCGCGTGAGGACTGGATTCCCAACATGTACGGCGGCCGCGAGAACCTGGAGGCGATCGACTTCCTGCGCGAGCTGAACAGCGTGGCGCACGTCGAATGTCCGGGCGCCCTGGTCATTGCCGAGGAATCCACGTCGTGGCCGCAGGTGACGCGGCCGGTCTATCTGGGCGGCCTCGGCTTCGACATCAAGTGGAACATGGGCTGGATGAACGACACCCTGCGCTACATCGCCCAGGAGCCGATCTATCGCCAGTATCACCACAATCTGCTGACCTTCAGCATGCTCTATTCGTTCACCGAGAACTTCATGCTGCCCTTCTCGCACGATGAAGTGGTGCATGGCAAAGGCTCGATGCTGAACAAGATGCCCGGTGACGAATGGCAACGCTTCGCCAACCTGCGCACGCTGTACAGCTACATGTTTACCCATCCGGGCAAGAAGCTGCTGTTCATGGGAACCGAATTCGGCCAGGGTCTGGAATGGAACAGCGCCGGCGTGCTCGACTGGTATGTGCTCGAATACCCGCTGCACAGCGGCATGCAACGCATGGTGGCCGACCTCAACCACCTCTATCGCGACACTCCGGCGCTTTACGGTCACGAGTTCGAGTGGACCGGCTTCGAGTGGATCGACTGCAACGATTCCGCGCAGTCGATACTGAGCTTCGTGCGCCGCGCCGGATCCGAGTTCGTGATCGTGGTCGTGAACCTGACCCCGGTCCCGCGTACGAACTACCGCATCGGCGTGCCTGACGAAGGCGCTTACGCCGAGATCTTCAACTCCGATTCACATTTCTACGGTGGCAGCAACCTCGGCAATGGGCAGGATTCTCTGATTGCCCACTCGCTACCGTGGATGAATCGTTCGCACTCACTGGAAGTCACCGTGCCGCCGCTGGCGACCATCGTGCTGAAGCCGGTTCGCTAGCCGGGTCGTTGCCATTCGCGACAAGCGCGAACGCTGCTCCATGCCGGGCGTGCCGCCGAAGATCGAGCGCGGCGGCGCGCCACGGCTGCAAATCGGCACGCGCTTTCTTGCCGGCGATGGCTTCTGCGGGCACTGCCCGCTCAGCGCGGTACGGAAAACGTCAGCGCTCCGCCGTCGCACATGCCGTCCGACAGGATCAGCAGCCTGTAGGCTTGTGGCGTCTCGTCCAGCACGGTCATGGCCTCGGGTTTCAGCTCCTTGTCTTCGCAGACGTTCGCTTTTCCTGCCTTGATCTCGCGCAGTTCCACGCCACCGAGATCGAGGGTGGCCAGCGTTTTGGGGGTGACCACCCCGCTGCTACTTTTTCCGTCCCACCAGGATATCGCCCACTTCACTCCCGGCTGCGTGGCCGGGTCGTCGTCCGGCCCGGTCAACAGCAGGATACCGCCTTGAACGGCCACCATGTCGCGTATGCCACGCCCTGCGCCGACCTTGATTCGGGTGATGCTGGCCCGGACATCGCCACCCTGGAACAGCGCTTCGCTATCGACGGCAAGGATGACGGCCTGGCCCTTCCTGGCCGGGCCACGAAAGCCGAAATAGAGGCGTCCGTCGCTGACCGCCAGGCCTTCGATGTTGACCCCGTGCTGCCCGAGCAACTTCGGCGCCTCGGGGGGAGCAGTCGTGCCCAGGCATTTGCCTTCGCCGACATGCGCCTGGAGTTCGGGCTGCGCTTGCATGATCGACCACAGGCGTCCGCTGTCGGCGTAATCCACCAGCACCCCGCTGGGGTCACCGCCCGGAGAGCGCAGCGCACGGCCGGTCGCCGGATCGCGGCGAAAGCGGATCACATGGCGGCTGTGCGGGTTGTTCCGGCAGTCGGAACGCTTCGCCGAGTGCGAGCCGGTGACGTAGAAGTAGTTGCCGTCGGTGGCCGCGCCTTCGGCGTCCAGTTCACCCTCGTCGGCGCGCAGCGCAACCCGCTCCGGCCCGACCACCAGGGTCCCGTCGCGCAGGGTGGCGTAACGCGCCTCGACCCCCTCGTCGAAGACCAACAGGCAGATGCGCTGTTGCACGGCACTGCGGCTGCAAGCGATGCCGCTCACCGAGCGACGGATCTTTGCGTCTTTCTTTTTGCCCAGCTTGAAGGAGAAGCCATCGCCGCTATCCCATGGCCCGCTGGTCGGCTGCACGCTGGGGATGGTGAGCGGTGTTTGCGCATACGTGCTGCCTGGCGCCCAAAGAAGGCTGGCACTGACGAGCGCCAGCGCGCTGCGGCGCCAGGACGGTAGAAAGCGGGTTCCGGAATGCTTCATGGTCTCGGAGTGCTCCGGGAGGTCATTGATCTTCCTTGCACATACGGCGGATTTCATTTTCCTTGATGGCCAGATCGACCTGTTGCAGGACGGCGTCGACATCGGCCAGTCGTTCGTCGGCAACGACGTACCCGGTCAAGGCAAGGTCCGGAGTCAGCGAGCCACTTTCGTAGTGCGCCCAGATCTCCTTGCCAAACTGGGTGTCCGCCAGCGACGGCGCAAAAGCGCTGAAGTAGGTTCGCAGATTGATCACGTCGCGGGCGAACATTTCGGCGGCGTTGCTGTTGCCCGCCGCATCGATGGCCTGGGGCACATCGATGATCACCGGTCCGTCCTCGCCGACAAGGATGTTGTATTCGGAAAGATCGCCGTGGATGATTCCGGCGCACAGCATCCGTACCACCTGATTGATGAGCAGGGCGTGAAATTCCAGCGCCAGTTCGTCGCTGAGCTCGACATCGTTGAGGCGCGGAGCGGCATCACCGTTGGCGTCTACGATCAAATCCATCAGCAAGACACCCTCGTAGCACAGATGCGGCTGCGGGACCCGCACACCCGCCGCAGCCAGCCGATACAGGGCGTCGACCTCGGCACTCTGCCAGACCTCTTCCTGCATCTTGCGCCCAAAACGGCTGCCCTTCTCCATGGCGCGCGCCTGCCGGCTGTTTCTTACCTTGCGACCCTCCTGATACGAGGCGTTGTGGCGGAAGCTACGTTGACTGGCTTCCTTGTAGACTTTGGCGCAGCGAATGTCTTCGCCGCAGCGAACGACATAGACGGTGGCCTCCTTGCCGCTCATGAGCTGGCCGAGCACCTCGTCAACGAGGCCTTCTTCAACGAGCGTGGCGAGCCTTGCCGGGGTCTTCATGGGGTGTTCATTTCCTGGTTTTCCTACTGAGGGCGATGGGCAAACTGCGCGACCGAGGCACCGGACAAGACGGTCATGGTCAGGGACTCCGTCGAGCGCAGACCTGGGAAAGCCTGCGCCAAGCGCGCAGTGTAGCGTCTTCTGCCGCACACGGAGCGCCGCGTCGTCGCAACGCAGCGTCGCCGGCCTATACTGAAGCGCGGACAAGAAAGCATCGATTGATAGGCGCAGCCATCGCCAAGCGTATGCGAATCGACACCGGCCCCGGCTTTTCCGGATCAGCCCTATTGAAGCCAGCCCTACCGAAACAGGATCTCCATGTCGATCAGTGTCCTCGATCTGTTCAAAATTGGCGTTGGCCCGTCGAGCTCCCACACCATCGGCCCGATGCAGGCAGCGCACGACTTCGTCCTTGATCTGGCAGCCAGAAAGCTGCTCGGCGCGGTGCGCCGTGTCGACGTCAGGCTCTACGGCTCGCTGGCAGCGACCGGGATCGGGCACGGCACCGATCGTGCGGTGATCGTCGGCCTGATGGGCCAGCGCGCCGACACCATCGATCCTGATTTCATCGCTCCCGCGGTCGCCGAGGTGCAACGCAGCGCCAGTCTGCTGCTCGCCGCAAGGGTCGCCGTGCCTTTCGACTGGGGCCGCGACATGCGCTTGTTGCCGGTGAGCCTGCCCTACCACCCCAACGCCTTGCGGCTCGGCGCCCACGGCGACGATGGCGTGCTCTTCGAGAATACCTTCTACTCGGTCGGCGGCGGCTTCGTGATCGACGAAGCGCAGGCCAGGGCCGGCGCCAGCGCCCGCGCGATCGCGGAAAAGCCATTGCGCCACGAGTTCAATAGCGCCGCCGACCTGCTGGCCATCTGTCGCCGGCATTCGCTGCGCGTCAGCGAGGTGATGCTCGAGAACGAACGTGCCTGGCGCGGCGACGACGAGACGCGGGCGGCGCTGCACCGTATCTGGAAAGCCATGCGTGCCTGTGTCGCCCGCGGCATCGCCCACCAGGGCGGCGTGCTGCCGGGCGGCCTCGAAGTGCGCCGCCGCGCGCCGGCGCTGCACGCCAAGCTGCAGCAGCGCGAAGTCGGACGCAATCTGATCAGCGACACCATGGCCGCGCTCGACTGGGTCAATCTCTATGCGCTGGCGGTCAACGAGGAGAACGCCGGCGGCGGCCGCGTAGTCACCGCGCCGACCAACGGCGCAGCCGGAATCATCCCCGCCGTGCTGCACTACTACATGGACTTCCAGCCCGGCAGCAGCGCCAGCGACGTCAGCGACTTCCTGCTGACTGCAGCGGCCATCGGCACCCTGTGCAAGAAGAACGCGTCGATCTCGGGTGCCGAAGTCGGTTGTCAGGGCGAGGTCGGCTCGGCCTGCGCGATGGCCGCAGCCGGGCTCACTGAAATCATGGGCGGCAGCCCTGAACAGGTCGAGAACGCCGCCGAAATCGGCCTCGAACACAACCTCGGCCTGACCTGCGACCCGGTCGCCGGTCTCGTGCAGGTGCCGTGCATCGAGCGCAACGCGATGGCTTCGATCAAGGCCATCAATGCCGCCCAACTGGCGCTGCGCGGCGACGGCGCGCATACCGTTTCGCTCGATCACGCGATCCGCACCATGCGCGACACCGGCCGCGACATGCTCGACAAATACAAGGAAACCTCACGCGGCGGCCTGGCGGTCAGCTTCACCGAATGCTGAGCGCGCGTGCACCGACCAGCTACTCGAGGCCCGGGCATACGAGAAGCTGGGTGCCTGCGCGACGCTCCTGACAACATCTTGTAGTAGGGCAAGAGCATTTGTGCGCGGCGGGCTCAACCCCTACCGACGCCAGCAGTCGCCCGCACATCTGTGACGATCCTTGCGCCCCGTTACCGGCGAGCGAGGATCGTCAGTCACTCGCAGCCGGGACCGATAACGACGTGCGTGTATAATCCCGCTCGATGGCAGCAGACGTCGCGCTGATACCCCGCTCCTCGCGCAGGACACAGGCCCACCCTTATGAAACCTTGCCCCGACAATGACTTCGGTCGTCACCTGCCGGCCGCTTGCGGCGCCGGCGAGGCGCGCTGCGCGCCCTGAACGAGGCATGAGCAGACGTCTGATCTGGGTCCTCTGGATCGCCCTGGCGGCGGTCTGGTTCGGCACGCTCGACCAGCGCGCGCTGGTCCGCCCGGACGAAGGGCGCTATGCGGAAATCCCGCGCGAAATGGCGGCCAGTGGCGATTGGGTGACGCCCCGCCTGAACGAGTTCAAGTACTTCGAGAAACCGGCGCTGCAATACTGGGCGACGGCCGCCGGCTACAAGGTATTTGGTCAAAGCGAATGGACGGCGCGCCTGTGGCCGGCGCTGACCGGGTTTCTGAGCGTCCTGCTCGCCTGGTGGACCGGCCGCCGCCTGTGGGGGCCGGTGGCCGGCCACCTGGCGGCGGCGATCCTGGCCAGCTCGCTGCTCTTCGTCGTTCTCGGCCACCTGATCACGCTCGACATGGGCCTGTCGTTCTTTCTGCAGGTCGCGTGGACCGCTTTCCTTTTCGCGCAGAATGACGAGCGGAGTTCCAGCCGGCGCTGGATGCTGCTCGCCTGGGGGGCGCTGGCACTGGCGGTGCTCTCGAAGGGACTGGTCGCCCTGGTGCTGGTCGGCGCCGCGCTGGTCGGCTACACGCTGCTCAACCGCGACCTTTCGCCGTGGAGGCGACTGGCGCCACTGCGCGGGCTGGCGCTGTTCCTGCTCGTCGCCGCGCCATGGTTCGTCGCCGTGTCGCTGGCCAATCCCGAATTTCCGCAGTTCTTCTTCATCCACGAGCACTTCGAGCGCTTTCTGTCGACGGTGCACCGGCGTAACGAGCCGGGCTGGTATTTCCTTGCGGTGTATGCGCTCGGCGCGCTGCCATGGTCGCTATTGCTGGTACACACGCTGCTCAAGTCGTGGAGCCAGGGGGTTGGAGGTCGCTTCAGCGCCGACCGTTTCCTGCTCGTGTGGATCATCGCGACCTTCGCCTTCTTCAGCGTCTCCGGCTCGAAAATGGCGCCCTATATCCTGCCCATCTTCCCGGCCCTGGCACTGCTCGGCGGACACAATATTGCCAGCCTGTCGCGCCGTGCCTGGCTGATTCATCTGGCGCTGCTCGCAGCGCTGGCCGTGGCCGCACTGGCGACGGCGCCGCGGGTGCTGCGCCTGGCGGGCGACTCGTACTCGCTGGAAATGCTGCAGGGGGTCCTGAACTGGCTGACCGGTGCGGCGGCGATATCGCTGGCCAGCATCGTCGCGGCGATGCTTCTGGCCTGGGCGCAGCACAAGGTCGCGGCGGCGGCGATCCTGGCCGTCGGCGGTCTCCTGAGCACCAGTGCCGGCTTGCTCGGGCACGACCATCTGTCGCCATACAGTTCCACCCGCGGCCTCGCCGTGCAGGCGCAGCCTCGGCTCAAACCGGGTGTGCCCTTCTACAGCGTGGACTATTACGAGCAGACGCTGCCCTTCTACCTCAAGCGCACGCTGACCATGGTCGCCACCGAGAATGAACTGTCGTTCGGCATCGAGCAGGAGCCGCACAAGTGGATTCCGACGATCGACGAGTTCACGCTCCGCTGGCACCATGACCGCGACGCGTTCGCGGTCATGACCCTCGATGTTTTCGAGCGCCTGGCGACCGCGGGTCTGCCGATGACCGAGATCGCCCGCAACCGGCGCTACGTGATCGTCGAGAAGCCGGCCGCTCCTGTTGCGCTTCCTGTCACCGCGACCGTCACTGTGTCCACTACCGCGCCGGCCGCCGCTCGTGCCACCGTTCCGGCCAGTGCTCCGGCGGCGCATGGCCCGGGAATGAGCGGCAACAGTCGCGTCGCAACGGGCGAAACACCGCCGGCAGAAAAGGCCGCGTCCCTCAACCACGCCAGCGATGGAGCCCCGCACTGAGATGACCCCTATCGCTTTTTCCCTGGTGCTCACCGGTGTGCTGCTCAACGCCGCAGCCCAACTGCTGCTCAAGGCCGGTACCAACGCTATTGGCCATTTTGATTTCTCACTGAGCAACCTCATCCCGATCGGCTTCAAGGTCGCCGGCCAGCCGGCGATCATCGCCGGCCTGGCCTGCTACGCGGTCAGTGTGGTGGTTTGGATAATGGCCCTGTCACGGGTACCGGTAAGCATTGCCTACCCGATGCTGTCGATCGGCTACGTGATCAACGCGCTGATCGCGCACTACTGGTTCGGCGAGATTCTGGTCATGCAAAAAGCGCTGGGCATCGGCCTCATTCTCATCGGTGTGATTCTGGTCGCCAACTCGTGAGTACCCCCATGTCACCGCCCCTGCCCATGCTGCCCATCACCCGCCCGTCGATTGACGAGGAGACGATCGCCGCGGTCGGCGAGGTACTGCGCTCGGGCTGGATCACCAGCGGGCCGAAGGTGCAGGCTTTCGAAGCTGCACTATCGAACATCTGCGGCGGCCGACCGGTGCGCGCGTTCAACTCCGGTACGGCGACTCTGGAGGTGGCGTTGCGCCTGGCCGATGTTGGCCCCGGCGACGAGGTGATCACGACACCGCTGACCTGGGTGGCGACGGCCAACGTGATCCTCGAAGTCGGCGCCACGCCGGTGCTGGTGGACGTCGACCCGGTCACGCGCAACATCGATCTCGAACAGGCAGAGGCGGCGGTCACGCCACGCACCAGGGCGCTGCTTCCGGTCGACCTGGCCGGCCTGCCGGTAGACCGCGATCGGCTCTACGCGATTGCCGCCCGACATCGCCTGCGCGTCGTCGAGGACGCTGCCCAGTCGTTCGGCGCGGCGTGGAACGGGCAGCCAATCGGCAGCATGGGCGACTTCGTCTCATTCAGCTTTCATGCCAACAAGAACCTGACCACCTGCGAGGGTGGCGCGCTGGTGCTGCCGCACGACATCGACCCCGGACTCTGTGAGCGTCGACGGCTGCAGGGCGTCAAGCGCGCTGCCGACGGCACGATGGACGTGGACGTCCTCGGCGGCAAGTTCAACCTGACCGACGTCGCCGCCGCACTGGGCCTCGGCCAGCTCAGACGGCTGCGCGAATTCACCGAACGGCGTCGCGCGCTCGCCCGACGCTATTTCGCGACGATCGAGCCGACGCTCGGCCTGACGCTGCCCGTGGCCGACTTCCACCACTGCAACTGGCACATGTTTCAGCCGCTGCTGCCGGCCGGAAGCGATCGCGGCGCTTTCATCGCAGCCATGAAGGAAGAGGGTATCGGCATCGGCGTACATTACCCGCCGCTGCACCTGTTCAGCCTCTACCGGGGACTCGGTTTTCACGCCGGACAGTTCCCGCAGGCTGAAGATGTCGGTGCCCGAACCGTTACACTGCCGCTTTTCCCGGCGATGAGCGATGGCGACGTGGACCGCGTCTGCGCCGCCCTGCGCCGTACATTGACCTAGTGGAGTGCCGAGCCAGCCATGATCCCCCCCGAAATCTCCGTCATCATTCCCGTCTACAACGAAGAGGACGGCCTGCCGACGCTGTTCGCCCGCCTCTATCCGGCGCTCGACCAGCTCGACACGCCGTACGAGGTCGTATTCATCAACGACGGCAGCAGTGACCGTTCGGCAGCGCTGCTCCGCGAGCAGTACGAGCGCCGGCCGGACGTCACCCGCGCCATTCTCCTGGCCGCTAACGCCGGCCAGCACATGGCGATCATGGCCGGCTTCGAACACGCGCGCGGGCAGATCATCGTCACCCTCGACGCCGATCTGCAGAACCCGCCCGAGGAGATCGGCAAGGTCATCGACAAGATGCGCGAAGGCCACGACTACGTGGGCAGCATTCGCCGCATACGTCACGACAACCTGTTCCGCAGCAGCGCGTCGAAAGCGATGAACTACCTGCGCGAGAAAATTACCCGCATCCGCATCACTGACCAGGGCAACATGCTGCGCGCTTATTCGCGCACGGTGGTGAACGCCATCAACTCGTGCAAGGAAGTCAGCACCTTCATCCCGGCACTGGCCTACACCTTCGCCCGCAACCCGGCGGAGATCGTCGTCGAACATGAAGAGCGTGCGGCCGGTGCGTCGAAGTATTCGCTCTATAGCCTGATCCGCCTCAACTTCGACCTGATGACCGGATTCTCGCTGGTTCCGCTGCAGTGGTTCTCGATGCTCGGGATCGTCGTCTCGCTTGGCTCGGCGGCGCTGTTTGTGCTGCTGATCGTTCGTCGCCTGGTCGTTGGCCCGGAGGCCGAGGGCTTGTTCACCCTCTTCGCGCTGATGTTCTTCCTGATCGGCCTGGCGCTCTTCGGTATCGGCCTGCTCGGCGAATACGTCGGCCGCGTCTACCAGCAGGTACGTCACCGCCCACGCTACCTGATCGAAGCCATCCTCGAAGGCGACCAGTGAGCCAAGCCCCGCAGGCGGTACGAGCGGTGGTCTTCGCCTACCACAATGTCGGTGCTCGCTGTCTGCGCGTGCTGCTGGCGCACGGCGTGGACGTCGCGCTGGTGGTGACCCATGCGGACAACCCTGCCGAGAACATCTGGTTCGAATCTGTGGCCGAAGTGGCGCGCGATTACGACCTGCCCGTTGCCACTCCCGACGACGCCAACACGCGCGGGTTTGCTGCCCAGCTGCGCGCGCTGCAGCCTGATTTCTTCTTCTCGTTCTACTATCGGCAGATGCTCGAGCCTGCGCTGCTGGCGATCCCGACGCGCGGCGGCTACAACATGCACGGCTCACTCCTTCCCAGATACCGCGGCCGGGTACCCGTGAATTGGGCGCTGATCAATGGCGAACGCGAAACCGGCGCTACCCTGCACCGTATGGTCGAGAGGCCCGATGCGGGCGAAATCGTCGCTCAACAGGCGGTACCCATCCTCCCCGACGATACCGCTGGCGAAGTCTTCGCCAAGGTGACCCTGGCCGCCGAACTGGCGCTCGACCGGGTACTGCCAGCGCTTCTCGGCGGCACTGCGACACACCTGCAACCCGACCTCAGCGTCGGTAGCTATTTCGGCGGCCGCAAGCCCGACGATGGCCGCATCGACTGGAAGCAGCCGGCGGCAGTGGTGCACAACCTGATCCGCGCCGTCGCGCCGCCCTACCCCGGAGCCTTTTTTTTCATCGGCGAACGGCGTATCGTCGTCACCCGCAGCCTGACGAGCCGTGCTTCGCGCGGCCCGAGCGGGCGACCCGAGCTGCATACCGACGGCGATCACCTGCTGGCCCGTTGCGCGGACGGTGGCGTGCTCAGGATTCTGTCACTTGAAGTGGACGGCGAGCCCCTAGCGCCCGCCGCCCTGCCCGCCCGCCTGGGCCAAAACCCTATCCCCCTAGTCTGACTACCATGAAAAAAATCCTCATCCTCGGCGTCAACGGCTTCATCGGCCACCACCTCTCGCAACGCATCCTGGCCAGTACCGACTGGGAGGTTTACGGGATGGATATCAACAGCGAGCGGGTCGCCGACCTGCTGCACGATGCACGCTTCCATTTCTTCGAAGGCGACATCCTGATCAGCAAGGAATGGATCGAGTATCACGTGCGCAAGTGCGACGTCGTCCTGCCGCTGGTCGCCATCGCCACCCCGGCGACCTACGTCACCGAGCCACTGCGCGTCTTCGAGCTCGACTTCGAGGCCAATCTGCCGATCATCCGGCACGCCGTCAAATACAAAAAACGGGTCGTTTTCCCATCGACCTCCGAGGTCTACGGAATGAGCCAGGATCCGGAGTTCGACCCCGAGAGCTCGCCGCTGATCTACGGCCCGATCAACAAGCCGCGCTGGATCTATGCCTGCGCCAAACAGATGATGGACCGCGTGATCCACGCCTACGGCCAGCAGGAAGGCTTGCAATTCACCCTGTTTCGCCCATTCAACTGGATCGGCCCAGGCCTTGACTCGATCCACACGCCCAAGGAAGGTTCGTCGCGTGTGATCACGCAGTTCCTCGGCCACATCGTGCGTGGCGAACCGATCAAACTGGTTGACGGCGGCGCGCAAAAGCGTTCGTTCACCTATATCAGCGACGGCATCGATGCCTTGATGAAGATCATCGACAACAAGGACGGCGTTGCCGACAGCAAGATTTACAACATCGGCAATCCGAAAAACAACTACTCGATCCGCGAGCTGGCCACCTTGATGCTCGACCTCGCCAAACGATACCCCGAATACGCCGACTCCGCCGCCAAGGTGAAGGTCCTCGAAACGACCTCGGCCGAGTATTACGGCAAGGGCTACCAGGACACCCAGCACCGTGTGCCAAAGATCACCAACACCATGGCCGACCTGGACTGGGCGCCGAAAGTGACCTTCGAGGACGCCCTGCGCGGCATCTTCGAGGCCTATCGCAGCGACGTCGCCGGCGCGCGCCGGCTGATGGACTGAAGGGGCACTCAGGCCAATCATCCATGCGCACACTCGTCCTCAAGATCGACGTCGACACCTACCGCGGTACGCTGATCGGTGTGCCGCGCCTGGTCGAACTCCTGCTCCGCCATCGCGCCGATGCCAGCTTCCTGTTCTCGCTCGGTCCCGACCACACTGGCCGGGCAATCAAGCGCGTCTTCCGCCGTGGCTTCATGCAAAAGGTGTCGCGAACCTCGGTGCTCGCTCACTACGGCTTCAAGACCCTGATGTACGGAACGCTGCTACCGGGCCCGGATATCGGCCGCTGCTGCGCCGGCATCCTGCGCAGCGTCGGCGAAGCCGGCTTCGAGACGGGCATCCACTGCTGGGACCATATCCGCTGGCAGGATGGCGTCCGCCACGCCGACGCGCGCTGGACCGAGCGCGAGCTGCAGCTCGCCACCAAGCGTTACTCGGAGATCTTTGGCGAAGCCGCCCGGATACACGGCGCTGCCGGCTGGCAGATGAATCCACACGCCCTGCGCCTGATGCAGCGCGTGGGCTTCAGCCACAGCTCCGACTGCCGCGGCACGCACCCCTTCATGCCCGTGTGGAATGCCGAAATCGTCAATTGCCCCCAACTGCCGACGACTCTGCCGACGCTCGACGAACTGATCGGCGTCGACGGCGTTGACGATGGCAACGTCCACGAGCACCTGCTCGCGCTCACGCGCGATGCCCCCGTAAATGGCCACGTCTTTACCCTGCACGCCGAACTGGAAGGAATGAAACTCCTTCCAGTCTTCGAGAAACTGCTCCTTGGCTGGCACGAACAGGGCTACACGCTCACTACCCTAAGCAAGCTCGGCGCCGGCCTCGACCCGTATTACCTGCCTCGCCACGAAATCCACTGGGGCCGCGTGCCCGGTCGTTCCGGCGAACTTCTTGTCCAGGGCGCCGAGTTCCTGAACGAGCGCCTGGCCTGACGAACGATCGTCTCGTCATTAGTTCGTAAGGTCATGAATTCGCCGTCGACCGGCCGCCGTCTCCATTGCAATCCTGACATCTTTCCGATCGTTAACGGCCAAAGCCCCCGACGAGTATTTGTCGGGGGCTTTGTGGAGGGGGAGCCTGGCGGTGACCTACTTTCACACATGAAGTATGCACTATCATCGGCGTACCTTCGTTTCACGGTCCTGTTCGGGATGGGAAGGGGTGGGTCCAAAGGGCTATTGCCGCCAAGCATAACGGTGTCGCACGCCGCGGGAAGCGGGGTGCGCAAAAGGGGAAGAAGGTAATGTGGGGCGTTGTGATTGCGTTTCGTTTCTGAGTTGCTGCTTAAGGTTATAGGATCAAGCCTCACGGGCAATTAGTACTGGTTAGC
>JEMY01000046.1 GCA_000585075.1 Candidatus Accumulibacter regalis | reverse complement strand
GCGGTCACGAGCGCCCCGTCGACGCGGACGCGGCGGCGCGTTCGGGCGAAGGGGGGCATGCGCCGCCGCCCGAGCACGGCGCGCCTGCGGCGCGGCGCACGGTGCTCGACGAAACGGCGCCACTGGAGGGCCCACAGCTGAGCCCCAGTCAGCGCACGGCAGAAATCGAGGCCGTTCAGGCGAGAGAGGCGCAGCCCTCATCGGTCACCGGCTACGTGGACGAGGTGCCACTGGAGAATGGTCACACCTGGCGCCGGCGCAGCGACGGGACCTGGTGCCGTTTTTCCGGAGGACCAAGTCTGTGCGGAACCGATATTCCCGGTGTCGAACCGGCTCTTGGACCCGGCGGTCGGGTCGCCGTCGGCGCCGAGGATCTGGCTCGCCTGCGCGAGACGTATGGGCTTGCCGGAGACGTCAACACCGTCGCTGCGGGGAGAACCGATGTGCCCGGACTGGAAGGCACCGTCTTCGCATCGGGTTCGCGCGGCGTCCGCGCTGGCGCCGCCCGCCCCTTGCCGGACGCAACGCCACACGTCTTTTCGCCACGCAACAATCTGCAGTTCATCGAGCACGCGGAGGAAGGCATTGCCAACCAGTTCATCGATGCCGTCGAGTCGGCGGGCTTGCGGCCAGCGGACCTGGAAGGGCGCACGCTGGCCATGCATATTTCGGAGCCGACAGGCGTGTGCAGTGCGTGCAAGGCGGGTCTTTCCGGATCGCCGGCGATGGCCGGGCCCTTGCAGGATCTGAGTACCCGCTACCCGGGCCTGACCATCCGCATTACCTGGAACGACGCCGGCGGCGCGCAACGCTTCTTGATTGTCGGTAACGGCGAGGTGCTGTTCCCGCGCTGAGCGCAAGGAAGGAGAGCGAAGATGACTTATCAGAGCAAGAAAACCTCGTCGCGAGGCAAGGCTCCCGAGGCGGCGTCGTCTTCTCGCGGTGCCTCGCCGGTCGCGCCCGGCGTGCCCCGATTCCTGACTGCCCGGGGAAAGGTGAGCGTGCGCCCGGCGCGCGACCAGCAATCCGAACTCGATGCCGAGCGCGCCGGCGCACGCATGCGCGAGGGAGGCGCCCGCAATGCGCCGGCAGTGACGCCGATCAGCAAGCGTCCGGGGGCCGATCGGCTCGATGGGTGGCTGGCGCGGCAGGCAAGCGCCGGCGAGCGGCTGCCCAGCGAATGGTCTTCCGCGCACGATGTGCGCATCCATTCCGGTTCCCGCGCCGGGCGGATTGCGACGTCGATGGGCGCCAACGCGGTGACCGTCGGCAGGGACATCTTCTTCGCCCCCGGCCGCTATGCGCCGGGTACGCCGGGTGGCGATCGCCTGCTGGCGCACGAACTGGCGCACGTCGCCCAGCAGGGCGGCGAGCCACGCGCGCTGCAGTGCGACCTGATGCAAAGCATGCCGGTGGCGCTCGG
Organism: Candidatus Accumulibacter regalis; assembly: GCA_000585075.1. Lineage (GTDB taxonomy): Bacteria > Pseudomonadota > Gammaproteobacteria > Burkholderiales > Rhodocyclaceae > Accumulibacter > Accumulibacter regalis. The sequence goes on along the minus strand of JEMY01000046.1, from coordinate 23,356 downwards.
CGTCTTCGAGATCGGCATGGCGACGCAGGCGACGCCGCCCGGCCTATCGGGAACGATTGCTTTCGAACCCGATCCGAACGGTCCCTACTCGGCGGAGATCGGCCTCGTCCAGGCGGTCAATGCCACCGACGTTTCGGGTGCGACGACGCCGTCGTCGGGTGCGCCGGTCGACTGGCGCAACATGACCGACAGCAATACCGGCGTGCAGGGGACCGAGGCCGGGCGCATGGAGCAGATGACGCCGGGAACGCCCGGCGGCGCCCCCGCTGGCTGGATGATCGACAACCTGCCGTCGGCGACGCCGCGTGGCGACCCGGGCTCGCCCAACTACATCGAGCATTTTGGTGTTGGCGGCGACAACCAGTACGGCTGGCTGCGCTCGCCGACCGATTTCGGCCCGGCCTCCCTGTTCGATTTTCCCAGCCTGTCGTTCGACAGCGATCTCGATTTCGAGACCGTCGCCAAGGGCACCGACAACCAGACGGTCTATGGCGCCATCTCGTGGGGTTTCCAGATCCGCAGCGGCGCGGTGCAGAACGAGTACGCGCACGTCGCCGATAGCGCGTCGGCGGTCTTCGACGAGGCCCTTGAACGCTTCCGCGGTTACTATGTGCACGAGCCGGTCGTTCTCTATTTCGACACCAATCAGGACGTGCCGATGGCCGGCGAGGAGGGCAAACTGGCGGATATCCCGGACTACCTGGATCGCTACCCCGACGTGACGGTGGGCATCGAAGGCAATGCCGACGTGCGCGGCGGTGAAGCGGCCAACGCCGATCTCTCGCAGCGCCGAGCGGACGCGGCGGAAAACCTGCTCCTGCTCGCCGGGGTCGATGCGACGCGCATTACCTTCTCCTTTGGCTTCGGCGAAACGGACATCTTCTCCGAGCACGGCACGGCGCCGGGCGCGCCGCAGCCACGCGACGCCGGACGCTTGCGCGCCAACCGGCGCGTGGTGATCACCTTCTCGCACACCGTTTCCAATCATCCGATCGTCATGCCGTGAGCGAGGAAATCGCAACCCTCGTGGAAAATATCAACGCTTCGCCGGAGCCCTTGCACGCCGATTTCACGTCCGAAGTGCGCGCGCTGGTACGCTGCGGGCTGCCCGCGGCGCGGGCGATACTGCCGCTGTTGATGTCGCCCGACGAGCTCACGCGCCTGCGCGCCCAGCGCGTGCTCGAAGGGGTCAGCCGCAGTGCGGTGGCCGATACCTGGGGCGGTGACTGGGCTCTTCTGTGGCACGACAACGGCGACTATCACTGGCGGGCCGAAGCGGGCAAGCGGCAGTCGGCGGTGAACCGGTGGCTGGCCTGGCTCGATCAGGCCGCTGCCGCGGCGCCCGATTGATCCGGCCCCGGTAATCCGCACAGGACATCGCCCGCATGCTGAACATGGATTTCGCCGTCGCCGCACGCGTCGATACCGCCAGCGCCCCCTGGCAGGCCAGCCCGCTGCCCGGCGTGTGGCGCAAACCCCTGGCCCGCGAGGACGCCGAGCGCGGGCACGCGACGAGTATCGTGCGCTACGACGCCGGCGCCCGCTTCGCCCGCCACCTGCATCCCGGCGGCGAAGAGATTCTCGTCCTCGAAGGCGTCTTCTCGGACGAAGACGGCGATTACGGACCCGGCAGCTACCTGCGCAATCCCCCCGGCAGCGGCCACGCACCGTTCAGCGAGGGCGGCTGCGTGCTGTTCGTGAAGTTGCACCAGTTCGCCCGCGGCGACGCCGCCAGCGTACGCATCGACACCGCCAGCGCGGCGTGGCTGCCCGGTCAGGGCGGCCTGCAGGTCATGCCGCTGCATTCGTACGCGGTCGAGCACGTCGCGCTCGTCAAGTGGCCGGCCGGCGAACGCTTCGTTCCGCATCGGCATTGGGGCGGCGAGGAAATTCTCGTGCTCAGCGGCGAATTCATCGATGAACACGGCCGCTACCCGGCGGGCAGCTGGCTACGCAGCCCGCACCTCAGCACGCATCACCCGTACACCGAAGTTGAAACGGTGATCTGGGTGACGACCGGGCATTTGCCTGTTGCGCCCAACAGGCGGTGAGTGGTTTGCCGCGTGCGCGGCCGGAAATCCAAATGCAGTGAACGAATCCAGCAAGGCAGTGTGCCAGATCTAAGCTCGTCGCTGCTCAAGCGCCAGACGCACGGCAAGCGCGGCGAGAACGAAACCCATCACCCACCGCTGCAGCACCAACCAGGCCGGATTGCGGGCAAACCACGACGCCATGCCGGCGGCGAACAGGGCGACGAGCAGGTTGACCGAGAAGCTGACCATGATCTGCGTACCGCCCAGCGTGATGCTTTGCAGGAAGAGCGAGCCGCGCTCGGGGGAAACGAACTGCGGGAACACCGAAAGGTAGAAGACGGCGATCTTGGGGTTCAGCGCGTTGGTCAGGAAGCCCATGACGAACAGCCTGGTCGTCGAGTCGGGTGGCAGTTGCCGCGGCTCGAACAGCGAGCGTGCGCCGGGTCCGAGGGCCTGCCAGGCCAGCCACAGGAGATAGGCGGCGCCGGCCCACCTGAGGACTTCGTAGGCCAGCGGAACGGCAAGTAAGAGCGCGGTCAGGCCGATGGCTGCGGCGAGCATATGCACCAGGAAGCCGGCGATGACGCCAAACAGCGAGACGACGCCGGCCTTGCGGCCCTGGCAGATCGAGCGCGAGATCAGGTAGATCATGTTCGGCCCGGGCGTGAGGACCATCAGCAGGGCCGCGCCGGCGAACAGCAGCAGGTCATTGGTGGGGATCATTGATGCTCCGGGAAGGCTGAGATGCCAAGTGTGCGCTGATGGCGATTGTAAGCCCGGGACGTCGCGGCCGAAGCCTGGGGCGTGTCGAGTGTCGTGTTGCCCGTGGCGCGGCGAGTGCGGTCCCTGCTGCGCTGCTTGTCAAGATCGCCGATCAGTGCAGAATTCGCTAAGTGGTGATCATCCATGCCTTGTACGACCATTCTCCAGGAGATTTTCATGAAACTGATGATTCGCGTGTTCGCCATTCTTGTGACCATCATCGCCTTTGCTCCCGCCAGTTTCGCGCAAACGCTCACCGGTGCAGCAGCTCGGAAGTCGCCACAGGCGGACGCCTTTCTGGCCTACGAGAAAGCGCTGATCGCGGGCGGGCTTGATGCCGCGCGTCCGACCATGACCGCCGCGAAGGTGGACGACCTGCAGGGCATGGCCAGGGCCTTCGGCGAAGACGGTTTCAAGCAATTTCTCGACCGGATGCGCAGCGGTGCACAGGGCGAAGCGCGCCGCAAGCAGATCGAGAAGGTGACGGTGAGCGGTGATTACGCCGTACTGGAGGCGCGCGACGGGCCGAACGCGGTCACCGTCCAGCACCTTGCCAAGACCAGTGACGGCTGGAAGGTCAGCGTCAAGCAGTGAACGCGGCGCCGCCGAGGGCAAGCTCAGGCCCCTGGCGCCTGAGCTTGCCGCCGCCGTCGACAGGTGCTCAAGATCGAGCACCATTCTGCCGTTTTGTGTACTTGAGCACGTTGGCAAAGCGCTGGCGCTGCTAAGCTGGAAACGGATCGAAGGGCAGTGGATGTTGCGGCGCGGTAGGGTCAGGCTGCTCCTTCACGCGCAGAGAAGGCCGACGAGCTTTCCGGATTTCTCGGCCGCCGTGTGTTATTTCGGCCACAACTGGAGCGTCATCCGATGGCTTGAGAGAATCGATTAGAAGAAAACCCCAACTTTCTACTGGGGGATTGCTTATAATGATGCTGCATTGCAACACGGCTGATCTCATAAGGTTTCGGTCGGGACGTTACAGTGCTCTGCATCGCCAGACTCTCAGGAGCAAGATCATGAAAGCACCAAAAATTCTGCCGTGGATCGCCCACAAGACCGGTATCAGCGAAGAGCTGGCGCTCAAGCTGTGGCGGCGTGCGGCCGGAGAAGCCGAGGAAATGACCGGTTGCTGCGACAGTTCGGGTTACTACCGCCTGGCGGTGGAGCGTTTCATCGACCTCGCGCAAGCCGAGGGGAATTGCCTTCTCGTGCGCGAGACGCCGAGCGTGACCTGTGTTTTCTGGCTGTGGCGCCACCAGAGCCGGATATCGAGCCTGCACCTGATAGCCGCCCAGAGCGTCGCCAAGCTTCTTCAGGTGGGCGTCAGCCGGGTGCTGCGCATCGAGAAGCAGACCGTCTGAAAGTCCCGCCGCTGAAGCGGCGTCCCCTTTGGGCCAGCGGAGCGCGTGCAGGTTGCGCCACGCTGCCTCTGGCCCACCCCGGGTCTTCGCGTCGCCGCTGCTCGGTACCGCGCCTCAATACCGTGATACGCGCGGCGAAGCCAGGCGTAGCGCCTGCCCAACGCGCACGGCCAGCGCTGCCGCGTCGTTCTTCGTCGCCAGCTGCGTAACCCTCACCGCATAATGATAGCCGCCGCCCGCAGCGGCTCGCGGCATGATCCGAGCCGCGTAACCGGCAGCACGGGCGCGGTCGTAGAGGGCCAGGGCCGCCGCCTCGCTGTCCAGGACGGCCAGCTCGAGCAGCCACCGTCCAGCGCGCGTGGCCTCGCCGTTACCGCTCTGAATCCCCGCCTGCGCCGCCCACATGGAGAGTTGCCCGGCTGAGGCCGCTTCGCTCAGCGTCGGCGTCGCCCCCCGGCTGGCCAGATAGCAAGTTGCGGGCGCACTCAGCTGCTGTGCCTGATCGTCGGGGGGTACCACGGTGATCGTTCCTTCAAGCAGGCAGACGCGGTCGCCGTCGGCGTCGGCGCTGCCCCACAGGTCAGTGCCACGGACGCCGGCGGTGAGCGCGCCAAAACGCAGGTTGATCGCCCGCTCCCGGTGCTGCCGGGAGAAGGCCCCGGTGGTGAAGCGCAGGCTGCCGTGCGGGACGTCGATGGCCGCCGTGAACACCGGCTTCTCGCGGACGCCAAGGGCATTCAAACGCATTTCGCTGTTGTCGCCCAGGGCGAGCACGCTGCCATCAGCCAGCTGAATGCGCACGCGCGCATCGGCTCCGGTGACGAGCTTGTCCTGGTTGGCCAGGATCGTTCCCGGCACCAGCGCGTGCCGGACACCCTGGCGCTCGATCCACGCCGGCATCTGCAGCGCATCGACGATGGCGTTGGCCTGTTCCGCGCCGGTGGACGGCAGCGGCAGCAAGACGCCGGCCAGCAAACAGCCGCCAAGAAGGGTCTGCACGCGATGCCTGTTCATGGCCAGCTCCAGTGACAACGAGAGGGGGAGGATTCTAACACCGCTGCAGGTACCCCCGGCAGTTGCCAGCAGGACCGCGCATGCGAGCGCTCGAGTGAGGTCACCGGCGAGTTCCCATGGGGCGCCGGCGTGTCAGCGGAGCAGGGCCAGGCGGCTGTGCGTATAATTCGCGCTTCAGCCCATTTCCGGACCCCTACTGGCCATGCAGGAAAAGTATCAGCCCGCGGACGTTGAACTCGCCGCTCAGCAATTCTGGAACGACAGCGGCGCAGCGCGGGCCATCGAGGATCCCAGCCGGCGCAAGTACTACTGCCTGTCGATGTTCCCCTATCCGTCGGGCAAGCTGCACATGGGGCACGTGCGCAACTACACCATTGGCGACGTCCTGGCGCGCTTCCACGCCATGCTCGGCTACAACGTGCTGCAGCCGATGGGCTGGGATGCCTTCGGAATGCCCGCCGAGAACGCGGCGATCCAGAACAACGTTCCGCCGGCGCAATGGACCTACGCCAACATCGAGTACATGAAGGCCCAGCTGAAGCGCTTGGGCTTCGCCATCGACTGGGAGCGCGAGATTGCCACCTGCACGCCCGCGTATTACCGCTGGGAGCAGTGGCTGTTCACCCGCCTGTACGAGAAGGGCCTGATCTACCAGCGCCTGGGAACGGTGAACTGGGATCCGGTCGACCAGACCGTACTCGCCAACGAACAGGTCATCGACGGGCGGGGTTGGCGCTCGGGGGCGCTGATCGAAAAGCGCGAGATCCCGATGTACTACATGAAGATCACCGCCTACGCGGAGGAGCTTCTCGCCGACCTCGAGCAGCTCGACGGCTGGCCCGAACAGGTGCGCCTGATGCAGAAGAACTGGATCGGCAAGAGCACCGGCGTGCGCTTCGCCTTTCCCTACGAGCTTGACGGCGAGCCCGGGCAGCTGTGGGTGTTCACCACCCGTGCCGACACGATCATGGGCGTCACCTTCTGTGCCGTCGCCGCCGAACATCCGCTGGCCACCCACGCGGCGGCGCGCGATGCGCGGATCGCGGCCTTCGTCGAGGAATGCAAACGTGGCGGCGTCGCCGAAGCCGACCTGGCGACGATGGACAAGAAGGGCATGCCGACCGGCATTTTCGTCACCCATCCGTTGAGCGGCGAGCAGGTCGAAGTGTGGATCGGGAACTACGTGCTGATGAGCTACGGCGACGGCGCGGTGATGGCGGTTCCGGCGCACGACGAGCGCGACTTCGCCTTTGCCCGGAAGTACGGCCTGGCGATCAAGCCGGTGATCGCCGTGCCCGGCGAGACCTTCTCGCTCGAAGGCTGGCAGGAGTGGTACGCCGACAAGCAGCGTGGCCGCTGTGTGAACTCCGGCAGGTACGATGATCTGGATTGCGCCGCCGCGACCGACGCCATCGCCGCCGACCTGGCGGCCAAGGGACTGGGCGCGAAGAAGGTCCAGTTCCGCCTGCGCGACTGGGGCATCTCGCGGCAGCGCTACTGGGGCTGCCCGATTCCGATCATCCACTGCGCCACCTGTGGCGACGTGCCGGTGCCCGACGCCGACCTGCCGGTGGTCCTGCCGGAAGACGTGACCATCACCGGCGCCGGCTCACCGCTGAGTTCGATGCCCGAGTTTTACGCCTGCAACTGCCCGAAATGCGGCCAGCCTGCGCGGCGCGAGACCGACACCATGGATACCTTCGTCGAGTCGTCGTGGTACTTCCTGCGCTATTGCTGCCCGGACAACGAGCAGGCGATGGTCGACGAGCGCGTCGCCTACTGGTGCCAGGGGGGCATCGACCAGTACATCGGCGGCATCGAGCACGCCATCCTGCATCTGCTCTACGCGCGCTTCTGGACCAAACTGATGCGCGACGTCGGGCTGTTCGCCGGGCATTCGCTCGGCGAGCCTTTTGCCCACCTGCTGACCCAGGGGATGGTCGTTGCCCCGACCTTCTACCGCGAGGACGGCAACGGCAAGAAACAGTGGATCAATCCCGCCGACGTCGACGCCGTGCATGACGAACGCGGGCGCGCCAGCGGCGCCAGCCTGCGCGCCGACGGCCTGCCGGTGACCGTCGGCGGCATCGAGAAGATGTCCAAGTCGAAGAACAACGGCGTCGATCCGCAGGCGCTGATCGATCAGTTCGGCGCCGATACGGCACGCCTGTTCATCATGTTCGCCAGTCCGCCCGACCAGTCGCTGGAGTGGTCGGACGCCGGCGTCGAGGGTGCCTTCCGTTTTCTCAAGCGCCTCTGGCGGATCGTCTTCGAGCACGTCTCGGCGGGACCGCTGCCGCCGGCCGGCGATGGCGAACGCGGCGAGATACCGGCGCAATTGAAGGCCTTGCGTCGCCAGTTGCATCAGACAATCGGCAAGGTCGCCGACGATTATGGTCGCCGCAAGCAGTTCAACACCGCAATCGCGGCGGTGATGGAGTTGCTCAACGCCTATAACCGGGTGGCCGGCGACTCGGCCGCCGTTCGTGCGCTCAGGCAGGAGACGCTCGAGGCGGCGGTGCTGATGCTCAACCCGATCGTGCCGCACGTCTGCGAAGCGCTGTTTACGGCGCTGCGCCCGGGCTGCACGGCCAGCTCGCAGGCCTTTCCGGAGCCTGATGCGGCGGCCCTGGCCCAGGACGAAATCGAGCTCGTGCTGCAGATCAACGGCAAGCTGCGCGGTAGCCTGCGCGTGCCGGCAGGCGCCGACCGCGCGAGCATCGAAGCCGCCGCGCTGGCCTGCGAAGCGGCGAGCAAGCATCTGGCCGGTGCCGCGCCGAAGAAACTGATCGTCGTTCCCGGCCGCCTGGTCAATATCGTCGCCTGAGACCTTGAGGGAGATTCCCATGCGCCTGGCGCTACCGCCCACCTTGCCGGCCTTCGCGGCTCCCGTCCTGCTCGTGCTGCTTGCCGTGCTTGCCGGTTGCGGCTTCCAGTTGCGCGGCTCCTACTCCTTGCCCTACGAAAGCATCTACCTGGCGATGCCCGAGTATTCGGTGGTCGGTGCCGATCTCCGGCGGGCCATCCGCTCATCGGCTACGACCCGTCTGGCGCTGGAGCGCAACGACGCGCAGGCGACCTTTGTGCCCGGCGCCGAATATCGCGACCGTATCATCCTCTCCGTCTCCGGCACCGGCCGGGTCAGCGAACTGCGCTTGCGCTATTTGTACTCCTACCGCGTGGTCGACGACAAGGGTCGCGATCTGGTCACGCCGGGGACCATCGAACTGGTCCGCGACCTGACCTACGACGATTCCAACGTGCTCGCCAAACAGCAGGAGGAGGTGCTGCTCTGGCGCAACATGGAGGATGACCTGGTGCACCAGTTGATGCGCCGCCTGGCGGCCGGCAAGCCGGTCAAAGCGAGCGAATCGGCCACGCCAGGCGATGCGGCCAAGCGAGCCACCCCGGTCAAGCCCGCAGTATCGCCGGCCACGCCAGCCAAGCCGGACGCCGACCGGTAGCGGGCGAGGCCGCATGCAACTCAAGGGTGAACACCTCACGGCGCATCTCCAGCGCGAGCTCAAGCCGGTCTACCTGGTGCATGGAGACGAGCCGCTGCTGGTCATCGAAGCCGCCGACGCGATCCGCGCCGCGGCGCGCCGCTCTGGCTTCGACGAACGCGAAGTGCTGGTTGCCGGTACCGGCTTCAACTGGAACGACCTCTACCATGCTGCCGGCAGCATGTCGCTGTTTGCCGGTCGCAAGCTGATCGACCTGCGCCTGCCGACCGGCAAACCGGGGCGCGACGGCGGTGCCGCGCTACAGGCCTACTGCGCGCGTCCTTCGCCGGATGCGCTGCTGCTGGTGACCATGACCGGCGCCGACTGGCGCGAGGAGAAAGCCGCCTGGGTCGGCGCCGTGGCCGCTGCCGGGGCGGTCGTGAAACTGATCGCGCCTGGGCTTGCCGAGCTGCCGGCGTGGATCGCGGGTCGTCTCGCCGGTCAGCAGCAAAGCGCCGACGCGGCCGGCCTGCGCTTCATCGCCGAACGCGTCGAAGGCAACCTGTTGGCCGCGCATCAGGAAATTCTCAAGCTCGAAGTGCTTTACCCGTCGGGCGCGCTGAGCGGCGAGCAGATTCGCGACGCGGTGCTCAACGTCGCCCGCTACGACCTCGACGGCCTGCGCGAAGCGATGCTGGCGGGTGACGTGGTGCGCCTGACGCGCACCATCGATGGCCTGCAGCAGGAGGGAGAGGCCCCGCCGCTGGTCCTCTGGGCGATGACCGAGGAGGTGCGCGCGCTGGCCCAGATCAACGCCGGTCTCGAGGCGCGTCAGCCGCTGACCGAGCTCTTGAAGGAGGCACGCGTCTGGGGTTCGCGCCAAGTGCAGATCAGGCAGGCATTGCAGCGGGTGAACGGAGGCCGGGCGCGGGCGGCGCTGGCGCACGCCGCGCGCATCGACCGGATGATCAAGGGGCTGGCCAGTGGCGACGTGTGGAACGAGTTTCTGCGCCTGGGTCTGAACATCGCCGTTGCCTGAGCGGCTCGCCGCGGGCGGCGGGCCTGCGGGTCACTTCAGGCTGGTTTGCCGCCCGCCATCCCGTCCGGGTCGTCTTCCTCCGGCGCCAGGTGTTCCCAGGCACAATGTTCGCTCTCGCCGCGGACATCGTTGAGGCTGGGCGACGCCTTGCTTTGCACCAGGCATTCGCCGACGCAACTGTCGCTGACGACGACCACCCTCAATTCGGTGTCGACCTTGCGCTCGCCATCCCAGTAGCTGCAGGTGGCGCAAACTTTTACTTCGGTGGGCAGAATCAGTCTTGGTTTCATGGTCGGCGCAGGAACTCGAAAGTGAGGAATAGCCCTCTGAGTGCGATTCTTTGCGGTGGTTCCGTTGACCCTCGCGCGCCGTCGGTGCCTATAATCGCAACTCGACGACAAGACGGCCGTTGACGGACCCGGTAGTGGCCCTCATTGTCCTCGCTGCACTGCAACAATGCCAGCCTTTTCGCGCCTCGTGCTGCGCTTGACGAGTGGCCGATGGCCGGCGCCCCCGGGCCGGTGCCGCTTCTGGAACGGTGGTTGAATCCCTCTCGGCCGGTCGGCAATTCAGGAAAGCCTCATGAGCATAGAGCAATACGTCCATAGCGTCGGCAAGCAGGCGCGCGAAGCGTCGCGGGCCATGGCGCGTGCAGACAGCAACGCCAAGAACGCCGCGCTGCGCGCGATCGCCACGGCGATCCGGCGCGAGGCCGGCGTCCTGGTCGCCGCCAATCGCGAGGACCTGGCCGCCGCCGTTGCCGCCGGCCTCGAGCCGGCGTTGCTCGACCGCCTGACGCTCTCGGAGAAGGGCGTTGCGGCGATGGCCGAAGGCGTCGAGCAGGTCGCTGCGCTGGACGATCCGGTCGGGGAAATCAGCAACCTCAAGTTCCGCCCGAGCGGCATCCAGGTCGGCCGCATGCGCGTCCCGCTCGGCGTCGTCGGCATCATCTACGAGGCGCGCCCGAACGTCACCGCCGATGCCGCCGCCTTGTGCCTGAAGTCGGGAAACGCGGCGATCCTGCGTGGCGGCTCGGAAGCCATTCGCAGCAACCGGGCGATTGCCGCACTGGTCCACGAAGGCCTGGCCAGCGCCGGCCTGCCGGCAACCGCCGTACAGGTCATCGATACCACGGACCGCGCTGCCGTCGGTCATCTGATCACCATGCGCGAGTACGTGGATGTCATCGTCCCGCGGGGTGGCAAGGGATTGATCGCGCGCTTGCTGGCCGAGTCGCGGGTGCCGATGATTCAGCACCTGGACGGCAATTGCCACGTGTATATCGACGACCACGCCGATCCCGAGAAAGCGCTGCAGATCATCGAGAACGCCAAGACGCAGCGCTACGGCACGTGCAACACGGCCGAGTCGCTGCTGCTGGCGCGTTCCGTCGCTGCCGATCTGCTGCCACTGATCGCCGGCATGTTGACCGACCGCGGCGTCGAGATTCGCGGTTGTCCGGAAACGCTGGCCATCGTGAATACCGCATGGCCGGCGAGCGAGGAAGATTACGCCAGCGAATACCTGGCGCCGATCATCTCGGTGAAGGTGCTCGCTGGACTCGACGAAGCCATCGAGCATATCAATGGCTACGGTTCGCATCACACCGACGCCATCGTCAGCGAAAACTACACGTCAGCGATGCGTTTCCTGCGCGAAGTCGACTCGGCGTCGGTGATGGTCAACGCCTCGACGCGTTTCGCGGATGGTTTCGAGTATGGTCTGGGTGCCGAGATCGGAATCTCGACCGACAAGATTCACGCGCGTGGGCCAGTCGGTCTCGAAGGGCTGACCTGCCAGAAGTGGATCGTCCTCGGCAACGGCGAGGTGCGTGCCTGAGCGAGGTCCCGGAGAGTCGATAACTTTGTGCGCAAGGAGGGGTGAGGCGATGAAAAGACTGTTGCTGGCGGCGATTGCCGCTGCGTTCTGCCAATTGGCGACCGCCGTCGAAGTGGCCGGGGTCAGGTTCGACGACAAGACCCGGGTGGGTAACGGCGAACTGCTGGTCAACGGCGCCGGCCTGCGCAAGAAGGTCTTCTTCCAGGTCTATGCCATGGCGCTCTACCTGCCGCAGAAAAGTGGCGACGCCGAGGCGGTGCTGGCCGCCGGCGGCGGCAAGCGGATTGCAATCACGCTGTTGCGCGACCTCACCGCGCAGCAGTTCGTCGAAGCGCTGCAGGAAGGCATGGCCAACAACCATTCCGAAGCCGAAATGGCTGGCCTGAAGGAGCGACTGAAACAGCTCTCCGATCTCATGCTGGCGATCGGCGAAGCGAAGACCGGGACGAGCATCGTCATCGATTGGCTGCCTGACAGCGGTACCCGTCTGATGGTCAACGGGCAGGCGAAGGGAAAGGACATCGCCGGCGAGGATTTCTACCGGGCCCTGCTCAGGATCTGGCTCGGCAACAAGCCGGTTCAGGACGATCTGAAGCAGGCCTTGCTCGGCAAGGCGTCCTGAGTGATGGCAGTGGCGGCGGGCAGGAAAGGCGATGGTGTTGCCTACCAGGCGGTGATCGCCGCACCCGGCTTCTGTCTTGGCGTGCGCTGCGACGAAGAAGAGGTGCAGCGGATCAGCTTTCTTCCGCCCAGTCCCGAACTTGCTCCGAAGAACGCGCTCGCTGCCGAGACCGCACGCCAGCTCACTGCCTACCTGGCCGACGCGGAGTTCGCGTTCGGTCTGCCCTTGCGCGCCTCGGGGACCGTTTTCCAGCGCCGCGTCTGGGAGCAGATCGCCGCCATCCCGACGCATCAGACGCGCGCCTACGGCGAGATCGCCAGTGCGCTGCACAACGCGCCGCGCGCCGTTGGTCAGGCCTGCGGGGCAAATCCCTTTCCGGTGGTCGTTCCCTGCCATCGCGTTCTCGCGGCCGGCGGCGGGCTGGGCGGTTTCGCGCGCCAGAATGGCGGCTTTCTGCTCGACGTCAAGCGCTGGCTGCTGGCGCATGAAGGCTGCTGACGCCGACCCCACCGATCTCGCCGAGATCGAAGCCTTCTGCGATACCCTGTGGCTTGAAGACGGCCTGGCCAAGGCGTCTCTGGCCAGCTATCGCAGCGATCTCCTGCAACTCGCCGCCTGGCTTGCCGAGCAGCGCCTGGGCAGGCTGTGTGCGATCGACGAGGCGACCCTGCTGCATTTCGTCGCCACGCTTTCGCAAACGCTGCGCGCCTCCTCGCAGGCGCGCTACCTATCCACCCTGCGCCGCTTCTATCGCCACCTCCTTGCGCGCGGCGTGCGCAGCAGCGATCCAACGCTGAAGATCGCCATGCCGGCGAAGCCGTCGCGCCTGCCGAAAGTGCTGTCCGAGCTGCAGGTCGATTGCCTGCTCGCGGCGCCCCAGACCGAAACGACGCTCGGCGAGCGCGATCGGACGATGCTCGAAACACTCTATGCGACCGGCCTGCGCGTCTCCGAGCTGGTCGGATTGAAGGTGTTCGAAGTCAATCTCGACATGGGCGTGCTGCGCGTCTTCGGCAAGGGCAGCAAGGAGCGCATCGTACCGCTCGGTGAAGTGGCGTGCGACTGGCTGCGCCGCCATCTCGCCAATGGACGGCGCAGCTTGCTCAATGGACGGCAGAGCGACGACCTGTTCGTCACCACCCGTGGCGCAGCGATGAGCCGACAGGCCTTCTGGCAGCTGATCAAGCGCTACGCGCTGCACGCCGGCATGGACCCGGCGCGGCTGTCACCGCATGTGCTCAGGCATGCCTTCGCCACGCACCTGCTCAACCACGGCGCCGACCTGCGTGTCGTGCAGCTGCTGCTCGGCCATTCGGACATCTCGACGACGCAGATCTATACCCATGTCGCCCGCGAAAGACTGAAGAGCCTGCACGCCGAGCACCACCCGCGCGGTTGAGCGGCGACGCGAGCCGGCTGCGCCGGGCGTGCTGGTCCGCCGGCTGATCGGTGCCTCGTAGCCGTTCGCTCCGGCCCGGCGGTCGATACGGAATCCGCTGACAACGACGCGCCGATTGCACGCCTCAGCGATTGAGATAAAGCAGTCGGGCAGCGGTCGCCGGCGCGCATTGCGCAGTTCCCTGCCCACATCCGATCCGTCGAAGGTTGGCCTGACCATCGATTTCAAGCAGGGAGATGCTGCCGAAAGCGAGTGGCAGCTGGCTCCACTCGTCGATCGCCAGTCGCAGGCAGTGGCCGAGCGCAGCGCGGATCGCGCCAGCGTGGGTGACCAGAGCCAGGCGTTTTGCATGTCCTGCGCGGAGGCTGTCCAGGCAGTCGATGACGCGCGCCTGCAGCATCGCCGCCGATTCGCCGCCTGGCGGGACGAAGTGCAGCATGTCGGCTGCCCAGGCGTCGAGCAGGTGGCGGTCGATCTCGTTCCAGCGCCGGCCTTCCCATTCGCCGAAATCGATCTCCATCAGCCGGTCATCGTAGCTCGCTCGCGGGTGCAAGGCCTCGGCAAGGCGGCGCGCGCGTTGCAGGGGGCTGGCAACGATCGGCGTGTCGGCGGGCACAAGCGAACGCAAGCGCCTGGCCAGTGGCTGCGGATCCTCGGCGTCGACATCGAGCTGGCCGTAGCAGATGCCGCTCTCAAGCAGGGGACGCGGATGGCGGATCAGGAAAATCTGCACAGCAGCCCGGCGTAGAAGGCGACTTCGGCCAGTTGCTGCGTGGCGCCGAGGCAATCGCCGGTATAGCCGCCGATCTGACGGCGGAACATCCGCCCCAGCCAGAGCGTTGCCAGGGCCGCGAAGAGGCAGCCAACAAGAGCCTCGAACGGGGGCAGAAAGAGCAGCGGCAGTAGCGTCGTGAACGCCGCGAAGCCCAACTCGCGCCAGCCGATGCGCGTGGCCAGCGGCTTCGCCTTGCCCTCGTCGCGAACGTAGTCGAGGGCGCGCAACAGCGTCGTAGACGCGAAACGCGAGAGTGCATGACCGGCCAGCAGCACGGCAGGAACCATTTGCGGGGCAAACTCGACCAGCGCCAGAAAGCGGGCCAGCAGCAGGACGACGAGCGCGACGGCACCAAAGCTGCCGATCCGCGAATCCTTCATGATGCTCAGGATCTGCGCCTTCTCCCAGCCGCCGCCAAAGCCGTCGACCATGTCGCTCCAGCCGTCTTCGTGGAACGCGCCGGTCAGGTAAATGCTGCTGGCGATTGCCGCCAGAACGGCCAGCGTCATGGGCCAGATCTGATTGGCGGCAAGGAAGACCAGCGCGGCGATGGCGCCGATCAGCAGACCAACCGCCGGAAAATAGCGCGCGGCGCGATCGAGCGCCTCGCTGCTGTGACCGACCCACTTCGGCACCGGCAGGCGGGTGAAGAAGCGCAGCGCGCCGAAGAAGTATTCCAGCTCGCGCCTAAGCATCCGGCAGTGGCCGGCGGGTGCCGGATTCCTCAAGAACGGTGCTGGCGACGTCCAGGCGAGAGCGGCACGAGCGACGCGTCTGCCGTCTGCCGTGCGTCTTGTCGTGTGCCGCCAGGCGCGTCGTCGGCGGGCGCAGTGCGGCAAGGCAGGCGGCGCTGGGTGGGCAGGTTTCCGGGCTGGTTGGCATCATTCGATCGCCTGGCTGAAGGGGTTCCCGATGGTATACCGAGATGCGCATTTTCCGCCATCGCCACACGGACATCCGCCGGCATGCGCGGGTTGGACGCGGCGCGTCACTTGGCCCGCTCGACTACCGCGGCAGGTCAACAAGTGTCGAAAAATTTTACACTTGTTTTCGGTCAGCGCGACGAAGTGCCTGTCAGCGAGGCATGAGAGGCGTCAGGGGCGGCCGAAAAATAGCCGTCTCCGTACCGTCGACCACCGGCAGGAAAGTCCCAACTGCTTGATTTGTCGGGAGACGATTGGTACTCGCTGGGCTGTGTGTTGTGCGGACAGCAGCATTCCGAATTCTTTCATTACATCATGGGAATGGATATTGCTTCCGATTCTGGTGACGACGTTTGGGCCGGAACTGCGTGGATTTTTCTGCAACAGCAAGCTTCCAGTGCGCCAACGGGAGTTTCGTCGTTTAGGTCTGCAGTTCGTGCTGTTTACGCTCTTTTTTCGCAAGGGAGGGTTTCCTCATGATTCGGCATTCGGCTCTTTTTGCAACAGCAGCTCTGGCAGCGCTGGTTTCGTCCGGAACTGCACAGGCGGTGGTGACCGTCTTTCCGCAAGCGTCGCTGACCCCGTCGACCGATTACTACACCGATCGCATCGGTGGTGGCCTCGGTACCTCGATCGTCACCACTGGCGGCGGCAACGCCGCCAACGTTGGCGCTCTGGACGGTCGCAACGACGACGGATTTCAGGGTCCGATCGATCTGACCACCTTCGGGTTTTCGCCCGGTTTCACCTTTTTCGGGGGCCCGGGTACCTCGCTTTTCCTCAACAACAACGGCAACGTCAGCTTCGGCGCCGGGATTTCGGCATTCACTCCGACTGGACCGCAGGGGGCCTCGGCACCGATCATCTCGCCTTTTTTCGCCGATGTGGATACACGCAACGTGGCGAGTGGCGTCGTCTACTACCGTAATTCCGCCCCGGGTGAATTCATTGCCACCTGGGACCAGGTTGGGTATTTCGGTTCCCACGCCGACCTGCTCAACTCTTTCCAGCTGGTCCTGCGCGATCCTTCCGTCTACACGATCCCCGTGGGTGAAGGCGCGATCGGCTTCTTCTGGAAAACCATGGGCTGGGAAACCGGTGACGCCAGTGGCGGCAGTGGTGGTTTCGGCGGCACGCCGGGGGCGGTGGGTTTCGGCAACGGTTCGTCTGACGGGGTGATTCTCGAGGGCTCCACCCTGGCCGGGATTGCCGCCGTCGTACAGAATCACAATACCTGGTTCGACCAGGACCTGCGGCCGATTTGCGGCGTCCCCGGAGCGCCGCCTTGCCCGACCCCGGAACCCGAGAGTCTTCCTCTCCTTGCCATCGCTCTCCTCGGTTTGATCGGCGTCTACTCGCGTGGCAGGTTCGCGAAGCAAGCGCTAAGCCAATTGCAGCGCTCTTCCTGAGCGATCCTTCCTGCCAACAAACGGGCGGCCATCGGCCGCCTTTTTTTGTCGCTTCGCCAGCCGTGCTTTCGATCGTGCCAAGCACGTGCCACCTGCCGGGCGGTTTCGGTTAGCATGGGCGCGACCGTGAGCATGGCTGGCTCCGAATGAAGGTGGAAACACACCCGGGAGGTGTCGTCGATGGAATGGCTGTTGATTGTTGTTGTTCTTTCCGTGCTCGCTTACGTGGGTGTTTCGATGCTTGGCGGGGCACGCTGGTTGCTGCTGACGCGTGGCCTGCAAAAGCGCCTGGCTGCAGGGCGGCAAGCCGTCGCCCCGGCACGCTTCGACGTGCGCGAGTTGACCGGCCTGCCTGATCCCGTGCAGCGCTACTTTCGCGTCGCCTTGACGGCGGGGCAGCCGATGCTTGCGACGGTCCGAATCGAGCACGCGGGCAGCTTCAATATTGCCGAAAGCGGTGCTGACCGCTGGAAGCCGTTCACCTCGGGGCAGTTGGTGACGACGCGCCGACCGGGATTCGTCTGGGATGGGCGGGTGACGATCGTCCCGGGACTGACGGTGCATGTGCACGACGCCTACGTGGCCGGCGAAGGGACGCTCCACCCGGCGGTGTTCGGACTGACCTCGCTGGCCAGGCGGCAGGGCAAGGGAGACATTGCGCAGGACGAGTTGTTGCGCTTTCTGGGCGAGGCTGCCTGCTATCCGACGGCCCTGCTGCCGAGCCAGGGCGTACAGTGGCAGGCCGTTGACCAATCCTCGGCGAGGGCGACGCTGACAGATGGCGAGGTCACCGTCAGCCTCCTGTTTCGCTTCAGCGCAGACGGACTGATCGAGTCGGCCTGCGCTGACGCGCGTGGTCGCATGGTGAGCGGCAAGGTCGTTGCGCTGCCTTGGGAGGGGCTGTGGTCCGACTATCAGCAACACAATGGAATGTGGATACCGATGTGCTGCGAGGCGCGCTGGCTGCTGCCAGCGCCGCGGCCTTACTGGCGGGCGCGCATTGGGCTCATCGAGTACGAATTCGCATGATCCGTACGTGCTTTCCCCGGCTGAGGATTCGCACGGCGACCTTCAGGCGCCGCTTCATACACTGCCGGCGGCACGCAGGGCAGTGATCGCACTGGCCGAGTAGCCGAGTCGTTGCAGCGTCTCGTCGGTATGTTCGCCGAGTGCGGGTCCCAGCCATTCGGTGCCTCCCGGCGTCTCCGACAGTTTCGGAACGATGCCCGGAATCTTGAATGGCCTGCCGTCGGGCAGGGTGGCGGTTTCGATCATCTGCCTGGCCAGGTACTGCGGGTCGCTGACCATGTCGGCGGCCGAGTATATCCGCGACGCGGGAACTTCGGCGCCGGCCAGGGCGCGCAGCACTTCGCTTTCGTCGTGCGCGGCAACCCAGTCATCGATGGCCTTGTAGATCTCGTCGCGACGGGTGTCGCGGCCGGCGTTGTCGGCCAGTTGCGGGTCATTGGCCAGATCGTCGCGGCCGATGGTGTGCATCAGGCGCTTGAAGATTGCATCGCCGTTGGCGCCGATGGTCACGTGTTTGCCGTCCTGCGTCGAGTGCGTGTTCGAGGGCGTAATGCCGGGCATGATGTTGCCGCTGCGTTCGCGAACGAAACCGAAAACGTCGAACTCGGGCAGCAATGACTCCATGATCGCGAAAACCGCCTCGTAGAGAGCGACATCGACCACCTGCCCCTGGCCCCCGTTCTGCTCCTTGTGGCGCAGGGCCATCAGCGTGCCGATCACTCCCCACAGCGCGGCGATCGAGTCGCCGATCGAAATTCCCGTCTTGACCGGCGGCCGGTCGGGAAAGCCGGTGACGTAGCGCAGCCCCCCCATCGATTCGCCGATGGCCCCGAAACCGGGTTGCTGTGCCAGCGGTCCACTCTGGCCAAAGCCCGACAGACGCAGCATGACCAGGCCGGGGTTGATGGCCGACAGCGTTTCCCAGCCCAGACCGAGTTTTTCGAGGACACCAGGGCGGAAGTTCTCGACGACGATGTCGGCTTCAGCGACCAGTTGGTGAACGATCTCGCGGCCGGCGGGGTGCTTGAGATTGACGGTCACCGATTTCTTGTTGCGCGACTGGACGTACCACCACAGCGAGGTGCCTTGGTAGAGCTTGCGCCACTTGCGCAGGGGGTCGCCGCCATCGGGCGATTCGATCTTGATCACCTCGGCACCGAACTCGGCCATGATCCGCGCCGCGAAGGGTCCGGCGATCAGGCTGCCGAGTTCGATGACTTTCAGGCCGGCGAGGGGTTTGCTCGATGTCGTCATGGCAATAAAGATCCTTTGTGCGCCTTGCGGCCGACCAAAGACAAAGCCCCCTTGCGGGGGCCTCGTCTGTGCAGCCTTGCCAGCGCCTTGCTTGTTACGCCTACATGCGCTCGATCATGGCGTCGCCGAATGCGGAGCATGAGACTTCGGTTGCGCCATCCATCAGACGCGCAAAGTCGTAGGTCACGACCTTGTCGCCAATCGCGGCTTCCATCGACTTGACGATCAGGTCGGCAGCCTCGAGCCAGCCCAGATGGCGAAGCATCATTTCGGCGGAAAGGATCAGCGAACCAGGATTGACCTTGTCCAGCCCGGCGTACTTGGGCGCCGTGCCGTGCGTTGCTTCGAAGCAGGCGTAGAGGTCGGAGATGTTGGCACCCGGGGCGATGCCGATGCCGCCGACCTGCGCCGCCAGCGCGTCGGAGATGTAGTCGCCGTTCAGGTTGGTGGTGCAGATCACGTCGTATTCGGCCGGACGCAGCAGAATCTGCTGCAGGAAGGCGTCGGCGATCGAGTCCTTGATGATGATGCCGTCCGGGAGCTTGAGCCAGGGGCCACCGTCGAGTTCGACGCCACCGAATTCGTTCTTGGCCAGGTCATATGCCCAGTCACGGAACGAGCCTTCGGTGTATTTCATGATGTTGCCCTTGTGTACGATGGTCACCGACTTGCGCTTGTTGGCGATCGCGTACTTGATGGCGGCACGTACCAGGCGCTCGGTGCCCTCCCTGGAAATCGGCTTGATGCCGATGCCCGAGGTCTCCGGGAAGCGCATCTTGGTGACGCCCATCTCTTCGCGCAGGAACTTGATGACCTTCTTGGCGCCGTCGGAGCCGGACAGCCATTCGATGCCGGCGTAGATGTCTTCGGTGTTCTCGCGGAAGATCACCATGTTGGTCTTCGTCGGATCCTTGAGTGGCGAGGGGACGCCGCGGAAGTACTGGATCGGGCGTACGCACTGGTAGAGATCGAGTTCCTGGCGCAGGGCGACGTTCAGCGAACGGATGCCGCCACCGACCGGGGTGGTCATCGGTCCCTTGATCGAGACCGAGTATTCCTTGAGCGTGTCGAGGGTTTCCTTCGACAGCCAGACGTCCGAACCGTACTTCTGCGTCGACTTCTCGCCCGCATAGACTTCCATCCAGGCGATCTTCTTCTTGCCCCCGTAGGCCTTGGCAACGGCAGCGTCGACGACCTTGATCATCACCGGCGTAATGTCGACACCAATCCCGTCACCTTCGATGAACGGGATGATTGGGTTATCCGGGATAGCTTGCCCCGGAATGATTTTCTGGCCGCCTTCTGGGACTTTGATCAGACTTGCGCTCATGCCAACTCCATATAGTGTGGTTTGGTTGTATCCGTCTCACGTACCGGCACCGGCGCTGGGCAGCGCTATACGGTAGTGCGGGGCCGGCGGACCGGACTTTGCTGCGTGTTTGGGCACGAAGGATCTGACTGGAAGCAGACGCTCCTGCGGCACCGCTCGCGATTATGTCGCAAATGCAAGCGTTTTGCCAGCCCGTCGGGCGCTGGCAGGCCACCCGGCCGGGCCTGCAGGGCCTTGCCGGCGGCCAGTCGCACGCCGGCGGCGGCTGACGATGGTTTGCGACCCCGGATGCTACAATCGCCCGGTCAACACCATTCAGTTCATTCCGGCACCTCCCATGGATATTTCCACTGTAGAAAACGTGCTCGCCCAACGCATTGCCGAGGCGATGATCGACGGCTTCAATCGCCACTATCGACTGATTCGTGAATATGGCCAGAAAGCCAAGGGCCTGTTCGAGGCGGGCGACTGGAAGGGCGTCCATGTCGCCGTTCGCAGGCGTATCCGCTCCTACGACGAACGGGTCAGCGAGACCGCCGAGTCGCTCTGTGCCGACTTTGGCGCCGCGTCGCTCGACGATGCCACCTGGCAGCAGCTCAAGCTGTTCTACATTGGCCACCTGATCAACCACAAGCAGCCCGAACTTGCCGAGACCTTTTTCAACTCGGTGTGCTCGAAGATCCTGCACCGTACCTACTTCAACAACGACTACATCTTCGCTCGCCCGGCGGTGTCGACCGAATACATTCAGGCGTCGCCGCCGACCTATCGCAGCTACTACCCCGCGCAGAACGGCCTGTTCGACACCATCAGGCAGATCATCGTCGATTTCGGCTGGCAACGCCCCTTCGAGGATCTCGATCGCGACATCGGCTTCATCATGCGCAGCGCCGAGCAGCGCCTTGGCGAGTGGCCGGAGGCGGAAGCGAACGCGCAGATCCAGGTCCTGCACTCGGCGTTCTACCGCAACAAGGGCGCCTACATTTTCGGCAAGGCGATCAACGGCCATCACGAATTCGTCTTCGCTGTTCCGGTCCTGCATTCACTGGAAGGAAATCTGGTGCTCGACACGATCCTCCTCGACCGCTGGCGGATCAGTGTCCTGTTCTCGCTGTCACGCGCCTATTTCATGGTCGATATGGAAGTGCCCTCGGGCTACGTGCAATTCCTGCGGGACATGATGCCTACCAAGCCGGCTTCGGAGCTATACACCATGCTTGGTCTGGGCAAGCAGGGGAAGACGCTGTTTTTCCGCGACCTCAAGCAGCATTTCCGGCATTCCGAAGACCAGTTCATCATTGCCCCGGGCATTGCCGGTCTGGTGATGCTGGTGTTCACGCTGCCGTCATATCCCTACGTTTTCAAGCTGATCAAGGATGTCTTCGGGGCTTCCAAGGATATGGACCACGACACCGTCAAGCGCAAGTACCTGCTCGTGAAACAGGTGGACCGCGTCGGCCGCATGGCAGACACGCTCGAGTTTTCGCATGTCCTGCTCCCCAAAAAGCGCTTTTCGACCGAGTTGCTCGAAGCGCTGCGCACGCTTGCGCCGTCGCTGATCGAAGAGGACGGTGACGATCTGGTGATCAAGCACCTGTACATTGAACGTCGGCTGACCCCGCTGAACATCTATCTCGACGAGGCGACGCCGGAGGAGATCGACCACGCCGTTCATGAGTACGGCAGTGCCATCCGCGAGCTTGCCTGCGCCAACATTTTCCCGGGCGACATGCTCTGGAAGAACTTCGGCGTCACCCGCTATAACCGTGTCGTCTTCTACGACTACGACGAAATCGAGTACATGACCGATACCAACTTCCGGGTCATCCCGGAAGCACCGTACCCGGAAATGGAAATGTCCGACGAGCCCTGGTACTCGGTCGGCCGGCACGACGTGTTCCCGGAAGAGTTCGCCCGCTTCCTGCTCGGTTCGCCGAAGGTCCGCTCGGCTTTTCTCAAGTACCATCGCGACTTGCTGAACGTGGAGTTCTGGCAGACGGCGCAGGAGAAGATTCGCGCCGGTCACGTCGAGGATTTCTTCCCCTATCCGGAGGAACTGCGCTTCTGCAAGGCCTTCGCGGACTCTTGACGCGCAGCGCCTGGCGGGCGACGCCAACTTCGCTCAGCGCACGAGAATGGCGTGCAGGTCGTTGACGTTGGTCAGCGTCGGTCCACTGATCAGCAGGTCGCCGAGCGCCGAGAAGAAGCCCCAGGCGTCGTTGTCGTCGAGCGCGGCGCGGGCATCGAGACCCAGCGCCGCCGCACGCTGCAAGGTATGCGGGCCAATCATCGCGCCGGCGTTGTCCTCCGAGCCGTCGATGCCGTCGGTGTCACCGGCCAGCGCGTGGATCTGCGGCTGCCCCTGCAGGGCGATGGCCATCGCCAGCATCAGTTCGCTGTTGCGTCCGCCGCGTCCCTGGCCGCGGACGCTCACCGTCGTTTCGCCGCCCGAAAGCAGTACGCAGGGGGGCCTGGCCGGCGTGCCGTGGCGTGCGCAACTCGTGGCGATGCCGGCCAGCGCGCGGGCCACTTCGCGCGCCTCGCCTTCAATCGCGTCGCCGAGGATCAGCGGTGTCACGCCAGCCGCTACGGCCTTTGCTGCCGCTGCCTGCAGGGCCAGGGCAGGGCTGGCGATGATGCGAAACTCGCTTCGCGCCAGGCGCGGGTCGCCCGGTTTCGGTGTTTCGAGTTCACCATCTTGCAGGCGCTGGCGCAGCTCCGCGGAAGTGCGGATGGCGTAGCGGTCGAGCACTGCCAAGGCATCGGCGCAGCTGCTCGGGTCGCCGACCGTGGGGCCCGAGGCGATGACTTCCGGGTCGTCGCCGGCGACGTCCGAAATGGCCAGCGTCAACAGCGACGCCGGCCAGGCGGCTGTGGCCAGCCGGCCGCCCTTGATCGCCGACAGGTGTTTGCGCAGGCAATTCATCTCGTGGATGCTGGCACCGCTGCGCAGCAGCGCGTTGGTGATCGCCTGTTTGTCGGCCAGGCTGATTCCCGTCGCCGGTGCCGCCAGCAGCGCCGAGCCGCCGCCGGAGATCAGCGCCAGGACGCGGTCTTCGGCGCGCAGGCCGCGCAGTCGCTGCAGGATGGCGGTGGCCGCCGCCTGGCCGGCGGCGTCGGGGAC
>JEMY01000045.1:290-9561 GCA_000585075.1 Candidatus Accumulibacter regalis | reverse complement strand
TCTACGTCTGGTCGTCGGCCAAAGCAGCCGTTGACACCACATGACGCGGCCGGCAGGTATGGATGCTATACCGGCCGTTGGGAAGAAACTCACGCCGAGCAACCCTGCCACCCGAGCGGCTGGCCGGCGCCGCTGACAGAGACGGAAACGACCAACTGCTGGACGCAGAAGAAGCATCCGCGATAAGAGCCAGGAGAAGTGGAAAAGTGACAACGTTGCCGCTTTGCGATGGGTGCCCGACAACTGTGCGGCCCATCCCCGGTTAGCCAGTGTGGCCTCAAGTTTCAGCGCCTGATCGCCGCCACGTCCGCCACCTCGTGAGCGGGCCTTCTATAAGATTCATGCGCTTGCCAGGGCCTCGGCACTCGGTTGTCATAGTCGGATGAGGCCCATGATCTTCACCCGGAAGTCGTCATCCCAGGCGGCCGCCTTGCGCTTCAGGCGCAAGCTGGTTTTCTTCTGGTCGGTCGTATCCAGCCGAATCAGATTGAGAACGATCTTCTTCAAGAGGGAAAGGTTTTGTGGCGCGTTGTCTTTGCGTACGGTGCTGGCATCCTCGCCGAAGCTGACGTCGAGGACCCAGTGAAGTCGATTCTCCACGGCCCAGTGGCCGCGCACGGCGACGGCAAGCTGTTCGGCGGTCAACGCGCGGGAGCTGATGTAATAGCGCCGTTCGAAGTTCGATTCTTCGTCGCCGACCTTGCGCAAGGAGTCGACCAGACCGATCGTCTTGCACTTGGGCCAGTCGGCGAGATCAACAGTCCCTTTCGCGGGCAGGACAGAGGCGATTTGGCCGACGATCCGACCACGGGACTTATGAACTTGGCGGTGGCGGTCGACGGCTTGCGACTGGTATTGATCAATAAAATCAGTCTCGATCGCTTCCAGCAGCGCCGGTTGGTTGCCTTTGACAGCGAGCAGGTAGTCACCGCCCTGGTCGGTGATCTGCCGGGCGATGTTCCTCTGGCACCCCATGGCGTCAATGGTGATCAGCAAGTCCTTGATCTGCAGTGCCTGGAGCAGTTCCGGGATGGCGGTGATCTCATTACTCTTGGCAGCGACTTTTTCCTGGCCCAGAACGACGCCCAATTCCGTAGCGAAGGCACTGACCATGTGAATGGCGCTCTCACCGCCGCTGCCCGACCCGCGCACCGTCTTGCCATCAACCGCAATGCCGCCATTGAGGGTCCCGACCACTTCAGCGACCCAGCGGCGAAACGCCACCTCGAATTGCTTCGGGTCCAGCGCCCGGAAGATCCTCAGAAACGTCTTCTCGGACGCGACGCCGTTCTTGAGCGGCAAAAACTGACGCAGCCACGCCTCCTTCTTGTACGCCCAATAGGCGATGTCTTCGACGGTGTCACAATCAGAGAGCACGGCGGCCATGGCAATCACCAGAATCTCAACGAAGTCATGCAGCGTCCCATTGCTGGGTTTGCGCGGGTCGTCGACTTCCCTCAAGCAGCACATCAGGGTGGCTCCTTTCGTCACACTCATTTCGGTTGCCCAAAAGACGAGAGTAGACCTGATTCGAGAGGGGTTTACAAGCCTTTGTCATAAGCTCATGAAAGTTAACGATTTTTCTCTTCACCGATGCAGGGAAAAGCGTCATGCTATCCGAGTGCCGAGGCCCTGCATAGAGACCCAAGTGGCACACTGAATACCTGCCAGCAAATTGTAGTACGGAGGATTGATGTGGTCTCGCTCAATTAAAGACGTAAGTTTTTCGTACGATTGCTCTGATATTTCGAATTGGCCGGTTGTGCTTTGCCAGCCGTGATCGTCATTTCGTGTAACGGCCCCATTCCCCCAAAACCCGGTTTTCTCAGGTGCAAAGCCCCATGCACGAGAAACGCCGTCGGAATCCGTAACGACCAAGAACGTATGAGGTAAATGATCTGGGAGAATTGCCATGCGGACCTCAACAAAATAGCCCACTATCAATCCCTCTTGTCAATAACAATTATTACGCGAGGCGATTTGGTCGCACTTAAAAACTGCATATTTATCTTCCCGGGGGCAGATCTTCGAATTACGCTGGCGACGATCGCAGAAAGCTCGTTGTAATCAACTTCAGCGTAAATCCTAACATCAAGAACATTCACGCCTTCATCATAAACAATCATTTTTTTCTGAGAGCAATCAGCACTCGATGCGCAATAGCCGAAGCGGACAAGGTCTTCTTTTATGAATTCAGCGACTTTTTGGCCATTCATATGAGCATAGCCTCCACAGCCATAGCTGAGAGCACTTAGTCCTAGGGCAACACCAAAACACAGAGTACGCTCGTTTTTCACGCTGCATCCCTCGGATAAAAGTCATTGGCACTGCAGACGGCCAGACTGCTGAGTTCCTGCCCTACTTTTTGAGGGAGAAACTCAAACTGCTGGTGTTCCGTCACGATAGCGGCCCCACCGTCTGTAGCTACCGCCTGTGTGAACTTGTCAGCCGCGGTGCTCCATGCGCTGCCGAATCCATTGGATTGGTCGCTAAGAGCCTGGTTAAATTCCGAAACGGCGGTCGCTTCCATCATTTACCCCCTTTAATCACTAGGCAGACTGGCCCAATAACGAGAGCAAGAAACAAAAAGAAAAATAGCCCGACACCAACGAGAGCCAGCGATCCAAGAAGCGCAAGCGCCAGCAGGGCCTCTGCACTCGGATAGCATGATGTTTTGTCATACCGGCTAAGAAGAAATTCGTTAACTTTCATAGGCTTATGACGAGGGCTTGTAAACCCAGGGCCTCGGCACTCGGACAGCATATGCAAAAACATGCCGCAAGCGTCTGATTACAGAGTTATTCTTAGCAACTTCGCCCTCTTTCTTCCGGTGCATCACTTCCCAGAGTATTGGCACAGATTGTCGCAGCCCGATCTGTGGAGCATCGGAACGTCTATCAATTACGTGAAATACCAACATAAACAGGTGGTTGACGTATGCATTCCGAGTGCCGAAGCCCTGCTTGTAAACCCCTTCACAATCAGGTCTACTCTCGTCTTTTGGGCAACCGAAATGAGTGTCACGAAAGGGGCAAACTTGATGAGCTACTTGAGGGAAGTCGACGACCCGCGCAAACCCAGCAATGGGACGCTGCATGACTTTGTGGAGATGCTGGTGATTGCTGTGGCGGCGGCATTGTCGGATTGCGACACGGTCGAGGACATCGCGTACTGGGCGCGAGCAAAGGAGGCGTGGTTGCGCAAGTTTCTCTTGCTGACGAACGGCGTGCCCTCCGAGGAAACCTTTCTTCGCGTCTTTCGAGTTCTGGACCCAAAGCAATTTGAAAGGGCTTTCCGGCGCTGGGTGGGCGGCATTGTCGGCGCCTTGAGCGGCAACATTGCCGTCGATGGCAAGACGGTGCGCGGCTCGGGCAGTGGTAACGAGACCGCGATCCACATGGTCAGCGCCTTCGCCACGGACCTGGGCATCGTTCTCGGCCAGGAAAAGGTGAGCGGCAAGAGTAACGAGATCACCGCCATCCCGGAATTGCTCGAAGCCCTTTACCTCAAGGGCTTCCTGGTCAGCATCGACGCCATGGGCTGCCAGAAAAAGATCGCTGCTCGGATCACGGATCAGGGAGGCGACTACCTGCTGGCGGTCAAAGGCAATCAACCGACGCTGCTGGAGGCCATCGAGACGGCGTTCATCGACCAGCACCAATCCGAAGGTGTCGATCGTCAACACGCGGTCCAAAAGGGTCATGGTCGGATCGTTGGGCAGATCGCCTCGGTCCTGCCTGCGCAAGGCATCGTGCATCTCGCCGATTGGCCCGCGTGCAAGACCATCGGCCGTATCGACTCTCTGCGAAAGGTCGCCGACAAAGAGTCGGAACTGGAGCGGCGCTATTACATCTGCTCGCGTGTCTTGTCCGCCGAACAACTGGCGGCCGCGGCGCGTGCTCACTGGGGCGTGGAAAACCGGCTTCACTGGATCCTCGACGTCAGTTTCGGGGAGGACGGCAGCACCATCCGCAAAGACAACGCGCCCCAGAATCTCTCGCTCCTGAAGAAGATCGTGCTCAACATCATTCGCCTGGACACGACCAACAAGACCAAGGCCAGCTTGCGTTTGAAGCGCAAGGCAGCCGCCTGGGATGATGATCTCCGGATGAACATGCTCGGGCTGTCAAGAAGATGACATCCGAGTGCGGAAGCCCTGATGCGCTTGCCTAGCAGCGTCACTGCGTCAGAACGGGATCTGTCATTATGTTGGAACTGAGCTCGGATGGAGGATGTGCCCCGGGTGCGTGATGGGTGCAGGCGAACCGGCATCGGTTGGCGGGATCGGTACCAAAGGCTATACCGGCGCCGAGGGCCTCCGCCGCCTGGTCAGCGACACCTCTGCCATTCCGTGACGGATGTGCGGATGCCGTCGTGACGAGAAAGGGCAAGCGAAAACCTCCCCTCCACTTTACTCTACCGGATGACAAATCTGTTCGTTTCGCGCGAGGTCGGTGGGCACGGTAGTTGACGGTGATCAATATCCTTAGCTCTTTCGTCGATTAGGATTCGGCGGTCGCATGCGAAGTGCGTAGGTACAGGTTTGCTTATCGGATGCTCCCAATGGTGTGAGGCGGGAGCAGGCTTCCGGTTAAAGGCCGTACGGCTTTGCGCAGAGCAACGACAAGGATCCATAGGTGGCGAAAGAACCCTTGCTGAGTATTCGGGCCATTTTAATGTGAAAGAAGCCCGTTGGAAGACGCACGAAGCCCTGACCGCCTGGGGTCATGCGAATGGGTTGTCGTGAATCAGGCGGCTGCGGGGATGAAGCCGAAGCGAGTCAGAGCCTTGATCCAGCGAGAAGCGTTGCGCTGCACGGAAAGCTGCTCATAGTTGGTGGCGGAATCCCGGTAGTGTTCGCCACGTTTGAGCATGAAGAAGATGGTGCGCAACATTTTGTGAGCCAGCGCGACGATGGCGCGTTTGTAGCCGCGGCGAATGATCAGCGACTGGAACTTGGACTGGAACGCTGATTTGGTCCGACTGGCCGCGTGAGCGAACTCACAGAGAAGTCGGCGAACGTAGAGATTGCCCTTGCGCACGCGCCCCGACTTGCGTTTTCCCGCCGACTCGTTGTTGCCCGGACAAACGCCGACCCAGGAAGCGAGCCGGTCTGGGGAACCAAAGGCACTCATGTCGCTGCCGATCTCGACCAACAGCATGGCGGCGCCGATCACGTCGACGCCCGGCAGCGTTTGCAGGAGTGCCAGCGCATTCATCTCACTTGCCAGCTCGCCGAGCAGGTGAGCGTCGAAGCGGGCGATGCCCGCTTCGAGTCCCTCGATATGCCGCAACAGTTCGTCGAGAACGAACACATGACTCCCGGTCAATTCGCCTTGCAGGGCATCATGCAACTCCTCACGGCTGGCCTTGAGACGTCTGCTGGCGAGCTTGAGCACCTCTTCGGGAGGCTGGCCGGCGAGGAGGCATTTGATCATCGCCCGTGCCGACTGCCCATGGATGTCGCTGACCACCACGCCCAGGCGGATGCCAGCATCGGTAAGCACTTTGTGCATGCGGTTCTTCTCGGACGAGAGCAGGCCGACCAGCTTTTGCCGCTGCCGCGCAATCAGACGCAGTTCGCGCAGTTTGGCCGGTGGTACGAAAGACCCGCGCAGCAAACCGGCTCGCGCCAGGGTGGCCAGCCACTGGGCATCACCAACATCGGTCTTGCGCCCGGGCACCTGCTTGACGTGGCGGGCATTGACCACCGTCGCCCGGATACCCGCCGCCTCGAGCGCTGCGTACGGACTCTTCCAGTAGATGCCGGTGCTTTCCATGACCACTTCGTCAGGATCAAGCGCGGCCGCCCACGCTGCCAGCGCCTGTCGGTCGCGTTTGAAGGCACCGAATGGCCGTTGTTCGATTCGTTTTTCGCCGCCCGATTCCTCGGTGATCGCGCATGCCGTGATCTGGGCTTGATGGATGCGAGTCCAATGACCCGCCGGTGGATCGGAACCAGTTCCATACCGTCTCCTTTCGCAATAAACTCCAAGGCGGGAGACGGTGGGTGCCAGAACCGAAGTTGCCTGAAGGCGACAGGTCGCCAACGGCCCTCTTAATGTGTGCGCTCGATGGCAGCAATCCGGGGTACGAGTCGGTTCAGCGGGTCACGTTAGCTTGCGGGTTCAAGCCGCCAAAACTTTGCGCGACCTCTACCCACCGTTTCCCAACCCGCATCTTCTTTCATGATCCGGGGCGGCTGCAACTGCAATGACCGTTAGTAACAACCGAGGTCAATGTTCCATGTGCGATGAATGTCGTCGGCAAGTGTTCCTCCCAGAGGAAGGTCGTTATCCAGAGCGGTTACGGCCGACTTCGTCGGCTATGTGTAAAGGAACCTGTTGCGATGTTTGAACTCACCCCGGTTTGCGCGGTTACGCTGACCTCGATTACGTTCCAGCGCGGCGACTACAGCGCAAGAAAACCTGTTGGAATGTTGGAGTGTTGGACTGATGCCGGATGCGTGTTAGCCGGGGCCGGCCAATGCGTGATCCTGGATGCGGCAGGAACTGACTCCCGATGTGCACAGATGCGCGGACAGGTTGGCGGATGGCAAACGAAGAAGGCTTGAGGATTGCAGAATGAGAGCTAGCGTTAACGCTTATGAAAATCGACTTAACAGACTTGTACTAATGCTCGTACTGCTGCTGTTTGCGTTGTCCGCTCTTGTTGCATGCAATAGTGAAAAGCAAATCCCGGCCCCGCCCTTGATTCTGCCATTTTTTGTTCAACAGGCAGGCAATAAAGTAGAAACAGAGCTGCAAGTACAAGAACACCGACCTTACATAATATACCTTCGCTTAGGGTTTAACGAAAACAATCCAAAGGATCGTGAGCGTGTCCGAAAGGTGGTCGGCGACTATGGACGAGACGCGGATGGCAAGCTGCTAAATCCTGGCGTCTCTGTCCCGCTGCGGTTAAAGATTGTCATTATTTATGCAAGCAGCAACAAAACACTACTTGAACGTGACGTTCTTGAAGAGGAAATGTGGGCCTATGGCGCTGATAATTTCAAAAAAAAGATTGTCACTGTATCCCTAAAGCCTGGCCACTATAGAATCAGTGTTGAAACACTCAAAGATATGCCAGAGCTTATCGGAACTGCCGTTGAACTAGGTATTGGTTACGACCATAAGGCAAGCGCTCTGCCTTAGAACAAATAATCGACTTATGTTACTAGAGGGACGACTATGCCAACTATAACAATAAATATTGCCGGTCGTGGCACGCGGCTGGCTGACGGAACGCAATCAGCCACAGGGCACATGTGGTATTCACTTAACGATGGAAGTGGAAATCCTCCGGCAAGCTATGGTTTTGCTCCAGACTCTCTACATGAAGGGAAACCGATTGCGCCGGGCGAGGTGCATAGAGACGACGACACAAACTACCAATCTCGCGATTACACTAAAACCATCGAGATCACCGATACCCAATATAATGACATAAAATCATTTGGAGAAAACCCCTCAGCAGACGGATTCGATTTGGACTACAATGGGTTTTCAAATAGTTGCATCGATTTCACATGGAAAGCGCTATCAGTCGGGGGGCTCAACCCAACTGGATATGAAGGAAGCGTTTGGCCAACCCTAAATGGAGTCGATGTAAACTCTATTCTAGATGCATCGAAAGGATTGCATCACGATCTAAGTAATGGCTATATTGAGAATCGGGCTTCCGGCTACGTCAAAACCGCTGGTAACATCATCAACACCACATTCCTCTCCTCCAAAACCGCAGCCCCTCTCCGCGTCGACCCTCTCATCCTGGACCTCGACAACGACGGCCTAGAAACCATCGGCATCAACACCGGCAACCCCATCCTCTTCGACCACAACGGCAACGGTGTCAGGACCGCCACCGGTTGGGTGAAGGGCGACGATGCCTTCCTCGTCCTCGATCGCAACGGCAACGGCAGCATCGACAACGGCCGCGAACTGTTCGGCGATAGCACCCCGCTGAGCGCCGGCGGCGTTGCCGCCGACGGCTTCGCCGCGCTCGCCCAGGAAGACACGAACGGCGACGGCAAGGTCGACAGCCTCGACGCCCGCTTCGCCAGTCTGCGCCTCTGGCGCGACCTCAACCAAGACGGTGTCAGCCAGGCCGGTGAACTGTTCACCCTCTCCTCGCAAGGCATCATCGCCCTCAACCTCGCCAAGACCGCCAATAGCCAGATCCTCGCCAACGGCAACCAGATCGCCGACCTCGGCGGCTACGTGCGCAGCGACGGCAGCACCGGCACGCTCGGCGAGGTGACCGCCCAACTGGGCGACATCAATCTCACCAACAACCCCTTCTACAGCCAGTTCACCGACCCCATCCCGCTCAGCGAACAAGCCCGCAACCTGCCGGACATTCAAGGCGCTGGCCTCGTCCGCAGCCTGCGCGAAGCCGCCAGCCTGCCTACCGCCGCAGGTAGCGCACTCGCCACCCAGCTTGCCGCCTACGCCGCAGAAACCACCCGCAGCGGTCAGCTCGCCCGGCTCGATGATCTGCTCAAGGCCTGGGCCAACACCAGCAGCATGGCCACCACGGCGACGGGCGCCTTTGCTGGCGTCAACCTCACCGTGAACTTCGCCGGCGTCACCACTGGCAGTCCGGCCTGGCAAGCCTGGCTCGACAAGCTCAGCGTGCTCGAACGCTTCAACGGCCAGACCTTCCTCCCCGTTCCCGCCGCCGGAACCACCCTGACCATCGACGTCTTCAACACCCGCGAAGCGCTGCTTGATGCCTCCTACGCCGCCCTGAAAGCGTCGGTCTATGGCGGGCTGCTCCTGCAGACGCGGCTCAAGCCCTACCTCGACGACATCACGCTAACCGTCGACGAGAATGGTCTCAAAGTGGATTTCAGCACTATGGAAAGCCGGCTCGACGCCGCCTACCAGGCCGACTCGCCGAACGCCTTCATTGATCGGCTCGAATTGATCAGGCACGCGGGGCGAAGTCTGGAGCCGATGGGGTGGCGCGGAGAGCAGAAGCTCGCCACCTGGATCTCGGCTGCTGAGGCGAGCGGCACCTGGGCAACGACTCGTGCCGCAATAGGTGCCGAATTCACGACGACACCAGCAGCCGGCGACGACATCTATCTCGGTACTAGCGGCAACGATATCGTCAATGGCTCAGGGGGCAATGATTATCTCCTTGGGGCGGGTGGCAACGACAACCTGAAGGGTGGCACCGGTGACGACACCCTGGACGGGGGCAGCGGCAACGACACCCTCAATGGGGGTTCCGGCAACGCCAACGACGGTCTGGGCAACGACAC
>JEMY01000045.1:0-256 GCA_000585075.1 Candidatus Accumulibacter regalis | reverse complement strand
GGTGACGGCAACGACACCATCTACGACCAGGACGTCACGGCCGGCAACATGGACACCATCCGTTTCAAGGATGGCGTCTTGCCAAGTGACGTCACCCTGAGCCGGCCGGCCTCGGGGTCCGAGGACCTGTTGCTGTCGATCAACGGCACGACCGACAGCCTGCGGGTCTTCGCCTGGTTCGGGAGCGTCAGCAATCGCGTCGAGCGGGTCGAGTTCGCGGACGGCAGCGTGTGGGACACGACTGTCTTGATCAAGG
>JEMY01000044.1:101445-264565 GCA_000585075.1 Candidatus Accumulibacter regalis | reverse complement strand
GCGCCGGCAACTCCGCGGCAGGCCGCTGGCATCGGCGCCAGCCACCGCCAGGCCGTCGACACGGGGCGCCGCCTGGTGCCCGACCACTGTCCAGCCGCAGGCTTGAAACCGGCACGCTAGCCATCTCCGACTTTCCGCGCACGGCAACAAGGTGCACAATGCGTTTGTGCGGAAAAGTCGAAAACCTTCAGTCGTTAGCCAGCACGACGCCACTGAGAACATGGAACCTGAACTGCCTGACTCCGAGCTGATTTACGCCAAGACGACGTCCGGCGAGGAAGCCATGTTGCAGCGGACGCGAGTCGTCCAGCGAAACCTCCGCATGGTGCTGATTCTGGTGGACGGCAACGCCACGGTGGCCGAATTGTGCGACAAGACGGGCAACGCGCAGCTGACGCAGAGCGCGCTGGTTGAGCTCGAGGCCGATGGTTTCATCGAGCGGCGGGTCGACGAGGACACGGTATGGAAGAATGGCCGCCGGCTGGCACAACAGATTCGCAGCAAGGCTGGCCAACCGGCTTCCGAATTCTCCCTATTTGGCAAGAAAGCCGCGGCGCCATCCGCTCCTCCCTCCCTGCCCGACGCCAACGCCGATACCGACGACGCGACACGGCTGGTTCCCGGCTCGGAAAACAACAGCGAGCGGTTCTCGAACGGCGCACGCTCATTTCTGCCGATCTCGCAACCATCGCCATCGATCTCGCCACCATCATCGCCGCCGACCGATTCGGTGACCGGTCCCGAGTCGCGCACCGTTTTCCTGTCCAAGGAAGAAGCGACGCCGGAGGTGCCAGCAGTCTGGCCGGCGAGCAGCGTCGCGCCGGCGCCGACTTTCCTCGCCCGGGTGAAGGCCTTGCTGGGCGGCACGGCCGATGACAGCAGTGCGGGCGACGGGCCCGACCTCAAGCCACTCCGCCGCCGCCGCATACACCTGACCTGGCCGCTCGTCGCCCTGCTCGGCGTCTTGACGATGAGCGTTCTGCTGGTCCTGATCACCCTCCTCTTTCCCTATTCGCGCTACCTTCCCGAGGTGGAAGACGCTCTCGCGCAAAGCACTGGCCAGAAAACCAGCGTCGAGAACATGAGCGTCACCTTCTATCCGCTGCCGGGCCTGCTGCTGGCCAACGTGCGCGTCGGCGACGCCACGGCCGGGGAGCAGATCCACATCGCCGAACTGCGTCTCCGGCCAGAGCTCGACACGCTCTTTTCAACAAAGATCGTTTTCCGGGAAATGGAGTTGCGCGACGTCGAGCTGACCGCAAAAGCAGTTGCCAGCCTTTCACGGATGTTCGAAACGGCCGCTCGGGAGTCTGCCGGAGCCCGCGTGCAGCGCGTGACCATCAGCAGGGCGAAGGTCAGCTTTGCAGGGCTTGGCTTTGCCGAGCTGAACGGCGAACTGGCATTGTCTGCGGATGGCCTGTTGCAGTCCGTGGCGCTGAGATCGGCGGACCGCAGCATGAAGGTCGAGGCCAAACCGGTCGCCGATCAGCTGGCGGTTACCGCCGAGGGAGTCGCCTGGCGGCCGTCGCCGAAGTCCCTGTATCGCTTCGACTCCTTCGCTTTCAAGGGCAAGGTGGACGGGCCGGTGTTCGTCATCGAGGAGATGGACTTGCGCATCTTCTCGGGCCGGGTAAGCGGCGCGGTGATCCTGCGTTCCGACGGGCCACCGGCGATGGCCGGCGAGATCGCCTTCGAGCGGATCCGGGCACAGGGCTTCGGCGCGGCGCTGGGCGTCGGCGATCAGTTCGAGGGCGATCTTGCGGGCGACCTGCGCTTCTCGGCAATGGCCAGGACCTGGCCCGCGATCCTTCAGGCGGTGCATGCCGAGGGCAACTTCACGATAGCCAGGGGAAGCCTCGGCGGGATCGACCTTCCCGAGGCGATTCGCCGTGCATCCGGAACGCCGGCAACGCTCGGCGGCGCCACCCGCTTTGAGCAGCTGTCCGGCGCGATCCGCCTGACCCCCGAGCGCTATCGCTTCTCGCGCCTGGTCCTCCAGGCGGGAACGATGCAGTCCACCGGTCAGCTCGAAGTGAGCAGCGACCTGCAATTGCGTGGCCGGATGGACGTCCAGATGCGCGGGCGGGCCGATGCGACCGTTCCGGTGGCGATCAGCGGTACGCTGAAGACGCCGCAACTGGAAAGCAGATAGGCCACCAGCAGGGGTGACGCGTGCAGTCACCGCGGAGAAACGCCGGCGAGGGGGTTTCAAGCAAGCGCTCCAGCTTGCTGAAAGTCGCGTCGGAAAGGCGTCGCCACAGCAGCCTGCACGTCATTGCGAGGAGGCGAAGCCGACGCGGCAATCCAGAGGTTTTGTTTTTCTCCTGGGGAATGCGGCGCACCAGCCGTCAGAGGATGGAACTGGATTGCCGCGTCGGCTGCGCCTCCTCGCAATGACGGTGCACGGGGCATGAGCGCCGGCAGTGGCCACGAGCACTATGAGGGCCACCGCGGCGGCGAACATGCGGATTTCAGCCAGCACAGGGTTTTCGTGCTGCTTTCAGCCGGCGCCGAAAACCTCGTCAAGATTGCAGCATTACATCAGAGCACCGCAGCGATGGCGTCGGCGACGTAGTCGATGTTCCTGGTGTTCAGCGCGGCCAGGCAGATGCGCCCGGTGCTGACCGCGTAGATGCCGAACTCGTCGCGCATGCGGTCCACCTGTGCGACTTCGAGCCCGGTGTAGGAGAACATGCCCCGCTGCCGGGTGACGAAGGAAAAGTCGGTGCTCACTCCCCTGCCCTGCAGTTTTTCGACCAGGCTGACGCGCATGGCCAGGATGCGCTGGCGCATCTCGGCGAGTTCGACTTTCCACATCTGGCGCAGTTCGGCGCTGGCCAGAACGGCGGCGACAATGGCGCCGCCATGGGTCGGCGGGTTCGAGTAGTTGGCCCGCACGACGCGCTTGATCTGCGACAAGACACGTGCCGTTTCGTCGCGACTGGCGGTGACCACCGACAGCGCACCGACCCGCTCGCCGTAGAGCGAAAAGGACTTGGAGAACGAGCTGGCGACGAGGAACTGCAGGCCCGATGCGGCAAACATCTGCAGCGCCTGCGCATCTTCCCGGATGCCGTCGGCGAAGCCCTGGTAGGCCATGTCGATGAAGGCCACCAGGCCGCGGGCAGCGATCGTCTCGATCACTTCGCGCCACTGCGCGTGACTGAGGTCGGCACCGGTCGGGTTGTGGCAGCAGGCGTGCAGGACGACGATCGAACCGGCCGGCAGGGCGTTCAGGCCGCTCTTCATGGCGGCGAAATCGACGCCACGGCTGACTGCGTCGTAGTAGGGATACGAATCGACCTCGAAACCGGCGTATTCGAAAATCGCGCGGTGGTTCTCCCAGCTCGGATCGCTGATGAAAACCTTGGCCGTGGGCAGCAGTCGGCGCAGGTAATCGGCACCGACCTTCAGCGCGCCGGTGCCGCCGAGTGCTTCGATGGTCGCGACCTGACCCGCTTCGAGCAATGCCGAATCGGCGCCGAAGAGCAGCTTCTGGACGATCTGGTTATAGGCGGCAAGGCCGTCGATCGGCTGGTAGCCGCGCGGCGGCATGGCTTCCAGGCGGGTTTTCTCGGCCGCCTTGACAGCCGCCAGCAGCGGGATCTTGCCGTTGTCGTCGAAATACACGCCAACACCGAGGTTGACCTTGGTCGACCGGGTATCGGCGTTGAAGGATTCGGTGAGTCCGAGAATCGGGTCGCGGGGAGCCATTTCAACGGCGGCGAAAAGCGAGGCGGTCATGTCTTGTTCCTAAGTTGGCCGGTAGCTGGGCGGTGCCATTTCCGGTCGGGCCTGCCAGGCAGGCCGCGGGTGGCACAAGCCGTCGCGGGAAAAACGAAGCGTCGAAAAAAGCATTGTTTCCGGACAGGTCGGGCAAACGCCGCGCACGGCGCCGAGCGTTCCTGAAACAACGTAAAATTCTAGCATGTCAGCCGCCATCCAATCGCCCGAAAAGCAGCACCCGGTGGTCACCTTCCCGGGCAGCCCCTTCCGCCTCCATCAGCCCTTCCTGCCTGCCGGCGACCAGCCGGCGGCGATCGAGCAACTGCTCGCCGGACTCGCCGACGGCCTCTCGTTCCAGACCCTGCTGGGCGTCACCGGCTCGGGCAAGACCTACACCATGGCCAATGTCATCGCCCGCAGCGGCCGTCCGGCGCTGGTGCTGGCGCCGAACAAGACCCTGGCCGCGCAACTGTACGCAGAGTTCCGCGAGTTCTTTCCCGACAACGCCGTCGAGTATTTCGTCTCCTACTACGATTACTACCAGCCCGAAGCCTACGTTCCGGCGCGCGATCTGTTCATCGAGAAAGACTCGTCGATCAACGAGCACATCGAGCAGATGCGTTTGTCGGCGACCAAGAGCCTGCTCGAACGTCGCGATTGCGTGATCGTCGCCACCGTCTCCTGCATCTACGGCATCGGCGACCGCGACGAGTACCACAAGATGATCCTGACCATGCGCGTCGGCGACCGCATCGATCAGCGCGAGGTGATCCAGCGCCTGGTCGCCATGCAGTACGAGCGCAACGAGACCGACTTCCGCCGCGGCGTCTTTCGCGTCCGCGGCGACGTCATCGACGTCTTTCCCGCCGAGCACGCCGAGCAGGCGATCCGCATCTCTCTGTTCGACGACGAGATCGAAGGCCTGCAGCTTTTCGACCCGCTGACCGGGCATCTGCAGGGCCGCCTGAAGCGCTTTACCGTCTTCCCGTCGTCGCACTACGTGACGCCACGGGCGACCGTCCTGCGTGCCATCGAGGCGATCAAGCGCGAGCTCAGCGAGCGTACCGCCTTCTTCCACGCCGAAGGTCGCCTCGTCGAGGCGCAGCGCATCGAGCAACGCACGCGTTTCGACCTCGAAATGCTCGACCAGCTCGGCTTCTGCAAGGGCATCGAGAACTACTCGCGGCATCTCTCCGGGCGCCAGCCCGGCGAGCCGCCGCCGACGCTGATCGACTACCTGGCGGCCGACGCGCTGATGTTCATCGACGAGTCGCACGTCGCCATCCCGCAGGTCGGCGGCATGTACAAGGGTGATCGCTCGCGCAAGGAGAACCTGGTCAACTACGGCTTCCGCCTGGCCTCGGCACTCGACAACCGGCCGCTCAAGTTCGCCGAGTACGAAGCGCTGCTGCGGCAGACGATTTTCGTTTCGGCGACGCCGGCCGACTACGAACAGACGCATCAGGGTCAGGTCGTCGAGCAGGTCGTTCGCCCGACCGGGCTGATCGACCCGGTGCTCATCGTTCGCCCGGCATCGACACAGATCGACGACCTGCTCTCCGAGATCGGCCTGCGCGTCGGACGCGGCGAGCGCGTGCTGGTGACCACGCTGACCAAGCGCATGTCCGAGGATCTCACCGAGTACCTGAACGAACACGAGGTGCGCGTCCGCTACCTGCACTCGGACATCGACACCGTCGAACGCGTCGAGATCATCCGCGACCTGCGCCTCGGCAAGTTCGACGTCCTGGTCGGCATCAACCTGCTGCGCGAAGGTCTCGACATCCCGGAGGTCTCGCTGGTGGCCATTCTCGACGCCGACAAGGAAGGCTTCCTGCGCTCCGAGCGCTCGCTGATCCAGACCATCGGCCGCGCCGCCCGGCACATCAACGGCACCGCCATTCTCTACGCCGACCGGGTCACCGGCTCGATGAGTCGCGCCATCGCCGAGACCGAACGCCGGCGGCTCAAGCAGATCGCTTTCAACGCAGCGCACGGCATCGTCCCGATCGGCGTCAACAAGCGCATCACCGACATCATCGACGGCGTCTACGACATCGACGACGCACGCCGCGAACGCAAGGCCGCACAGCTGCAGGCCAACTACGAGGCGATGAGCGAGAAGCAACTGGCGCGCGAACTCAAGCGACTCGAGAAAGCGATGCTCGACTACGCGAAGGACCTCGAGTTCGAGAAAGCCGCCGCCGCCCGCGACGAGATCTTCCGTCTTCGCCAGCAGGTCTTCGGCGTCAGCGGCGAGCAGCCGAATATAGAAACGTCCTGAAGCCGCGCTGCAGGCCAGGGAACGCCGACGCGAAATCGCCCGATGAATCGGGCGCTCACCGAGAACCGCGGAAAGCCCCCGGCAAGGCAGGAAAAACCCTTGCCGGAACATTCTTGAAGGAGCCCTGTGAATGAAAAAGCAACTCAAGCAGAACGACGCCCGCAATCGGCGCATCGTACTCAACTCGCGCCCCGTCGGCGCGCCGCGTGACGACGACTTCCGTCTCGAGGAAGCGGAAATACCGCAACCCGCGAAAGGCCAGTTGCTGCTGCGCACGCTCTACCTGTCGCTCGATCCCTACATGCGCGGCCGGATGAGCGACGCGCCGTCGTACGCCGCGCCGGTCGGCATCGGCGAACCCATGCCCGGCGGTACGGTCGCCCGCGTCGAAGCGTCGCAGCATGGCGACTACAACGCCGGCGACCTGGTCCTTGCCTACTCCGGCTGGCAGGACTACGCGCTCTCCGACGGCCAGGGGCTGGTCAAGCTCGATCCGGCCATGCCACAGCCCTCGCTGGCGCTCGGCGTTCTCGGCATGCCCGGCTTCACCGCCTACATGGGCTTGCTCGACATCGGCCGGCCGCAAGCCGGCGAGACGGTCGTCGTTGCCGCGGCGAGCGGCGCCGTCGGCTCGGTGGTCGGTCAGATCGCCAGACTCAAGGGCTGCCGCGTCGTCGGCATCGCCGGCGGCAGCGAGAAATGTCGTTACGTCGTCGACGAGCTCGGCTTCGACGCCTGCCTCGATCACCACAGCGCGACGCTGCCGCAAGCGCTTGCCGACGCCTGCCCGCAAGGCATCGACGTCTATTTCGAGAACGTCGGCGGCGCGGTATTCGACGCCGTGCTGCCACTGCTCAACGTTCGCGCGCGCATCCCCGTGTGCGGCCTGATCGCCCACTATAACGACCAGTCGCTGCCGCCCGGCCCGAACCGCCTTGGCCTGCTCACCCGTACCCTGCTGGTCAAGCGCATCAAGATGCAGGGCTTCATCATCTTCGACGACTACGGCGATCGCTACGGCGAATTCTTCGCCGCGATGTTCGGCTGGCTGACGGCCGGAAAAGTCAAGTTCCGCGAAGACATCGTCGACGGTCTGGAGAACGCGCCCCAGGCTTTCATCGGCCTTCTCGAAGGGCGCAACTTCGGCAAACTACTGGTCCGCGTCGCGCCCGCGTGAGCAGGACCTTGCCGTGCCATCGGCCCGCCGCGGCAGTACCCACTCCGGACGCGGGTAATGGCAGGTGTAGCCGTTTGGCAAGCGCTCGAGATAATCCTGATGCTCGGGTTCGGCCGCCCAGAAATCGCCGACGGCTTCGACTTCCGTGACGACCTTGCCCGGCCACAGGCCCGAGGCATTGACGTCGGCGATGGTGTCGAGCGCGACTTGCTTCTGCGCGTCGTCAACGTAGTAAATGGCCGAGCGATACGACGCACCGCGGTCATTCCCTTGCCGGTTGCGGGTCGTCGGATCGTGTATCTGGAAAAAGAATTCAAGAATGCGGCGATACGAGATCGTCTCCGGAGCAAAGAGAATTTCGATGCCCTCGGCATGCGTGCCGTGGTTGCGGTAGGTGGCGTTGGGGACATCGCCGCCGGTGTAACCGACACGGGTCGCCTCGACGCCCGGCAGCTTACGAATCAGATCCTGCATGCCCCAAAAGCAGCCACCCGCCAGAACTGCGCGTTCCTTTGCCATTACCTGTCCTCCACTTGATCAAGGTACTCGCCATAGCCGGCCGCTTCCATGTCGTGGCGATGGATGAAGCGCAGCGAAGCCGAGTTTATGCAATAGCGCAGACCGCCACGATCCCGCGGTCCGTCGGGAAACACGTGCCCCAGATGGCTGTCGCCATGGACCGAGCGGACTTCGGTGCGCAGCATGCCGTGGCCGGCATCGACCCGCTCGTTGATATACGCGCGCTCTATGGGTCGGGAAAAGCTCGGCCAGCCACAACCCGATTCAAACATCTCCGACGAGGCGAACAGTGGTTCGCCGGACACCACATCGACATAGATGCCGGGCGCGCTGTTATGCAGATACTCGCCCGTTCCCGGTCTTTCGGTGCCGCTTTCCTGAGTGACGTGAAACTGTTCCGGAGTCAGGGCGGCAATCGCGGCATCGGTTTTCCTGTAAGACGTCATTCGCTTCTCCTCGATAGATTTCTCTCGGCCAGGCTCGTCCAGGCCTGCTTGCCCTACCCTTCCCGTTCGCGGGCGCGGCGGCAACGGATTCCCCGGAAAGCGACTTTCTCGGCAACGCGAACGGCATCACCGAGTGGGGTTGGACAGCTGCGCGGAGCAGAGTTCGGCGCGGCCGTCTCGCGGCTCGTCGATGGGCGCCGGCGCCGGCGCTGGCGTTCTGGCGCGATCGGGTAAGGACGCTCTTGCGCTGATTGAATCGCATCGCCGCGGTCCCTTCGCTCGCGGAAGGATAGAATAGATAGCTTCCCGGTGGTAAAAGGTCGTTTCGCGGAGGCTGGCGTCGCCATGCCCAAGCCGCGAGGTGCCGCCAAGACAGGGGAAGCTGATGGTCAGCCAGCCACTCCGCTCAAGCCTTGGCCGCCTGCATTTTCGGAGCAAGACGGCATGAAAACAGACGAGATCGCCCAGTTGCAGGGACAGATCGAGCGTGAGCGCGCTGCGCGCAAGCAGGCCGAGGCGTTGCTCGAGGAAAAGATCCGCGAGCTGACGCTGGCCAATCGACTCCTGCAACGCTACCTCGACTCCGTGCCTTGCATGGTGGTCGCCCTCGATACTCGCGGTTGCATCGTGATGATCAATCGTGCCGGATGCAGCCTCCTCGGCCAGCCGGAGAGCGCGCTGCTCGGGCAGCCCTGGTTTGAGCGTTGCCTGCCGCAGCCCGCCGGCCGCTCCCTCTTTCCCTCGTATCTGCAGCTCGTCGCTGGTGATGTTCATGCCCGCGAACGACTGACCGAGTATCCCGTCCTCGACGGCGAAGGGCGGCAGCGCGAGATGGCCTGGCACACCGGAATGCTC
Source organism: Candidatus Accumulibacter regalis (assembly GCA_000585075.1). Taxonomy (GTDB): domain Bacteria; phylum Pseudomonadota; class Gammaproteobacteria; order Burkholderiales; family Rhodocyclaceae; genus Accumulibacter; species Accumulibacter regalis. The sequence goes on along the minus strand of JEMY01000044.1, from coordinate 255,558 downwards.
ACCGACGCCACCGGGCAGGTCGTCGGCACGCTGAGTTCCGGCGAGGATGTGACCGAGCGAGAACTGGCGGCAACCGCGACCGCCGAGTCGCGCGAACTGCTCCTGAAAATCATCGATACCGTGCCCGCCCGCGTCTTCTGGAAGGACACCGACTTGCGCTTTCTCGGTTGCAACACGGCGTTTGCCAGGGACGCCGGGATGGCCAGTCGTGACGACATGGTCGGCAAGGACGACTATCAGATGGCCTGGGCGGCGCAGGCCGATCTTTACCGCGCCGACGACAAGGCGGTCATGGCGTCGCGGATCCCACGGCTGTTCTTCGAGGAGCAGCAGACCACCGCGAGTGGCGAGACGGTCTGGCTGCGAACGTCCAAGGTCCCGCTGATCAACGACGACGGTGAGACCTTTGGCGTGCTCGGGGTTTACGAGGACATCACTGAATACCGCCGTATCGAAGCCGATAACCGGGTACATGTCGCCGAGCTGACGGCCCTCAATACGATGCTCATCGAGGCACAGAACCAGATGCTGCGCTCGGTGAAGATGGCTTCCGTCGGCCGCCTGGCCGCCGGCGTGGCGCAGGAAATCGACAATCCGTTTGCTTTCATCCACTCCAACCTGGTCGCGCTCAAGGAAAACGTGGCGGATCTGTTGAGCGTGGTCGCCGCCTACGAGAAGCTTGAACCGCTGCTGGCCAAGGAACCCGATTCCCTGGCCAGCGTGGTGCAGGCGAAATCGACGGCCAATCTTGAATTTCTGCAGCACGACATCCTGAACCTGATCGGCGAATCGCTCGACGGGGTGCAGCGGGCGAGAAAGATCGTAGACACGCTCAAGGATTTCTCGCGCGTGGACACCGCCGAGTGGCGGCTGGCGAACCTCGAAACCGGCCTCGAGAGTACGCTCAGCATCATCTGGAACGAAATCAAGTACAAGGCCAAGATCAAGAAGGACTACGCCGGCATCCCGGAAATAGAATGCCTTGCCCCGCAGCTCAACCAGGTCTTCCTCAACCTTCTCATCAACGCCGTGCAGTCGATTGACGAGCGCGGCGTCATTATCCTGCGCACCGACTTCGACGAGCATGAGGTGTGGGTGGAAGTCGGCGATACCGGCAGGGGCATCGATCCGGAACACCTGGAGAGGATCTTCGAGCCATTCTTCACCACCAAGCCGGCTGGCAAGGGAACCGGCCTCGGCCTGTCGCTGGCCGACAACATCGTGCGTCGGCATGGCGGACGGCTCGAGGCGCGCAGCAAACCGGACAAGGGAAGCGTCTTTCGCGTCACCTTGCCGCGCGACAGATCAGCCATCAAGAGCGATTCCTGAATCCGCGGCGGCGAACGTCGCCGCGCTTTGGCGTTAGACTCGCGCTCTTCTCCCTCTGCCCCCGCCACTATGGACGCCAGTCTGATTGCCACCTACGCCCTGCTCGCCAGCGCAGCTTTCGGCGCCGGGGCGATGAACTCGGTTGCCGGCGGCGGCACCTTCCTGTCGTTTCCGGCGCTGCTCGCTGCCGGCGTACCGCCGGTGATGGCCAACGCCAGCAACTCGGTTGCCCTGTGGCCCGGCAGTCTGGCCGCCGCCTGGGCCTTTCGCGCGGAACTGAAGCGCTTTCGCAAGTCGCTGCCACTGCTGACGCTGGTGGCCTTCCTCGGCGGCATCGCCGGTGGCCTCCTGCTCCTCGCCACATCGAACGCCGCCTTCGCCAGCCTGATTCCCTGGCTGCTGCTCGTCGCTACGGTCCTGTTCGCCTTCAGCACGCAGTTGTCGGCCTTTGTCGCCCGCCTGCGCCAGGGCGCGAACAGGCCCGATGACGCCTCCGCCAGCCGGCAGGTTGGCGCCGCAGGCTTCGCCTTTCAACTGCTGGTGTCGATCTACGGCGGCTTCTTTGGCGCTGGCATGGGTATCCTGATGCTCGCCGCGCTGGCCATCCAGGGCTTCGACGACGTGCACGAGATCAATGCCCTGAAGAACTGGCTGTCGGCGGTCATCTACTCGGTCGCCGTGGTCACCTTCGTCGTCGCCGACGCCGTCTCCTGGCCCCACACCACCGTCATGCTGGTGACCGGAACGCTTGGCGGCTACGCGGGCGGGCGCGTCGCGCGGCGAATTCCCGGAGTCTGGTTGCGCCGCTTCATCGTCGTTCTCGGCAGCTTGCTGACCCTCGCCTATTTCTACAAGGCGCAGGCGAATTAGGGTCATGCTGCGTTCCTGATGCGACTTTCAGCGACCCGGACAGGCGCGTGCAACCCTGTCGTCGCTGGCCAGACGCACACGATGCCCGGCCGGCCAGCCTTCCCGGCTTGGCTATCAGAAACCGCTCTCACGAACCAGCACCGCGAACAGCGGGCGCAGCCATTGCTGCCACAGGCTCTGCGGCTCGGCCTCGATGCGCCCGTGGCGGAGCGCGCCGCCCACCGGCCGGGCGCCCGGGTCGAGGGCAATACTGACCCGATAGAGCGCGCTGACCGCGACGTCGCGCTCGCCGTCGCGATGGGTGACGATCGGTCCGCCACTGTTGGCGTCGAGCATCGGGTGTGGCAGCCGGGTCACGCGTAGCGGATCGATGGCCGCCACCTTCCCGGGCAACGGGGCGCTGGCCAGGTCGGTCTGATAGAGCTGCGCCGGCTGGCCAGGCGCGATGCGCGCCAGCGCCTGTTCGTCCACCAGCAGCTCGCCTCGCCAGGCGCTGGCGTCGACGACCCGGCCGAGAGGCAAGCGGCTGTTCACCCAGGTGCCCGGGTGCAGGCCCTCGGCGAGATCGCGCACGCTGCCGCTGAACGGGGCGGTCAGCAGCAGGCGTTCGGCGGCCTGCGCTTGCGCCGTCGCCTGTTGGCGCAGCTCGCGCGCCTGTTGCATCGCCTTGGCCGACTGCGCCTCGCCGCGCTGGTTGAGTACCGGCAGGCTGGCCGCCTGGCGGGCATAGGCCCTGGCCATGATGGTTGCGCGCAGCGCTTCGTCGTCGAGCTCCGGCGCCTCGAGTTCGAACAGCAACTGTCCGCGGCCGACCGTCTCGCCGTCGCGAACATGCACCGCCACCAGCCGCGCCGGCTGCGGGCTGTAGATGACGCGCTGGGCGTCCGGAAAGACCCACCCCGGCGCATGCACCGCACTCTGCCACGGCCAGAAAAGCAGGCCGAGCAGGAACAGACCGAGCAGCGCATAGAAGCCCTTGCGCCACGAGGGCATCTGCTTGCGCAAGGCGGGCCATTCGCGCAGCTCGCGCCAGATCGGCAGAACGATGAACCAGGCAATCTCGACGGCGAAAAGGAAAATCCCGAGCGCCTTGAAGAAGAAATGGTAAACCGCCAGGGCGATGCCGAAGAAGATGAGCAGCCGATAGACCCAGGCGAGGACGGCGAACGCGCTCAACAGGCGTGCCTTTGCGGCCGGGAAGTGTTCCGGGTCGGGCGAGGCGCTGGCGAAGAGCAGGCGGCGCAGCCGCTGCCTGGCCAGCGCCGAACTGCGCTCGTGCAGGTTCGGCAGATCGAGGGCGTCGGCGAGAATGAAATAGCCGTCGAAGCGCATGAACGGGCTGACGTTGATGAGCAGTGTCAGCACCCAGCTGGTGGTGGCGAGAAAGAACATCGCCGCACGTAGCTGACTGTCCGGCAGGATCGCCCAGGCCAGCGTCGCCCATACCGCGAGAATCACTTCGGCGGCCATGCCGGCGGCGGCAATTCGCAGGCGGGCGTGGTGGTCGGTGACCTTCCAGCTTTCGCCGGTATCGGTGTACAGCATCGGCGCCAGGACGACCATGGCCACGCCCATGTGCGCGACGCGTACGCCGTAGCGGGTCGCGGTGATGGCGTGTGCCAGTTCGTGCAGCGACTTGGCGAAGAGCAGGGCCACGACGAAAGCGAAGAAGCCGTGCACGCTGAACGACTCGCCGAGGCGAACGAGAACGCTATCCCACTGGCGGGCAGCGAGCAGGCCGCCAACGACACCGGCAAGCGCAGTCAGGACGAGGAAGGCCGGGCTGAACAGCCAGCGCGTCATGGCTTCCGCCCTGACCAGGAACTGCCGCGGATGGATCAGTGGCAGGCGAAAGAACAGGTAGTTGTGCAGCACACGCTTGAGCCAGGCGCCACGCCTGGCCGTGCTGCGCCGGGTCAGCTCCGGCGCGACGGTGCCGACCGCGCCGCAAGCACCGGACGTGCCGCATGCTCCCGATTGCGGCTGCAGCAATTCGTTGTGCTGCAGGAAGCGCACCAGCGCGTCGACGTCTTCGCTGCCCGCCGGCAGGGTGGTTTCGGCAGCGACGGCGGCGGCAATGGCCGCGGCATCGCCCAGCGACCAGCGCAAGAGGAGCTCGAACTCGAGCCAGCCGATGCGGAAGAAGCGGTTGCGAACCGGATCGAGGATGTTCCACGCCGGCGATCCGTCGGGCTGCGCGCTGGCCGGAAGCAGGCGCAGCTCCTCGCGCAGCGGCGCTACCCGGGCGGGCGGTGCCGGCGCAGCAGGCGAATCCGGCAGCGTGCGCGAGGGGATCAGCGCCGCCACCGCCGCAGCTCCGGCACCGGCCACGCGATCAACACCCGCACCAGGTGCGCAGGCTGGCCAGCGGCCGGCGCAGCAGCAGGTAGATCAGCGGCATTCGCTGGCCGTAGATCTTGGCCGTCCCCTTGAGGCCGATGCGGGCGCCTTCGCGCTCGTCGAGTCGCGCCTTGATGCGGTAGCTGACCACCCCGTCGGGACCGGGCTGGGCAGCGAAGCTGGTTTCACTGAGCGTGGCGGCGAGCGAGTGCAGCGGCGCGACGTGCAGATAGACGCGCACTTCGGCCCCCGCCTGCAGGTTGATGGCGTCGGCGACCGGTACCCAGACGGTGACGTTCATCGCCTCGGGGTCGGCGAGCAGGCCGATGCGCTCGCCGGTCTGCAGCGGTTTGCCGGCCCAGTCGAGCTGGTCGCCATAAATGAACACACCGTCGCCGGGCGCGCGAATCTGCAGGCGTTCGCTCTGGCGGGCAATGCTTTCGAGCTCGGCCTGCTTTTCGCCGAGCTTGCCGCGCAGAACGGCGAGCGCCGTGCGACTCTCGTGCTGGTCGTCGAAAGCCTGTTGCTCGGCCTGCAGCAGGTCGGCACGGCTGGTTCGTGTCGCTTCTTCGAGCACCTGCCGGCGGTTCACCAGCAGCGTGTCGTCGAACTCGACCAGCACCTCGTCGCTGCTCACGCGCGCCCCCGGAGCGACCGGGATGCGCTTGACGACGCCGTCCATCGGCGCGGCGACGATCTGCGGATCGATCGGCGTGATTTCCGCCGGCGCGAGAACCGACAGCCGTACCGGCAAGGCGCCGAGCAGGAGCAACAGACCGACACCGATCAGCAGCTTGCGCCGCGACAGCTTGAGCGCCAGCCACGGTCGGCGCGGTCGCAGCCAGGCCCACAGCGCGTGTCCATAGACCGACTGCAGCTCGACCAGCCACAGCGCCGCGTCGGCAGCGTGCGCCGGCCACTGCCAGGGCTGGTCACGGGCCAACAGCCACCAGGCCACCACCCCGCCCTGCGGCCCGGCGAGGGGCAAGGCGAGCAAGCCTTCCGGCAGCCACTCGTGCCAGTCGACGCGCAGCGTTTCGGGCAGCTCGGCCGCTTCGATCACCCCCGCCTGGCGGCCGTCGTCCCCGGCCTGCCCCTCGCGCCAGGCGACGACGGCTTCGAGCCACAGCTGGTACGGGCTGGTTTCGTCGACCACGCTCAACCCCGAATGGCAGACCAGTCGCCAGCGGCCGCGCGCGTCGCGGCGCAGCAGCATCGCCTGCCGGAAGGGCAGCAGCGCACGGCTGTCGTTGCAGATCAGGAATTGCAGCTCGGCCAGGCTGGCGGCGGCGCGAGCACTGCTCGCCAGGGCGAAATAGATCTGTAGCGGGGTTGCCGGGCCGGCCCCGGCATTGGCCTCTCCAGCCGCCGCTGCGGCGCTCGCGGCAGCGGCCTCGGAGCCGCTCATTTCGGTTTGGCGAAGACCGCCGTGCCGCTCATTCCGGGCAACAGATCGGGGTCGTTCCTGAGCAGTTCGGCCTCGACGGCGATGGTCTGGCTGACCGGATCGACACGACCGTTGATCTGCTTGAGCTGTACCGCATAACGCTTGCCCGTTTCTTCGATATCGACTGCGAAGCGCGTTCCTGCCTTCAACCACGACAGCCACAGCGAAGGCACGTTGAGCCTGAGCCGCGGCGCACGGTTGCTGACCAGCTCGATCAGCGGCGCGCCGACGTTCACCCCTTCGAAGGGCTTGGCGTGCCACTTGACGACCCAGCCGGCGAACGGCGCGACGACGCGGCACTGCCCGAGCTGCGCCTTGGCGACCGCCAATTGCGCCTGCGCCTTGGTCACTGCGGCAGCGGCCAGCTCGACTTCGAGCTCGGACGCGGATTGCAGTCCCTGCAGGCGGATCTTGCCGTCGTGTGCCAGACGCGCGCTGTGCAGTTCGGCCAGCGCCATGTCGTGCCGCGCGCGCGGCTCGCTGCACTCGAAACTGGCCACTACCTGGCCCTTCTTGACCGCTCCGCCGGGGCGTGGCTCGAGCTCGGTCAGCCGGCCGCTCATGCCGGCAGCCAGTGTCGTTTCCTGATCCGCGACGAGCAGCGCCCGCACCGGTGTTTCGGCGTTTGCCGGTCGACCGGCCGCCTCCAGCGGCGGCGTCGCCTTGCCGGCGGCAGCGACGGCCGGATCGGGCTGGCCCGCTGGCGCGGCCGACCAGGACGGATTGCAGGCCAGCAATGCGGCGACCAGGAGCGTGCCGCGTTGCATTGCCTGCCGGCCCGGAGTCAGAGCCATCGATCTAGCGTGCCAGCGCCGCTGGCGCCGGAGCGGTGACAGCCGGCCGTGTGGCCGCGGTCGCCGGCGCCGTCAGTTGTTCGCGCAGGAAACTCACCTGCGACAGGGCGGCGGCTTCGGCGAACGCTTGCACCGAGCGCTGCGGCAGATCCGGTGTGAGCACGCTGCTGTAGCTGTGCGTGGCGACGAGCTTGCCCGATGCATCGTGCAGGCTCATCTCCCATGCGCTGCGTTCGACGCCGTTCCTGACCGGGGCGCGCTTCAAGGTCATGCGAAAGACGGCGCCGCCGCCGGCTTCCCCGCCGATCAGCAAGCGGCTCTGGCGTAGACGCTCACTGACCGCCTCGACGATCGCCGGCGCGGCCAGACTTGCCGGCAGGCCGGCGACTTCGACGCGCAAGCTCTGCGGCCTGGCCACGTCGGCGCTGACGAAGGAGAAGACCTCGCGTTCGCCGGCGACAAGCCTGTGCTGCAGTTGTTTGGCAACAGTGGCCAGATCGCGGCTTTCGAGTTCGTCGGGGAGGACGTTCTCGCCGACGGAGTTCAGGATCCGGCCGAGCGCCGTCTGCGCGTTGGCGTAGGCGGCGTAGCGCTGGAACTGGGTGACCAGCGAGCGCGCCTCGGTGCGCACCGCTTCCAGTTCGCTTTCCACCCGCGAGCTGACCCCGGCCTGGCTGATCTGCGCCAGGCGCTCATCGACGCGCGCCGATTCGTCGGTCTGCCGGTAGTCGAGCAGGGCAAGCTTGTAGCGCTCCAGCGCCACCCGCACCTGCGTGATCACCGCCATCGACAAGGCCAGGCGGCGCGCCTCGGCGGTCTTCTCGCGCGCTTCCTGCGTGCGTTTGACGGTCGGATAGGCGGCCAGCTTGAGCACGTTCCACGAAATGCGCACGCTGCCGTCGTACCAGTTGTTGTTGTACAGGTACTTGTTGCTGTCGTACAAGCCCCCGGCGACGAACTCGATCCCCGGCAGGAGAGCGATCAGTTGGCGGCGCGCTTCAAAACCGTCGATGCGCGCCCGGTAATCCTCTTCGCGCAACTCCGGACGGTTCTCGAGGGCCCGCATCTCGAGTTCGTCAACCCCCTGCGGTACTGGCGGCAGGCTCTCTTCCGGAGCGTCGGCGAGCTGGAACGGGGTGCCCGGCGCGATGTTCATCAGCGCCGCCAGTTCGTGCCGGGCGAATTCCAGTTCCTGCCGCTTGAGGGTGATCAGGGTCAGCGCGTCGAGCAGCGCCCGCTGGTAGGCAAGCGCCTGTGCCGGCGGCAGGACGCCACTCGCTTCCGCCTGGCGCGACTGTTCGAGGGCGCGCTCTATGCGCTTGCTCAAGGCGTCGACCTGGAGCAGCAGACGTTGCGCGCCCAGTGCGCGCCAATACGAGTTGCGCATGTCCTGGACGATGTTCTGGCGCACCTTGCGGCTGCGCTCCTCGGCGATGTTGTACTCGTCACCCGCCTGCTTGGCGCGGTAATAGCTCAGGCCAAAGTCGAGAATGTTCCAACTCAACTCGGCGCTGCGCAGCTGGTGGCGCCGCTCCTGCGAAGTCGATGGGCTGAGCGTTTCCTCGCCGGTAATGATGCTCACGCTGGTCCCGCCGGAATCGTTGTTGCGCGCGTTGTAGCCGGCCGAGGCGGTCAGGCGGGGCAGCAGCTCGAAAGCACTGCTGTCCGAAATTCCCTGCGCCAGAGCGCTTTCCATCAACTTCAGACGGTAGTCCAGGTTGTAGGTCAGCGCCCGCGCCACCGCATCGTAAAAACTGATCGCCTGCACGATCGGCGCCTGCTCCTTGTACATCTCCTGCTGATCGCGTACCACGCGGGCTTTAATTTCCTCGCTGCTGAAAGGCTCGGGGGCGATGCTCGCACAGCCGGCCAGCAGGGAAGCGCTCAGGACACTCAACAGCGGATATTTCATCACGGGTCTTTCGAAGAATCGGTTGGCTAGGCGAGCGGCAGGCGACGACGCTCGCTCTGGCTCTGTCGCAGTTGTTCGCTGAACGATCGGGCAGCGGCGCCTGGCGTCGGCCTGGTCGCCGCCGGCACGGGCGGGAGCAGAGCGTCTACGGCGATGGCATTGCCGCCGCCATCCCGGGCCCTTTCGTCCATCCCGTCGATCCCGTCGATCCCCTCGCTCACCTCCGCGCCTCCCGGCGCCTCGAACGCAGGCGCTGGCATGGCTGTCGTTGCCGCGTCGGCCTGGACGCCGCCCGAATTCGCGGCGATCCCGAGTGGAGAGAAAATGGAGAGATCGTCGTACAGGCTCTCGCCGCCGAGGGCCAGGCGACTATTTGCCCGCGCGCGCTGCGCCAGCTCGGCAAGCAGCTGCCGCGAGAACGCGACCCCCTGCTTGAGGACGAACTGGCCCGGCGTCAGCGTCTGATCGAAGTCGCGCAGCAGGGAGCGCAGGTCGCCTGTCTCGCGTGCATCGTACACGCCGAGCAGCGCGGCAACCCCCTCGGCCAGCGAGGCCTGGGCCCGATTTACCTGCTGCAGAACGTAGTGGGCAGGAGCGAAGGACTGTTCGATGCGCCGGATAATCCGGTCGACACGGTCGACCTCCAGCCACGGCGCCACGTCGTTATCCTGCAGGACGTACGGCGGAACCCTGAAGTCGGCGACCGGCGTGACCGTGATGTCGAGGGTGCTGCTGGCCGTGGCACCGGCGCCGTCGCGAATGGTGTAGGTCACCGTCGGCACCCTGCCGTTCCAGTCGGCCAGCGGCGTGAAGCGGTAATCCCCATCGGCCGTCAGGGTAAGGGTGCCCACGCCGGCGATCACCAGGCTGCCGCCGACGGCGCCGGGCGGCACGGCGACGACCAGGCCATTGACCGCGAACTGGGTGACCGCAAGGAGGCTGTGGCTGCCATCCGGGTCGTTGTCGTTGGCCAGAACGTTGCCGCTCAGCACGCTATCCTCGGCCGTGCTCGCCGTGTCGGCAACGGCCACCGGCGCCTCGTTCCGGCCGTCGATGGTAATGGTCAGCGTCGTGGTGGCCGTACCTCCCTCGCCGTCGGAAACGGTATAGCTGAAGGTGTCGGTCAGCGTTTGTCCGACGCCAAGGGCCTGGACGGCGCCGTTGCCGTTGTCGATACGGTAGCTGTAGCTGCCGTCGCCATTCAGGGTGAGCGTACCGTAGCTGCCGCTGGTCCGGCCATTCACCGTCCCGGGAGCGCTGCCGGAAACGGCGACGACACTCAGCGCGGAGTTGCTGTCGACGTCGCTGTCATTGTCGAGCACGTTGCCGGTGGCCGTAAGCGTCGCGTCTTCGGCGATGCGGTTGACGTCGGCGACAGCGAGCGGCTGGTCATTGCTGCCGGTGATGGTGATGGTGATCGTCGCATCGACCAGCGCGCCGCGACCGTCGCTGGTCGTATAGACGAAGCTCTCGCTGAGCGTCTCGCCTTCGTGCAGGCGCTGGACGGCGACGTTGGCGTTATCCAGGGCGTAGCTGTAGCTCCCGTCGGCAGCAATGGTGATGGCGCCAAAACTGCCCGCCAGGGGCAGGTCGATGCTTCCCGCGCTGCCGCCAGGACGCATGATCCCGACCACCGTCAGCGGGTCGCCGTCGGGATCGATATCGCGTGCGGCGAGGTCGATACTGCTCACCCCGCTGCCATTCGTCCTCGCCCCGCTGATCACGTTGCCACTGGCCGTGCTCTGCTCTTCGCCGAGGGCGTTGCTGTCGTTGCCGGCGCTCGGCGCGTCGTTGGTGCCGTGGATGGTGAAGGTGAGCGTTGCCGTACTGGTGCCACCATCGCCATCGCTGATCGTGTAGCTGAAGGTGTCGGTCAGCGATTGGCCGCGGAGCAACGCCTGAACGGTGACATCGCTGCGCTCGACGGCGTAGGAAAAGCGACCATCGGCAGCCAGCGTCAGGGTGCCGAAGCTGCCGCTGGTGTTGCCGCCGACCGACCCCGCACCGCCATTGATGGCCACTACTTGCAGGGTCGTTCCGGCGTCCGCGTCGGTGTCATTGACCAGCACATTGCCGTTGATCGGCGTGCCGCCCGGCGGGCCGGCGGTATCCGTGGTGTCGTAGGCGTCGTCGTTGGCCAGCGGTGGGTCGTTCACGTCGCCGACGTTGATCGCCAGCGTGCTGCTCGCCGTCGCACCCGCCGTATCGGTCAGCGTGTAGGTGAGCGTCGGAACGCTACCGTGCCAGTTGTCCAGCGGCGTGAAGGTATAGCTGCCGTCGGCGCGCACGGTGACGTTGCCGACACCGGCGATCAGTGTGCTGCCCCCGCTGGCGCCGGCCGGCACGCTGACGGTGACGCCGTCAACGACGAAGCGGGTCACCGTCAGCGTGTCGCCCGCGTCGCCGTCGGTATCGTTGGCCAGGACGTTGCCGCTGACGGGCGTGTCTTCCAGCGTACTGGCCGTGTCGGGATTGGCCACCGGCGCGGCGTTGGTCACCGTGACGCTGATCGTCGCCGTCTCGGTGACGCCACCGCTGCTGACCGTATAGGTGAAGCTGTCCGCCCCGACGTAGCCCGGCGTCGCGGTATAGGTGATGGTCCCGTCGCCATTGAGCACGGCGTTACCGTGAGCGGGGCTGCCAATGGCCGTGATGGCCGCCGCCGGGTTCTCGAAATTGTCGGCGGTGGCGCCGTTGGTGCCGCTGAGCGGATTGAAGCGCAGCGCCACTGCGCTATGGGTGCTGACCGAGTCGTCGGTGATGTCCGCCACCGCGCTGACCGCAAACGTGATCGTGTTGGCAGTGGGATCGGTGTCCATGCCGCCGTTCGCCCTGCCGCCGTCATCGACGACCTGGAAGGTGAAGCTCGCCACGGCGGGGCCATTGGCATCCAGCGGCGGCGTCCACGTCAGATTGGCGATGTCGGCGGCGGCGATCGATTGCCCTTCGGTGACCTCTATGCCGGACAGGCGCAGAATGCCGCTGCCGGGAAGCGTGGAGATCAGCACTGCGGCAAAGCTGTCGGGCGGGCTGTCGTGGGCGTCGATGAACGTGAAGTCGGCGGCCTGAAACGAGTACGCGGTGTCCTCGATCGCGTTAATCGTCCTGTCGGCGCCTGCCGGCGCATCATTGACCGAGGCGATGCTGGTGCCCAGCGAAACCGCGTTGGCGCTATCGCTGTAGCGCGTGGTCCCGCCCGAAAGCGCCGTGTCGTTGGCCACATTGACGCTGCTCCCGGCAGCCGGCAGGACGCCCGCCGAGTCGTCGACCAGGCGCACGGTCAGGCTGCCCGGGCTACCGTTCCAGTCGGCAGCGGGCTGGAAGCGCAGCGTGTACGTGGCGGGCAGGAAGAGACCGCTGGCGGAAGTCAGCGTCGTCGGGATATCGGTCCACGCGGGGTTGCCATCGGCCAGGTATTGCCACTTCCCTTCGCCGCTGGCGGCTGCGTTGCCGGTGACGACGATGCCCGCCAGGGCGTTGGCCAGCGAGCCGCCGCTGAAGGCCCCCTGATCGTCTTTCGCGTCGCTGAACGCGGCGTTGAAGAGATTGGTGATCGTCGCCTGGCTCGGGCTGGCGGCGTCTTCCAGCGAAGCCGGCAGGGCGACATTGGCGAGCAGGCGTGTCGGCGCGTCATTCTGCGCGCCAACGGTCAGGGCGACGCTGTCGCTGGCCGTCGAAAACGGCGTGCTGCCGCCGTTGTTGCTACCGCTGGTGTTCACCTTGTCGCCGGGGTTGCCGGCGGTCCGATCCCAGGCGCGCAGCGTCAGGCCCGCGGCCACCGTGCCGTTGCTGTCGGGGTTGGGCTGGAAGTAGACGCGGTCGCTGTCGCGCAGGAGCAGGGCCTGGTCATCGCCAACGGCGCCGATCGGGATCCAAGACGTGCCCCCGTCAACGGTGTACAGCCAGGTGCCCAGCGTGTTGTCGGTCGCCGTGATGGCGACACCGCGCAGCGGGTTCATATCGACGTCGCTGACGCCACCGCTGAGGTCCGCCACGGCCGTGCCCACCGTCCCGCCGAGCGCTAGCGGATCGTCTTCCGCAACGCTGATCGCGCGCACGGTCGCCGGGTCGAGCACGGGCGCGTCGTTGCGCCCGCGCAGCGTGATGCTGCTGCCGTTGCCGTTGCTGAGCAGCGTGCCCTGCTTGGGGCCGCCCTCGCCTTGCGCGCCGGCGAGCGCAGCGTTGCCGTCATTGACCGTCCACAGCAGTTCGATGATTTCGTCCTGGGAATTGCCGAGGCTCTGGCGGCTGTTGCTGTAGGTCAGCCCGTCGGCCACCGCCTGGACCTGCACGCTGGTCGTGCCGGGGTCGAAGGTGACCGCAAAGACGCCGCCGGCGTTGGTGAAGCTGCCCACCTCGAGGGTACCGATGCGCAACCTGTCGCCGACAAGATTGACGCCGCCGCTGACGCCAAAAAGGTCGTCGCCATTGGCGCCACCGGCGCGATTGACCGAGAGGATCGCGCCGCCCCAGTCGCCGTTGCCGCCGCCGAAGGCCGACAGCTCCGGATCGCTGATCGTCGCCGGAGGAAGCGCCGAGACGAAAACCCCGTCGTCTTCGAAGAAGCTCGCTGTCAAGGGAGAGCCCGCCGCGGTCAGTACCGGCGCGTCGTTGTTGGCGGTGATGCCGACGCTGACCGATGCGCTGCCGCTGCGCGGGCCACCCGTTCCCTGCGGGTGGGTGCCGCCGTTGGTGTTGCCGTCGTCGATCGTGTAGCCGATGCTCACCTGGGTCGGCGGGTTGTCGTTGCTGTTGCTGTAGGTCAAGGCCTGCAACACGGTATTGACCTGCGCGGTGGTCGTCGCTTCGCCGAAGGTGATGCTCAGCACACCATTGATCCGGGTGAAGGTGCCGACGACGCCGGCGCCGATGCGCACCTCGTTGCCGTTGAAGTTGACACCGACGTTGCCGCTGCCGGTCAGCCCGAAGACATCGTCGGTGGCGACACCCGGATTTCCCGTCTCGCCGGTGCGCTGCAGCGTCAGCACCGCGCCGCCCCAGTTGTCGTAGCCGGAAAGTTCGGGGTCGGTGAGGCTGGCGAGCCCGTCGCCGACCCGGTCGAGGACCACCGGCGTTCCGTCTTCGGTGAAGGCGACCGAGCCGCCCAGGCCCGAAAAGAGCGGTGCGTCGTTGACGCCGCTGACCAGAAGCGGGATGGTCGCCGCAGCCGTCGTCGGATCGCTGCCGGTGACGCCGCTGTTGCCGGCGTCGTCGAAGAGCAGGCTCAGCGTGTCGTTGCCCGAGAAGTTGCTGTCCGGCGTGTAGTTGAGATCGCCGGCGGCAATGGCGGCGTTGATGGCGGCGATGCTGCCGGTAAGGGTGATGCTGCGTCCACCCGGGCTACCCGAGGTGACCGCCGTTACGCCTGCTGGCGATCCGTCCACCGCGAGAGTGCCGTGCACGGCGGTGATGACGACAAAAGTGTTGCTGCCGTAGCCGCCATCGTTGCTGTCCCTGGGATCGGCGAGAACGATGCCGTCGATCACCGTGGTCGCGTTCTCGTTGACCGTCGTGGTCACCGCCCGGGCGGCCTGGACGCCGGCCGCCGGGTCGACGTCCAGGGTCGGCGTGTCATTGACCGGCGTCAGGTTGATCAGCGTGCTGGCGCTGGCCGTGGCTGCCGTGGCCGGGTTGCCGGGGCTGTTGCCGAGATCGCTGACCGTGATCGTCAGGGTGCGGGGCACAAGGTCGCTGACGTTGAGGTTGTTCGCGTCGGGCGCAGAAGTGTAGCTGAGGGTGGCCAGTGCGCTGTTGATCTGGCTCACCGTGCCGCGCAGGGTCAGCGTACCGGACCCGAGCCCGGTGCTCACGGTGGCGCCCGGAGTCAGCGTGAGGCTCCCCGTCGGAATGCTCAGGACCACCTCGACGTCCGCGTTGCGGGCGTCGGGGTCGGCGATGCTGACGCTGTTGGCGAAGCTGAAAGCGACGTCTTCGCTCGCCGTTACCGTCGCCGGCGCGCTGATCGTCGGCGCGTCGTTCACCGCGGTGATGCCGTCGATGCGCACGCTGGCGTTGACGCTATGCACGTCGGAACCCCCGCCGGCGGCACCCGCCCCGGCGTTGTTCAGATCGTCGAAGCTGACGCTGATCGTCTCGGAGGCGTCGGGGTCGTCTCCAGGCACGTACTGGACCGTATTCAGGGCCGCCTGCAGCTGGGCCAGGGTGCCGGTAAAGGTCAGCGTGCTGCTGCCGCCGCCCCAGTCGCCGGCGCCGCGGTCGGTCGCCTGGCTGCCGGCGGTCAGCGTCACCCCCGTGGTGTTGAGGACGAAGGCGCCGTGCGGCACGGCGAGGGTGATCTGCCCGAGGTTGCTGCCTTCCGCACGCGCCAGGTCGGCATCGCCAAGGGTGAAGATCGACCCCAGGGCGATCGGGGTGTTCTCGTTGGCGGCGCCGACGGCGGTGATGACGGGCGTTCCGTTGGCGATCGTCGGCGCATCGTTGAGCGCCGTCACGGTCAGCGCAACGCTGTCGGTGGCCGTCGAAAAGGCCCGCGTCGCGGCGCTTCCCGAAGTCGTGTCGACGCCGCTTGCGCCGTTGCTGCCGCTGCTCTGGTCCCAGGCGCGCACGCTGAGGGCGGCCGCCTGCACGCCGTTGTAGTCGGTGTTCGGCTGGAAGTAGAGGCGCGCGTCGGGGGCGAGCAAGACGGCGCTGGTCGGCGAAGGGTCGCCCAGCGGCAGCCAGTTGGCTCCGCCGTCGGTGCTGAAGTGCCAGCTGCCTGCGGACGCATTGGCGCCGATGATCGCCAGGCCTTTCGGGTCGCCGTTGTCGACGTCGCTGATCCCGCCGAGCAGGCTGGAGACCAGCGTGCCAACCGCGCCGAGCGGCGGACCGGCGTCCTCGCGCTCGCTCATGGTGAGCGTGGTGTCGGCAAGCACCGGCGCGTCGTTGACGGCGGTGACGGTCAGCGAGACGAGGTTGTCCTCTATCGAGAAAGCGGTGGTGCCGCCGGTCAGGCTGCTGTTGGCGCGGCCACCGACGCTGCCGGTGGTCTGGTCCCACGCGCGGTAGGTGAAACTCGCCGTGGTCGCATTGCGGCCATCGGGAATGAAGCGCACCCAGGCGTTCGGGTCGAGGAGCAGCGAGCTGTTCGGCGAGACGCTGCCGATGGCGGTCCACAGGCCGTCGCTGCCGTTGCTCGAGTCGCGCGAAACCTGCCAGCTACCGTTACCGGAAGACAGGCCGCTGATGGCGATGCCCTGCAGGAAGCCGTTGTCGACGTCGCTGCTGCCGCCAAGCAGCGTTGACACCCGGAGGCTGCCCCCGTTGCTGGTCTCGTCTTCGCTGATCGGCGCCAGGACGGTGTCGCCGGGGTTCATTACCGGCGCGTCGTTGCGCTGCTTGACGATGATCGAGGTATCGACAACGACCGTATCGACGCCCTGGAGGGTGGTGCCGGCATCGTCCTGACGACTGGCCGCGCCACCGCCATCGACGAAGGTGTAGCGCAGCGAACGCGTCGCCTGCGCGGTAAGCTGCGAGGCGTTGGCGAGGTCGGTGTTCTGGAAAGTCAGGTTTTCCAGCACCGCCTTGACCGCCGCGACGTTGGCGCTGGCGTTGAAGGTGATCACCAGCTGAGCGCCGTTGGCGCCGTTGGTCGCGCTGTCGGCAGGGTTGACCGTCGCAATCACGGTGCCGGCGTAGCTGACTTCGCCGCTGCCGGCGTTGAAGCCGACCTGGTTGGCGCCGGCACCCTGGTTGCGCAGCGAAAGCTGATCGCCAATGGTGCCGCTGCCCAGGGTATAGGCAATGGTCAGCGTCGTTCCGGCGTTGTAGCTGGCGCCGTTGGCCAGGTCGACGTCGTTGAAGTTCACCGCCGGGTCGATCAGCGTCGCGCCATCGTCCTCGAAATAGGTCAGCGGATTGAGCGCGGAAAGCTGCGGCGCGTCGTTGACCGGCAGGATGGTGATGTTGAATCGGGCGCTTGGCTCGTTGTCGCCGCTGCCGTCCGAAATCGTGAAGTCGAAATGATCGGTCAACGGGGTCTCGGAGCCGTTGTGGCGATACTTGAGATAGCCGTTCTGAATGTCCTCGAGGGTGAACGCGGCGCCAACGCCCAGGGCGGTGATGACGCCGGGCTTGTCGAGATAGAGCGTGCCGTTCTGAACCGCCGCAGTCAGGCGGAACTGCGCCTGCCGACTGGTGTTGTCGGTGTCGGTGTCGACGGGGAACTCGGAACCGAGCATCGAATAGGTGATGTGGCTCACCCCACCCTCGGGGACTGTCGCGCCGGTGTTGTTGAAAACCACTGGCGGATCGTTCTTTGGCAGGATGTCGATGCTCACCGTGGCGACATTGCTGAAGAGGCCGGCCGGGTCGTTCACTTGCCAGGTGAAACTGTCGGTGAGGACGGTGTCCGAACCGTCCTGAACGTAGCGCAGCTTGCCGCCGCTGAGCAGCAAGTAGTCGAACTGCTCGCCGGCGATGACCGGCACGAAGCCAGCGCCCGCGCCACGATCGATTTCGAGCACGCCACGCTGCGGCAGGCTGACGATGGTGTACGTCGCAGTGGCCAGGTCGTCGTCGCTGTCGCTGGCCGCCAGGATATTGGCGTTGAGAACCTGGATCCGCCCAAGGTTGTCGTCGTGGCCGTCGCGATTGGTGTCGTAGCCCTCGTCAACGACGAAGTTGCGAGCGTAGGCAAGCGGCGCGTCGTTCACGTTGGTGATCGTGAAGCTCACCGTGCGACTCGGGCTGCGGGCGACCGCGCCCTTGTTGATGGCGAGCGAATTCAGGCCGTCGTTGACGGTGACGAAGCCCAGCTCGCGGATCGGCGAGTACGCAACGTCACCCACCTGCACGACACCGCCGTCGCGCAGGTGGACGACGATCGAGTCGCTGCGCAGTTCGGAGTCGGCGCTGTGAAAATAGGCGACGTTGCCCGCCGCCACTTCGGACGCCGCAAAGGTGCCACCCTGAGCAATCACCACCCAGGCCGCGCCACTCCAGTGGCGCAGGTCGCCACCGAGCGGAGCGCTCTCCAGGACATACGCCAGGGCAGCCGGATCGGTGTCCGGATCGACGTGCTGCAGATTGGTGCTGGTCAGCTTGACGGCGTTGGTTACCCCGGTCAGGTTGCGATCGTCGAGGCCGCCAACCGCACTCGCTTCCATGACGCTGCCACCGTTCGAGCTGCCCTGGGCAATCGTCGGTGCGTCGTTGACCGGCGTAACGATCAGGGCGATGGTCGAACTGCCGGCGACCGCGCCACCGCTGCGGGTGACCGTGAAAGCGTCGCGGTAGGGCGTGCCGTAGCCTGCCGGTTCGGCTCCGTTATTGACATAGACCACCCTGCCATCGTCGAGCTGCGCCTGGCTGAAGCTGCCGCTGCCCGCAGCAAGGGCGGCGCCGTCGAGGTAGAGCGTGCCGTATGTCGGCACGGCGGCGAGCGTGTAGCTGTCCGACCCGGTCAGGGTGACGTTGTCGATGCCGGTGAACAGACCTTCCGCGGTGATTCCGCGCAACGTACCCCCGGTACCAGGACCGCTGGTCGCCGTCGGGCTGACGTCGATTTCCAGCGTACCGGTACTGACACCGCCATCGCGGTCGTTGACCGAAAAGTCGAAGCTGTCGTCGGCAATCGACGGCAGGCCATCGGTGGCACGCCCGTCATGCGTGTACGTGAGCCGGCCCGAGCTCAGGTCGTCTTCGGTGAACGTCGAGCCGACGCCGATGACCTCCCCGTTCAGCTCCAGAAGACCGGCGCGCGGGAAACTGTTCACTGTATAGACGCGGTTGGCGGCGGCGCTGTCCGGATCGCTGCTGGTCAGGAACTGGGGCGTGATGGCCACCGCCGGCCCCCCCTGCAGCGCGGTAAGCAGCTGCGTCACCGGGGTCGGTGGGTCATTGCGGGCGACCACGGTCAGGGTGACAGTGGCCGCTGCACTGCTCGGGGTCGGCGCCTTGTTGTCGCTGGCCACGACCGTGAAACTGGCGGTCGGCTGGTACGGCCCCGCGAAATCACTGCCGCTGACGGCTGCCGGTTCGGCACCGCTGGAGATAAAGCGCAGCCGGTTGGCCAGTTGCGTACCGGTCAGTTCCAGCCCGGCGAAGACATCGACATAAATGCTGCCGTTCCAGTACTGCAGGCGACCAACCGCCGCCGCGGGCAGGCTGGTGATGGTCAGCGTCATGTCGTCCGGCACGCCATCGGCGTCATTCAAGCCGAGGTTGAGCACCGTGAAGTCGCTCGCCTCGCTGCCCACCCGCTCGGCAACCGTTTGCGTCGTTCCGGTGATGGCGATCTGCGCGTTGACGTCGCGAATGACGATCGGCAGAACGACCGGAATCTCGCCGCCGGCGCCGTCACGCAGGGTCAGGGTGACGCTGTCGCTGTCGTCGGCAAATAACTCGCTGCCGGTATGCCGGTAGCTGATCCTGCCGTCCTGCACGTCCTTCTGGGTAAAGATGCTGCCGACACTGAGCGCAATGCCGTTCCTGAGCAACTGTCCCTTGCCGGCCAGCGGCGGCTCGACACGGTAGGTGAGCTGATCGACACCATTGTCCTGGTCGACGACCGGCAACTCGGTGATGGTGATCGTCCTCGTGCTGCCTTCGTTCAGCTCCAGCGCCACCGGCACCAGCGTGGGAACGTCGTTGCGCGCGGTGACGATGAAGTCGGCGGCCAGTCCGGCCGTGCTGAACGGCTGGGCACCGCCACGCTCGCTGGCACCGACGCTGGCCGTGGCGCCGGCGCTCGCCCCGTCGCTGCGGTCCCAGGCGTAATAGGAAATCCGGGCCACTCCCGATTCCTTGCCGTCGTCGGCGTTGCTGTCGGCGACGAAACGCAGCCTTGCCGCCGCCGGCAGGAGCAAGGCGGCGGTGGGCGAAAATGGCGCCGCCGACGTCCAGCTGCCACCGCCATCGAGTGAATACTCCCAGACGCCGCTCATTCCGTTGCTGACGTTGCTGTCGTATATGGCGATACCGAGAACCGTCCCGGCATCGACGTCGCTGACCACCCGATGACCGTCGACGTTGCTGAGCAGCGTACTGACCAGCGTGCCGGGGTTCTCGCCGTTGGTCGCGTTCTCGGGAATCGAACTGGCGACCAGGATGGCTGGCGTGCCGACGATCCGGGGGGCGTCGTTGTTGCCGCCGACGGTCACCGTGATGTCGGCCTGCGCCGTACTGTGGCCGTCGCTGAGGGTATAGGTGAAGTTCTCGGTCAGGGTGTCGCCGGCGGCCAGCGCCTGCACCGTCGCCAGCGTGTTGTTCAGGCTGTAGCTGTAGGCGCCATCGGCGCCCACGGTCAGGCTGCCATAGCTTCCGAGCAGCGGATTGCCGACGCTGCCGGCGGTGCCGCTGCCGGCAGCGACCGTGCCGGTGCGCAGCGCGATGACACCGAGCGTATCGATCGGGGCGTCGACGTTGATGTCGTTGGCCAGCACGTTGCCCATGACGGCGGCGGTGGCGTCTTCGGTCACGGCGATCGTGTCTGCCCTGCCCGCCGGCAGGTCGTCGACCGGCGTCACGGTCAGCGTGACGGTCGTTGGCCCGACGCTGCCGCTCCCGTCGCCGCTGTCGTCGGTATACACAGCGATGCTCGCGGCGCCAAAGTAATCGGCAGTCGGCGCAAAACTCATGCCGTCCAGAGCCGTGTTGACCTGCGTCAGCGTGCCGGAAAAAACAAGGTTGGCGCTACCGTCGCCGGCAATGCTTGCCCCACTTCCAGCGTGCAGGGTGATCGTTCCTCCGCTCACCACCAGGGTCACGGTCTGCATGTCGCCGGCATCGGCGTCGGCGATGCTGATGCCGGTGACGGCCAGCGGCGTGTCTTCGCTGGTCGTTCGCGCGCCACCGCCATCGACGATGCTCGGCGGCGCCAGCAGGTGTTCGAAATCGGCCAGGGCAAGCGCGCGCGCCTCGATCGGACCGGCGGTCATTTCGAGAACCCAGTTGCCGCCCAGCGCGGCGCTGCCGGTGGCGTCGGAGGACGCGGCAACGTCCGCCTGCGTCAAGCCGGCCAGGGTGTCGATGAACGCGCGATTGTCGGCGGCAACATCGCAGCCATAGAGCAGGATGTCGCCGTCTGCGCTCAGCGCCGAACCGATACTCGCGAGGAGCGCGCCTTGCCGCTGCAGCTCGCTCTGATCGACCAGGCCCAGCCCGAGAAGCAGGCCCTCGCGGCTGCCATGACTGAGAATGTGGATCGCAGCAAGGTTCTGCTCGCCGTCGAGTGCGGCGGCGAGTTGCGCCAGGCCCGCGGAATGCGGGTCGAGCAGCACCACTTTCGCCGGGCCGGCGAGCAACTTCTCGACATCGATGCTGTGCACGAGCCGGCTGTCGACGACGACCAGTTCGCGTGGCGGCGCTTCGACGGGTACAACGGGTGCCGGCGCCGGCGCATCGCGAACGGCCGCAGCACCATCGTCCTGCACGGCAGCGGCGACTTCCACCGGCGCCGCGCCGTCGAACAGGTGTCGAGGCTCGAGGGCCATCGTCAGACGGCGCGGCGACCAGGGCGGAAGCGAGGGGCGATTTTTGGTCATGGCGATCCTCTAGGGGCTTGCGGCGCTTGCCGCCGTCGGACGCATTTACCCGACGGCAGTACAGGCTGCATGCCATTCGGGCCCTCGGGGCAGGGAAATCGTGCTACCCGCACCGCGACGATCAACCCGTCTACCACACAAAACCAGCATTTTAGGGCACTTGCGCCATTTCGAGGAAAAATCGAGCGCTGGCGACGACAGGGTTGCGAGCGGCTGCCCCGCGTGCTGGACGCCACGCCGGAAATACAGCGCCGCAGCAGGGCCCACGTCATTGCGAGAATTTTGCGACGCGGGGACCCTGGGTGAGACGTCGCGACGCAGTCGCTCGCTGGTCATGTCCCGGAAGAAGCGCTCGACCATGCTCAACCAGGGGGCCGGGGTGGAGGTGCGCCGCGCGGCAGGTCGCGCTCGATTCCCGTCGATCGCGACTGCGCCTGACGCCCCCGCCAAAGCGGCACTCGAACGCGGCCAATTTCCCCGAACTGATCCGCGACCTCCTCGTTTCGCAACCCCTCAGCAGCCAGCAGCACGATCTGCGCACGCTGGGCCAGGCGTACGTTCGCGCGCCTCGAACGTGCCAGTCTGGCCAACTCCCCGTGCGCCTATTCGGACGACACGATCTTCGCGGCAACCCGCATCTGTATCTCCATCTGCACGCGACGCAGAGTGGCGAAGTGAAATCCAAATAGGGTCGCTCAAGAACGCAACACTAGTTCCCCGTCGGCAGCGACAGGTTGAAGCCTTCCTTCTGCAGCTGATCGCGGACCCACTGGAAGCGCTGATAGTTCGACAGCGTGATCGGCCCCGTGTAGACCTCGCTCTGCAGCTTGCGCGGCGGGTATTCCACGTAGGTCTTCATCAGCTTGCGCACTTCCTCGTTGATCGTCACCAGCGTCCAGGTGCGCTCGGTGTAGTTGTTCATGAAGATGTCGTAGCGCTCCTGCGGGTCCTGCCACAGGTCGAAGATCTGCGGCACCGTTGCGACGTACTTCTCCGCACCCTTCCAGCCGAGGTTCGAATCCACCGCCAGGCCGCCGGTGGCCTGACCGTCGTCACCGCGCAGGTTGAACACCGCCTTGTAGTTGCCCACGCGCGCTGCACCCGGGCTCAGCTCGTTCTCGGTGAAGTAGAACCAGGACTTGCGCTGCGACTTGCCGGTACCGAACAGCACCGGCGACATGTCGATGCTGTCGAAGACGATCGGCTTGCCCTCGCGGTCGTTCTTCGGCAACTCGACGCCACCGACCTTGGCGAAGGTGGCCATCAGGTCGAGGCCGCCGACGATGTCGTGGTTGCGCGCGCCGGCCTTGATCTTGCCGGGCATGATGACGATCGCCGGCACGCGGTTGCCGCCTTCGCGCACCGTTCCCTTGGTGCCGCGGAAGGGGGTGTAGCCGGCGTCTGGATAAACGTCCTGCCAGGCGCCGTTGTCGGTCGTGTAGACGACGAGCGTGTCCTGGTCCAGGCCAAGCGCGCGCAGCTTGTCCATGATGCGGCCGATGCGTGCGTCGAGCTCGACGACGGAGTCGGCGTACTTGCTCTTTGACAGCGACTTGTGCTCGAACTCCGGCGCCGGCATGTTCGGCTGGTGCACCTTCATGAAGTTCAAATTGATGAAGAACGGCTTGCTCCTGTCCTTGACCGCGTCGTCCAGGAACTCGATCGCCGCCTTCTCGACGTAGGCGTCGAAGTACGGGATACCGACCACGCCATTCGGGTAGTTGACGCCGTGCAGCGTGACGTTCTGCCCCGGCTTGTCCACGTACTGGCCGTTGATCTTGAAGTCCTCCTTGGCCTTCTCGCCGGCCTTGCCCGACAGCGAGCCGATCGTCACCTTCTGGAACATCGCCCGCAGTTCCGGATCCATGTCGGGGAACCAGGTCGGGTCGGCGTAGGTGTAGGCGTTCAGGTGGTACAGGCCGACGTACTTCATCTCGTCGTAGCCCTGCGCGTTCGGCAGCGCGTAGTCGGCTTCGCCGAGATGCCATTTGCCGGTGAAGTAGGTCTTGTAGCCGCCCTGCTTCAACACCGAGGCCAGCGTCCACTCGGCCGCCGGCAGCCCGCCGCCCTGGCCCTGGAAGGCGACGGTGGTCATGCCGCTGCGGTTGGGGATGCGGCCGGTCTGCATCGCGGCACGGCCCGGTGTGCAGCTCGGCTGCGCGTAGAACGAGAAGAAGGTCATCCCCTCGTTTGCCATGCGGTCGATGTTGGGTGTGGGCATGCCGCGTCCCTCGCCGCCGCCGTAGGGGCCTAGGTCGCCGTAGCCGGTATCGTCGGAGACGATGAAGAGGATGTTGGGCTTCGGCTGGGCGGCGGCAAGGGCGGGCGCGATTGCCAACAGGAATGTCGCCAGCACGGTGGTCAGGAAGGATCTGTTCTTGTTCATGGGATCAGTCTCCTAGGTCGTGGTCGATAGAGGGCCTACGATTCTATTTCTTGGCCGGGTTCATTGTCTCTGGCTGGAAAGAGAAAACTCGCTGCCAGTCGTTCTTCATGCTGATGACGATCCAGCCCTTCTGCTTGGCTTCGTCCATCGTCGACTGGGAGAAGGTGCCGAACTTGGTGTCGGGCAGGCCGTTGGCAGGGCCGTAGGCATATTCGCGTTCGGCGTCGTCGTGCAGCACGAGCATCATCAGCCGCGCGCCCTTGCCGGCGCCGGTCCATTCGAGCATCTCGCGGTCGCCGTCGGAATTTCCGAAGGCCGCGACCGGTCGCCTGCCGATGAACGTATTGATGCCGATCGGCTTGCCGGTCTTGTCGTCGATGAAGTTGATCTCGGGCAGGCGCGTCAGCACCGGCTTGCCTTCCTGCATCTCGTACCTGGTCTTGATGCTCGAACCGATGACCTGCTCGGGCGGGATCCCGTAGACCGCTTCGGTCATCGGCCGCATGAACTCGATACCGCCACCGGATACGATATAGGTCTTGAAACCATTGGATCGCAGGTAGGCCAGCAGTTCGAGCATCGGCTGGAAGGTCAGCTCGGTATAGGGCTTCTTGAAACGCGGATGGCGCGCCTTCTTGAACCAGTCGCTCACGAGCGCCTCGAACTCGGCTGTGCTCATGCCGGCGTGCGAGGCCATGACCAATTCGAGCAGCCCTTTTTCGCCTCCCGCCGCCAGCGCTTCGAGATCATTGTCGAGCACCGCCTTGAAGGGCTGCTGCGTCTTCCACTCCGGGTGCTGCGGTGCAAGTTCCCGGATGCGGTCCAGCGCGAAGGCGAGCTGGGTATACATCGGGTGCTCCGTCCACAGCGTGCCATCGTTGTCGAAGGTGGCGATGCGCTCCGCGGGCGGTACGAATCCGGCGCTCGCCCTGTCGGTGGCCGTTTGCACGAACTTGACGATCGCCTGCCTGGCCGGCCCCTCGCGCCAGGAAGGCAGAGGATCGGCGGTGGCCGCGGCTGCCGGGCTCGTCAATGCAAGGTGGCCAGCCAATGCCAGCAGGGCCACGAGAAAATTGCGTAGGCGGGCCTTCATTGCAGCTTCTCCCTGGTCATACAGTCGTTTTCAGCACATGCGCGCGTCGCTTGGTTCTTCTGGCGCGAAGAAAATAGCACAAGCCTTTGCGCCACGGCAACCGCGTTACACGTCGTTCACGCGCCCGGGAGTGTTCTTCTGACTGGGTTGCCGCGTCGGCTACGCCGCCTCGCAATGACGGTGGCAGGGGAATGCTTGGCCGGACTTGGCGACGCGGGCAGCGGTATTAGCCGGGCGAACTCCAGCCACCCTACGCTGCGACGCTGCCGTCCGCGTCGCCGGAAGTCTCATCAAGAACCCAGCCCTACGCTGGCGAGCTTCCCGGCCGCTACTCCTCGGGAAACCCGAGCAGCAATTGCTGCACGATCCACGCCGCCTCGGCTTCGCTGAGAAAGCGGTGCCACGGCGGCATCGGCGTCCCCGGCCGACCACCGTAAATCGTCGCCACCAGCGAGTCAGCCGGCCGCTCGCGCAGTGCCGCGGGCGTCAGGGCCGGCCCCAGACCCCCTTGCAGGGTCATGCCGTGGCAGGAACCGCAGTCCTGACGAACCAGGTGCACGAGCTGCTTCTGGCGTTCGGGCGTTGGCGCCGGTGGCGCGGAAGCCGTCTCGGCGAAGGCAGGGACCGAAGCAAGCGCAAGGGCGAGAAGAGGAAGGATTGGCATCGTGCGGCAGGAGTCGGTAGGGTTCGGGTCAGTGGCAGCGCGGTTCGCCCTTTTCGCGAGAACTTTGAAAGGGCGGGGAGCGGGCATTTTATCCGAAGATTGCTGTCGGCAGCGGCGCAAGCGGGGAGCAGGACAACAAGCGTTGGCAAGCGCTCCGGGAAAGCAATCGCCGTTTGCGCACCCGCCCCCCACGGCCCATAATGCCCGCTTGCGCCGACGGCTGACGGCGGCGGTAAATGGCAATAGCGGGAGACAGGTAATGGATCTTTGGGCGTGCCCGGCGGTGGTCACCGGGGCAGCATCGGGTTTGGGTGCGGAAACGGCGCGTTATCTCGCCGAGGCGGGAGCCAAGGTGACGGTGATCGATATCGACGCTGTCGGCGTGCAGAAGGTTGCCGACGAGATCGGCGGTCTGGCGATCCCCTGCGACGTCGCCAATTCGCTCTCGGCGGAGAACGCGCTGGCAACGGCGCGCGATGCACACGGCGCGGCGCGCGTGCTGGTGCACTGCGTCGGACGCGGCCACTCGGAACCGACGATTGGCGCCGACGGCCCGATGCCGCTGGAAGACTTCCGCCAGCTCGTCGAGGTCAACCTGATCTCGACCTTCAACATGATGCGCCTCGCCGCCGCCGACATGGCGCGCCTGCAGCCGCGCTCCAACGGCGAGCGCGGCGTCATCCTGTCCACCGCTTCGGTCGCCGCCTACGACGGACAGAGCGGCGAAGCGGCTTATTCGGCGTCCAAGGGCGGCGTCGTCAGCATGATCCTGCCGGCGGCGCGCGAACTCGGCCCGCTGGGCATTCGCGTCGTCGGCATCGCGCCCGGGCTGTTCGGAACGCCGACGCTGTTCGCCATGGAAAAGAACCTCGATTCGCGGCTGGCCCACCAGATCCCGTTTCCGCATCGTTTCGGCGATCCGGCCGAGTTCGCCATGTTGGTCCTGCACGTACTCAAGAACGTGATGATCAACGGCACCGTACTGCGCCTCGACGGCGGGCACCACCGCTGAGGATCGGCCACACCGCTACTGTCAGCAAAGGATGGCCGTGAGCAAGACTCTCGTACTGCACCTGGTCTCGCATGCTTCCGGCGAACTCGTCGAGTTGCTGGCGCGTAACGCCATCGTCCAGCTCGAGGGGCTGGAGGTCGAGCGCCGACTGTGGAAGATGGTCCGCCACCTCGGCCAGGTGCCCGAGATTCTCGGCGAGGTGGCGCGACGGCCGGGCTACGTCCTGCACAGCATCAGCCACACCGACGTCCGCCAGGCGCTCGAAGACGGTTGCAGCCACCTCCTCGTCCCCTGCCAGTTCGCCCTCGAACCACTGATCGCCCGTCTTGCCGAGTATTCCAGCACCGCCGTTCAAGTTCATAGCAGTTCGGCCGACGCTTTCGACGAGGACTACTATCGCCGCGTCGAGGCAATGAAATATACCCTGGCCCACGACGACGGCATCGCCAGCGACGATCTCGACGGCGCCGACGTGATCGTCGTCGGCGTCTCGCGGGCGACCAAGACGCCAACCTGCATGTACCTGGCCTCACGCGGCATCAAGGCCGCCAACGTGCCACTGGTGCCGTTCTCGCAGCCGCCGATGGGGCTGCTGAAGGCAAAGGGACCCCTGATCGTCGGGCTGACGGTGGACCCGACACGGCTGGCGCGCGTCCGCTCCGCACGCTTGCGGGCATGGGACAACGAAGACAGCCAGTACAACGACTTCAGCGCGCTGCGCAAGGAGGTCCAGGACGCGCGTCGCCTGTTCGTCGCGCGCAACTGGCCGGTGATCGACGTCACCCATCGCTCGATCGAGCAGGTCTCGGCAATGATCATCGATCTCCTCCGGGCACGCGCCAACGACGCCGGCTCATAGGGAACGCTGCGCGGCGGTGCCCCCGCCATCAGGAATCGGGCAGGGTCAGAATCCACTTGACCAGGATGCGGATGTTGTCCTTCCCGGCGCGCTTGTTGGACGACATGTAGTCGTTACCCCAGACGCCACCGCCCCCGGTGTAGACCTTTTCCACCAGCACTTCCTCGACTTCCGGTTTGCCGCGATAGCGTTTGGCGACATCGCGCCAGGCAGGACCGCGTACCGTCACATCCACGTCGTGACAGCCCAGGCAACGGCTCTGGTCGGCAAGCTCGAGCATGGCCGGGTCGACTGGCGGTGGCGCCGCCAGGGCCAGCTGCGAGCACATGGCAGCCGACAGGAAGAGAATGTTCACTTTCATCGTTGATTCCTTGCGGCAGTTGAGGTGCAGGCGATTATGCCGGCAATCGCGGCAAAAAAAAACGGGGGGCACAAGCCCCCCGCTTCGGTTCAGACGCTTGACCGGGATCAGTAGACGTCGTGCTGCGTGTTATGGACGTTGAACTTGCCGGTCGGCGTGACCAGACGCTTGTCCTTGATCACTTTCTTGACCGTACGCGTCTTGTCATCGACGACGACGATCGCCGACGGCTCGGTCTTGTTGCCGGTCCAGACGGAGAACCAGATTTCGTCGCCTTTTTCGTTGTACTCGCCATGCACCACGCGCTGCAGACCCTTGGTCTTGCCGAGATCGGCAGCGGCGGCCAGGTTGATCACCTGCGACTTGGCGGCAGGATCACCGAGTTCGTCGATGTTATAGACGGTGACCGAACCAGCCAGCTCGGGGTCGGGGTTCAGCGGTGCGTCCGCCCACAGGTTCTTGGACTTCGGATGCGTCTTCACGAACAGCGAGTTGGCACCGTGGTTCTTGAGTTCCTGAACGACTTTCCACGCCTGCTCCGGGTGGCCCTTGGGATCCGTACCGATCAGGGTGATCACGTCGGCACCGAGGTGCGACGTTGCCCAGACCGGACCGTACTTCGGATGCGTGAAGTTGGCGCCACGACCCGGGTGCGGGATCTTGGCGGTATCCACCAGCGCGGTCAGCTTGCCATCCTTGGTGTCAACCACGGCGACCTTGTTCGAAGCGTTGGCCGCAACAAGGAAGTAGCGCTTGGTCGAGTCCCAGCCACCGTCGTGCAGGAACTTGGCCGAGTTGATGGTGACTTCCTTGAGGTTGGCGATGTCGGAGTAGTCAACCAGCTTGATCATGCCGGTTTCCTTGATGTTGATCACCCACTCCGGCTTGTCGTGCGAGGAGACGATCGAAGCCACCCGCGGTTCCGGATGGTACTCACCGTCAACGGTGACGCCGCGCGTCGAGATCAGCTTCAGAGGCTCGAGCGTTTCGCCATCGAGAATCGCGTACTGGGGCGGCCAATAGGCGCCGACGACAGCGTACTTGTCCTCGTAGCCCTTGTACTTCGAGGTGTCGACCGAACGCGCTTCGTAGCCGGCCTTCATCGTGGCAACGATTTTCGGCGTCTCGTACCACATGTCGATCAGGTCGTAGCGACCATCGCGACCAATGACGTGAACATAGCGCCCGGAAGCCGAAATACGCGAAATGTGAACCGCGTAGCCGGTCTTCACGATACCCCAGATGTCCTTGGTGTCACCGTCGATCAGGGCCACTTCGCCGGAGTCACGCAGGGTGACTGCGAAGACGTTCTGGAGGTTGACCTTGTTCATCTGCTTGGTCGGACGCTCGGCGACCGGCACGACCAGCTTCCAACTCTCCTTCATGTCCTTCATGCCCCATTCCGGCGGCACGTCGGCCGGCATCTGGACATATTTGGCCATGTCGGCGAGTTCCTTCTTCGACAGGATGTCGTCGAAGTTGGGCATGCCGCCCTCCGTACCGTAGGCCATGATCTTTTCAAGGCGCGAGGAACCGAGCTTGGTGGTGTTCTGCGGCTCGAGATTCTTGCCGGTCGCGCCCTTGCGCAGCATGCCATGGCAGCCGGCGCAACGTTCGAAATAGGTCTTGCCGGAAGCCGCCTTGGCCTCGGCGGACAGTGTCGCCGAATCGGCTGCCGGCGCTGGCGCAGCGGCCTTTTCGGCCTTCGCCGCGAAGGCCACATTCATGGCCAACGGCAGTGCTGCCAGCATCAATACGTTACGAATTACCTTCTGCATGCTCTTTTCTCTCCTCTTGAAGTTTCTCGACTGTCGCCCGGGTCACATCCGTGTCAGACTCGGCGCAGGATGACACGCCTGCACGGGTCCCTTCCTTGACCTCCATCAAATATGATCGGTGCGAGAAAGCCTATCGTCGCTTCCGAGTTGGAAAATAGCGCAACGGGCGTTTATGCTTGCACCTCAGCAAAAAACCGGAAAAAAGGAATGATTCAAACGCCCTCGTCCCCGCCTGTCGGAACCGTCTATATCGTCGGCAGCGGGCCCGGTGACCTCGACCTTCTCACCCTGCGTGCAGCGCGTCTGGTCGGCGAAGCGGACGCCATCGTCTACGATCATCTGATCGCCGAAGGGGTCCTCGAACTGGCTCGCGCAGACGCCGAGAAGATCTACGTCGGCAAGAAAAGCTCCAATCACACCGTGCCGCAGGAGCAACTCAATCAACTTCTGGTTCGTCTGGCGCGTGCCGGCAAGAAAGTCGTTCGCCTGAAGGGCGGCGACCCCTTCATTTTCGGGCGCGGCGGCGAAGAGATCGAGACCCTCGTCGAGTCGGGCATCCCTTTCGAGGTCGTTCCGGGAGTGACCGCCGCCGCCGGCTGCGCCGCCTACGCCGGCATCCCGCTGACGCATCGCGATCATGCGCAGGCGGTGGCCTTCGCGACGGGTCATCTCAAGGACGGCAGCATCAATCTCGACTGGCCGGCCTTGGCCCGTCCGAAGCTGACCGTCGTCTTCTACATGGGTGTCGGCGGCATCGCCGAGATCTGCCGCCAGATGATCGCCCACGGCCTGCCGGCCAGCCATCCGGCGGCGGTCGTGCAACATGGTACGACGCGCCGGCAACGGGTGTTGACCGCCGACCTGGCGACGCTGCCGGAACGAGTGGATGCCGCCGGCATCGCTTCGCCGGCACTGATCATCGTTGGCACCGTCGTTCGCCTGCAGGAGAAGCTGACCTGGTTCACGCCGCCGGCAGGCAGCCCGATCTAGAAAACGCCACCCGCAGCTCCGCTCAGGCGACCATCGCCAACGCCAGGAGCAGCGCGTAAACGAGCTGCAACCTGGCCGTGCTGGCCAGCAACTCGTTGAAGATCGGACCCGCGGCCTCGCGCCGGAAGCGCTGCAGCAGTCGCAACGCTGGCAGCAGTACCAGCAGCGGCAGGGCCAGCCATGGCCCGCGCCCTGCCAGCGTCGCCAGCAACGGCAAGAGGAGCAGCGGCAGCAGCAGCTCCAGCGCATAGACCCATTGCGTGGCTCGCCGGCCGACGACCACCGCCAGAGTCCGCTTGCCGGCCCGGGCGTCGGTCTCCAGATCGCGATAATTGTTGACCGTGATCACCGCCGCAGCGAACAGCCCGAGCATCACCCCGGCCAGCAGCGCGGCCGGGCTTATCGACAGGGTCTGCAGGTAGTAGCTGCCGCCAACCGCGGCCAGCCCGAAGAAGAGGACGACGAACAATTCGCCCAGCGGCGTGTAGGCAAGTGGCCATGGGCCACCGGTGTACGCCCAGCCGGCGAGCAGCGACGCCAGGCCGATGGCGACGATCGGCCAGCCGCCGTGGTAGACGAGAAAGATTCCGAAGTTGAACGCCAGGGCAAAGGCAAGCCACGCCGCGCGGCGTACGGCGTTGGCCGGCAGCCAGCCCATTGCCGTGACCCGCGGCGGTCCGAGGCGAGCGGGCGTGTCCGTGCCGCGCTCGAAATCGCCAACGTCGTTGTGCAGATTGGTGCCGATCTGGATGAGCAGCGCGGCGAGCAGGGCAACCAGCGCCGGCTGCCAGAGCAGCAAACCGGTCTGCGCCCAGGCGACGGCATGGCCAACGATCAGCGGCGCGACCGCAACGGTCAGTGTCTTGGGTCGGATGGCAAGCCACCAGGCGCCAAGAGGCGATGGCGGCGCGACAGGTTCAGCCATTGCGGGAAGTCATCCGGAGGTCCCTGGATCCTGAGGCCGGGGGCGTTTGCGCGCTCGCTGGGCAGCGGCTGAATGCCGGTCGCAGGCAGCGCCGGGGCGGCGTGCTATGATGCACAGCTTTGCCGGCCAGGGAGTGTGACTTGGTGCAACTGATTGGTGCCGAGAGGGGGAATCGAACCCCCACGATGTCACCATCGGCGGATTTTGAGTCCGCTGCGTCTACCGATTCCGCCATCTCGGCCTCGGCCGCGAAGTTCGCGGGCCAGAAGAGCGGCGAATTATCGCTGATTCTCCGGCCGTCGACAAGCCGCAGGAGGGGCAGCTCGACAATGGCGCACCTGCCCCGCCCCCCCTCGACCGCTCACCTTTGGCCAGCCACCTTAGCCCGCCATGCTCACCCTAGATGACTTTGACTTCGACCTGCCGGGCGAGTTGATCGCCCAGCACCCGACGGGCGAACGCACCGCCAGCCGGCTGCTGCAGGTTAAGGGCAGCGCGCTCGCCGATCAGCGCTTCAGCGCCCTCCCCGGCTTGCTGGCTGCCGGCGATCTGCTGGTGTTCAACGATACGCGCGTGATCCGGGCCCGCCTCCTGGGCCGCAAGGAAAGCGGCGGCCAGATCGAGGTACTGATCGAGCGCATCGTCGATTCCCGTCACGCGGTGGCGCAGATTCGCGCCAGCAAGTCGCCGAAAGCCGGTAGCCGGATCGTTCTCGAAGAGGCCATCTGCCTGACCGTCGAAGGCCGTAGCGGCGAACACGGTGAGTTCTTCGCGCTGCAACTGGCCGATGACAGCCCAGAGCGCGGGGCAGACGAAGGCGACCTGTGGACGCTGATCGAACGACACGGCCGGTTGCCGCTGCCGCCCTACATCACGCACCCCGCCGGCGTCGACGACGAGGCTCGCTATCAGACGGTTTTCGCGCGCCACCCTGGCGCCGTCGCGGCGCCGACAGCCGGCCTGCATTTCGACGCTGCGCTGCTCGCCCAAATCGCACAATGTGGCGTCGAAGTGGCGTGGTTGACGCTGCACGTCGGCGCCGGCACCTTCCAGCCGGTGCGCGTGCATCACGTCGCCGAACACCGCATGCACGCCGAGCGCTTCGCGATTCCCCAGGCCACCATCGCTGCCATTGCGCGCACCCGCGCCCGCGGCGGCAAGATCGTCGCCGTCGGAACGACCAGTCTGCGCGCGCTTGAAGCTGCCGCGCAGCGCGGGGAACTGCGCGCCGGCCCCGCCGAGACCGATATTTTCATCACCCCCGGCTACGAGTTCCGTGTCGTTGACCGATTGATCACCAATTTTCACCTGCCGAGGTCGACGCTGCTGATGCTGGTTTCGGCGTTCGCTGGCGTCGACGCCATTCGCTGTGCGTATCGGCACGCGATTGCCGAGCGCTACCGTTTCTTCAGCTACGGCGACGCGATGCTGCTCACCCGCGGCAGCGCCTGACCGTCTCCCACAGAACAGCAGCAACCATTTCCGCAGCCGCCAGCCGCCAGCCGATGAACAGAACTGCCCTGAACGCCCCGGCTCTCGCAAAGCTCGACCGCCACGGACTGACGCCCGACCAGCACAAGGTCGCCCTGGCCAGCGCGCTGCTGTGGACTTTTCGCAGCAACACCGACCTGCACCGGGCGCTTTCGCTGAGTGGCCTGCAAAACAGCTCGGGAAAGGCCTTGACCGCCGCCGACGTCAAGGCGGCGACCCAGGAACTGCGGGAAAACGGCCTGCTGGTCGACGATCCCTCGCGGGCAGCCACGTTTCACCTCGTCGATGCGCTGCGCAGCGCGCTTTATCGGCAGTTGCTGGAAAGCAGCCAGGGCGACTCGCTGCCGCGCCTGATCGCCGACGTCGACCGCTTTGACCCCACCCGATCGGCGTACTACTGGCCTACGGGCAGCATCCCGACGACCATCGCCTACGTTCGCGCCAAATTCCTCTCGGGCGCTGCCAGCGAAGAGCTGTCGCACCTGCGAAGCGTCCTGGCCCGGTCGCTGGACTGGAACGTGATCGTCGGCGAAGCCATCCTCTGGCCCTTTGACGGAGCGAGTTTCCAGCGCATCGAGCCGATCTGGCGCTCGCAGCTCGCCTATCAGGCGATCGCCAGCGTCTGCATCTTCTCTGCGCAGGCCTACCTGCCGGTCGCCGACTGGGCGGTAGAGGCCTTGGCCGGCGATCGCGAGGCCTTGTCGACCGATCTGCGCCTGGTCCTCGGCGACCTGGCCATGCAACGCGGCGACAGCGCCCTGCTGGAAGCCGCGCTGGACGGACTCGACGACGGACTGAGCGCCGCGATTCGTGCCGCCGGGCTGGTCATCGACGGGCAGTGGGGTGCCGGGCAGGCGGCATTCGAGGCAGCGCTCAAGCAGTGCAAGAGCGAACTCGGCGGTGCTGGCAAACACCTGCTGCCGGACAGCGTGGCCTGGTTCTATCCGCTGTCACTTCTGGCGCAGGCGACGCCCCGGCACCTCGAACTGGCGCGCAAGTTCTGCGTCGCGGAGTCCGGCAAGCGGGCGCCCAGCCCTTACGCCGGCTGGGGACGCTGGGTGCATGCGATCGACGTTCGCCTCGGCAAGGCGCCGCTCGAACGAGCCGCTTTCCGGCCCACGCGCGACGTCGAGGCGCGCTGGGTGCTCGACTCCCTGTGGGCAGTGCTGCTCGCCGCCTGGCTGGGTCGCGAAACGATCGCCGAAAGGAATCCGCAAACTGTAGCGGAGCAGTGGCGGGCATCGATCGACCTCCTGCGCCAGGACTTTGACAGTTGCCGACTAAGAACGCTGACCCACATCCTCGACGGCAGCCAGGCCGTGCTCGAAGGACGCGATCCGCCTGAGCGTTTTTTCATCGCCAGTGGCGGCGAGCAGTGGCAGGAAATCCTCCTCGCGCTGCAATCCCTGGGCGGCAATGCAGCGGCCAGCGGCAACGGCGAAACGACGCGCCTGCTGTGGGAACTCGAGATCGGCAGCCAGGGTGACCTGCTCGCCGTCACGCCGCTCGAACAGAAGCGCGGCCAACGCGGCTGGGGACGGCCGCGGCCGCTGAGCCTGGCGAGAATCGCCGGCAACCCGCAGCTGGCCGGCGCCGATCTGAAAGTCGCTCGCGCCGTTCGCCTCGAACACGGCTACCGCAATCGCTACCGCATCGATCTGGCAGCCGCCATCGCCGCCCTTCCCGGCCACCCGTGCATCGTCCTGCCGGGCGCGGCAGAGCAGTTCGTCGACTTGAGCGAAGGCGCACCGGAACTCGAGCTCCTGCGCGTGGACGGGCGCTACGTGATGCGCGTCGAGCCGCCGCTGCGGGCGCCGGTCGCGGCCAATCCATACTCAGTGCCAGACGCCGACGAGCGTCGTCAAGCGGAGGCCCTGCGGCTCGTCACGCTGGTCGCGGATGGGCCACAGCGCCTGCGGCTGGTTCGTTTTTCGCCGGCCCAGCAGCAGGCCGCGCAACTCGTCTCGGGTCGCTTTTCGGTTCCCGCCGACGCGCCGAACGCGCAGGCAGAAGTGGCCAAGACCCTGCAGGCACTGGCCACGCATTTTCACGTTCATGCCGACCCGGCACAGGCGACGCGGCAGGTGCCCAGCGACTCCCGCCTGCGCGCCGAACTCTCGCCGCTCGGCGACGACCTCTCGCTGCGCCTGGTGGTCGCACCGCTCGGTGCGGACGGTCCACGCCTGCCGGCCGCCGCCGGCAGACTGCGCCTGATGGCGGTGCGCGGCAGCGAAACGGTCGGTACCGAACGTGACCTGAAGAGCGAGCGCCAGCATCTGGAAGCGGTACTCGACGCCTTGCCCTTTCTCGACAGCGGCGACGGCGGCAGCGAGTGGCTGATCACCGACCCCGAAAACGCGCTGGCGGTGGTCGAAGCACTGCCGACCCTGCCGGCAATCGCCGCGGTGGACTGGCCGAAAGGCAAGAGCGTTCGCGTGCTCACCCTCGACAGCCGTCAGCTGGGCGTGAAAATAGCCCGTGAGCGCGACTGGTTCCGCGTCTCCGGGCAGGCGACTCTCGACGAAGGGCTGGTCGTGCAGCTGGAAACGCTGCTCAGCGCGAGCCGTGCCAGGAGCCGTTTCGTGCCCATGGGAGACGGCGTCTACGCGGCCCTGACGCGCTCGCTGAAACAGAAGCTGAACGACCTGTCGGCGGTCCTGGAAACCGACAGGGGCGGTGGCAAGGTGCCGACGATCGCCGCCGCCTGGCTCGACGAGGTTCTCGACGGCAGCGAGGTCGACGCCGGCAAGGATTTTCGCCAGGCGATCGACCGCCTGCGCCAGGCGCAGGCCATGACGCCGAAACTCCCGAGCCTGCTGCAGGCCAGCCTGCGTCCGTACCAGGAAGACGGCTACCAGTGGGCAATCCGTCTGGCGACGGCCGGCGTCGGCGGCTGCCTGGCCGACGACATGGGTCTCGGAAAGACCCTGCAGGCGCTCGCCGTGCTGCTCGAACGCGCCGCTGGCGGCGCCGCGCTGGTCATCGCGCCGACCTCCGTATGCGGCAACTGGCTGGCAGAAACACTGCGCTTCGCGCCCAGCATCGACGTCCGCGTCTACAGCGAGGCGGGTGAAGGCGAACGCGAGGAACTGGTGGCCAGGGCCGGGCCACAGGACCTTCTGATCGTCTCGTACACGCTGCTGCAACTCGCCCAGGAACGCTTTGCCGGGCGTCAATGGCACACGCTGATCGCCGACGAGGCGCAGGCGATCAAGAACGCCGCCGCCAAGCGCTCGCAGGCGGTGTTCGCGCTCGACGCCGACTTTCGCCTGGCGTTGACCGGCACCCCGGTCGAAAACCGCCTGTCCGATCTATGGTCGATCATGCGCTTCGTCAATCCCGGCCTGCTCGGCAGTCACCGCCGCTTCGACGAGCGCTTCGCCGGCCCCATCGAACGTAACCGCGACCGCGAGGCACAGCACGTCCTCAAGCGTCTGGTGGGTCCCTTCGTCCTGCGCCGCACCAAGTCCGAAGTCCTGCAGGAGCTGCCGGCGCGCACCGAACTGATTCTGACGGTGACCCCGGAAGCTGCCGAAGCCGCCCACTACGAAGCGCTGCGCCGCGAAGCGTCCAACGAGATCGACGCCAGTCTCGACAGTGCGCCGCAGGCTCAGGCACGCTTCAACATCCTCGCCCAGCTGACGCGTCTGCGTCGCGCCGCCTGCGACCCGCGCCTTTGCAGCCCCGAACTCGGCATCGTCGGGGCCAAGGTGCAGGCTTTTTCAGAACTCGCCTCCGAACTGGTTGCAAATGGCCATAAAGCACTTGTTTTCAGTCAGTTCGTCGACTTTCTTGCGATATTGCGCGAACAACTGGATGAGTCCGGAATTGCTTTTCAGTACCTTGACGGCTCGACCCCCGCCGGCGAGCGAACGCGGCGCGTCGCAGCTTTCCAGGCCGGCCAGGGCGATCTCTTCCTGATCAGCCTGAAAGCCGGTGGCTTCGGGCTCAACCTGACTGCTGCCGATTACGTGGTCATTACCGACCCATGGTGGAACCCGGCCACCGAAGACCAGGCCATGGGTCGCGCGCACCGTATCGGGCAACTGCGACCGGTGACCGTTTATCGCCTGGTCAGCAAGGGTAGCGTCGAGGAGCGCATCGTCGAACTGCACCACGAGAAACGCGCGCTTGCCGAGAGCATTCTGGACGAAGGCGAAGCCAGCGCGCTGCCGTCGACCGAGGATCTGGTCGCGCTGATTCGCGGCGCACGCTGACTTGCGCCGCATACCGATTCGCGGCGCACGCTGACTTGCGCCGTGTACCAATGCGTCGCGCATGCGGCGACCACTCACCGAGAATAGTTATTGTCCTTGACCGGAAGCCCCGATTTTTCTATCCTGCCGGGGTACGCGCGGGGCGGCGAAGCCGCTCGGGTGCCCGCGCTCTGCACCAACCACATACTGACAGCGAAAGAAAAAAGGGATAGATCATGGCTGAAGAGACGACGAACGGCACGACCACGAAGAAACCCGCCCCCAGGAAGGCGGCGACCAGCAAGGCTGCCGCAGCGCCCAAGGCAGCAGCCAAGGCAACTCCGGCAACAGAAAAGGCCGTCACAGCCGCGACCGCGGTGAAAAAGGCTGCAGCGAAAAAGGCGGCGCCAACCACGGTCGCCGAAGTCAATACTGCGCCCGCCGCCGCACACGCGCCAAGCGCTGAAGAACGCTATTGCATGATTCAGTCGGCGGCGTACTTCATCGCCGAAAACGACGGATTTAAAGGGTCTTCCACCGAGTACTGGATTCAAGCCGAGCGTGAGGTTGCCGGTCGACTCGCGGAAGCCGACGCCAGCGTAGCCGGCTAGCAGGTCTGGCCTGCCGGTTCCGCGTCGCGGAGCGCCGGTCACTGATGAGGGATTGAACGAATGCGCAAGCGAGTAATCTCCGATAGTCAACCGACCGGCGCGGTGCCGACTGGCGAGTGGCTCAATCTCGAAGATCTGGCCGAGGTGGAAATCAGCTCGGAAGACGCCGCCCATCCCATCGAGTCTGCCCTGGCACCTGGCGAGGGCAGCGGCTGGCGTGCCGCAGTTCCCGGCAAACAGACCATCCGCCTGCTCTTTTCCGAACCGCAAGCGCTGCGCAGGATCCACCTGTCGTTCGTCGAAACCTCGGCGCAGCGCACCCAGGAGTACGTCCTGCGCTGGTCGGCCGATGGCGGACAGTCGTTCCGGGAAATCGTCAGGCAGCAGTGGAACTTCAGCCCGGATGGCGCCACTGGCCAGAGCGAAGACCATCGCGTCGACCTCGCCGCGGTCAAGGTCCTCGAACTGATCATTACGCCGGATATCGGTAACGCGGCTGCATTCGCTTCGCTGGCCAAGCTGCGCGTCGCCTGAGGCGCTCGCCACACCTCTTTCCTTGCTTCGTCGGCTTTTCTGCACAGCGACCGTCGGCCGGCACGTCGCGCCGCCCGGCGCAGGGGTGCACGAATGGTCATCAGGATGCACGCGCGCGGACGCCGGGCTCGCCAGCTTGCTACAATGTCGGATTGACTCTGCCGCAGGCTCCCGACGATGAAACGCAACCGCTTCTCCTCCCGCAAGCGCATTTCTGCCGACGCTACCGAACTGGGCCGCCTGGCCATCGGCCTTGCCGAGTCCGGCAGCAAGATCGAAGATCTGTTCTGGCAGAAACGCCTGGCCGAGCTCGTCGACCGCCTGCTGCATGATGGTGCCGAGGAGGACTTGAACGCCTCGCTCGACCGCCTCTTCGACACGCACGCGATGGCCCATGACGATCTTGCCGACATCGTCGAGTCACAGGCCGAATCGTGCACCATGCTCGATCGCGGCCAGGATTTCGATGTTCTGCTGATTGCCGTTCCGGTACTCGGCTGGTCGCGCTTCTCGATCCCCGCGACAGCGATCCCGCAGAGCCTCCTGCAGACATTGAAAGTCCAGCTCGGGGCGCACGTGTTTGCCGCCGGTGCCCGCGTCGCGCTCGCTGATTACCTGTACAGCCCGGACCAGCTACCGCACAGTTTTGTCGACACCTGGCAACTCCTGCAGAAGCTCGGTGCAGCCGCGCTTGCCGGCTGTGATCTCGGCGTAGACGCGTCGAGCATGCCCGAAACGAACCGTTTCCTCTCCGACACCCGCTACCTGGTCGGCGCGCTGGCCGTGCCGCGAGGCATGCCGCTTTTCCGCTGGAACGAAGAAGACAAGACCACCCGCGAGGCTGCCCTCAAGGAGTGGGTGCGCCAGGGTGCGCCCTGCTTCGAGCCGCTGCTTACCGGTTGTGCCTATCAACCACTGCTCGCCGACGCCTACCATGCCGCCTGTCGCGCCGCCGACAGCGCCTCGCGCCCCTACTCGCTGAACGCCTCGGTGGCCTTCCTGCAGGCGACGCTCGGCGACAGCGCCGACAACCTGCGGGCGATCGTTGGCGGCTTCCACGACAAGCGGCTGGAAGAATACCGGATCGGCTTTGGGCCGCGCGATGAAGACATCATCTACCACGGCGTGGTCTGGCCTCTCCTGGGCATCGAGGACGAAACGACCGATGTCGCCGGAGAAATCGAAGGAGTCCTGCGCAAGACCGGCCTCAAGGAAGTCACCCTCCTCGACCAGCAGTTCCCCTATGAGTTCTGCGATGACTGCGGCGCCCCTCTCTATCCCAACATCGAAGGCGAGACGGTACATGCCGAAATGCCCGAGCAGGACGACGCTCCCTCGCAGACCCTGCACTGACGTGCAGCCGCTGACGCGTCACCCCGCGCCGCTGGCCAGCGTTGCCCACCGCCAAGGCACATGAGCAATAGCGACCTGCTGCAACGCAGCCTCGCCGCCGTCTGGCACCCGTGCACCCAGATGAAGCAGCACGCGGCTGGCGGCGCCCTGCCGATGATTCCCATCGCCAGCGGCAAGGGCGTCTGGCTGCACGACTTCGATGGTCGGCGCTACCTGGACGGGATCAGCTCGTGGTGGGTCAATCTGTTCGGTCACTGCAATCCGCGCATCAACGCAGCGCTGCGTGAGCAGCTCGAGCAACTCGAACACGTGATCCTTGCCGGCTGCACGCACCGGCCGGTCATCGAGCTTTCGGAGCGCCTCTCGGCGCTGACCGGTGGCGAGCTCGGTCACTGTTTCTACGCCTCTGACGGCGCTTCGGCGACTGAAATCGCGCTCAAGATGTCGTTTCAC
Organism: Candidatus Accumulibacter regalis; assembly: GCA_000585075.1. Taxonomy (GTDB): domain Bacteria; phylum Pseudomonadota; class Gammaproteobacteria; order Burkholderiales; family Rhodocyclaceae; genus Accumulibacter; species Accumulibacter regalis. The sequence goes on along the minus strand of JEMY01000044.1, from coordinate 215,672 downwards.
TGGTGGCGTAACCGCGGACACGCCAACAAACACGAATTCCTTTGCCTGCGTGGCAGTTATCACGGCGAGACCGTCGGCGCGCTGGCGGTGACCGACGTGGCCATCTTCAAGGACGCCTATGCGCCACTGATTCGCCCGGCGAGCACCGTGCCGACGCCCGACGCACGCCTGGCGGAAGACGGAGAAACCGCCGTTGACGTCGCCCGGCGCGCCGCCGCAGCGCTCGCGAAGCATCTCGACGAGCACCACCAGCGCATCGCCGCGCTGATCGTCGAGCCGCTCATTCAGTGTGCCAGCGGAATGGCGATGTACGACCCGGAATACCTGCGTCTGGCGCGCGTCCTGTGCGACCGCTACCAGGTGCACCTGATCTGTGACGAGATTGCTGTCGGATGCGGCCGTAGTGGCACTTTCTTTGCCCATGAGCAGGCGGGCATCCGGCCCGACTTCCTGTGCCTTTCGAAGGGCATCTCCGGCGGCTACCTGCCGCTGTCGATGGTGCTCACCACGGACAGCGTCTATGCAGCGTTCTACGACGACAGCGTCAGCCGCGGCTTTCTCCACTCACACTCCTATACCGGCAACGCACTGGCCTGCCGGGCGGCCCTGGCGACGCTCGACATCTTTGCCGAAGATCGGGTCATCGAAAGCAACCGGCTGCTCAGCGCGCACCTCGCCCGCTGCCTCGAGCCACTGGCCGATCACCCGCGTGTCCGTCATCTCCGCCAGCGCGGCATGATCGCCGCTTTCGACGTGCTCAGCGATGATGCGCAGTTTTCCGAGCACTTCTACCGGCAGGCGCTGGCCAGGGAAATCCTCCTGCGCCCGATCGGCAATACCGTCTATTTCATGCCGCCGTACGTGATCAGCCACGAGGACTGCGAGTTCCTCGTCGCGCGCGCCATCGCCGCACTGGACGCCGCTCTGCGCTGATGATCTGGGAAGAACTGCAAAGCGAAGTCGACGCCCTGCGGGCGGCCGGCCTCAAACGCGAGCGCCGCACCCTGGACTTTCCCTGCGGTCCGCAGGCGCGTGTCGATGGGCGCCCGCTGATCAGCTTCTGCAGCAACGATTACCTGGGACTGGCCAACGACCCGGCGTTGATCGACGCGGCCAGCGCCGGTGCCAGAACCTGGGGCGTCGGCAGCGGCGCCTCGCATCTGGTCAGCGGGCACCTGAGGCCGCACGCGGCGCTCGAGCAGAAGCTCGCCGATTTCACGGGTTTTGCCCGTGCCCTGCTCTTCTCGACCGGCTACATGGCCAACCTGGGGATCGTTCCGGCGCTGGTCGGGCGCAAGGACGCGGTTTTCGCCGACCGCCTCAACCACGCTTCGCTGATCGACGCCGTGCAGCTCTCGCGCGCCGACAGCCAGCGCTACCCGCACGGCGACCTGGCCGCACTCGAGCGCCTGCTCGCCGCCAGCCCGGCACGCCGGAAGTTGATCCTCAGCGACGCGGTATTCAGCATGGACGGCGACCTGGCACCCTTGCCGGGATTGCTTGAACTGGCCGAACGCTTCGATGCCTGGCTGGTGATCGACGACGCCCATGGATTCGGCGTCCTCGGTGCCCAGGGCCGTGGCAGCATCGCGCATTTTCAGCTGCCAGCCGCCCGGCGCCTGCTCTACATGGGTACCTTGGGCAAGGCGGCCGGCGCTGCCGGGGCTTTCGTCGCTGGTGACACGACGGTCATCGACTGGCTGGAACAGCGCGCCCGCACCTACATCTTCACCACCGCCGCCAGCCCGGCCATCGCTTGCGCGCTGCTCGCCAGCGTGGAGCTGATCGCCAGCGGCGATGCCCGGCGCCGTCGCCTGTGGCAACTGATCGCACAATTGCGCGACGGACTGGCCGGCACACGCTGGCGCCTGTTGCCTTCGCCGACGGCAATCCAGCCGGTGCTCATCGGAGACAACCACGAGACGCTGCGCGTCGCCGGCGCGCTCTACGAACGCGGCCTGTGGGTACCGGCGATCCGGCCGCCGACGGTGGCCGCGGGGACCGCACGCCTGCGCGTATCGCTGACGGCAAGCCACAGTGACGAACAGGTCGCGCTACTGGTCGACGCACTGCGGGAACTGGCATGACCTCGATCATGGGCAGCGGCCCGGACCTGGCCCTGATCCACGGCTGGGGCCTGGGGAGCTGGGTTTGGCAGGCCGTGCTCGACCGCCTGTCACGAAACTGCCGGGTACACCTGATCGACCTGCCCGGCTACGCCCGGAGCCCCGCCGATGGCGACGCGCGCAAGACCTTCCCTGACTTCTCGGCGACGGCGCAGACGCTGCTCGACGCGCTGCCGGAGCGGACCACCCTGTGTGGCTGGTCGCTTGGCGGCCTGCTGGCGATGCGCGCCGCTGTACTCGCGCCAGAACGGGTGTCCGGGCTGGTCCTGGTCGGCAGCACGCCGTGTTTCATGCAGCGCGCAGACTGGCAGGCAGCACAGACGCCGGCACTGCTCGGCACCTTTTCGGCCAGCGCACAGGCGCAACCGGAGCAGACCCTGCAGCGTTTCGCCGCCCTCCTCAGCCAGGGTGACGCCAGGGCGCGGGAAATCACCCGTACGCTCCTCGCCGGTCTGCGCAAGGCACCCGTTCCCGACGGTGAAGCGCTGCGCTGCGGGCTGGAGTGGCTGCGCGAGGTCGATCTGCGGCCGCTGCTGCCGACCCTTGCCACGCGCTGCCTGCTGATCCACGGCGAAAACGATTCGCTGAACCCGCTGGCCGCTGCAGTTGGCGCTTCTCGACAACTGCCAAACGCGCAGCTGGACATTTTTGACGGCGCCGGACACGTCCCCTTCCTGGCCAACCCGGAGCGCTTTGCGCGACTGCTGGACGACTTCTGTCATGCCCCTGTTACCGCCTAAGCCACGCGTTCGCGAGTCCTTCGAACGTGCCGCAGGCTCGTACGACGACGCGGCAGTCCTGCAGCGTCAGGTCTGTGAGCGGCTGCTGACCGATTTCGCGCCGCTTCCCGAACCCGGCGCGATCCTCGATGCCGGCTGCGGAACGGGCAATGGTTGCCGCCTGCTGCGCACGCGCTGGCCCGGCGCGCACATCACCGCCGTAGACTTCGCGACGACGATGCTCGCCATCGCCCGAAACGAGGCCGATACCTGTCTTGCCGCAGACATCGAAGCGCTGCCCTGCAGCGACGAGAGCTTCTCGACCTGGTGGTCCAACCTGACCGTGCAATGGTGCGACAGCGGCAAGGTGTTTGCCGAAGCACGGCGTGTTCTGCGCCCAGGCGGACAACTCGCGCTGAGCACGCTCGGACCGGAGACCTTTTCCGAACTGAGCGAGGCTTTCGTCGGCATCGACCGCCACCGACACACGCTCCCCTTCAGCGAGCCAGCGGCAATCCGCTCAGCGCTGACCCTGGCCGGCTTTTCCGAAGTCCGGCTGCAACGCCAGACGATCAACATGCACTACCCAAACCTGAAGACACTGCTGCGGGCGATCAAGGCGATCGGGGCCAGCTCGGTCGGTGAAGGCGCACGCAGCGGCCTGCTCGGCCGTAGCGCCTGGCAGCGGGTGCAGGACGCCTACGAGCAACACCGCACGCCGGCCGGCCTGCCGGCGCGTTACGACGTCATTCTTGCCTACGCCAGAAAATGAGAGAGCACATGCAATCTGATCACCCGCCACACAAGCCCGCCTGGTTCGTCACCGGGACCGATACCGAAATCGGCAAGACCTTCGTTGCCTGCGCACTGTTGCATACGCTGCGCCTTGCCGGGCTGAGCGCGGTGGCGATGAAGCCGATCGCCGCCGGTTTCGACGACAGCGGACGCAACGACGACGTCGAGCGCCTGCTCGCCGCGTCGTCGCTGCAGCCGCCACGGGAATGGGTCAATCCTTACGCATTCAAGGCGGCCATCGCGCCGCACATCGCTGCCGAGGAGGAAGGTCGCCACATCGAGCTGGCGCAGATCGTCGCCGCTTTCGCCCAGCTGCAGACGCTCGCCGACGCGGTTCTGGTCGAGGGTGTCGGCGGCTTCTGCGTCCCGCTCGGTCGCACGCACGACGCCGCCGACCTGGCAGCCGCACTCAAGCTGCCGGTGATTATGGTCGTCGGCATGCGCCTTGGCTGCATCAACCACGCGCTGCTGACCGAACAAGCCATCCTGGCACGCGGCCTGCCACTGGCCGGCTGGGTCGCAAACCGCATCGACCCGGCCATGTTGCGCTGCAGCGAAAACCTCGCGGCCCTGCGGGAGCGACTGACGGCCCCACTGCTCGGTGTCGTCGAACACGGCACGACACCCGAGAACGCAGCCCTCGGACTGCGGCTTCCAGGCCAAGCCGGATGAGTTGTGCGCCGCGCCACCACTGCACCACCGCGAAAAAAAAGCCCGACCGCTTCACGGTCGGGCTTTCTTGCTTGCGTGCGCCGCTTGACAGCAACGGCAATCAGAGGCGTTCGAAGACCACCGCGATACCCTGGCCGCCACCGATACACATGGTAACCAGCGCGTACTTGCCGCCGGTGCGCTGCAACTCGTAGATCGCCTTGGTGGCGATGAACGCCCCCGAGCAGCCGACCGGGTGGCCGAGAGCGATGGCGCCGCCATTCGGGTTGGTCTTGACCGGGTCGAGGCCAAGCCCCTTGTTGACCGCAATGGCCTGCGCCGCAAAGGCTTCGTTGGACTCGACGACATCCATCTGGTCGAGCGTCAGACCAGCCTTCTTGAGGACCAGCTTGCTCGCCGGGATCGGGCCTTCACCCATGATCTCGTTCGGCACGCCGGCGACGGCGTAGGCAACCAGACGCGCGATCGGCTTCTGGCCGGCGGCAGCGGCGACATCGGCAGCAGCCAGCACCATGAACGCGGCGCCGTCGTTGATACCCGATGCGTTGCCGGCAGTCACCGTTCCGTCCTTGATGAAAGCGGGCTTCATCTTGCCCAGCGTCTCCATCGTCGTCGCCGCCTTGATGTGCTCATCGGTATCGAAGATCACGTCTCCCTTGCGGGTCTTCATCACGATCGGCACGATTTGCGACTTGAAGCGGCCCTCGGCGACGGCGGCCGCGGCACGGCGATGCGACTCGACGGCAAGCGCATCCTGCTCTTCACGGCTGATATCCCATTTCTTGGCGAGATTCTCGGCAGTCACGCCCATGTGACCGACACCGAAGGGATCGTTGAGTGTCGCCACCATCATGTCGATGGCTTTGGCGTCGCCCATACGTGCGCCCGAGCGCATCGCCGGCAGCATATAGGAACCGCGCGACATGACCTCGACACCACCGCCCACGCCATAATCGGAGTCACCGAGCAGAATGTTCTGCGCGCTACTCACGATGCCCTGCAGGCCCGAGGCGCACAGACGGTTGACGGCCATGGCCACCGAATCCATGGGCAGTCCGGCCTGAATCGCCGCCACACGAGCGACATAGGCGAAGCGCGAATCGGTCGGAATGACGTTTCCGACCGCGACGTAGTTGATCTGCTGCGGATCAACACCCGAGCGGGCGATCGACTCTTTCATTACCGCGCCGGCCAGTTCATGTGGCTCCATGTTGGCCAGGGAACCGCCAAAAGTGCCAATGGCCGAACGGGCTGCGCTTAGTACAACGACTTCTCTGCTCATGAAGAAACTCCTGTAAATAATCGATCAACCGCCTACCAGATTGGCAAGCCCAAACAACAACAACCACAGTAGCAGTGCCCGCCAGATCAAACCGACGACACTCTCCATGAAATCAACGTCTGCTTCGTCACCGATACCGGTGTCGGCCTGGCCGGTCGCATCGCCGCAGGCGCAGAACGGCAGGCCAAGGCGCCCCTCACGCTCCCGAGCCACCGGCCGGCAAAAGCCCGCAGCGGTCACCGGGTTTCTGCCCGATCAGCGTTCTGCAACCGTGCAGCACAGGCTCGAAGTGGCCGCAAATGGCGAACGCGGCAGCAGTGGCCGACAAGGACAGCCAGTCAATAATAGCAAAGCTTCGCCGTGCGCAGCTTCTGAAGTCGCCGATTTCTCCATCGCTGCGCTTTCCCCGGGGAAGTGGCAAAGACCAGGTAGCACGAAAAAACCAGAAAAGCATTTCATGGAACTGCCGATGCGCGGCGCGCAACGCCTCGTCGACGGCAAGCCGGGCGCTCGCCGCGTCCACGGCGCGAGCAACGGCCGTCTCGCTCCATCGGGCAGGCGGTTTGCAGGCCGGCCCCGGCTCACTCATGCCAAACGCCTGTCGAATGTCCGTATAATGTTTTGCGAACCCGGCACATCCCGTCGTTACATCGCGCACGGGAACATCTGAGCTCCAGGCGGGCAACGCGTTGAGGTGAGCAAGGGCAGCCGCGATGAAACCGCCGAGCAGCAGGCCAGCAACCGCAATCGGCACTTCGAAAAGTCCGCGTCGGCGTCCGGGCGGCTTGCGACCCACTCGCTGAAGCGCACAAGGGTTGATCGACAAGGCGGCGAGAGACTGGCTGCCGCATCTGCTCACTTCGCGGCGACGCCGTCGTCAAATGAGCACCTTACCCTAATTTTTGGGGGACTTGCAGAAGCGCGCCTCTTCTCGCAATATCGCTCCAGGGCTTCCACAAGGCTTTTAAGGATGGAACTATCGTCTGTATTCAGCAAGACCGAGAAGGGACAGGATGAGGTCTCCACCCGCGCTCATCGCTTGCCGTCGCGAGTGCGTGCCATGCTGATCATGATCGACGGGCACCGCACGGGAGAGCAGTTGCTCGCGCTCTGCACATCGTCGGCGGAGGGCAAGCGGCAGCTCGCACAGTTGCTCAACGGCGGCTTCGTGCAGCAGTTGTCGGCGTCCACAGCAGCCGCAACTCCAGCGCTACTCCCCGACGAGGACATCAGCCTCGCCAAGAGCTACGTCATTCGCACACTGTACGAGTTACTCGGTTCCGAAGCGCTCGCACTGGTGAGAGTAATCGAGAAAGCTGAAACCGTGGACGAACTGCGGCGGCACTTTGGTCAACTCCACGTGGCGCTCAGCGCGGTGCCTGACCGGAAGAAGGTGGAGCAGTTTCTCGAGAAAGTCGAACTGGTTCTCGATTAGCGGGAGGCTATCTCGAGCGCCCGGTAGAGCGACATGATGATCCCTGCCGTGGCACCCCAGATGAAGTAGTCGCCGTAGGGCATGGCGTAGTAGTGACGCAGCTTGCCCCGGTAGTGAAGCGAATGCTGCTGGTGATTGGCGGGATTCATCAGGAATGACAAGGGCACCTCGAATGCTTCCGCCACCTCGAAGGCGTCGAGCTGCAAATCGAAAGGTGGCGTCACCATGGCCACCACCGGGGTGACCCTGAAGCCGGTCGAGGTACGATATTCGGGCAGATAGCCAACGATTTCCACGTGCGCCGGCGCCAGGCCGATTTCCTCGCTGGTCTCGCGCAACGCCGTAGCCGCCGGCGATGCGTCGCTCGCTTCGCAACGGCCTCCGGGAAAGCTTACCTGCCCGGGATGATCGCGCAAATGCGTCGTGCGCTGGGTAAGCAATACGGTCGGCTGGCCATTACGGCGAACAATCGGAAAGAGTACGGCAGCCGGCAGCAGTTCCTCGTCACCGACGCCGTCTTCGAGAACACAGGGAGTGCGCGCCGGCTCCGCAGCCAGGACCTGCCGCAAATGCTCGAGGTCGAGGGCGCTACCGCCGACTTCGGTCGCTGCGCCTGCCAAGGCCTCAGTGGCTGACAACGCGCTCGCCTTCCCGCTCGCCGTCGTCGTCCTCGATCTCTGCGCGCACGGCGGCAAGTGCGTCGCGCAAGGTCTCGTCCGACAAGGCATTGATCGTCGTCGCCACGAGATCCGCCGATCTGACAGCAGTCGGCGGCAACGCGCGGCTGTCGAGCGATGCGATCAGCGCGGCGGCGGCACCAACAACTTCCAGCAGCGTCTGCCGCTCGCTCATCAGGATATCGAGCTCACGGCTCAACATGCTTGCTTCTTCGCTGCGCACTCGCATCATCGACTCCTCCTAGTAGCGCTTTCTGAGGGTCATCGTCTGACCGTCACGCTGCATTTCCATACGGTTCAAGAAGGTCATGCCGAGCAACACAACCGGCATATCCTGTTGGTGCACCAGTGCATCGATACCGTGCAGGACAATCTCGCCGACACGGACGCTGTCCAGCTGGACACGAGAGACGCGGGCCTGTCCGTTGGCGGTGTTCACCACCGCCGGCTGGCCCTTGCTAGGGTCAATGCCGATGCGTCGCGCATCGCTGGCACCGAGCGAGATCATGGTGGCACCGGTATCGACCAGAAAACGCACCGTCGATCCGTTGATGTTTCCGGTAGTCAGGAAATGGCCGTTGCCGTCGGCAGTCAATACCACCCGGCCACCGCCCTGCTGCGAAGAGCTGGACACGACGTTCTGCCCAACGCGCAGGGTACGCTTCTTTCCGTCGCTCTCGATGGTCGCCGACTCACGGTCGACAGCCACGACGCGAACACCTTCGCTGGTTTCTGCGCCGACGGCCACGGTTCGCGGCGCGCCACCGTCGATGGTCAGTAGCGCCTTGCCCGGAAATACTCCGGCCAGCCCGACATCAACCGCCTCGACTGCGCTCCAGCCAACGGCGAGGCAGCAGGCGAAAACCGGCCCCCCGCGGCGCCAGCCAAGCACTTTCCTGAAGCACCGCATGCTCGTTCAACTCCTTCCGTCGCTGGCCACATTTGGCCAGCGAACGCGCCAGCGCCCAAGGCATTTTGCCACACTCCGACGGCGCTCGTCGCGGCAGGCCAGTGAAGCGGCGGCGCGCGCTTGCGCGCCTTCTCGAATAGCGGGCTGATCAGCGATAGACGAGGACGGGAATGGTCGAGTGCGTAAGCACCTTGTGCGTCTCGCTGCCAAGCAACAAGGCGCTGATTCCGCGGCGGCCGTGCGACGCCATGAAGATCAGGTCGCAGCCCGACTGCGTGGCTGCGTCGATGATCGCCTGGTAGGGGATGTCACTGGTCAGCGAGAGTTTTTCGACCGGGACAGCAGCGTCCTTGCACAGGCCAGCGACGAAGTCGAGAACCTGTTCGGCTTGCTGCTCGGCCAGTTCGGCGAATTTCTCCGGGGTCGTCGGATCGATCAAAGCTCCTTCACCGTAGTAACTGACCGGATACTCCGGTTTGGCAAAAAAAGCCGTAATGCGTGCTCCGGCCTCCTTGGCGAACGAAACCGCGCGCCGGGCCGTTTCCTTTGAAAGATCGGATCCATCGGCAGGAACAAGGATGTGTTTGAACATGGCGCTTCCTCCACAGTGACGTCGATTGACAATCGACTACAGGCAGTAAAGGTCACACCAATCCTGACGGAAGTCAAACTATGGATCCACTCTCAGTCCCCGTCGAGACCTGGACACGGCCGGTCCCGTGGCTGGAAAGCAATCTGCCACTGGGGCGGTTTGCAAAAAGTCAGGAACAGCGAGAACTTTTTGGCCAAATGACCGCCTAAGTGCCGGCCGGTAAATCTGCTGCTCCGGGCGGATGCCTGTCGTTGCCTGCCCGTCGAAGCAAATCAGGTCTCAGGTCGTGTCTCAACGCACGACATGTTCAAAATTATTGTTTGATGTCGATCAACGCTGGCGCCACGTCTGCCGCCGACAATGGCACGACTAACCCTACGAGGCACCTCATGCGCGAAATCAGCGAATTGATGACCAAGGATCATCGCTCCTGCGACGACTTTCTGGCAACAGTAGACAACGCTGTGGCAAACGACAAATGGGCACTGGCGGAAAGCGAATTCGCCCGCTTCCGAAAAGCCATGCTGAATCATTTCGAGGCCGAGGAAGCGATTCTCTTCCCGCTCTTCGAGAAGCGCACCGGCATGTACCAGGGGCCAACGCAGGTCATGCGCAGCGAGCATGTGCAGATGCGCCAGCTGCTCGCCGCCGCGGAAGCAGCGCTGGCCGAGCGCGCGGTCGACGACTACAGCGGCAACGCCGAGACGCTGCTGATCATGATTCAGCAACACAACGTCAAGGAAGAAAACATCCTCTATCCGATGTGCGACCAGCAATTGGCCGACCAGCTAGAGACCCTGCTGCCGAAGCTGCAGAAGCAGCTCTCTGCCGACGCGAAGACGCCAGCATGACAAAGACGAAAGCCCCAATCATTCTCGACGCCCGCGACCTGGAGCCACCGGAACCGATGGTACGCACCATGGAAGCACTCGACACGCTCGCCGCATCGGAAAAACTCCTGGTACTCCTGCCCCGTGAGCCTTACCCGCTGTACAGGGCTCTCGAACTCAACGGTTTCACCTGGAAGAGCGAGCGCCAGGCTGACGGTACGGTGGAAGTCCTGATCCAGCATCAAAAGTCGTAATGCAGGCGCTGCTGTCGTTCGACCAGGCACCCCCGCTTGCCGCCCCGCTGCGCTTTTTTCTGACGGCTCCCCTGTTTGCCATCCTCGCCGCCCTGCTCGTGCTGTGGAGTGGTCCCGAGCTGTTCGCCTCGCGCTGGACAGGCGCAGCCCTGGCGCTGACGCACCTGATCACCGTTGGCTTCATGCTGCAGGTGATGCTCGGCGCGATGGTCCAGATTCTTCCGGTGGTCGCCGGAGCGAACATTTCGCACCCGCGGCTGGTCGCCACCCTGGTGCACGCAGCGATCGCTCCGGGCGCGCTGCTTCTGGCGACAGGCTTTCTGAGCTACCAGCCGCTGGCATTCTGGCTGGCCGCGCTTTTTATTGGCAGCGGTGTTGCGCTGTTCATTGCCGCCGCTGGGCACGCCTTGTGGGGTGTGCCTGCGACCAACCCCACCATTCGCGGCCTGAAGTTATCGTTGCTCGGGTTGACCGTAACGGTCTGTCTCGGCGTGCTGCTGGCGCTGGCACTCAATGGATCGCTGGCCTTGCCAGTGATGCAGCTGACGACGATCCATCTCGGCTGGGGCTTGGTCGGCTGGAGCGTTATCCTGCTGGCTGCCGTCGCCTTCGTGGTGGTACCGATGTTCCAGATGACACCAGGCTACCCTGAGTGGTTCGCGCGCCGCTTTTCGTGGTCGCTACTCGCTCTGCTGGTCGTTTGGAGTGTCGCCGATACGACGGACCGGCGATGGCCGTCGCTCCTGCTCGCGGCCATCACGGTCCTCGCAGTGGCCGTTTTCGCGGCACTGACGCTGCACCTGCAGAGCCGCAGCAAGCGTGCCCGTTTCGACGCCACGCAACAGTATTGGCGCGTGGCAATGCTGAGCACCCTGGCCGCCTGCTCGCTGTGGCTTGCAGCCACCAGCTGGCCGACGCTGGCCGAGCGCCCCGAGTGGCCTCTCCTGTGCGGCGTCCTGGCACTATTCGGGGGCTTCATGTCGGTCATGATCGGCATGCTCTACAAGATCGTTCCCTTTCTGGTCTGGTCGCACCTGCAGAATCTCGGACGCGGCCGGGCGATTCCTCCGAACATGAACAAGGTCATCGCCGGGCCTCAGGTCCACCGGCAGATGCATGCGCACTTTGCCGCCCTTGTGCTGCTGCTGGCTGCCGTACTCTGGCCCCAGTGGTTCACCTATCCGGCGGGACTGACGCTGTTGCTGGCTAATGGCTGGTTGCTCAGCAACCTGCTCGCCGCCGTCGCCTTCTACCGTCGACATCGGCTGGAAATCGAAGCCCTGACGCGTACGCCTGCTGCCGTCGCGCAGGCCCAGCAATGACTTATCTGACGTTGAAATACCTGCATGTAGGCTGCGTCGTGCTCAGCGGAATCGGCTTCTTCGTGCGTGGGATCTGGATGCTCGAGAGGTCGCCGCGGCTGCAGCAACCACTGGTCCGAGTCCTGCCGCACATCGTCGATACCGTCCTGCTGACCAGCGCCATCGCCATGGCCGTGATCAGCGCCCAGTATCCCTTCGCTGCCCCCTGGCTGACAGCGAAACTGGTCGGCCTGCTGATCTACATTGGCTGTGGGACGATGGCCCTGAAGCGCGGCCGCAGCCAGGGCCAGCGTGCGCTCTTCTTCGTCGCTGCGCTGCTGGCTTTTGCCTACATTGTTGCGGTGGCTGTCAGCCGCAGCGCACTCGGCCCCTTGGCTGGAATCGCTTGAAACGGAAGCCAACGCGGGCCATTATTCGCACCGCATCAAACGCGCTGGTGGGACATCAGTTTCTTCAGGCCGGCGGTGTTGAGAATGCGGATTTTTCTCTGGTGAACGGAGAGCAGCCCTTCGTCCTGAAAGCGCGAAAAGGCACGGCTGACGGTTTCCAGTTTGAGGCCCAGATAGCTGCCGATTTCGTCACGCGACATGCGCAGGTTGAATTCGGCCGGCGAGTAGCCACGCGCCTTGAACCGCTGCGAAAGGTTGAGCAGGAAGGCCGCCAAGCGTTCCTCGGCGCGCATCGTGCCGAGCAACATCATTACGCCGTGATCACGGACGATCTCGCGGCTCATCACCTGGTGAAAGTGGTGCTGCAGGGTATGAATTTGCCGCGACAGGCTTTCGAGATGCAGGAACGGAATGGCACAGACCTCGCTATCCTCGAGAGCGATGGCGTTGCAGGTATGGACTTCGCTGCTGATCCCATCAAGGCCGAGCAACTCGCCGGTCATTTGGAAGCCGGTGACCTGATCACGACCGTCTTCGATCAGCACATCGGTCTTGAAGAAACCGCTGCGGATCGCGTAGATAGACTCGAAGCTCTGCCCGGCACGGTACAGATGGTCGCCCCGCTTGAGGCGTCTGCGCGTCGACACCAGTTCGTCGAGCTTTCTCAGTTCGGTGGCGTCGAGACCGATAGGGAGACAGAGCTCGCGCAGATTGCAGTTCGAACAGGCCGTCTTTACGACCTCAAAGGCAAGTCTCGCGGTCGCATCGTTCGTCGACATCTGCGTCCTTTTCACTAAACCCGGCGTTTGATCCACGTCAACCCGATCACTTCAGGGCAAACCGATAATGCACCTAATCAACAATGTAGTGGAAACATGAACTCTGTCGCCGAGAACCTCGTTTTTGATCCGCAGATCATTCGCCGCTTCGACATCAATGGCCCGCGCTATACGTCATACCCAACCGCGGATCGCTTTGTCGAGGCCTTTGGCCCGGATGCGTACCAACTGTGGCTCGGCAAGCGCAACATTGGCGCCGTCAGCCGGCAATTATCATTGTACTTCCACATTCCGTTCTGCAACACCATCTGCTATTACTGCGCGTGCAACAAGATCATCACCAAGGACCATGGCCGTTCAGCCAAATATCTGAAGTATCTGGCGCGCGAACTGGCACTGCAGAGCAGCTATCTTGAAGGTGGCGATCAGGAAGTGGCGCAACTGCACTGGGGTGGCGGTACGCCGACCTTCCTCTCGCACGATGAAATGCGCCAACTGATGGCAGCGACACGCCATCACTTCAAGCTGATTGAAGACGGCGAGTACTCGATTGAAGTAGACCCGCGCAAGGTCGATGGCGCAACCGTCGAACTGCTTGCCGAACTGGGTTTCAACCGCATGAGTGTCGGTGTCCAGGATTTCGACCCGGCAGTCCAGCAGGCCGTGAATCGCGTCCAGAGCGAGGAAGAAACCCTGGCAGTCATGGACGCGGCGCGTAGCAGCGGCTTCAAGTCGATCAGCGTCGACCTGATCTACGGCCTGCCGAAACAGACAGTGATCGGCTTCAGCCGTACGCTGGACCGGGTAATTGCCGCCAGCCCCGATCGCGTTTCGATCTACAACTATGCGCACCTGCCAAGTCTGTTCAAGCCGCAGCGGCGCATCCTCGACGCGGACATGCCTAGCGCCGACGCTCGCCTGCAGATTCTCTCGCTGGCCATCCGAAAAATGACCGAAGCCGGCTACGTCTATATCGGCATGGATCATTTCGCCAAGCCCGACGATGAGTTGGCGACGGCCCAGCGGCAGGGCCGCCTGCATCGCAACTTCCAGGGCTACTCGACGCATTCGGACTGTGACCTGCTGGCCTTCGGCATCTCGTCGATCGGCAAGGTCGGACCGACCTACAGTCAAAACGTGAAGACGCTCGACGAGTACTATGACCTGCTCGACAGCGGCACCCTGCCCGTCTACCGCGGTATCGAATTGAATGCCGACGACCTGCTGCGACGCTCCATCATCCAGTCGCTGATGTGCCACTTCGAGCTGTCGATCGAGTCGATCGAGATCGCGCACCTGATCGAATTCCGGAAACACTTCGCCACCGAGCTCGACGACCTGCGCGAGATGGTCGATGCCGGACTGGTGCGTATCGATGACCGCTGGATTACCGTTCTGCCGAAGGGACGGATGCTGGTACGCGCGATTTCGATGGTTTTCGACCGTTATCTGCGCGCTGATCGACAGCGCACCCGCTACTCGAAGGTCATCTGAAACCCGCCTCCAGCTGACCCGCAGCTGACTCGCCGCCGACCACCGCCGAGGAAGGAGTAGAATCCAGGCTCCCTCAGCCCGTCGGCGCGCGCGCTAGCCCCAGATGCCAGAATCGACGTATCTTGCTTTGTTGTTGATCGGTCTGCTCGGTGGGACGCACTGCGTCGTCATGTGCGGCGGCATCGTCGCTGCGCTGTCGATGGGGGGGCCCGCACGCTCCTCGCTGCACCTCGCTTACAATGCCGGACGGATCGTCAGTTATGCTGCTGCCGGCGCTATCGTCGGTGCACTCGGCGAAGCGAGTCTGGCCTTGTCCGGGCAGCTACCCCTGCGCAGCGCCCTTTTCCTGCTCGCCAACCTGATGCTCATCGCGCTCGGCCTGTATCTGATGGGCCTGACCAGGGCACTGGCGTTCACCGAGCGCTTCGGCCAGAAACTGTGGCGACATCTGCAACCGCTGACCCGGCATTTCCTGCCCGCACGCAGCATCAGGCAGGCTTTTCCACTCGGGCTGCTCTGGGGCTGGTTGCCCTGCGGCCTGGTGTATAGCGCACTGGCAACGGCCTTGACCAGCGGCTCGGCGCTGCACGGCGCCGGGCTGATGCTGGCTTTCGGCGCCGGCACCTTGCCCAACCTGCTGCTTGCCGGCCTGCTTGCCGCGCGCCTGCAGGCCTATGCGCGCAATCGCACGCTACGTCTGGCATCGGGAACGCTGATTCTCGGCTTTGGCGTCTGGGGCCTGATCGGGCTGACGCGCCTGCTGATCGGTCGTTCGCCGTTCGCCACTTGAGGGGCTCTTGATGCAAACCTGCGACGCTCGGCCCCGGTGGTCGACATGAGAGAAGAAAAGAACGAGCGGCAACGCCTCGATCTGCCGGTCACGGGCATGACCTGTGCCGCCTGCGCGACGCGCATCGAGAAAGTCCTGAATCGCCTGCCCGGCGTCATGGCCACGGTCAACCTGGCCAGCGAACGCGCCCAGGTCGACCTTTCTTCTGACGCCAGTTCGCCGCAAGAAGTGGTCGCGGCGATCGAGAAAGCCGGTTTCAGTGTGCCGCGACGAAGCACCGAAATGGCGATAGAGGGAATGACCTGCGCCGCCTGCTCGACGCGCCTTGAAAAGCTCCTCAACCGGCTTTCGGGGGTTGAGGCGGTGGTCAACCTGGCCACCGAGCGGGCCACCGTCCGTCATCTTCCGGGCATCGTCGATCCAGCGTTACTGCTCGCCACCGTCGAGCGTGCCGGTTTCGTCGGGCATCTGGCCGACGATCACTCGCGCAGCGAAGAGAAGGCCAACAAAATCGCTGCGGGGAAGGCGGAATTGCGCCGCTTCTGGATTGCGGCCGTGCTGACCCTGCCCCTGGCCGCGCAAATGGTGAGCATGTTCGATGGCGGCGCGCAAACTCACCATGACCTCCTTCCGCGTTGGCTACAACTCGGACTGGCGACGCCGGTACAGTTCTGGATCGGCTGGCGCTTCTACACGGGTGCCTGGAAGGCCTTGCGCGGTGGAGGCGCGAACATGGACGTGCTGGTTGCTCTGGGAACCAGCATGGCCTATGGTTTCAGCCTGTTCGTGACGGTATCGGGCGCGGCCCATCTGCACGTGTACTTCGAGGCCTCGGCGGCGGTGATCACCCTGGTACTGCTTGGCAAATTGCTCGAGTCACGTGCCAAGGCGAGGACCACCGACGCCATCGAGGCTCTCGTTCGCCTGCAGCCAAAAACCGCGCGCGTCGAGCGCGACGGCAAGCTGATCGAAGTCGACGTCGCGCTGCTCATTCCCGGCGATATTTTCGTTGTTCGTCCCGGCGAAAACCTGCCGGTCGATGGCGACGTGATCGACGGTGAGTCGACGGTCAACGAAGCGATGCTCACCGGCGAGAGCATGCCGGTGGACAAGCACCCGGGAGCGCGCGTCTTCGCCGCCACGGCCAATGGCGAGGGAATGCTGCGCTGTCGGGCGAGCGGCGTCGGTGAGCACACCCTGCTCGCCGGAATCATCCGCATGGTCGCCGA
The DNA here is from genome assembly GCA_000585075.1 of Candidatus Accumulibacter regalis. GTDB lineage: Bacteria > Pseudomonadota > Gammaproteobacteria > Burkholderiales > Rhodocyclaceae > Accumulibacter > Accumulibacter regalis. The sequence continues at coordinate 199,377 of JEMY01000044.1, read as the reverse complement.
AGCGCAGGGCTCCAAAGCGCCCGTGCAGCGTCTTGCCGACCGCATCTCGGCAGTTTTCGTGCCCGTGGTCTGTGCCATCGCCCTATGCACCCTGCTCGCCTGGTGGCTGTTTGGCGGCGACTTCAGCGCCGCGCTGGTCAATGCCGTGGCGGTACTGGTGATTGCCTGTCCTTGCGCCCTCGGGCTGGCGACACCGACGGCGATCATGGTCGCCACCGGACAGGGCGCCTCGGCGGGTATCCTGGTCAAGAATGCCGAAGCGCTGGAGCGTGCAGAGAAGGTCAGCGTGCTGGCGATCGACAAGACCGGCACGCTGACGCGCGGCGAGCCGGTACTGACCGATCTCGTGCCGCTGGCCGTGTCGGCAGACGAAGCCCTGGCCCTCGCGGCGGCCCTCGAACAGGGTTCCGAGCATCCCTTGGCCAAGGCGATCCTGCGCCATGCCCGGGCCAGCCAGCTGCCGCTACTGCCAGTAGCACAGTTTCGAGCCCTCCCCGGTCGTGGGGTCGAGGGCCGGGTAGACGAACGCCTGCTACGCCTCGCCGCGCCCAGCGAGTTCCTCGCCATGAGCCTGCCTCGAGAACAGATCGACAAGCTGCAACGCACGGGCAAGACGGTCGTGGTGCTGGTCGAAGGTGGCCAGGAAAGCAGCGCTGGCGACGGCAGCGAGGGCCAGACCGACGTCGCACTGGCGTTGCTGGCGATCGCTGACCCCTTGCGCGCGACCTCACGCGCCGCCGTGACCCGGCTCAAGGGAATGGGTATCCGGGTGGTGATGCTCACCGGCGATCACGCTGCGACCGCGGCGGCAATCGCCGGGGAAGCGGGAATCGACGACTTCCGGGCCGGCGTACTCCCCGGCGACAAAGCCGCTGCAGTCAATGCCCTGAAGACCAGCGGCGCGATCGTGGCCATGGTCGGCGACGGGATCAACGACGCGCCTGCGCTGGCGGCGGCCGATGTCAGCTTCGCCATTGGCGCCGGATCGGACGCCGCCATCGATGCCGCCGACGTAACGCTGGTCCATGGCGACCTCAACGGAATTGCCGACGCGATCCTTCTTTCGCGTGCGACGCTGCGCAAAATCAGGCAGAATCTCTTTTCGGCGTTCATCTACAACGTGCTCGGCATACCGCTGGCCGCACTTGGCCTGCTCAATCCGGTCGTCGCTGGCGCGGCAATGGCGATGAGTTCGGTCTCGGTGGTCTCCAACTCACTGCTTCTCAAGCGCTGGCGTGCGGGCGGCAGCCGATAGCCGGTGCCGAGGATAGCAATGGGGCTGACTGCGGCGAGCAACCGCACCGGCAAGTATGACGGGGAAACCGCGATGGAAACGATCTGCATTGGCGTTGTCGGAATGCGCTGCCAGGCGTGCGTGAAAAGCGTCAGCACGGTCCTCAAGAACTTGCCCGGAGTCAGTCAGGTCGAGGTGTCGCTGGAGGCGAGCCAGGCCAGAATCACCTACGACCCGAAGGTGGCAAGCGTCGCCGACTTCGCCACGGCGATCGATGAGGCGGGCTTTGCAAACAGCTGAGCTCCTGCCTTTCCGGTAGCGACCTCGGCAGCTGCATCGCCACCTTGACGCCCCAAGTCACCCTAACCACCGGAATATCATGGCCAAAAACAAATCCAGGACGGACGATGCTGCCGCTCCGGAAATCGTCGACACAGAGCCCGTCAAACTGACGCAGTTTGCGCACGGTGGTGGATGCGGATGCAAGATCGCGCCGCACGTGCTCGAACAGATTCTCGCCAAGACCGCTCCGGCTATCGTCCCCAAGCAGTTGCTGGTCGGCATCGAGACCAGCGATGACGCGGCCGTCTACCAGATCAACGCCGAACAGGCGCTGGTGGCGACCACTGATTTCTTCATGCCCATCGTTGATGATCCTTTCGATTTTGGCTGCATCGCGGCGACCAACGCTCTTTCCGACGTCTACGCCATGGGCGGCGTGCCGCTGTTGGCACTGGCCATCGTCGGCATGCCGATCAACAAACTCCCGCTTGAGACGATCAAACGCATCCTTGAGGGTGGCGAGTCGATATGTGCCAGGGCAGGTATTCCGATTGCCGGTGGACACACGATCGACTCACTCGAGCCGATATACGGACTCGTGGCGATCGGCCTGGTGCATCCCGACAACCTGAAGCGCAACTCCGGAGCACGGCCCGGCGACAAATTGATTCTCGGCAAGGGACTGGGCGTTGGCTTCTACAGCGCAGCGCTGAAGAAGGGCCTGCTTTCGGCCAGCAACTACGCATCGATGATCGCTTCGACGACGCAACTCAACACGCCGGGACGGGCTCTCGGCTGCCTCGCCGGCGTACATGCAATGACCGATGTGACAGGCTTCGGTCTGCTCGGTCACCTCGTTGAAATCTGCAAGGCATCCCGGGTCTCGGCGGTGATCGACTACGCCGCATTGCCGATCTTGGCCAACGCTCTCGACTATGCGGAAAAAGCTTGCATCACCGGCGCTTCAGAGCGTAACTGGGTCAGCTATGGCGAGCACGTGGTCCGACCGACGAAGCATCTGAGCGAAGTCGAGCAGGCACTGCTCACCGATCCGCAGACCAGCGGCGGCTTGCTGATCGCCTGTGCGCCGGAAGTGGTCACCGAAGTCCTGTCGATTTTCCTGCAGGAAGGCTTTGATCACGCAACCGTTATCGGTGAGCTGAGTACCGGGAAAGCACGGGTTTCGGTCGTCGGGGGCAAGTCCGGGTCGGACTGAAGCCGGCGCGGCAAGGTGAACTGCACCAGGTGACCGACGCTGGCGAGCGTGAAACGAACCAGCCGCTTCCTGGCAGCGTCCGGACACCGACGCGCAGGGGCCAGCTGATTGCCCGCCCTGCCCGCCCCCTCTTCAGCTCAGCTGGCCGCGAGCGTTAATCGAGGACGTGCGACACCAGTCCGTCGGCGAGTTTCGGTTCGAACCACGTCGACTTGGGCGGCATCACCTCGCCCGCGTCGGCGACCGCCATCAGATCGGCCATCTGGGTCGGATAGAGCGCAAAAGCGACGGCCATCTCGCCACTATCCACGCGTCGTTCGAGTTCGCCCAGCCCTCGCATGCCGCCAACGAAGTCGATGCGCGTGTCTCGGCGCAGGTCGGTGATCCCCAGCAGCGGAGCGAGGATCTGTTCGGCCAGTACCGAAACATCGACTCGCCGCACCGGATCGGACGATGGCAGCAGACCGGGCAGCAATTCCAGACGGTACCAGCGACGACCGAGATACATGCCGCAGACGCCGCTGCGTTCCGGCTTCACCGGGCTGTCCGACGGCATGACGCGATAGCGCTGAGCAACGGCCGCCAGGAAGGCTTCCTCACTCAGACCATTGAGGTCGCGCGCGACCCTGTTGTAGTCCATGATGCGCATCTGTGAAGCGGGAAAGATCACCGCCAGGAAATACTCGGCGCTATCGACTGCATCCGCCTTGCCACGCCGAGCCGCAGCCACTCGTGAGGCCGCCGCCGAGCGATGATGACCATCGGCAATGTACAGTGCGGGCATGGCTTCGAAGAGCGCGCCGAGGTGCGTGATGGTCTCGCCCTCGTCGATCATCCACAGCGTGTGCCTGATGCCGTTTTCGCCCGTCACATCGGCGACCGGCTCGCCCTCGGAGGCCTGGCTGAGCAGGCGATCAACGGTCTCGTTGTGCGCATTGACCAGCAGCACTGGACCGGTTTGCGCATTCAGCGCTTCAATTTGCCGGACGCGGTCGTCTTCCTTGTCCGGGCGGGTGAACTCATGCTTGCGGATACGGTTGCTGTCGTAGGCGGCGATCGAAGCGGCGGCCACCAGGCCGACCTGCACATGGTCGCCCATCACCAGTCGGTACGCGTAGTAGCACGCGCGCTCGTCGCGGCAGAGCACCCCGTCGTCGACCAGACGCTGAAAATTTTCGGCCGACTTCGCATACACCTCGGGTGCGAAGTGATCGACCTCCGGCGGCAGGTCGATCTCGGCCTTGGACACATGCAGGAAGGACAAGGGCTTGCCGCTTGCCGCCTCGCGTGCCTCTTCGCTGGAAAGAACATCATAGGGTGGCGCGGCAACGGCTGCGGCATCCTGGCGGCGCGGACGGAGGCCGGCAAACGGCCGAATGAGGCAATGATCAAAAGACAATGAACTCTCCTGTGGGAGTTTGGTTCGGGAAGCTAGGCTAACGAATTCTCATCGTTGCAGCTCCTGTATCCCTGGTTTGCAGGCCAGCGTACGGAGCAGTCGGCGCGAAGCAAGACTTGGCTACTGCTGTCGCGATTATAGTGCGCCCTCGGTTTCACCGACAGCAGCACCGGCACTGCTGAACACGACGAGCGCGGCGTACGGCGATCGGCCTTCAGATACTTCTGTACAGCGCTTCGTAGCGCATTGCCGAGTCATCCCAGGAAAAGTTCTGCGCCATACCGTGCTGCTGCAGGTGACGCCAGGTCGCGGCATCGCGGTACAGTGCGCATGCCCTGCTGACACGTCCGGCGAGCTTGCGGCTGCTGGCATCGTCAAACGAGAAGCCGTTGGCTGTACCCGCCTTGAGGGTCTCCGGCGTCGTATCGACCACCGTATCGGCCAGGCCACCGACTCGCCGCACCAGTGGCAGGGTGCCGTAGCGCAAGGCATAGAGCTGCGTCAGACCACAGGGCTCGAAACGCGAGGGGACGAGCAGGATATCGGCGCCGGCCATGATTCGATGTGACAAGGCCTCATCGTAGCCAAGATGTACCGACACCGCAGCGGGATGGGCTGTGGCAGCGGTTCTGAAAGCGGCTTCGATATCCGCCTCGCCACTGCCAATGACCACCAGCTGCGCCCCCTCGGCCAACAGGGTCGGCAGGGCACCAAGGACCAGATCCATGCCTTTCTGCGAGGTTAATCGGCTGACAATGGCGAACAGCGGCGCCTTGGCACGGGGAGAAAAACCGAGATCCTTCTGCAATCTGAGCTTACCGGCCAGCTTGCCGCGCAGGTGCTCGGCACTGTAGTTCCTGGACAGGGCAGGATTGGTGCTGGCGTTCCAGACCGAATAGTCGACACCATTGAGTATGCCGGACAGATCGCCGCCCCGGCCACGCAGCACGCCATCGAGCCCCCAGCCGAATTCCTGCGAGCATATTTCCCGCGCATAGGTCGGGCTGACGGCGTTGACGCGTTTCGCATGCACCAGCGCCGCCTTCATGAACGACAACTGCCCGTGAAACTCGATGCCGCTCTGATTTGCGCCAGAAATCTGCAAACCGAGGTCGTGATGGTAGTCGAGAGGGAAAAGGCCGCGGAAGGAGAGATTGTGGATGGTGAACACGGTGGCCGTGGACAGCGCCGGATTCTGCGCGATGTAGGCAGGTGCCAGTCCGGCATGCCAATCGTGCGCGTGCACCACCTCTGGCCGCCAGAGCCGATCAAGCTCTCCGGCAGCGAGGTGGGCAGCGACCCAACCAAGGAGAGCGAAGCGTCGATGGTTGTCGCGCCAGTCACAACCGTCCGGGCCAAGGTAGGGATTACCGTCGCGCCGGTAAAGAAAGGGCGCATCAATGACGTAGGCCAGCAGGCCGCTATCTGGCAGGCGACCGAGCCGCAGGGTGATGACTGCAGCGCCAAACGCCGGACCGATGCGGATAACCCGCTTGAGATCGGTCACACCGTTGAGAATGGCGGGCATTCCCGGCAACAGGATGCGGACGTCAAGTCCGCGGGCGGCCAGCGCGGCCGGCAGGGCGGCCACGACATCGGCGAGCCCGCCGGTCTTGACCAGCGGGTAGATCTCCGCGGCAACGTGCAGGATGCGCACGGACTAGCGAACCTGCCGCCTCAGGTGAGTCGCTCCAGCATCTTCTTGGTGATCAGCGTAATGCCGTTCTCGGTATACCTGAAACGGCGCGCATCGTCGTCCGGGTCTTCGCCAACGACCATGTTCGGCGGGATGTGACAGTCACTGTCTACAACGCAACGGCTCAGGCGAGCCCGCGACCCGACGGAGGTGTTGGGAAGCATTACCGACAGGTTCACCCGGGCGTAGGAATGGACGCGGCAACTGGAGAAGAGCAGCGAACGGTTGACTTCTCCGGAAACGATACAGCCACCGGAGACGGTGGATTCGATGGCGGTCCCACGCCGGTCGAGATGGTTGTGCACGAACTTGGCAGGGGGCAGTTGCTGTTGGTAGGTCCACACCGGCCAGTTACTGTCGTAGAGGTTCAGTGCCGGCACGGTGCCGGTGAGATCGATGTTCGAATCCCAGTAGGCATCGATTGTCCCGGCGTCGCGCCAGTAGTGTTCCCTGACCGGTTCATCGGGCGCCACGACGCAACTGCGGGAGAACGAGTGTGCCACCGCGCAGCGGTTGGCGACGGCACGGGGAATGATGTCCTTGCCGAAGTCATGGTTGGAGGTCTCGTCGGCAATGTCTCGGGCCAGTTCGGCGTACAGGTACTTGGCATTGAAAACGTAGACTCCCATGCTGCACAGGGACATCTCCGGATTGCCCGGCATCGCCGGGGGATCGGCAGGCTTCTCGATGAAGTCGGTAATCATGCCACTGTCGTCGACGGCGACGATGCCAAACCCGCTGGCTTCCTTGCGTGGCACCTCGATACAGGCGACGGTGCATTCGGCACCGCTCTCGACGTGGTCGACCAGCATTATTCCGTAGTTCATCTTGTAGACGTGGTCGCCGGCCAGGATCACGACGTACTCGGGGGACGGCGTGTAGGTCTCGAGGATGTCGATGTTCTGATAGACGGCATCGGCGGTACCCCGATACCAGGATTCCTCGTCTATTCGCTGCTGTGCCGGAAGCAGATCAACGAACTCATTGACTTCGCCGTGCAGGAAACTCCAGCCGCGCTGCAAATGACGCAGGAGGCTGTGCGACTTGTACTGGGTCACCACACCGACGCGTCGCAGCTGCGAGTTGACACAGTTCGACAGAGCGAAGTCGATAATCCGGAACTTGCCACCAAAATGGACCGCCGGTTTGGCGCGCCGGTCCGTCAGTTCGTGTAGCCTGCTGCCGCGCCCGCCAGCAAGCACCAAGGCGATCGCCTTGCGTGACAATTGGAATGTCTTCCGATCAACCATTCTCTTATCCCCTTTTTCTCGCTTGATTCATGGCACCTGGCAGCGCCATCAGGTGGCGCCAGGTGTCCCGACTTCCTAGCTGATCACATCCGGCTTTTTCCGCCCGGTAATCCCGGCAATCTGCGCCACCGTCTCGGCGAGTTGCACCAGCGGTGCAAGCGCCTCCTGCGTCGGCACCTCGTGGCGGCTGGGATCGGCCACGAACCGCTCGAGATAAACGCGCAGCGTCGCCCCTTCCGTGCCCGTGCCGGACAGCCTGAAAACCACCCGCGAACCATCGTCGAGCATAATGCGGATGCCCTGACGTTCGGAGCGCGAGCCATCCACCGGGTCGATATAGGCAAAATCATCGGCAGCCTCGATGCGCAGCCCATTGCACAGCGAGCCTGCCAGCTGCGGTAGCCGCGCGCGCAAGCCGTCCATCAGGCGATCGGCCGCGGCGGTCTCGATGCCTTCATAATCGTGGCGCGAGTACACGTTGCGGCCAAAACGCTGCCAGTGCTCGCGCACGATGACGTCGGCGGGCGTATCGCGCACGGCCAGAATGTTGAGCCAGTAGAGGACCGCCCACAGACCATCCTTCTCGCGCACGTGGCTCGAGCCGGTGCCCGCGCTTTCTTCACCGCAGATGGTGGCTTTGCCAGCATCGAGCAGCGAACCGAAGTATTTCCAGCCGGTCGGCGTCTCGTAGCAGGGAATACCCAGCGCCTGGGCGACGCGGTCTACCGCGCAGCTGGTCGGCATCGAGCGCGCGACGCCGGCCAGGCCGGCCGCGTAACCAGGGACCAGCGCATGGTTCGCGGCGATGACGGCCAGGCTGTCACTCGGACTGACGACAAAACCGCGACCGACGACCATGTTGCGGTCACCGTCACCGTCGGAGGCCGCTCCGAACGACAGACCCGAGCGGCTGTCGGCCAGAGCAGCGACCAGTTCGGCGGCATAGACGGGGTTCGGATCGGGGTGCCCGCCGCCAAAATCCGGCAGCGGCGTGCCGTTCACCACGGTGCCCGCTGGCGCCCCGAGGCGGCTTTCCAGAATGGCCTTCGCGTAGGGACCGGTGACCGCGTGCATGGCGTCGAAACGCATGCGAAAGTCCGCACGTGCGAGGAGAGCGGCGATACGTTCGAAGTCAAACAGGGACTCCAGCAGTTCGGCATAATCGGCGACCGGATCGATGATGCTGACGGCCATGTCGCCCACCTGGAACTCACCCAACCGCCCGAGGTCGATATCGGCCGCCTCGATAGTGCGATAGGCACTGATCTCCTGCGTGCGCTGATAAACCGCGTCGGTAAAGGCTTCGTTCGCCGGTCCGCCATTGCCGAGGTTGTACTTGATGCCGAAGTCGCCATCGGGACCACCCGGATTGTGGCTGGCGGACAGGATAAGGCCACCAAAGGCCTGCCATTTGCGGATCACCGCGCTGGCGGCCGGCGTCGACAGAATGCCGTCACAACCGACCAGAGCACGGCCAAAGCCGGCCGCCGCCGCCATGCGCAGAATGGTTTGAATGGCAACATCGTTGTAATAGCGGCCGTCACCGCCGACGACCAGCGTTTTTCCTTGCTGGCCGCTCAGCGTGTCGAAAATGGCCTGCACGAAGTTCTCGAGATACCGCTCCTGCTGAAATACCGTCACCTTCTTCCGCAGCCCGGACGTTCCCGGTTTCTGGCCGGAGAACGGCGCACTGGAAACACTGATCACCTTCGTAGTCATGTCATGCCTCATGGCAAATTGAGCGCCCCGGCCGGATACCGGAGCAAAATCGGTTCAGGCAATATGCTGCCGGGTGAAGGCCAGCAGCCCTTGCGTTGATGCGTCGAGTTTTTTCGCCAGCTGCGCGTCGCTCACTGCAGGCAGAATGCTGTTGGCCACCGCCTTGCCAAGCTCGACGCCCCACTGATCGAAGGAATTGAGCCCCCAGATGGCGCCCTGCACGAAAACCTTGTGTTCGTAAAGTGCAACCAGGGCACCGAGCGTTTGCGGGTCAAGCCGCGACAGCAGCAGCGTGGACGACGGCTGATTGCCGGCAAAGACCTTGTGCGGCAGGAGTTCCGCAAGCTTCGCGGCCGACATGCTGCCGCTCAGCTCGCTGCGTGCCTCATCCTCGGTCTTGCCGAATGCCAGCGCCGCGCTCTGTGCGAAGCAGTTGGCGAGCAGCGCCTCCTGATGCCCGGGCAAGGGGTAATCCGAACGTACGGCGGCGATGAAATCGCAGGGCACCAATCGCCCACCCTGATGGAGAAGCTGGAAAAACGCGTGCTGGCCGTTGTTGCCGAGTTCACCCCAGACGATGGGATTCGAGGCATGGGCGAGCGGCTGGCCATCAATCCCGACGGACTTGCCGTTGCTTTCCATCTCGAGTTGCTGCAGGAAAGAGGGGAAGTAGCGCAGGGACTCGTTGTAGGGCAATACGGCGTTGGTGGTCGCCCCCAGGAAGTTGGTGTTCCAGATCCCGATCAGGGCCATCACCACGGGCAGGTTGCGTTCGCAGGGCGTGCTGCGGAAATGCTCGTCCATGCGCTCGGCGCCGGCCAGCAGTTCGGCATAGGCCTGCGGCCCGATGGCGATCATCAACGCCAGGCCAACCGCCGACCACAGCGAAAAACGACCACCGACCCAGTCCCAGAGAGGAAAGACCGAGCCTTCGTCAATCCCGAAGTCGACCGCACGCTCGGGCTTGGCCGTCAGGGCGGCAAAATGGCGGGCAACGGCGGCAGCGTCGCCAAGGTTGGCCACCAGCCAGTTGCGCGCGGTTTGCGCGTTGAGCATCGTTTCCTGCGTGGTGAAGGTCTTGCTGGCCACCAGGAAAAGCGTCGTGCGCGGATCAAGGGTTTGCAGGAGCGGCGCCAGCTGGGCGCTATCGAGGTTGGAGACATAATGCACGGCAAGCGCCGGATGCGAAATCGAACGCAGCGCGTAAGCGAGCATTTTCGGCCCGAGGTCCGAGCCGCCGATGCCGATATTGACGACCGTGCGAATCGGCATGCCGGTAAAACCAAGCGCCTCGCCAGCGCGAACACGATCGGCGAAGGCGGCCATGCGCTGGCGCGTTGGCAAGACCTCGGCCATGACGTCGAAGTCGGCACTGGGAAACGGTGCGCCGGATCGCCGCAAGGCGACGTGCAGCACCGAGCGATCTTCACTGACATTGATCTTCTCGCCGCCGAACATTCTAGCCGTCGATTCGGCAAGGCCGACTTCTTTGGTCAGCTCAACCAGTAGAGCCAGCGTCGTCGAATCCAGGCGCTGCTTCGAGAAATCGAAAAGGATCCCATCGAAGCTCAGCGAGAGGGTAGCGACGCGATCCGGATCACTGGCAAAGAGTTGTCTGAGATGCACTGGAGAGAACGATTTCCGGTGCGCTTCAATGGCCTTCCAGGCGGCTGAGGAGGTAATGTTCATGGTCGGTACGAGCTCATCAATGAGTGATCAGGTTAGCTACAAATGGCCGATTAAAGGGGCTTGCGATGAAATATGACAACATATGCTGTTCCGCTTATCAGCTTGCCAGAATGCTCGAAAGAACGCAAAAAAGAATCCGCGCCGAGCGCCTGTAAGAAGGCTTTCAAGACCATGCACAGGGCCATTTCCGGGCAATCTCGCAAGCCCCCTTGCGGTCGCCGCCGAGCGGCCGCAAATCACTCTTTCCAGGCGCTTGTCGATGCGCTGGTCGGGCAAGCGCTGCGCGCAGAAAAAAGGCGCCACGACGGCGAGCGGGAGAGGAAGCGGAAGGCTGGCATTGACGAGCTGCAAGCAGTGGAAGACGTCAGGTGGCGCACTCCCGTAGCCGAGCAGCGAAGGGCTTGTCTTCGTCGATGATATGACGCTCGAACCAGTATTCGGTATAGCGCAGGAAGGAATGAACATCGCGCGAACCGTCATGCACGGCGGCGAGCGCCTTGCGCAGCGTGCGCAGATTGTCATCGTGGACTCTGGCATGATCGGCGAAGTCGATGCCGAGCTGGCGCGCGACACGCTCTTCGCTGGCGAAATGCCACTCCAGATAGTCGAGCAGGCTGTGAAACTCGTCGAGTGATGCGGGTCCGTTGCCAAACGATGAGGTCTTGAGCATCTCGATACGGCGAAAAATCTCTTCGTGCTGAACATCGATTTCGGGCAGATCGATCAGAAGTGCCGTCGGCAACAAGCCAGTGAGGGTGTACTCCATGATCGGGCTCCGCAGTGAAACGGTCGATTGCGACAATAGTCACAGTATAAAAAGGGGGATCGAAAAGCACCAGTTAAATCGGACGCCGTCAGGCAAACACACCATGCAGAAACCACCCTGCCCGGCAACGAAAGATCCATAACCATTCCTGACGTATTGAAATGGCGACGAAGTAGTCGCGACGCACATCACCAAGCGCATCGGGCTCGGCAGCATCCCACCAGCCACTTTCGATGCGCTCTGGCCCGGCAAGCAGACGCAAGGAGCCTCCACACTGTGGCCGACCGACCGTTTCGCGCAAGGCCTGCGGTCTGGCCAGAAGCCATAGAGGACGTGGAGCAGGCTCTTCCAGCAACACCCTCGAGTCAGCAAACAACTTCGTCGCTATTTTCTCTCCGGCCAGCAGGGCGGGGGCGACTCGTCGCGAGGCGTTCTCCGGGCGGTGCTCGGCCACAACCGCAAGCACATGCACGCTCCCGCTGCCAAGACGCGCCTGCAGGCGCTCGACCAGCGCTGCCACCGAATCACCACCAGCGCCTTCACCATGCTCACCGAACAGGCTCCTCGTACGTCCTGGCAGCGCCTCCGGCGCCTCGGCTCGCAAGCGGATCGCGTCGACAGCGGCGGGCAGTTCGAGCCGCTGCAGGCGCTCGATAAGCACCCGGGAGATCCGTTCGGGATCGCGCGTGGCAGTGCTGAAAGCGAGGGCCAGAACAGTGGCCGATCGCTGCTTCGTGGAACGTTCGTGCACAAACTCGAAGCGGCATTCACTGACTCCCTCAGCGCGGGCAGCAAGCCAGCCACACAAGCTGGCGACCAGGCGGCGCCCGGCAAAACCGAGAGCGATCGCATTATCAGTCCGCATCGGCAGCTCCAGCCGCTCGACAAAGCGCTCCGGAAAAACAAAGCGCGCCCGCGGGTCAGGGAAATCGCCGAGCGCACGCGCCAGATCAGCGACAAAAGCGGGGCCGAGTCGACGTGCCAGGCCTGCGCGGGGCAGACAAAGCACGTCAGCAAGCAGGCGCGCGCCAAAACTGCCGAGGCGAGCCTGCTTCTGCGGCGAGAAGTCGAGAGCCGCCAGCGGCAGTCTGCCGAGGCGCAGCGGCAGTTCAGCGCTGTCGAGACAGGGCTCATTGTCGCCGGCAAGCGCCAGCCACTGCGCAGCGCGCGGCGTGGGGGCCAGCGCCGCCTGCGGAGCAAAGCCCTGCTCGGCGCAGCCGCTTACAATGCGTTCGAAGAGCGCCGTGACGCCGCCGAAAAGACGCAGGGAAGCGGCCACTTCGAGCAACAGCGTCTGGGGTGGCAGGCAGCAGATTTCCGAAGTGAAGCCGCCTGCCCAGTAGGCGAGCCGGGTCAAGGCTAGCTGCTCACGCTCGCAATCACGCTGCTGCACGGCCAGAGTGGGCAAGAAAGCCCACGCCTCGGACAGACGCAATCCAGGCATCACGCCAGCCGAACTCGCCGCCCGGTCGGCGACGACGACACGTTCACGGCTGACGATGGCTTTAGGCGATGGCAGGCTGGGAAAGACTTCGAGCGGCAGGCGTGGCAGGTACAGGGCAAGCCAGAGCATGATTCCGAGGCAGTGGACGTTGAATGGCAATGGGCAATGATGCTGACTGCGTGCCGCCACGGCGCTTGAGAAGACGAACGATCAGTTGCTCACCCGCAGCTTCGAGCGCCAGGCGCAGCGGCGCCGGCGAGGATTGACTGGCACAGGCTGCCGGACGAAAAACGAACAGCAGCGTGCGACTGCTCTCGGCAGCAAGCTGCAGCCGACGCAACGTGCTCGTCTGTGCGTCAGGCAGCCAGGTAACAACGGCGCCAACGCCATCGGCAGCGAGTGAGCGCTCGCAGACCCAGGCAGCATCGCGGCCGGAAGCGCTGGCAACCAGCAGGCGCGACAGGTCAAGACCGGATTCCCGCAACGCTGGTGCATGCAGCGGATGCGGCGAGGCAACACAAACGAGCCAGGCAAGCTCGTCGCTCGATAGGCGCGCCAGCGCTGGCAGTAGCAGACTCAGTTCACCAATCCCTCGATGCGCCGGCAAGATTTCGGTCAAGCCGCCGCGCGGCCAGCCACCGCCAGGCAACTCGCGGTCAAGTTCGGTGAAACCCGTCGACACGCCGGCTAATGGCGTTCTGGCCAGCGTATCACCACGCCAGATATCAGGGCGATCAAGAACTTGCGCAAGTGTCAGAGATGAAGGCATGGAAGGCTGGGCAAGGCCAACTCGCACTCACATCGTCTCACTGCCGCGGATCACCCCGACAGCAATGCCTTCGATAGCCAATGTTTGCGCTTCCGAATCGACGATGATCGGTTCGAAATCGGGGTTTTCGGCGATCAGTTCGACCGCCCCTCCCCGCTGGCGAAAACGCTTGACTGTCACCTCATCGTCAAGCCGCGCAACGACGATCTGGCCGTTGCGTGCTTCGCTGCTGCGGTGTACGGCGAGCAGGTCACCATCCAGAATGCCGGCGTTGATCATCGACAGGCCACGCACACGCAGCAGGAAGTCGGCACGTGGACGAAACAGGCTGGCATCGACCGTATAGCGGCGCTGCACATTTTCCACCGCCAGAATCGGGCTGCCGGCGGCAACACTACCGATCAGCGGCAAACCGAGTTGTTCGACCAGACGGATGCCGCGCGCCGAACCGGGTTCGAGAACGATGATGCCCTTCTTGGCGAGCGCCTTGAGGTGTTCCTCGGCGGCATTGTGCGAGGCAAATCCGAAAGCACTGGCGATTTCGGCCCGGGTCGGTGGTGCGCCAAGGATTTCCAGCGTGTTACGGATGAAGTCAAGGATTTCCTGTTGTCGCGGGGTAAGCGAGGCAACTCTGGTCATGGTCGTAGGCTCCTGTTGTCAGGACTGTATTTTTATACAGTTTTTAGCAAAGAAGCAAGCAGTACGAACACTATTGCGGCACCAACCGGCTTGACCGACGCGCCGCTTTCTTACAACAATCCAGTCCCCATTCCCCGAACCATTGCTCCTGAAGGAAAGCCATGCTCGACCAGACCGTCGCCGACTTCAGCCTGCCGGCCACAGGCGACCAGACCTTCACGCTGTCAGCCTGCCGGGGCAGCACAGTCGTACTTTATTTCTACCCCAAAGACAGCACGCCGGGATGCACCACCGAGGCGCAGCAGTTCCGCGATCTCCACCCGCAGTTCGTCGAAGCCGGCGCCATCGTGGTCGGTGTCTCACGTGACAGCATCCGCTCGCACGAGAACTTCAAGGCCAAGCAGGAACTGCCCTTCGCCCTGCTCTCCGATGCCGACGAATCACTGTGCGCTCGTTTCTCGGTGATCAAGATGAAATCGATGTACGGAAAACAGGTCCGCGGGATCGAGCGCAGTACCTTTGTCATCGATGGCCAGGGGGTGTTGCGGCGCGAATGGCGCGCTCTGAAAGTACCCGGTCATGCTCAACAGGTGCTGGATTTCGTCGTTCAGCTCTGATCACCAACCCTGACCGACAATCCTTCATCCGGAAAATATGCGCATGAGCCGCCAAGCTGCCGTCAGCACCACCAGCGACGTTGCTGCCAAACCAAGCAAACTCTTCGTCCTCGACACCAACGTCCTGATGCACGATCCGACCAGCGTCTACCGTTTCGAAGAGCATGATGTCTTCCTGCCGATCATGACCCTGGAAGAACTGGACAACCACAAAAAGGGAATGTCGGAAATCGCCCGCAATGCTCGCCAGGTGACACGAACGCTCGATGAAATCGTCAGTAGCATGGACGATGCCATCGAGCAGGGCATCAAGCTCCACGAAGCTTCTCGCCGACTGGCCAGCGGCAGACTCTTTCTGCAGACCGAGGCTATCGCCAGCGAACTCCCGGCAGGACTCCCGACGGCCAAGGCCGACAACCAGATACTGGCGGTCGTCATCCACCTGCAACGCCAGCATCCGGAACGTTCGGTGATCCTGGTCTCCAAAGACATCAACATGCGCATCAAGGCCCGCACGCTCGGGCTGCAGGCGCAGGACTATTTCAACGACAAGGTTCTGGAAGACACCGACATCCTGTACACCGGGATGCGCGAGCTAAGCGCGGAGTTCTGGGACGAGCACGGTCAGGGGATGGAGTCCTGGCAGCAGGACGGTCATACGCTATACCGCTTCAAGGGCCCGCTGTGCACGCAATTCCTGGCGAACCAGTTCCTCATCCAGGAGGGAGAGAGCCCGCTGCATGCGATCGTCCGCAACGCCTCGGGAACGAGCGCCGAAATTCAGACCCTGACCGACTATACGCACGCCAGGAACAGCGTCTGGGGGATTACCGCGCGCAACCGCGAGCAAAACTTTGCACTCAATCTGCTGATGAATCCGGAAATCGATTTTGTCACCCTGCTCGGCCAGGCAGGTACCGGCAAGACACTGCTCACCCTGGCCGCGGGACTCACCCAGGTACTCGAAACGAGGCGCTACAAGGAAATCATCATGACCCGAGTCACCGTGCCGGTCGGCGAGGACATCGGCTTTTTGCCAGGCACCGAAGAAGAAAAGATGGGACCGTGGATGGGCGCCCTCGAAGACAACCTCGAGGTCCTCAACAAGAGCGATGAGGAAACCGGCGATTGGGGGAGAGCGGCCACCCACGACCTGATTCGCAACCGGATCAAGATCAAGTCACTCAATTTCATGCGCGGCCGGACCTTCCTCAACAAGTTCCTGATCATTGATGAAGCGCAGAACCTGACTCCGAAGCAGATGAAGACGCTGATTACCCGCGCCGGACCAGCGACGAAGGTGGTCTGCCTCGGCAACATCGCCCAGATCGATACGCCGTATCTTACCGAAGGCAGTTCCGGTCTCGCCTATGTCGTCGACCGCTTCAAGGGATGGGCGCATGCCGGTCATATCACCCTGCAACGCGGCGAACGCTCTCGCCTCGCGGACTACGCTGCCGAAGTGCTATAATTCTCCCCATTGCTGGGCCGTGTCTAAGACACGGCCCAGTCGTTTGCAGCCACCGATCCGTGCCAACTGCTCCGTGCGACCAGGATCCAGTGCTCACCGGAGAGTCGATTGAAACGACGCAATTTCCTTGCTGCTTCGGCACTTCTTTCCTTACTGGCACCTTCGTCGGTGTTGGCGGCCAACAAGAAGAAAACAGCCGCCAAACCCACGCGCAGCAGCACCACGAAGAAGAGCAACAGGCACGGCGCAAAACCCGCCGTCCAGCATTCGGAAACACCCGCCGCGACCAGTCCCCCGCAGGCGGAAGCCGAGCAACGCGACGCAACCAGTCTGCCCGATGAGCCGACAACCCCGTGGCGAACCTACGACATCACTTCGACCATCGCGCTCAGCAACGCCAGCGGCAAGCTGCGCATGTGGCTACCGCTGGCGCTGTACAAGGACACGCCCTGGCAACGTTCGCTGGGCCACAGCTGGCAAGGAAATTTCACCAATGCCGGCATCTACCGCGACCCGGCGGAAACGATGGTGGTGTTCTACGCCGACTGGAACGAGGGTGTCGCTGCGCCGCAGTTGCAGATCACCAGCCAGGTCACCAAACGGGACCGTCATTTCGACATTACCCGACGCGGCAACGCCGCCGAGCGCAGCGAAGTGCTGCGCCAGAACCTGCATTCCAGCAATCTGCTCCCGACCGATGGACTCGTCCGCCGTACCGCCGAACGTGCAGTCGGTCGAATCAAGGATCCGGTCGCACGAGGCAAGGCGATTTACGACTGGGTGCTGGAAAACACCTCCTACGATCCCTCGCTGCCCGGTATCGGCAGGGGCGATATCGAGGCCATGCTCGACAGCGGCCAGTTGAGCGGGAAAAGTGCCGATATCGCGCTGCTGTTCGTCGCCCTGTGTCGATCGATCGGCATTCCGGCGCGGCCGATTTTCGGGCAGCGCATCGACAGCTCGCGCTTGTTCGCCGGTCTCGGCGCCACTGGCAACCTGAGCACGGAACAGCAATGCCGTGCCGAGTTCTATACGCCAGGGTACGGCTGGATTCCGGTCAATCCGGCCGACGTACGCAAGGCAATCTACGACGAGCACCTGAGCAGCAGCGATCCTAAACTGGTCGTCCTGAGCAAGCTGCTGTTCGGTTTCTGGGAGATGAACTGGGTCGCTTTCAACAGCGCTCAGGATGTCAAGCTGCGCGGCGACACCGGCAAGGCGCTGCCTTTTCTCGTCTTCCCGGAGGCGGAAATGGCTGCCGAACGCTTCAACAGCCTGGATACCAAACGCTTCAGCTACACCGTCCACGCCAGCCGCGTCGATGGCTGAAAAAGCAGGCCGATAGGACTGCGGTCAATACGAACCCGGTGTGGCGAAATTCTCGAAGCGCGTGTATTCGCCCAGAAATGTGAGGCGCACGGTACCGATTGGACCATTACGCTGCTTGCCGATGATGATCTCGGCAACCCCCTTCTCGGCCGTATCCTGGTTATAGACCTCGTCGCGATAGATGAACATGATCACGTCTGCGTCCTGTTCGATGGCGCCTGATTCACGCAGGTCGGACATCACCGGGCGCTTGTTCGGGCGTTGCTCGAGCGAGCGGTTGAGCTGCGAGAGGGCCATCAAGGGAACGTTCAGCTCCTTTGCCAGGCTTTTCAGAGAGCGGGAAATCTCGGAGATTTCGGTCGCCCGATTCTCGCCGTGGCCGGTCGCCGACATCAGCTGCAGATAGTCGATGACGATCAACCCAAGCGGACCGCACTGGCGGCGAAGACGGCGTGCGCGTGCGCGCAGGTCAATCGGGTTCAGCGCTGGCGTCTCGTCGATATAGATCGGCGCTTCGTGCATCTTGCCCAGGGCAAACGACAGGCGTGACCACTCGTCGTCGTTAAGACGACCGGTGCGCACACGATGCGCGTCCAGCCTACCGACTGAAGAGAGCATGCGCATGGCGAGTTGAGTACCGCCCATCTCCATCGAGAAAATGGCCACCGGCAGACCGACTTCGATCGCCACATGTTCGGCAATGTTGAGCGCAAACGAAGTCTTGCCCATCGACGGCCGCCCGGCGACGATCAGCAAATCACCGCCCTGCAGGCCCGAGGTCTTGCTGTCGAGATCATGATAGCCGGAGGGAACACCAGTGATGTCCGACGGGTTGTCGCGGTCGTGCAGTTCCTGGATGCGCTCGACCACCTGCGTCAGCAGCGGATTGATGTGCTGGAAGCCGCTCTGGTGGCGAAAGCCGCCTTCGGCGATAGCGAAGACTTTCATCTCGGCCTCGTCGAGCAAGGTCTTCGGATCGCGACCGAGCGGGTTGAGCGCGCTGCCGGCGATCTCGTCACCGGCAGTGACCAGTTGCCGCAGGATCGCCCGCTCGCGAACGATTTCCGCATAGCGCCGGATATTCGCTGCCGACGGCGTATTGGCGGCGAGTTCGCCAAGGTAGGCCAGGCCTCCGGTATCGTTGCCCTCGCCCGCCAGGTCAAGGCTTTCGGCCACAGTAACCGCATCAGCCGGCTTGCCACGCTCCAGCAGCTTGCTGATCTGGCGGTAGATGCGCCTGTGCTCGTCGCGATAAAAGTCGCCTTCGCTCATCAGGTCGGCGATCTTGTCGAAGGCGGCATTGTCGAGCAACAGGCCACCAAGAACCGATTGCTCGGCCTCTATCGAGTGCGGTGGCACGCGCAGTGCCGACAGTGCGGGATCAATCTGCGGGCTACGCGGGCCGCTGTCTCGCCGCACACCGCGACTGCTCGAGCGTTCGACGCCTGCCGAGGGAGATGAATCTGCGGTGAAGGACTTGGCCATGAGCGATCAATGAGAAAACGGGACGAGCAAGGCAGCGAGTTTACCTCGCTGATGAGTGTTTCCCGATGCCAGAACGCAAAAAAGCCTTGCCCCGGGGCAAGGCTTCTTCCCTGGCGCCAACCGACGGCGCCGGATCAGAGCTAGATCTTGAACTGCTCGGCGACGACGGAAACCGTGATCTTTGCCAGAACGTCGCTATGCAGTGAAACCTCCAGCTCGGTCTCGCCGATCATCTTCAGCGGGCCGGCGGTCATGCGCACGTCGGACTTTTCGACCTCGAAACCGAGCGCACGCAGACCATCGGCAACATCGAAGTTGCTTACCGAGCCGAACAGTCGGCCGTCGACACCGGCCTTGCGCTCGATGCGCACGACCACACCCTCGAACTTCTCGGCATACGCCTGTGCAGCTGCCAGTTTCTCGGCGGCGGCGAGCTCGAGCTCGGCGCGCCTGGTTTCGAACTCCTTCAGCGCCATCGGCGTCGCACGCTTCGCTTTACCATTTGGGATCAGAAAGTTGCGCGCATAGCCGTCCTTGACTTTGACGAGATCACCGAGGCCACCAAGGTTGCCAACCTTTTCCATCAGAATTACTTGCATTTCCTTGTCCTCGCTTACTGGTGATTGTCGGTGTACGGCAGCAGGGCCAGGAAGCGGGCACGCTTGATGGCCACCGACAGCATCCGCTGGTAACCGGCCTTGGTACCGGTCAGACGCGCCGGCATGATCTTGCCGTTCTCGGCGATGTACTCCTTGAACAGATCAACGTCCTTGTAATCGATCTCTTCCATCTTCTCAGCGGTGAAGCGGCAGAACTTGCGCCGCTTGAACAGGCCACCACCGCGCTTCTTGACATTCTTGTCATCCTTCTTCTTGAAGAATCTTCCCATTTTGCTTTCCTTCGACAAATTCGATCATAGTTACATGCAGTCTCGGCTGCTTGCTGTTGCGGCTCCTGGCGGCAAGAAAGCCCGTCAGATGGAGGGCTGCGCCAGGTGTTGCCGCTTGCAGCCACTGTGCCGTCGCACCCACGGCAATTGCCGCGATCTCGCATTCGACACGCCGCGGGCTACCCGCTTCGACCTGTTCTGATTGATGCCCGATCAGACATTCAACGACCGGCACACCGGCCGGCGTAAAACGTAGCGCCTTGCGCTCGATCAGGACTCCAGCAAGCTCGACGCGGTTCAGCAGAGCCTCGACAATCAGGCGTCCGGCTCGGCGGCAGCTTCAAGCGGTGCTGGTTCACGGACTTCCAGCAGCGACTTGGATTTCTCGTCCTTCATCATCGGCGACGGCGCGCTGACCGCACTCTTGGTCTTGATCGTCAGATGACGAAGAACGGCGTCGGTGAACTTGAAACCGTGCTCTAGCTCGGTCAGCGTGGCGTCATCGCACTCGATGTTCAGCAGCAGATAGTGTGCCTTGTGCAGCTTCTGGATCGGGTAGGCGAGCTGGCGGCGTCCCCAGTCTTCGAGACGGTGAATCTGCCCGGAACGCGCTGCGATCACAGCCTTGTAGCGCTCGATCATCGCCGGCACCTGTTCACTCTGATCCGGATGGATGATCAGGACGATTTCGTAATGACGCATGAACACTCCTTGTGGTTGTAGCCCCCCGCCATGCAAGCGGTGGAGCAAGGTGGAAAACCGAGCATTGTAACGGCTTGACGGCGTTCTCGGCAAACTGGTTTCGCTGTGCGCTCGCTACGGGCCGCGGCCGAAAGGATATTCGTCTGACTTAACGCAAGTTTCCCTGGAATTCTGCACGACCAGTTCCTATACTCGCAAGATAACTAAAAGCCTTTGAACGTTACCAGAGGAGACATGTAATGGAGATTGCCCTTTCCCCGTTCCTGCCCGAAGCTCTGTTGGTCGGTTTCCCAGAGATCGACGCCCAGCACGAAGAGGTGTTTACCCGTATCGAGTCGCTCAAGGCGGGCTGTTTTGGCAACACTTACGTAGATATCGCCGAGTTCCAGGCCTTACTCGACTCCTTCACCTTGCATTTCGCCACCGAAGAGCGGATTGCTGAAGACGCCGGAATCGATTTCGCTGCCCATGCCAAGATCCACCGCGACACTCTTGATCTGCTACGCAAGGCACTGGGCGATGTCATCAAGGGCGAACGTGACGCTCATGCCTTTCTGCGCTATGCCGAATACTGGTTTGAACGTCATATCAGGGAAGACGACAAGCGCTTCGTCGCCACGCTGCAGGAATCCCGCCACTTCAGGCTTCCGCGCAGCCGGCGGCCGGTCAGCAATCGCCTTTTCTCCGCCCGGGCCTGACAGCGTTGCTCATCTGCTGCCGCTCGGCGGCGGCTCCCCTGAATCGCCATCAAGCGCCATCACGTCGCGCCGATGGCGGCTGGTCGAGAGTCTTGATGACGGCCACCCTACACGGCAAGGACGCCCCCACCACGCCCGCGCTAGACATTCGCGCACCACTGGCGGGCAACACTTGCCGAGTGTGGAAAAGGGATCCGCTCCATCAGATAACAAAGGCAGTCCTGCCGCACCACACGGGCGTCGAGCGTCAGCATGGCCGGTGTCGATGTTCGCCGCAGGCTGATTGTGCCGTCGCTGCAGGTAAAATATTCCTCGCTCACGTCACGCCGTCCCTCGTCGCGAACGTCGAGGGGAAAAGCCACGCGTGTGCGCCCGAAGGCTGTACCAGGTTCAAGTTGCCGGAAGTTCATGTGATCGAGCCGCGGATCGAAATCGACATCGGCCAGCGCATCGCCAAAACCGAAGGAAACTGCTGAAGGCACCCTCACCGTCGCTACCGTGTGGTAAAGATCGATGTCGTGCTCGTGCACGTCGTGCGACGGAAACTGCGCCAGATGCAGGCAGCCATCGATGAAGCTCGCAGCGTGCGCCTCGTTCGCCGCTTTGCCGGGCTTGCCGCATTCCAGCGTCAGTGACGGACAAAGCGGCGAGAACGCCGTCGTCTGCGAACCGGCCAGGCCACGGAACCAGACCACCGTACGTGAAAACAGCAAGGCCAGATGCAGAACCGCCTGATCGAGGCTATTCACCACGCAGTAGAGCGGATTGAGACCGGTGTTGTTGTGAATATCGACGCTGGCGAAGACGCCGCGCTCGCGCATGATGCGATGCACCTCGCTCATCGCCGCGTGCTCCGGGGCGGCGGCGTGCAGCTCCGTGCCAGGCCAGACACGGTTGTAATCCGGTTGATGATCGAGCCGACGCAGGCCTTCTCGCGCCGCGGCAACGTTGCCGACGAGGATCGACAGCGCGCGTGGCAGGAGCCGGCCAGAGTGGGCACGCAAGACGCTCTGCAGCGCGACGACACCGCTGTCCTCGTTTCCGTGCAGCAGCACGGAAACGAGCAGCGGCGCCTCACGTCGTCCGGGAAGATGTATCAACGTCGGACCGCCGAGCAGACGATGCAGTTCACGGGCAGGTGTATGAAGAAAGCCCTCGGGCAAGGATTCAAGTACGGTCAGCATGAAGTGGGACTCATATCGGCCACTCGTGCACCGGCACGAGACGGCGTTGATGCTCAAGATAATCGGCGGTAAGCCGGAAGAAATCCTGGTACTTCGCGTAGTGGGCCAGTTGCCAGGCGGCGCCGTTCTGGCGACTACGCAGGCGGGCACCGATCACGTCCAGGTAGCGAGTGATGTCGGCGGCGGCGAGGTCGAGCTCGGCCAGTCCCTCACGAGCCAGCGGAAGCAGCTCGCGCAAGAGAAGTTCGGCAACATTTTCGCGGCGGCCGTCGAGCCAGATCACCTGCGCTTCGAGACCGTAACGCGCGGCGCGGTAGAAATTGTCGCGCGCGACGGCGAACGGCAACTGTGTTTCAGGAGCCTCTGTCCGCCTGGCCAGGCAGCGTACCGCACCATAGTACAAGGCAGCGTTGGCGATCATGTCGATCACGCTTGGCCCGGCAGGCATGACGCGTTGCTCGACCCGCAAGTGCGGCGCGGCGTCTTTCTCGAAGCCGATCAACAGCCGATTCCAGCGCCAGATGGTCCCGTTGTGCAGGCGCAAATGCGCATACGAATTCACGGGTCCGGTTTCTTCATACGGCAAAAGTACCGGATACGATGACAGATTCTCGGCAAAGCACGCCGTTGGGTCGTCGCCGAGATAACCCGAACCGAAAGTCACCCGCCTATGCTCGGGATGGCCAGGCTGGCAGCAATCGACAGCCTGCTCGAACAGGGGTATTCGCGTCTCGTGCCAGAGAGCACGCCCGAACAGAAATGGCGAATTGGCGGCCAGCGCAACCAGCGGTGCGGCGAGAACCTGCGACGCGTTGTAGGTACGCGCCGCCTCGCTGACCGGCGTCTGCAGGTGCACCTGAAAGGATGTCGTCGCCGCTTCAAGCATCACGTCGGCGTGGGTCGCGGTGAGCGTGTCGATACCGGCGATATCGAGCGTCAGCGGCCGTCCACCGCGCAGCCGCAGGACCTGCTCGTTGAGCGCCGCATAACGCTTCGAAGGTGACATGCTGGTCAGCGACAGGTCGCGCTCGCGCAGTGTCGGCAAGGTACCGATGGCAATCAGTGCCATGCCTTCGTCAGCGGCCACGCGTTGGCATTGCTGCCAGGTCGCCGTCAGTTCCCTTTCCAGCTGTGACAGCGCCGTCGCCCGCAGTGCCTGCGGCGTTCCGTTGATCTCGACGTTGAACAGGGAAAGCTCGGGCACCACCAGCGGGTTGGCCATGCGCTGCAGAAAGGAGACGTTGCGCGGCACCGGAAAGAAATGGTCATCGATCAGCCAGGCCTCGAGTTCGAAACCGGCGACCAGGCCCGCGTTGGCAAAGCCGCCGCTTAGGTAGGCGTCGTGGGCATGCGCCGTCTCCTGCTCAAGGCGCTGACCGAAGCGCACAAAGTCGTCGTCCGTGAAGCCGTCGCTGCCAATTTCCTTGCCCATCGACTCCCCTTCACTGTGTGCTACGCAAGCCTCCAATCGACAGCGGAGTTTATGCGCCGGCCCTTATGATTGCTTGCGGTAGATCAAGTTCTGGTCACAGCGCCAGACGGCAGCGATGCTCTCGGACCATCCGCAGCCCATGCCACCGACGACCCCGGCGATTGCATCGGCTCGGCAGCCAGGCCGCCCATCATGGTGTCGCCACCCGCATTTTGCGACCGACGGCCACCGTCAGACAGACCAACACGGCAATCACCAGCGCCAGCGCATCCACCGACTCACTCAGGAAGAGCGCCGCCGCGGCGAGCGTGAAGAAAGGTTGCAGGAGTTGCGTCTGACCCACTCGCGCAATGCCGCCCAGAGCGAGGCCTCGATACCAGGGAATGAAACCGAGAAACTGGCTGACCAGGCTGACGTAGAGGAAAGCCAGCCACGCTTCCAGCGGCACGGCAACGCTCACGGGCGCGAACACGCCCGCCGGAATCAGCAACACCGGCGCGGCTATGACCACCGCCCACGAGATGACCTGCACACCGCCCAGAGAGCGGGTCAGCCGCGTGCCTTCGGCGTAACCGATGGCGGCGCTGGCGACTGCCGCGAGCAAGGCCATGTCCGCCCAATTGACGCTCCCGCCACCTTCTTTCAACGAGAAGGCGACAACCAGCAGACTGCCAAGCAGCGCCATCGCCCAGAAACCCGCCGATGGACGCTCACCGGAGAAGGCCGCCCCCGCGGCGGCGGTCGCCAGTGGCAGCACCCCGAGCATGATTCCCGCATGTGAAGCATGGACCTCGCGCATCGCCAAAGCGCTGAGCACAGGGAAACCGAAAGCGACGCCCAGGGCGACCACGACAAGCGACTTGAACTGCTTACGGCTGGGCCAGCCGCGGCGGTTGAGCAAGAGGTAAATCGCCGCCGGCAGCGCGGCAACAACGACCCTTCCCATGCCGACGAAAAGGGGGCTGAGCGAAGCGACCGCGACGCGTGTGGCCGGCAATGTCAGGCTGAACGCAGCGACTCCCAGCAGGCCCAACCACATTCCTTTCGCTTCGCCGGTCATTGATCAAGAAGGATCGACAAAGCGCTCGCAACCAAGAGCAGACCCGCCAGGGGGACAAGCGGCTGGCCACCGGGACGGCCGTTGGAAAGCGAAATGATTCTCATGGCCGCAGCTTAACAAAGCGCCGACGCCACAGGCAAGGAAGAAACTCCGCAAGTGGTTGGCAAAGCGTGCCCCCGAGTGGGTTCGAGACCCCATCGCGACACCCGCGGCTCCCCCGCAGCAGCCGGACGACCGCAATCCTCTGTTGGTGAGCGCAGCCCTACGATCAATCGCCGGACCCCGGCACTTCGCCTCCGGGCAGGCTGACCCAGAAGCGGATCCTGCCGGCCGCGCAGTCGACTCCGGCGGCTCCGCCATGCCGTTCGGCGACCGTGCGCACGAAATAGAGCCCCAGGCCGCTACCCGACGCACTCGCTGCCTCCTGCCCGCCACGGCTGAAGCGTTGGAACAGTTTGTCCTTTTCGTCGGCCAGCAAGGGCGGGCCGTCGTTCTCGACCCAGAATCTGACTTCATCGTCGCGCGGCCGATCGAGCCCGATGCTGATGACCGTCGACGCCGGCGCATGGCGTAGCGCATTGTCCAACAAATTGATTGCACAGCGTTCGAGCAACTCGAAGTCGCCCTTGATCCACAACGGCTGCTCCGGCAGTTGGCGAACGATTCGCCGCCTCCCCTGCCTGGCCAGTGCGAATATCTCATCGGCCGCCTGCTGGAGCAGCGCACAGAGATCGAGCTCTTTCAGCCGATCGGGATCGAGCGCCTCCGCGCGTGCCAACGACAGAAAAGCCTGCGCCATACCCAGCGCTCGCCTGAGCGGCGGCAGCAGGTGTTGCGGATCGCCCGGCGCCTCACTTTCAAGCCGAGCAACCGCACCGGCCAAGGGTGCGCGCAGGTCGTGTGAAATGAATCCCAGGGCCTCCTTGCGCCCGGCTTCCAGTGCGGCCATCCTCCGCTGCGCGGCCTGCACCCAGGCGATACGCTGCTCGAAGCCAAGGCGCCGGATCTCGCCCGGCAAGGCGGCCGTCGTCGGGCTCTCCGGCAGAAGGGCCCGCAGCTGGCGGAGTTCCTGGTCGAGGTGGGCGCGTGCCGCCTCGAGCCGCCGCCAACTCCACAGAGGAAAGGCGAACAGGCCAGCGAACAACGCACCTGCGGGCGCAAACCACACTTGCCAGAGCACCGGCAGCAGGGCACAGGCAGCACCCAGAGCGAGCACCCACAAGCTGCTGACCAGCAAGCCCGACAGCGCCATCAGACGCGGCAACCAGAGCAGCGGAATGCAGGCCAGCAGCGCCGCCAAGAGTAGCGTCGGCAGCGTCGCCAACTCACTGATCAGACGTCCATCGCGCAGCGAGAGCAGCACGTTCGCCTGCACCTCGACCCCGGGCATGGGTTCACCTAGCGCCGAAACCGGCGTCGGCAGAAAGTCTCCCAGACCCACGGCCGTGGCGCCGATCAGAACGATCTTGCCGGCAAAGACCTGCGGCGCGATCAGTCCGTCCAGAACGCGGGCGTACGACAGGCGTTGCACGCTGCCCGGCGGGCCGACGAATTCGAAGCGACGCGCGTTCTCGCGGAGCAACTGATAGCGCTCGTCCGGGTGGCCCACGCTACCCGTTGCGTCAGCGAGCACTGCAGGCGGCAGCTGCTCGCTGACGCGCAGCACTTCCTCCGCCCACAGCGGCCATACAGCGGCGCCAAGTCCTTCGCGCAAATACACCGAACGTCCGATTCCATCCTCGTCGAGGTGTACACCGATGCGCCCAATCCCGGCTACCGCCGCAAGCAGCGGGGCGATCGGCGGCGACTCGAGCAACTGTCCGCCGCTACGCGTCGATTCGATGACCAGCGGCAGCACTACCTTGCCGCACCGCGCAACGGCGTCGGCGAGCAAGGCGTCAGCCGACGGATCGCCGCTGTGCTCGCTGAACGCGATATCGACGCCGACAGCCGCCGGCCTGCCGGCGCAGACGATATCCAACAGGCGAGCGTGCCGCTCGCGCGGCCACGGCCAGCGGCCAAGCCGATCGAGGCTGTCCTGATCGACGGCGATGATCAGCACGTCGGCCGCTGCCTGGCGCCAATTGATCCGCTGGCCAATGTCGAAAAGCAGATGATCGACCCTGACCAGAAGGCCGCTAGCGGTAATGGCCAGCGAGATCGCTGCCAGCAGCAGCGCGACGCGCAGCGCCTCTCTACCGGGCCAGCCGGGAAAGCGGGCCTGGGCGGACATCGGAACGGTGATTGCCGACTGAGGAATCCACAAATATCAAAGGGCAGCCAGCGGCAACAGCAACAGCAGCAGCCACAAGCGGCTGTACGGGACGTCCAGTTCCTGCACGTTGGCCGGACCCGGCGTGTTGTCGCTGCGATCCACCAGGCGAACACCGAGGTAATAGGAACCGCCGTCGGGGCGCGGCAGGCTCAAGGAGCCATCACTGGCTTGCGCCTGGGCGAGCACCGGAAGCAGGTCGGGAGCTGCCGAGAGGATCGCCTCGTAGTACAGCCCGTCAGGCGCTTGCGGGAGATTGAGGTCGATCGTATCGGCGGCAATCTCGATCGATGAGCGGCCGAGATCGACCTCGCCCGGAGCCGGCTTGTAGGTGAAGCCGGCAGCGGGACGCCATGGCCCCTGCTGATCCGAGGCATTGATACTGGCGGCGCGCCAGTAGAGTCGCCCGGCGGGCAGATCCTCGGGCACCTGCCAGGAGTTCTGTTCGCTGCTCGCATCGTGCAGCGGCTCTGCAAAACTCGGTTCGCTGGCGACCTGGAGGCGATAGCGGGCGACGTCAACAACCCTGCTCCATGCGAACTTCGGTCGTGCCGCGCGTATCGTGGCCGCCTCTCCCGGGCTGTTCAACCCCGGCGAGAACGGCCGCGCGAAGACCACGAAGCGATGCACGGCATCGAAGCCCTGCAAGCCGTTGCTGTCGGCAGCGCGCAAGCGCAGTACATAATCACCGTTGGGCAGATCGGCAAAGGTCAGCGCCGCGCCAGCCGCCGTCTTGCTGAGCAGCAGGCGATCGAATGACAGGTCAGGCGCGATCTCACCATGCCATGCGGCCGCACCCGACAGTGGCGGGACGGGAAAGCGCAGCGGCAACTGCTCGAAACGCGCCGGCAAGCCGGCGACATCTGGCGCTGCCAGCAACGGTACCGGCGTGCTGGGTGGCTCACCGACGCGGGCGATCGTCCCCAGACCGCGGCGCACGCTGACGCTCGCCCCGGCAGCGCTGACACCCACCCGCCCGCGCAGGGTTTCCTCGCGCGTCACCTCGCTGTCGACGCCAACGCGAAAGTGGGTGCCACGGACCACCGCCTGCGCCGACGGGGTCTTGATCTGCAGGTGCCGATTGGCACGCTCCTCGGGGTTGGCCGTAACCTCGGTCTGCCCACGCTGCAAACGCAGGCGTGAATCGACCATCAGACCGCCGGCAAACACACTCAGCGAGTCGAGCACGATCTGCGAATTCGGCGCCAGCAGCAGCGTGCTGCCATCGGCCAGGCGGAGCAGCACGCTAGCCTCGTCAAGGGTTTCCAGCGTACTGCCCGATGCCAGCCGCTGGCCGCCGACGGCGCGCTGCCATTCGCCACTGGCCGCACGCCAACGCGCGTCGCCGCTGGCAGTGGCAATCATCACCTCGGCAGGAGCCCGACGCAACATCGCCGCCGGAATACGTAACACCGTCCCCGGCAGCATTCGGTACGGGTCATCGACCTTGTTGGCCGCCTGTATCCGTGCCCACTGCCAGGGCTTGATCAGGTAGCGCTCGGCAATGCCGATCAGGGTGTCACCCGGCCTCACCGTATAACGCCAGACCGCCATCTCCTCGCCTGGATCGACTGCCATGGCGCCACCCGCGAACGCGACGGCAAACAATACGATCAGCAACAGCTTCCGCCACAGCGCTGACTTCACGAGGAATTCCTCTCTCTCTCCAGACGGTAACCATGGCCGTAGATGGACACCAGCCGCCAACCCGATTCGGGCGTGAGTTTCAGTTTCCGACGCAGATTGCTGATGTGAACATCGACCGTTCGCGTGTCGACGTCCGACGTCAGCGACCAGACCACCTGAATCAGGCGCTCGCGGCTCAGGGCACGACCGACATTCTGGAACAGATACAGGGCAAGATCGGTTTCACGCTCGGTGAGCGCGATCAAGCGACCGTCAAGGGCCAGCTGTCGCCTGCCATGATCGACCGTCAGGCGGCCGAAGTCCTGTTGCAGCGATGCTCCGGCAACACCTTGCTGGCGCCGCGTCACGGCCTGCAGGCGAGCGAGCAGCAGGGGCCGCGAAAGCGGCTTGACGATATAGTCGTCCGCGCCCGCGGTGAGCACGCCGACCACGTCCTCTTCGCTGTCACGGCCGGTGCTGAAGACCACCGGCGGCGTCGCATGACGTAGCTTGATCTGCAGCCGAGCAAGCACTTCCAGCCCGGACAGGTCGGGTACCATCCAGTCCAGCAAGCAGACATCGAAGCGACTACTCTCGACTGCTCGCGCGCATGCCACACCGCTGCTGAAGCACTCGACTTCGTGGCCGGCCTCGCGCAGCCACGTGCTGACGGTAGCCGCCACGTCTGGCTCGTCTTCGAGGTAAGCTATTCTCATGACAGGAAGTCAGGCCAGGGCCCGACGAACCGCGTCACGGTCATACCATCTACCGGCAAAAATCATCCGCCAACACGCAAGCGCCGACACTCGCAAGTCGCTGACCGCCTTCTTGCCCTTGCGAATCGGATTCTGCATGCCAGCCTCCCCTCCTTTCCGAGCGATCTTACCTTGCGCATCAGCCATGTGCAATTTCCGCTCGCTCGGTCGCGGCGCCGAACCTCCCGTGCGCTGCATCAGCGGCACCCTTGCTCAGCGATCAAGGCCAAACGCCCGGAAGGAGCAGAGCCGTTCACTACCGCCTGCCCATCAGGCAGCACAAGTGGGCACCCCCTGAGCAAGGGCCCAGCATGACGAAAGTGACACCTGAACCGGCATTCTTCGCGGTATATTGGCCCCCTCCGACCAAGCACCCTGACCGCGCAGCTGCACGCGCCTGCAGCCCGCTCCCGCAGTCACCCCCTGTGAAAGTGTCTGATGTCCGCTGCCCGCCCCGAAAACGCCGAAATCCTGCTCGCCGACCCGCGCCCGACCTGTTTAACGACCAACTTTGACGAAGACCAGTTCGGACGCTCGCTGGTCTTGAGCGTCGGCCAGGCGCGGCAGGTTTTTCGCTGGATCGAAGCAGGACGGTTCCTGATGGGTTCACCGCCCGACGAGCCCGAGCGTGGGCACTCCGAAACGCTTCATGAAGTTGGCCTGAGCCGCGGCTTCTGGCTCGCCGACACCGCCTGCACGCAAGCCTTCTGGCTGGCGGTGTGGCCGGTCAACCCGAGCCACTTTCAGGAGCACGCCGATAATCCGGTCGAGAACATCAGCTGGCACGACGCGCAAGGTTTCATCGCCGAGCTGAACCGGAGATTACCAGGGTTGCACGCCCGCCTGCCAACCGAGGCCGAATGGGAATACGCCTGCCGTGCCGGCACGGCGACGCCATTCGCCTGCGGAGAGCAAATCACACCTGCGCAGGCCAACTACCACGGCGGCTATCCATACGCTGGCGGCCAGCAGGGGCCCTATCGGGAAAAAACGGTTCCCGCCGCGTCTCTGCCGGCAAATCCCTGGGGCCTGTTCGAGATGCACGGCAACGTCTGGGAGTGGTGTGCCGACTGGTACGCCGAATACCCCAGCGAGCGCCAGGCGGACCCGGTCGGGCCGCCGTACGGCAAGCAGCGGGTCTTGCGTGGAGGCACCTGGAGCGACCCCGGCCGCTATGCGCGCTCGGCCAATCGTAGCCGCATCGAACCCGCCTACCGACCGCGCAGCAGCGGTTTCCGGATCGCTCTATCGCAGCCGTAAAAAAAGGAGGACAGCGCCGTGATCCCACACGCCCCATCGGCGCGCCGAACACGACCGCTTAGCTGGTACTGTCGTGGTGGTTCCGCCTGGGGTGTTCGCTGCTCGCGCTGACCTCGTCAAGCAAACGCTGCTCGATGCTCTCGATCAGCCCATCGGCAGCATCTTCGACCATGTCGAGAACCAGATCGAAGCCGTGCCCCAGGCCGTAGTAGGGATCTGGCACTTCGTCGTCGTCGAAGTTCTTGGAATAACTCATGAACAGCCCGAGGCGATCGTGCTTTTCGGGCGGGCAGATGCGTTGCAGAACGGAGAGGTTGTTGTGGTCCATCGCCAGAATCAGATCAAAGTAGTCGAGATCCTGGGCCGCCACCTTGCGCGCCCGCATGTCGGAAAGGTCATAGTTGCGACTCGCAGCGGCACGTTGTGTGCGCTGATCCGGCGCCTCACCAACGTGATAGCCGTGCGTTCCGGCCGAATCCACCTCGACCCGGCCGTCCAGTTCCTTGCGGCGCAGCAGCTGGCGAACAACGCCCTCGGCCGTTGGCGAACGGCAGATATTCCCCATGCAAACAAATAGAACCTTGATCACCTTGCATCTTCCAGATACGTTCGTTTCACGGCCAAGTTCGAGCCCCGAGCGGGCGCCGAAAAGGCGTGTCAAACCGATTCTCCCCGCCTCGCCACAGCAACGGAGTGCCAAGAGTCTTTTTTTTTGATTCGCCTGCGGCCCGCTTTCACGCGAGACGCGCCCGGCCTTCATCATCGGTCGAAAAGGCGGCCAGTGCAACCAGACTGCAGCGATTGTACGGGTTCAGCGAGAAAAAGTCGCCAAGGTGCGGCTGCGGGCAGACGTCACTTCGCCGACGGCCATCGGCTTTCCCGCGGCGCGCGGCGCGCGGCACTCAGCGCCCCACGGGTCGCCTCTTCGGCTTCGCAGCGACGCCCGCCTTGAGTGTTGTCCCGGGTCGCGCCGAATTTCTCGCGGCAACTCTTGGCTTGGCAAGCAGCTTGGCCTTGAGGTGCCTACGGCCCTCGTCAGCCCCCTTCTTCTCGGCAAAGGGATTGCTGGAAACATTGAACTGGATGCGCAACGGCGTCCCCTGCAACTTGAAGACCTCGCGAAAGAGGTGTTCGAGATAGCGACGATACGATTCCGGAAGCTTGTCCAGGGCATTGCCATGGATAACGATCAGCGGCGGATTGCGGCCACCCTGATGCGCGTAGCGAAGCTTCGGCCGGAACAGCCCGTTGCGTGGCGGCGCCTGCCTGGCCACCGCGTCGATCAGTGCACGGGTCAGTTGCGGCGTCGGCAGGTCTGCCATGGCCGCCTTGTAGGCCGCATCGACCGAGCGGAAAAGGGGTTCCAGACCTTGCCCTTGCAGTGCGGAAACGTAGTGGAAGCGAGCGAAGTCAATGAACGCCAGCTGGCTTTCCAGAGCCCCCTTGATCTGTTCGCGAACGTAGGAGTCCAAGCCATCCCATTTGTTCACGGCAACGACCAGCGCGCGACCCGCTTCGCGGATGAAACCGGCAATGTGGGCATCCTGGTCACCAATCTCCTGGCGTGCGTCGACAACCAGAATGACGACCTGTGCGTCTTCAATGGCCTGCAGCGTCTTGATCACCGAGAATTTCTCGATGGTCTCGAAAACATTGCCGCGCCGCCGCAGCCCGGCCGTGTCGATCAGCGTGTACTTTCGGCCGGCACGCTCGAAATCGACGTGAATGGCATCGCGCGTGGTACCCGGCTGGTCGAAAGCAATGACCCGGTCTTCGCCGAGCAAGGCGTTGATCATCGTGCTCTTGCCAACGTTGGGCCGGCCAACGATGGCCACCCGCACCGTATCACTATCGGGCACGTCGTCCGCTGGCTCGGGGAAAGGTAGCAGCGCCAGGTCAAGCAGCGCCCGTACACCTTCGCCATGCGTCGCCGAGATGGCAACCGGCTCGCCAAGGCCCAGTTCATGGAAGTCGGCGATCACCAGGCCGTGCTGCATTCCTTCGGACTTATTGACCGCCACGAAAACAGGACGCCCGGACTGGCGCAGCCGCCTGGAGATTTCCTTGTCCAGAGGCGTGATGCCGATGCGACCGTCGACGACCAGTATCACCACATCGGCCTCGTCAATCGCCTGCTCGGTCTGGCGCGCCATCTGCAGCATGATGCCGTCCTTGGCGAGCGGTTCGAAGCCGCCGGTATCGATTACCAGATACGGTTTGCTACCCAGTCTTCCGTGCCCGTAGTGGCGATCCCTGGTCAAACCCGGAATGTCGGCAACCAGCGCGTCACGCGTTCTGGTCAGCCGGTTGAAGAGTGTGGACTTACCGACATTCGGACGCCCGACGAGAACGATGCTCGGCTTCATTGACGTCGGCACTGGTCGTCAAGCGGTGCAACACGGGGCAGGATGCACTGTGCTGGCAGTTTCTCGATCACTGGGCGTCAATCGCGTAGACGCCGCCAGCGCGGGTCTGCAAGAGCAGCTCGTTACCGAGTTTTTGCAGGGGTGCCCGTACCGGGCTGCCGTCGGTGTTCAGACGTGCAGCGAAAGAACCATCGTCACGACTCAGCAGGTGTACCACTCCCTGCACGTCAGCCACGGCGACCAGAGCGCCAATGGCCAGCGGCGCCGTCAACTGGCGCAGGAAGAGCTGATCCTGCTTCCAGATGCTCGACCCGGTTGCCTTATCGAGAGCGTGCACGGCGCCCTGGTCATCGGCAACGTAAACGTAGCGGCTATCGATCGACAAACCCGCCGAGCTCGAAATATCGCGCGCCCAGACCAGATTCCCGGAACCGAGGTCGAAACACGAGATGCGGCCCTGGAAAGCGACCGCGCAGATCATTCTTCCATCGATGACCGGCAGGCTGCTGACATCGGCAATGCGGTCAAGCTCGGTAGCACCCTTCGGCAAGGCTACCGTCCCCTCCCACAAGGGTGCGCCGTTGTCGGCATTGACGGCAATGAGTTTGCCGCCGGGGAAACCAACGAAGACATATTTGTCGACCACCACCGGGCTGGCCATCACGCGCACGGCAAGCGGTGGTGTCGGGCGCTGGTAGATCCACTTGCGGCTGCCATCGGCCGCCGCGTAGGCAGCCAGGCGATGATCGCCACTGCGCACGATCACCAGCCCGCCGGCAACCGC
Organism: Candidatus Accumulibacter regalis; assembly: GCA_000585075.1. Classification (GTDB taxonomy): domain Bacteria; phylum Pseudomonadota; class Gammaproteobacteria; order Burkholderiales; family Rhodocyclaceae; genus Accumulibacter; species Accumulibacter regalis. Next base: position 165,344 of record JEMY01000044.1, on the reverse strand, counting down.
CGGCGGCGCCAACACCTCGCTGCTCGCCTTGGCCTCCCATAGCAGCTTGCCGTCGGTGGTGTCAAAGGCCAGAACCTCCCCCTTGGCAGTGCCCACCGCAAGCAGACGCTGATCCGCGCCCACGCCCCCCGCAAGCTGTTTCTCGGCCTTGATCCGCCACACTGGCCGGCCATCGTCGAAGCGAACGACCGTGCCGTCACGCGCTGCAGCGTATACGGTGGAACCGACGACCGCGGGAGAGAAGGTATAGGGATCGCCTTTGCCGACTCCGTCCTGCCAGACCACGCGCGCCCGAGCTGTCGCCTGTATCGGCTGCAACTCGGCCATTTTTGGTCCGCTGCTGGCAAACGGATTCAGCGCGTCGAACGTCGAGCAGCCCGCCAGCAATACGGGCAACAAGGCCGCGAACAGAACGCGCGTCATCAGCTGCCCTCCCCGAGTGCATCGAGCTTCAGCTGCAGCACTTCGCGGTAGGCGGCGTTGGCCTGCGACGCCTGCAGGGTATTTTTCCCCTTGCCGCCAGCGTCACCCTGATCGAGTCTGGCCAGGGCGCCCTGATAGGCTTCACGGGCCTCGCTTTTCTTGCCCTGAGCGCTGAACAGGTCACCCCGCATGTTCAGGTACAGGGTCGAGAAGCCGGCGCCGGCCCCCCCTTCGAGTTGGCGCAGCGCTTCATCGTAGGCCTTTTCATCAAGGAGCACCGCCGCCACCCGCAAACGTGCCAGATCGCGCAGCTCATGCTCGCCGTGGTCGACCACCCACAGTAGCTGCAACTTGGCAGTTTTCGCATCCCCCGCGTCGAACATCACCTTCGCCGCTGACAGTGCAGCCAACGGCGCGTAAGCCGTGCCTCCGAACTTCTCCAGCAGTTCACCGCTCGCCGCCTTGACCCGCTGTAGGTCCTGATCAGCGACCGCTTTCTGCAGGACTCCGTAGACCATCGACGCCTTGGCCGCCTGACCGCGTTGATACCAGTTCCAGCCTTGCCAGGCGATAACCCCGATCGAAGCTGCGGTGACGATGGCCACCACCAGATTGCCATACTGTTTCCACCAGGCCTTGATCTCGGCGATCTGTTCCTGTTCTTCGAGGTCATAGGTAGCCATTACGTTTCGTCCCAATCCAAAATAGAACTCATGATTTCGTCGGCGACAGCATCGACGCTGACCCGCTTTTGTGGGTTCGGCTGTTCGCCGGTCGCACGCAGTGGCTTGAGCGTCACCGCGCCGGCCGCGGCCTCGTCGTCGCCGACAATCACTGCAAAGCCGGCACCCGATGCATCGGCCTTCTTCATCTGCGACTTGAAACTGCCGCCACCGCAGTGAAAAAGCACATCGATACCGCGGTCACGCAAACCCTCGGCAACCCGAGCCGCCAGACGCGACGCCGCAATACCCTGGTGCACGAGGTACACATCGACTGCCGCCGCCCTGACCTCGCCCCCGGCGTCGCGAATCAGCGAAATCAAGCGCTCGACTCCCATCGCGAAACCGCAGGCCGGCGCCGGCTTGCCACCCAACTGCTGCACCAGACCATCGTAGCGACCACCGGCGCAGACCGTCCCCTGCGCCCCCAGGCGATCGGTCACCCACTCGAAAACCGTCAGATTATAGTAGTCGAGTCCGCGCACCAGGCGCGGGTTGATCTCGAACGGCAGCCCGGCATCGCGCAGGACCCTCTGCACGCCTTCAAAGTGAGCCATCGACTCGGCACCCAGGTAATCGATCAGCTTCGGCGCACCATGAATCAGTTCCTCCAGCGCGGGGTTCTTGCTGTCGAGGATGCGCAAGGGGTTGCTGTGCAGGCGCCTCGTGGCGTCGGCGTCGAGTGACTCGCTGTGCCGCTCGAAATAGGTGATCAGTTCGGCACGATGGCTGGCCCGCTCGGCAAACTGTCCCAGGGTGTTGAGTTGCAGGCTGATGCCGTCAAGCCCAAGATCATCCCACAGGCGAGCGCCCATAAGGATCTGCTCGGCGTCGATGTCCGGTCCGGGAAACCCCAGTGCTTCGACGCCGACCTGGTGAAACTGGCGATAGCGGCCTTTCTGTGGCCTTTCGTGACGAAACATCGGACCCATGTAGTACAGGCGCTGTGGCTGCTGGGCAATCAGATTGTGCTCAATGACAGCACGCACGCAGCCCGCTGTTCCCTCCGGACGCAGCGTCAGCGGCTCGCCATTGAGACTGTCAACAAACGAATACATCTCCTTCTCGACGATGTCGGTGACTTCGCCGATGGCGCGCTTGAAGAGTGGCGTCGGCTCGACGATCGGCAGGCGCAACGGACGATAGCCGTAGCTCTTCAGCCACGAACGGATGGTCTCGTCGAACAGGTCCCAGAATTCGGCCTCGTCCGGAAGGATGTCGTTCATGCCGCGAACGGACTGAATCTTCTGACTGATCATTTCGCGACACACTTCCTCTGGTAGCTGCGTGCCACGTAGGCATCGACAATGGCGGTGAACTCGGCGGCAATATGCTCGCCGCGCAAGGTAACCGTCTTGGCCCCGTCCTCGAATACTGGCGCTGCCGGCGTTTCTCCGGTGCCGGGCAGGCTGATGCCGATGTTGGCATGCTTGCTCTCGCCCGGCCCGTTGACCACGCAGCCCATCACCGCCAGGGTCATGTTTTCGACGCCGTCATACTCGCCGCGCCAGTGCGGCATGCGTTCGCGGACGTGCTCCTGGATCGACTGCGCCAACTCCTGAAAAAAGCTGCTGGTCGTACGGCCGCAACCAGGACAGGCGACGACCATCGGGCTGAAAGCCCGCAGACCCATGGTCTGCAGCATTTCCTGGGCGACGATCACCTCCTGCGTGCGCTTGCCGCCAGGCTCCGGGGTCAAGGAAACGCGGATGGTATCGCCGATGCCCTCCTGGAGCAGAACCGCCATCGCCGCGGTAGACGCGACGATGCCTTTGGAACCCATACCGGCCTCGGTCAAGCCGAGATGCAAGGGATAATCGCAACGCTGCGACAGCGCGCGATAGATGGCGACCAGGTCCTGGACGCCCGACACCTTGCACGAGAGGATGATCCGGTCACCCGGCAGACCGATGGCTTCGGCGCGCGCGGCCGACTCCAGCGCCGAGGCCACCATTGCCTCGCGCATCACCTCGATGGCATCACGCGGCTCGGCACGGCGAGCATTCTGGTCCATGATCCGCGCCAGCAGATCCTGATCGAGACTGCCCCAGTTCACACCGATGCGCACCGGCTTGTCGTAGCGACAGGCGGTCTCGATCATCTGCGCGAACTGCTCGTCACGCTTCCGGCCATGACCGACATTGCCCGGATTGATCCGATATTTGGCCAGGAGGCGGGCGCAGTCGGGCTGCTCCGCAAGCAGGCGGTGACCGTTATAGTGAAAGTCGCCGATCAGCGGCACAGCGACACCCATCCGCTCGAGCTGCGCGCAAATCGCCGGCACCGCGGCGGCAGCCTCGGGTGTATTGACCGTAATCCGCACCAGTTCCGACCCGGCGCCCGCCAGTTCGGCACACTGGATCGCGGTGCGCACGACGTCTACGGTATCGGTATTGGTCATCGACTGGACGACCACCGGCGAGTCACCGCCGACGGTAACCGGGCCAACGCGGACGGCGCGCGTCCGTCGCCGCGCCATCGCGGACAGCGAATTGCTCACAGCGGGACCACCGCTTGCCAGATCGTCATTTGACCGAGAGCCGCGCCACGCCCTTGGTGGTGTGCGGTTCGAGATCGACAGGCTTGCCTTTGTACTCCACCGTCACGTACCTGGCGTTGCCGAGGACAAGCGAGAACGGCGGCTGCCCCTTGATTTCCTGCTGACTGTTCGCCGGCTTGACGCCGAAAGCGACGACTTCGCCAGCCGCATCACGCACCTCTACCCAAGCCGCCTGGGTGAAACTGAGCTTGAGGACGTCCGCCGCCTTGGCTTCCTTCTTGGCTTCCGTTGCCGTCTCCAGCGTGGCCGCCGGCGTGGCTTCCTGCTTGCCGTCGGGCTTCACCGCAGCGGGCGCTACAACCGCGGGTGCCGGCCCAGCAGGTGCCGTCGCGCTTGGCACGGGGGGGGCTGTCAGCTTCGCCACAGCACTCCCTTCGGTCGGGGCAACTGTGCCAACCACCGTCACCGGTGCCGAGGGTGTCGCGGCAGGCTCACTAACCACGGTCTGCGCCTCGGCAGCAGTTTGCGAAGGCTCGCTACCCGTGAGCGCCGCCAACTGCTCCTGCCAGAAGTTCTGCGGAACATAGAAATACGCCAGCAGTGCCAGGACCAGCAGCACCAGCCCCCCGATGACTGCCAGATAGTCACGTCTTTCAGCCTGGTTGCTGGCCTGCGGCAGGTGCGAACTGGTTCCCGCGGACGCCTCCAGTTGCAGGGTCCGCTGCATGCGTGTCGCATCGAGCGCGCGCATCAGCGCATCGGCGTCCAGATTGAGCACTCGCGCGTAATTGCGGACGAAACCGCGAATCATCGTGTTGCCGGGCAACGATGCCCAGTCCTCGCTTTCGATCGCCGCCACCTGCCTGGGCGCCAGTTTCAGGGACTGGGCCGCCTCGGCCAGGGTAATATTTCTGGCTTCGCGCGCAGAGCGCAGTTGTTGACCGACGCCACCGGCGTCAGCCAACAACTCCCGGGAGGAATTCACTGCGGGCAAACTCGCCTCGCTACTATTGGAAAACACAGATTGTTCACTCATTCGAAGTTGCCTTTCAGCAGTTCCTGAGCCTCGGGTGAAAGCGGGAATTTTCGCTTCAACTGGGCGCTATAGCGGGCTTCAGCCAGGCGATCGCCCCGCTTCCGCTCCACCCGCACGACCAACCAGAGCGCCTCGGCATTTGGCTCCGCCTTGCGCAGCAGATCCGAAAGCTGCTGACTGGCAAGCTCCAGCTGACCGCGGCGGTAATTGATTTCTGCGAGCTGCAGCAACGCCTGCGCATTGTTCGGCCGGATCAGCAGGCTGTGCTGCACGAAACCCTCGGCGGCATCCAGATCGCCGAGCTTCACCTGACAGGCGCCCGCATTCAGATAGGCCCGATCCGGCGTCTCGTACAAGGCGTTCTTCATCGCTCGTTGCAGGTACGGCATCGCTTCCCTCTCCCTGCCAACCTGACAGAGAAACCAGCCATAGTTATTGTTCAGCTCGGGATCGTTGGGGTCAAGATTCAGGGCCTGTTGAAAGTCCCGGTCGGCAAGCGCCATCTCGCGGATATTGTAGAGCACCAGTCCGCGCGCACCATGGGCCGGCGCGTAGTCCGGATCGACGACGATAGCCATGGTCAGCTCTTCGAGTGCCACCGAATAGTTCTGCTTCTGCAGATAGAGCGAGCCCAACTCGGTATGCAGTTTGGCACGCGTGCGCTTGTCGCGCGGCGGCGTCGGACGTCGCGAGTCCGGCTCCTCCTCAGCCGCCTTCTGCGTCGTCGTGGCTGGCGAAGACGAGAAGAGTCCCGACGAACAGGCACTCACACTCAACAAGGCGATGAGCCCGAGGACGGCTCGCCTCATCCACAAGCCTCCTGACGCTGTTGGTGGACAACGAAGCTGCGCCGTGCCGTGCGCTGCGTGCGGTCGAGAACCTGTCCGGCGAGCTGACCGCAGGCGGCATCGATGTCGTCACCGCGCGTTTTGCGCGTCGTGGTCACCACGCCCGAGGCCATCAGAAGCTCGGCGAAACGGCGTATCCGCGGCGCTGGCGAGCGGCGATAGGACGTACCCGGAAACGGGTTGAAGGGGATCAGGTTGAACTTGCAGGAGACGTCCCGGGTCAGCGCCAGCACCTCGCGGGCGTGCGCTTCGGAGTCGTTGATGCCGTCCAGCATCACATACTCGAAGGTGACGAAATCACGCGGCGCCTTTTCCAGGTAGCGGCGGCATGCCGCCATCAGTTCTTGCAAGGGGTATTTCCGGTTGATCGGCACCAACTCATCGCGCAAGCGGTCATTCGGCGCATGCAGGGACACCGCCAGGGCCACTGGACACTCGTCGCGCAAACGGTCCATCGCCGGTACCAGGCCCGAGGTGGAAACCGTGACCCGGCGGCGCGACAGGCCATAGGCATTATCGTCGAGGAGCAGACGCAAGGCCATCACGGTATTGTCGAGGTTGGCCAGCGGCTCACCCATGCCCATCAGCACAACGTTGCTGACCACCCGCTCGACACCTGCTGCTGCCGGCTGGTAAGCGCCAAGCGCATGGCGCACCTGCCACAGCTGACCGACGATCTCCGCCACCGTCAGGTTGCGGTTGAAACCCTGCTTGCCGGTAGAACAGAACGAACAATCGAGCGCACAGCCGGCCTGCGTCGAGACACACAGCGTGCCGCGGTCGTCCTCGGGAATGAACACCGCCTCGACGGCGTTACCGCCGCCCACGTCGAAGAGAAACTTGCGCGTACCGTCTTCGGCGAGGCGGTCGGCAACCACCGTCGGAGGTGCCACCAAGGCCAGCGTCTTGAGCTTCTCGCGCAGGCTTCGGGCGATGTCGCTCATGGCGTCAAAATCAGCCTGCCCGAAACGATGCATCCAGCGCAGCACCTGCCGGGCACGAAAAGGCTTTTCGCCGTGCCCGGAGAAGAAGGCCGTCAGGCCAGCGGCATCAAGATCGAGCAGATTGATCATCTTGCCAGCAGCGGAGCGCGACCTAGCGGCCCGAATAGACGGACATGGCCGGGAAGAAGAAGGCGATTTCGTTCTTCGCCGTCTCTTCGCCATCGGAACCATGCACGGCGTTGGCGTCGATGGATTCGGCGAAATCGGCACGAATCGTTCCTGCCTCGGCCTTCTTCGGGTCGGTTGCGCCCATCAGCTCGCGATTCTTGGCAATCGCGCTCTCGCCTTCGAGCACTTGCACCATCACCGGTCCGGAGATCATGAACGCGACCAGATCCTTGAAGAACGGACGCTCCTTATGGACCGCGTAGAAGGCGCCCGCCTCCTGGGGTGACAGCCAGGCCATCTTGGCGGCAATTACCGTCAAGCCATTGGTTTCAAAGCGGGAGTAGATCTTGCCGATCACGTTCTTGGCGACGGCGTCTGGCTTGATGATGGAAAGAGTACGTTCGATGCCCATGAATGATTCTCCAAACGGAAATAGGTCAATAAAAACAACAGCAAATCATATCGCTAGAAACACAACCTCGCATTATACCAACACCCGGGTCCAAATCCGAACTGGCGGGAAACGAAAAGCCGGGCACGGGCACCCCTTTACCGCCCGCTCCCGCCCGCGCAGCGAGGCGATGTGCGCGACGTTCGTGCAGCGTCTTCCGCAGGCGGAGAATGATGGCAGCCTTCGCGCCAGGGTGACCATGAAAGGGGAAGCAAGACGAGGCACGGCCGACCACCGCGCTCAGCGCGGTGACGCCCGGCCGGGCGGGGAATACCGACGAGCCAGGTTCCGACCTCCTCCGACGCTTGCTCTAGAGCTTCGCCGGATCGAAACCGGTCTCCCGGTAAACCGACTGCAGAAGGTCGTCGCCGATACGCGACGCCATCTCCTTGTGCACTGGAACGAGAACCTTCTTGAACGCACGGCGCTGCTCCGGCGTGGGCACGTGGATCTCGATCTTGCCGCTCCTGCGCAGCGCTTCGAGATCGCTGTCGTTCTTTTCCTTGGCGATCCTGTTGGTGTAGTCGGTAGCCTCCTTCATCGCCATTTCGAGCTGGCCGCGAATGTCCGTCGGTAAGGCCTCCCAGAATTTCTTGTCAACGATCACCGCGTAACCCAGGTAACCGTGCTCGGTCAGCGTCAGGTGCGACTGGACCTCGAACATCTTCTGCGTGTAAAGGTTGGAAATCGGGTTTTCCGTGCCATCGACAATGCCCATCTTCAAGGCTTGGTAGACTTCCGAAAACGCCATCACGCGCGGGATAGCATTAAGCGCCAGCATTTGCGCTTCGAGCACTTTGGACGGCTGAATGCGCATCTTCTTGCCCTTCAGCTCATCGGGCATGTGGATCGGCGTGTTTGCTGAAAAGGACTTGAAGCCGTTATCCCAGTAGGCCAGCCCCCTTATCCCCTTCGGCTCCAGCCTCCGGAAGAGACTCTTGCCGATCGGCCCCAACGTTACCTTATGCAACTCTTCATAGCTGTCGAAGATGTACGGCAGGTCGTAGATCTCGAACTCCCTGACCCCCAGCAGGCCAAACTTGGCCAGCGACGGCGCCACCACCTGAACGGCACCGAGTTGCAGCGCTTCGAGTTCCTCCTTGTCCTTGTACAGCGTCGAGTTGGGGTAGACCTCGACCTTGACTTGGCCTTTGGTCAGCTCTGCGGCCCGCTTGGCAAAGAACGCCGCGCCCAGGCCCTTCGGCGTATCCTCAGCCACGACGTGGCTGAACTTGATAACGATCGGGCTTTCCGCCTGCGCCGGAAAGGGCGCCGCCGAGAGCAAGCAAGCGAGCAACCGAAACAGCAGATCGCGAAATGTCATGTCGTCCCTCCGTTCCAGAAGCGGTCCCGCAATCGGGCTATTACCTTGCTGGCGACGTCAACATGACAAAAAGCAGGGGCGCTGAGTATTGTGGAAATCCGCCATCCGCCCTGGCCACGCGTGCCCACGATTTGCGCAGCGCGACGACCATCGCCGACCAGCGATCCACACCCCTTGCGAGCGCCAGCAACCACCGCGAGGTCGATGACAAGGAGCACCATCAAGAAAATGGCGCGCGTACAGATTGCCTGTACGCGCGCCCGCACCCGACGTCGAGTGCCGTTGCCTCACTTACATCATGCCCAGCCTCGTCGGCAACCAGGTCGAGATGATCGGCACATAGGTGATCAGCACAAGGAAAGCCAGCATCGACAACAGCCATGGCCAGACCGCGATGGTCAGCTCGGTAATGCCCATCTTGGTGATCCCCGAAGCAACGTAGAGGTTGAGGCCGACCGGCGGATGACACATGCCCACTTCCATGTTGACCACCATCAAAATCCCGAAGTGCACCGGATCAATTCCCAGCTTCATCGCGACCGGGAAAAGGATCGGCGCAAAGATCAGCACGATCGACGACGGCTCCATGAAGTTGCCCGCCAGCAACAGGATCACGTTGACCGCCAGAAGGAAGGCGATCACGCCCAGACCGTGACCCAACATCCAGTCAGCGAGGGTTTGCGGGATGTTCTCGTTGGTCATGATGAACGAGAAGAGCACGGCGTTGGTGATAATGTAGAGCAGCATCGCCGACATATTGGCCGAGTTGAGCAAGACCCGCGGCACGTCACTCAGCGAAAGATCCTTGTAGACAAAGACGGCGACTATGAAGGCATAAACCGCGCTCATCGCCGCCGCCTCGGTCGGCGTGAACATGCCGCTGTAGATACCGCCCATGACGATGACGATCAACAGCAGACCCCAGGCTGACTCGCGGAACGCCTTCAGGCGCTCGGCGAAAGATGCCCTGGCCATGCGCGGGTAGTTGTTGCTCCTCGCCCGATACCAGGTCACGCCACCGAGGACCATGGCCAGAGCGATACCCGGAATCACGCCGGCCATGAACAGAGCGCCAACCGAGGTGTTGGTGGCGACCGAATACATGACCATGACGATCGACGGGGGAATCAGAATGCCCAATGCCCCGGACGTGGTGATGACGCCGGCACCGAATCTCTTCGGGAAACCAGCCTTGACCATGGCTGGCATCAGAATCGAGCCGATGGCCACGACGGTCGCCGGCGACGAGCCAGAGACAGCCGCGAACAGCGCGCAGGCGAGAACGCCGGCCAGACCGAGACCGCCGAACCAATGTCCGACCATGCTCGTCGCGAAACGGATCATTCGTCGCGCCACCCCGCCATGGGTCAAGAAGTTACCGGCCAGGATAAAGAACGGAATGGCCATGATCTCGAACTTTTCGATCCCGGTGAACAGCTTGAGAGCGACGGCTTCCAAGGGCACTTGCGTAAATAGGAACAGGAAGCTGAGCACCGTCAGGCCGAGCGAAATCGAGATCGGCATGCCGGTCAGCATCAGGCACAGGAGAATCGTGAAAATGATGATGGCGTTCATGGTTTCTGGTCTCCGTTGCCCGAGCGATCGTCCGAATGCCGCTTCTCGTGAGTCCGCTCATGGGGATGCAGCTTGCCTTCCACGGCAAGGGTCTGCACCTCCTCCGGAATCTCTTCTTCTTCGAGGCCGTCAACATGGCCGTGGTCGTGGTGTGGCAGCTCGCCGGTCTTGAGGAAACTCACTGCGACCTGCAGAAAGCGGAAACACATCAGCGACGAACCCAGAGGAATGGCACTGTATACAACCCAGGTGGGCCACTCGAGATCGGGCGTCGTCGGCCCCGAGAACATGTCCGCGGTGTCCATGCCGAGAAACTGAAAAATCGCGTAGTGGGCACCGTTGTCCCACACGAACGCCGCCCCGAGGGAGCCGACCACGCCGGTAAACAGCGCGCCGGACAACATCCCGAAGACAATGAACTTGCTGCGGCTTCCTTCGCTCAAGCTGTTGATCAGCACATCCACACCCACGTGGATACCGGTGCGTACACCGTAGGCCGCGCCGAACTTGGCCATCCACACGAACATGATGATGCACAGTTCCTGGGCCCAGCCGAAGTTCAGCGAGAGCAGCCAGTCCTGCACGATCGGAATCTGGTAACCAGCCGCGTAGCGATGCGCGACCGAAAGAAAGATGATCGTCGTTGCCGCCCCCATGAGAAAGGTGATCAGCCATTCCTCCAGGTGATCAAGTATTTTCACTCGCAAGTCCCCCGACTGCCTGAAAAAAACCCGCTGGACCAGGCGTCCCAACGGGCTATCCCTCCAGTATCCGCGTCGCCTAGAGCTTGCTAGGATCGAAGCCTGTTTCCTTGTAGACCGACTGCAGAAGGTCCTTTCCAATGCGTGAGGCCATCTCTTCGTGCACCGGCAGAAGCGCCTTCTTGAAGGCTTTGCGCTGTTCGGGTGTCGGTACGTGCACCGCCGTCTTGCCGCTCTTCTTGACCGCCTCCAGATCCTTGTCGTTCTGCTCCTTGGCGACCTTGTTGGCGTACTCGGTTGCATCCTTCATGGCTGTTTCGAGCTGCGCGCGAACATCCGCCGGCAGGCCATCCCAGAACTTCTTGTTGACGATCACGGCGTAACCCAGGTAACCGTGATCGGTAATCGCCAAATGCTTCTGAACTTCAAAGAACTTCTGCGTAAAGAGGTTCGACATCGGGTTCTCGGTCCCATCGACAACGCCGGTCTGCAGCGCCTGATAGACTTCGGAGAAGGCCATCACCTGAGGAATCGCCTTCAGTGCACGCATCTGCGCTTCGAGCACCTTGGACGACTGAATACGCATCTTCTTGCCCTTCAGGTCCTCCGGCATCAGGATTGGCGTGTTCGCCGAAAACGACTTGAAGCCGTTGTCCCAGAACGCCAGGCCGGTCACACCCTTTGGCTCCAGCTTGGCGAGCAGACCCTTCCCGATCGCACCCTGCGTCACCTTATGCAGATCGGCGTAGTTGTCGAAGATGTACGGCAAGTCGAAGACTTCGAATTCCTTGACGCCAAGCGGCCCGAACTTGGCAAGTGACGGCGCAAGCATCTGCACGGCGCCAAGTTGCAGCGCTTCAAGTTCCTCCTTGTCCTTGTACAAGGTCGAGTTGCCATACACCTCGACCTTGACCTTGCCCTTGGTCAGTTCGCTGGCGCGCTTGGCGAAGAATTCTGCGCTCAACCCCTTGGGCGTATCGTTGGCCACGACGTGGCTGAATTTGATAACGATCGGTCCTTCGGCCAAGGCCGCCAGCGGCATCGCCGAGAGGGCGCAAGCGAGCATTCCGAACAGCAAATTTGAAACTTTCATGGTCTCTCCTTCATGTGCAAAACGTTTCGTTAACAAAATTATTAGCCGGTTGCGAGGGCGTATATTACAGAGACTGCTGGCGGCGAACATTGTGGAAATCCACAGCGCGCGGCAGCGAGGAAGGACGGCGCTTGCGAGCCGCCATTCAGGGCATGGCCATACCCTTCGGGAAGCTGCGATCGACACCGCGACAAGCGGGATCTCGGTCGCCAACGCAGCCCCTGCGGGGCGTACGGTCTGCCCCGGATGCGGGGATTTATGCACACCCCGCGGGCGATAACTTGCGTAAGATGAAGCGCCATGAAAGACGCCCCCCTCCTGCACCAGAATGCGCTGCCCCGGCCGGCGTCGCTGAACTGGTCGCAGTGGTATCTCTCGATTCTGAAAGGGGCGGTGGGTCTGCTTCTCATCCTGCTCATCGCCCTGCTCTGGCTGCTACGCCAGAACGACATCGACGAGCAGCGCTCGACCCTTATCGCCGACGTCCTCTGGCTCGAGCAAAGCGTCCGTTTTCACCTTGAGGGGAATTCCGAACAGCTACGGCAACTGGCCCTCGATCTGACCCGGACAACCGATCCAGACGCGCTCTTCATTCTGCGTGCACGACACATCCTCAAGAACAACTCTGAACTCCTGCAACTGCTCTGGCTTGATGCCGCTGCCAAAGCCGTGCACGGCATGCCAACGCGAAGCCTGCCACGACACGGCAAGGACGCTTCGGGCCAGGACCCGGTCAATCGCTCGATCGAACTCGCCCAGCTTGGCAAGCCAACCTACAGCGATGCCTACTGGGTCGACGACGTCGCGCAGTTCGAAGTCTACGTACCCATCTTCGACGAAGGCGAGCATCGCGGCACACTACTCGCCGTCTACTCGCTGCCTCGCCTGCTCAAGCAGCAGGTTCCCTGGTGGTTCGCTGCAAAGTATCAAGTACGCGTTCTCGACGCCAACGGCAATCTCCTGGCCAGCAAGTCGAAGATCGATGCCGCCTCGACAACGCTCAGCTACCCGGTGATTTTCGACCCTCCGGGTTTCGGCATGGTGCTGCAGGTGACCGCTTATCGTGCTGCCGGCAATCTTGCGCAAACGCTGATCGCCGCGCTGATCGTAGTTCTTGCAGCAGCCGTTTTCTGGAGTTTGTGGGCTGTACGCGGTTTGATCCAGAGGCGGATCGACGCCGAACAGGCGCTGCGCTCGGAGTACGCCTTCCGCAAGGCGATGGAAGACTCGTTGATGGTTGGCATGCGCGCGCGCGACATGGAAGGCCGGGTAAGTTACGTCAACCCGGCTTTCCTGCAGATGGTCGGCTTCAGTGCCGACGAGCTGATCGGCCTGGCGCCACCAATGCCCTACTGGGCACCAGAAGAAATGGAAAGAACGCTGCAACTGCATAACGACGTTCGCGAAGGCAAGGCCCCGCACGAGGGGTTCGAAATCCGCTTGATGCACAAGAATGGCAGCCGCTTCGACGCCCTCGTCTACGAAGCGCCTCTGATTGACGCGGACGGCGAGCAAACGGGCTGGATGGCGTCGATCATCGACGTCACCGCCCGCAAACACGCCGAGGAACTCGCCCAGCAACAGCAGGAGAAACTGCAGGTCACGGCACGGCTGGTGACCATGGGCGAAATGGCTTCGACCCTGGCGCACGAACTCAATCAGCCGCTGGCAGCGATCACCAGCTACAACACTGGCTGCCTGAACAAGCTGGAGTCAGGCAACTTCAGCGCTGAACAGCTCAAGGAAGCACTCGAAAAGCTCGCCGTCCAGGCGCAACGTGCCGGCCACATCATCCGGCGGGTACACGACTTCGTGCGCAAGAGTGAACCCAAGCGAGTGCCCTGCGACCTCGCCGAAGTGATCGATGACAGCATCGGCTTCATCGAAGGAGCAGCCAAGGCACGCGGCGTGCGTATCGTCCGCGAGATTCAGGGCATGCGCCCCGAACTCCTGGCCGACCCCGTGATGCTCGAACAGGTGCTGCTCAATTTGATGCGCAACGGCATCGAAGCGATGCGCCACACGCCATCCGAGCAGCGCCGGCTGACCGTCAAGCTCAGCCAGCTCGACAGACAGCAAATGGAGATCCGGGTCGTCGATCGCGGTCCCGGCATTCCACCCGAGGTCGAAGAAAAGCTATTCACCCCCCTTTTCTCGACCAAGGCCGAGGGCATGGGCATGGGCCTGAACATCTGCCGCTCGATCATCGAGGTCCACCACGGCCGCCTGTGGGTTGAAGCCAACCCGGATGGCGGCTCGATTTTCATCATCACCCTTCCGATTGTCCAGCAATGACCCCACATGCCTACCTCGTCGACGACGACGACGCCATCCGTGACTCACTCGGCTGGCTGCTCGAGTCACGCGGTGTTCCCTGCCGGAGCTACCCCTCGGCTGAAGACTTTCTGGCCGCGTGGGAACCCACGCTTGCTGGCTGCATTCTCCTCGACATCCGCATGGACGGGATGAGTGGCCCCGAGCTTTTTGACGTCTTGTGCGAGCGTGGCAGCACGCTGCCGGTGATCTTTCTGACCGGCCACGGCGACGTGCCAATGGCCGTCTCTGCCCTCAAGCAAGGCGCTTTCGACTTCGTCGAAAAGCCCTGCAACGACAACGAGCTGGTCAATCGCGTCATTGAGGCCCTGCAGCTCGATGAACACCAGCGCCTCGCCGCCTCCGATGCCGTTTCGGTCAGCAGCTTGACGAGCCGACTCACGACGCGCGAAAAACAGGTCATGGAACTGGTTCTCGCCGGCACCCTCAACAAGGTGATCGCCGACGAACTGCAGATCAGCATGCGCACGGTCGAAGTACATCGCGCCAATCTGTTCGAGAAAATGGGGGTGCGGACGGCCGTCGAGCTCGCGCAGCTGCTGGCCGGCAAGCGCTGAGCAGAACAACGATCATGGCGTGGTAGTGCCGGCAGCCTGCTTCCCCAACCGGGCGTAGCCAGCAAGCGGACGACCGTCACCTGTCTCCCACAGCAGCTCGACACCCTGCTCACCTGGGGCGCAGGCGAAGGCGGCATCAACGCCAAGCCCGCCAACCCACGCCAGTCGCTCGCCACACCACAGCAGTGGCAAGCGAGCCCGCTCCCAGGGGGGTACGGCAGCTTCCTGCAAGAGGTTGCGCAAGGTCCTTGCCGGCCGCCGTGCGTCAGGCCGCAAGCGCTCACCGCCTTGCCTGACCCGGAGAAAAACCCGAGCACCGGCAAGCATGCGGCGAGTGATGCCTTTTCCCGTGCGCTCAACAAAGCGCACCCGGCCCTCGCCCCACGGCAACGCCGACTCGCCATTCCAGCTCAGCGCAAGACTTGCAGCGGCCGGGCGCTGAGCCAAGGCGTACAACTCGCCGCGATAGACATGCACCTCGCCGTCCGCGGTCGCGATACAGGTCTGCGCGGCGGCCGCTGCCGTCTTCAACTGCCGTAGCGCCTCATCAAGCCAGCGTGCGTCGGGGGCACGAAAACCATTCGCCCGCAACTCCGAGCGCAACAGGTTACGCGCCCGCGCCGGGGAAAGTGCGTTGAAACGCGCCACATCGATGCGCCCGCCATCACCCGCCATAGTCGCCCGATCGGCCTTCGCCAACTCCTCGACAAGCTCTGCCGCCTCGGCGAAATGGCGCGCGGCACGCGCAAGCGCCCGAACCGCGCCGGGAAAATGCCCCTCAAGGCGCGGCATGACTTCGCGCCGCAGGTGGTTGCGGCGATAGTGAGAATCGGCGTTGCTCTCGTCCTCGACCCAGGCCAGAGAATGCGTCTCCGCATAGCGCATGATCTGCGACCGCGACACGTCGAGCAGCGGGCGAATCAGACGTGGCCCGCCGGGCTGAGGCCGCTCGGCGGGCATGCCGGCAGCACCGGCAACGCCCGCCCCACGCAGCAACCGGAAGAGAACTGTCTCGGCCTGGTCGTCACGATGATGCGCCAGCGCCAACCAGTCGGCAGGAGACGCAGAAAACGCCGCATGACGCAGGCGCCGTGCCGCCGCCTCCAGTCCCTCGGCGCTGGTACGCGGCACTTCGACGCGCGTAATTTCGAGCGGTACGGCGTGGTCGCGACAGAAGTCGCGACAGAAGCCAGACCAGGCATCGGCGTTGCTGCTCAGACCGTGATGAACGTGGGTCGCCGAGAGATCGATCGACAATCCGGAGCGACGCAGGCAGTCGAGCGCGTGCAGCAGGACAACCGAGTCGACTCCACCGGAAAACCCGACGCACAGGCGGGCCCCAGGCAGCAGTCGCGCCTCCAGAAACGCCGAAAGCGTGTGCAGAATCGGCGCTGCAGCTTCCTCCTGGCTTGCCTCAGCGGCGTGTCGGTTCTTTGACCCGGCCATAGGCCATCAAGCGCTCAAGGCGCGTCTTGAGCAAATCGCGTGTAGGCACCGACGCCAGTTTGTGCAAGGCATCCTGCAAGGCCTCCTTGAGGCTTCTCCCCATCGCCTGATGAGCGCGATGCGCACCACCGGTCGGTTCTTCGACGATGCTGTCGATCAAACCCAGCGCCTGCAGGCGGGGAGCAGTGATGCCCATGATTTCTGCCGCCGTGCTTGCCTTTTCGGCGCTCTTCCAGAGAATCGTCGCGCACCCCTCGGGAGAAATCACCGAGTAGGTCGAGTACTGCAGCATCTGCACGACGTCGCCGACCCCGATGGCCAGCGCACCGCCCGAGCCACCTTCCCCAATGACTGTGACGATGATCGGCACTTTCAGCTCGGCCATCACGTAGAGATTGCGGCCGATCGCCTCGGACTGTCCGCGCTCTTCAGCGTCGATACCCGGGTAGGCGCCAGGCGTATCGATGAAGGTCAATACCGGGATACGAAACTTCTCGGCCAGTCGCATCAGGCGCAATGCCTTGCGATAACCTTCCGGACGCGGCATGCCGAAGTTGCGGAAGATCTTCTCCTTGGTGTCACGCCCCTTCTGGTGACCAATCACCATCACCGGCTCACCGTTGAAGCGGGCCAACCCGCCGACGATCGCATGGTCGTCAGCAAAGGCGCGATCGCCGTGCAGTTCCTCGAAGTCGGTGAAGATCAGCGAAAGATAATCCAGCGTGTAAGGGCGTTGCGGGTGGCGTGCCACCTGCGACACCTGCCAGGCCGATAGTTTGGCGTAGGTATCCTTGGTCAGGGCCTGGCTCTTCTTCTCCAGGCGGCCGATTTCGTCCGAGATATCGACCGCCGAATCGTCCTGCGCAAAGCGCAGGGCTTCAATCTTGCCTTCGAGATCGGCGATCGGTTGTTCGAAGTCGAGGAAACTGGTTTTCATCAGGCCCAACCGTATCTGTAAGCATGCTGGTTTTCAATAACCCGTTATTCTACCGGAAACACCGTGCCGGGCTTTGCTCCAAACAAGGAACTCGGCAAACTCAGTACTCGACGGGCAACGGGTCGAGGCTGCGCCAAAGGTACCAGGTCGCCACCGAACGCCAGGGACGCCAGCGTTCACCTTGCTCCAACAGGAAACGACGCCCGGGGCGCTCGCCATGGCAGTAGTGCAGGGCCACCGCCTTCTGCAGGCCAATGTCGTCGAGCGGGAAGATATCGGGACGCAGCTGATTGAAGATCAGGAACATTTCCGCCGTCCACACGCCGACGCCGCGCACCGCGGTCAACTCGCCAATGATCTCGGCATCACTCAGCGACGACCAGTGCTGCACCTGAATCTGGCCATCGTCGAAATGGCGCGCGAGGTCAAGCACGTATTCGACCTTGCGTGCCGACAGACCGCAGGCACGCAGGGTTTCAGGTCCGCTCTCCAGAACGCCGGCAGGCGTGACCTCGGGCACAGCCGCCAAGCAGCGCGCCCAGACGCTGTCGGCTGCTTTCACGGAGATCTGCTGGCCGACGATCGAACGGACGAGCGTCGCGAAGGGGTCCCCGCGTGACGCCAGCGCGGTCCCCGAAAAACGCTCGACAAGGGTGGCCAGGACGGGATCGCAGAGCGCCAGGGCGGCCGACGCTTGCTGCCAATAGGGGGGAGTCATGCGCAGATTGTACCCATGGCGGCCACCAGAGCGGAGCCGCACGAGCGAGCCACTGTACGGCTGGCCCACTGCCGCCACGCAAACCGAGGGCGGCCACCAGCGACAAGTCTCGTGGCAAGCCGCCGCAAAAAGGATACCGCCGCTGACCTCCCGGGAGATCAGCGGCGGACGGATGCTGCATTTGGACGCTGCGAGCTTTTGCCTGCGCCCCGATGCTACTTTGCTGACTTGCCTACTTGATGACCAGTTCCGGTCCCATCAGGGCGTAAGGCAACGCCGTCGACAGCCACGGCACATAGGTCACGATGATCAAGAAGATCATCAGGACGCCGACAAAGGGCATCGCCGCCTTCACCACGGTCGCCAGGCTCATGTTGGTAATACCGGAGGTGACGAAGAGGTTCAGCCCGATCGGCGGCGTAATCATGCCGATCTCCATGTTGACGACCATGATGATGCCCAGGTGGATCGGATCAACTCCCAGTTCCATGGCAATCGGAAAGACCACCGGCGCGACGATCACCAGCAGACCCGAGGGCTCCATGAACTGACCCCCGATGAGCAACAGAATGTTGACCGCGATGAGGAAGGTGAACCACGTGAAACCGGCCTGCAGCATCCATTCGGTGATGTCCTGCGGAATGCGTTCCGCCGACAGGGTATGCGCAAACAACATGGCGTTGGCGATGATGAACATCAACATCACCGTGGTCCGCGTCGCGTGCAGGATCGTCGCCCGCGACTCGGTGCCAAACAGCGCCGGGAAAAAGTTCTTGGCCAGCACGACCAGGTTCCGACGCCAGATCCCGAGGCCACCCACGAAGCACTGCTGGACGGATCCATGCTCACGTCCAGCCTTGAACAGGTAGCCCACGAAAATGGCGAGCGACATTCCCAGCCCCCAGTACGCGCGGATCTTTCCGGTGGCTTCCATTCCGTCGGTGGCAAAGAAAGACAGGATCATCCAGACCATGAAGAATGACACGGCGTAGACACCGGCGTTGAAACCGATGCGCGCGGCATGGCTGTCCGTGGACGCGACCCAGGGCGTTTCCTTCAGAGGCCCCATGTCACGGTAGACAAACAACGCGACGAGGATCGAGTATACAGCGGCGACGACAGCGGCTTCGGTCGGCGTAAACACACCGCCATAGATGCCGCCCATGATGATCACCACCAGAAAAAGGCCCCAGCCCGCTTCCTTCGCACCCTCCAGGATCGCGCCGAAACCACGCCATTCCTCGCTTGGCAAACCCTTGATCCGGGCGACAACGTAGATCGCCAACATCAGCATCAGACCCGCCAACAATCCGGGAATGACGCCAGCCAGGAACATCCGTCCGACAGAAACGTCTGTGGCAGCCGCGTAGACCACCATCACGATCGACGGCGGAATCAGAATACCCAGCGTACCGGCGTTGCAGATGATGCCCGCCGCGAACTCCTTCGAATAGCCCACCTGACGCATGCCGGCGATGGCGATCGTACCGATCGCCACCACGGTTGCAGGAGATGACCCCGACAGCGCCGCAAACATCATGCAGGCCAGGACCGATGCCATGGCCAGGCCACCCTGGAAATGGCCGACGCTGGCGATGGCGAAGTTGATCAGTCGCTTCGCCACCCCCCCTGTGGACATGAACGCCGAGGCCAGGATGAAGAAGGGAATCGCCAGCAGCGTGTAGTTCTGCCCGGCGCCAAAAAGCTGAATGGCCACCGACGACAGCGAGTCATGCGAAAAGAAAGCAACGAAAAGAATCGACGACAGTCCCAGGGCAACGCCCACCGGGACGCCGATAAAGAGCAGCGCAAGCACCATCGCAAAAAGAAAGAGAGAGTTCATCCTAGGATCCTTAGTCGTTTAGTCTTTCAAGATGTGCTTGTTCTCTTCGACCATGTCTTCTGCTTCATGGCCGCTGATGAGAAGTTTACGGCGACCGGTTGCGATATCGACAAAAGCCTGAAAGGACCGGAAGGCCATCAGCGCCAGGCCCAGCGGCAGAATCAGCAACAGCAGCCAGCGATGGATCCGCGACTGGATACCAAAGGCGTCCTGTATGAATCCCGGATAATGAAGCTCTTCCGAGCCAATGCCGATCTTGTACATTTTCAGCCAGTAGTCGATGGCGCCGCCCTTGGTATCGACGCCGAGCAATGCAACCCAGGACGAATCGAGCAATACCAGGCCATAAAGCATGCAACACGCTGCGCCGAACAATGACAGTGCTTTGGTCATCGGTGCGGGCACGGCCTTGATGATGATGTCGACTCCCAGGTGCAGGCTGGTTCTCAGGCCATAACCCATACCCAGAAGGATCAGCCAGGAAAACATTGTCGTATTGAATTCCAGCGCCGCGGACCAGCCGGTATTGAATCCGTAGCGGGCAATCACCTGGAAGAAAGAGACCGCCATAATCGAGGTGATCACCAAAACAAGAAGTGACTCCTCTGCGCTGGCCATCGCTTTCGGAAACTTTTTTTCGAGCGCCCAGAGGATCACCAAGAAAATAACTAAGATACCGTGGAACCAGTAAGCTCCCATGGCAAACACCCCCACTCATGTTCCAAGAAAATAACCATCAGTCGAAACGATTCGAGCCTGCTCGACACTGCCGCGCCGAGCGAATAACCCGGTGAAACCAGCGCTGCGATTGACGACGATTGTTATCGCGGGCTCAACGAAAAGGGCCAGATTGAGACTGGCCCTTTTCGATCTGGCGAGTTATGAGCCGGCCGCAGCCTTGATTGTGTCTGCACCAATCTCTTTCTCGAACTTCTTCCACACCGGCGTCATAGCCTCCACCCACTTCTTGCGTTGCTCGGGAGTCAGCTTGTTGACCTTTCCGCCGGCCTTGATGATGTTCTCGCGGTTGGCCGCTTCGTCCGCCTTGACTTGCTGGTTGGTTTCGTTGGAGACCTCGTCGACGATCTTCAGGAACTGGTCGCGAACAGCCGGTTTCAGGCTGTTGAGCCATTCCGCGGAAGTCATCAACATATAAGCCAGCAGCTGATGGTTGGTTTCCGTCGTGCTGTTCTGAACCTCGAAGAACTTCTGCGTATAGATGTTCGACCAAGTGTTTTCCTGACCGTCGACAACACCGGTCTGCAGCGCGCCATAGACTTCGGCGAAGGCCATTGGCTGTGGCGAGGCACCCATCGCTTCGATCATCGCCTTGGCCACGTCAGAGGTCTGCACGCGGAACTTCATGCCTTTGGCGTCGGTTGGCGCGATCAGCGGCTTGTTCGCCGAGAAATACTTCATGCCCGACATCCAGTACCCGAGCCCGACGAAGCCGACACCCTCCATCGACTTGAGAAGCTTCTTGCCCTCGGGCGAGTTGGTGAAGCGGATCGCCTGGTCAATATCAACAAAGATGAAGGGCAGATCGAAGACGCCAAGTTTCGGGGTGTAGGACCCGAACTTCGACAGCGAGGGGGCCAGCAACTGCACGTCACCGACCAGCAGCGCCTCCAGCTCCTTGCTGTCGCCAAACAAGGTGCTGTTGGGATATACCTCGATGCACAGCTTGCCCTTCATTTCCTTGTTGACACGTTCTGCCAGGCGGTTGGACGCGACCACCTTGGGATGCGTCGATCCACCCGTCACGTGGCTGAGTTTGGCAACAACTGTTAACGGTGTCGCCTTTCCGTAGAAATCTGGCGTCCACGGCCTGATGAAGTGGGAAGAGCCGTTGGTTTGCTTTGGTTTTTGACTTTCAGCCAAGCATGAATATGCTGGTTTTCCGGTTTGCCGCCGGCTAGGCTCCCGGCGGACGGGTTGCGCAGCAACCCGTCGTCTGGCAAGCGAAGCGCGGCAGGAATGGGCAACCAGGAATCGCTGAGCGCCGTCGGGTATCGACTTCCCGGGGTTTGAGCGGGAGGTGAGCTGCGGCCCGGCATGAGCGGCGCGGCAGTAGCGTTCGTGTGGCCGATGCGGTAGAAAGCCCGGCGGCCGGTGGAAAGGCAGGCGCGACATCGGTCCCAACCGCCAAGCCAGACCCGATGCCGCGCCCCGTAGCCCCCATAGCGGCGACGTTGCCTGCCTAGTATTTCACGAAGCGCAGCTCGCCGTCAGATTCCCATTGGCCGGGACGGCCAATGGATCTTTCTGGAAGACGCTACCTGTGCGCCGCTTGCCGCACAGCCGTGCTCATTTGCAGCCACTGTGATCGTGGCCACCGCTACTGCACCGCGCGCTGTGCCGACCAGGCCCGCCGACAGGCTGTCCGTGCCTCGGGTGGCCGCTATCAAGACAGCTTGCGCGGCCGTCACGCCCATGCCGAACGCCAGCGCCGTTACCGGGGCCGGCAGCAGAAAGTGACGCATCAGGGTTCCCCACCCAGGGCCACCCCTGTTCAACTCTCCTGCGAACCGACGTTGCCGGTCGCACCTCTGCCAAGGCACTGCTGTCGTTGTCATCGTCCCTTGCCGGACGGGGTGCGCCAGGACTTTTTGCAGCGTCGGATTCGCCGTCACCCACCCGACCGGAGAAGACATGGCTCTCAGCCCCGAGATTGAAGCGCAGATCCTGCGTTATTACCACGCCGAACGCTGGCGTATCGGCACCATCGCGACCCAACTGCAAGTGCATCGCGACAGCGTCGCCCGCGTGCTCGCCCAAGCCGGCTTGCCGGCACTCGGACCGGTTCGCCGGCCCTCGGTGATCGATCCTTATCTGCCGTTCATCCTCGATACCTTGACGCAGTTTCCGCGCCTACGTGCCTCCCGCGTGTACGACATGGTCAAGGGCCGCGGTTATCCGGGGCGCCCGGATCACTTCCGGCACCTGATCGCCCGCCACCGACCGCGGCCGAAAGCCGAAGCCTATCTACGGCTGCGCACCTTGCCGGGCGAACAGATGCAGGTCGACTGGGGTCACTTCGGCCACCTGGAGATCGGTCGGGCACGCCGGCCCCTGATGGCCTTCGTCGCCGTCCTCTCCTGGTCGCGGCAGATCTTCCTGCGCTTCTACCTCGGCGCCCACATGGAGAACTTCCTGCGGGGCCATGTCGGCGCGCTGACCGCCTGGGGCGGCTGCCCGCGGGTCGCCCTGTACGACAATCTCAAGAGCGCGGTCCTTGAGCGCCAGGGCTCGGTGATCCGCTTTCACCCGACACTGCTGGCCCTGTCCGGTCACTACCGCTTCGAGCCGCGCCCCGTGGCAGTGGCGCGGGGGAATGAGAAAGGCCGCGTGGAAAGGGCCGTGCGTTTTATCCGCGATGCGTTCTTCGCCGGCCGCCGCTTCACGGATGTGGACGATTTGAATGCACAGGCCGACGCCTGGGTCATCGGGCCTGCCGGGGAGCGGCGCTGCCCGGAGGACGAGGCGCTGACGGTGCATGAGGCTTTCGAGCAGGAGCGAACGCGCCTGCTGACGCTACCCGGGAACGCCTTCCCGACCGACGAGGTCAAGGCCGTCTGCGCCGGCAAGACGCCGTACGTGCGCTTCGACCTGAATGACTACTCGATCCCGCATACCTGCGTGGCGCGCACGCTCAGCGTCGTCGCCAGCCTGGATCAGGTACGCGTCCTCGATGGCCAGACCGTGGTCGCCACCCATCGGCGCAGTTATGACCGCCGGCAACAGATCGAAATCCCCGAGCACATCGCGACCCTGGTCGCGCATAAGCATCAAGCCGCCGCGCATCGCGGCACCGATCATCTGGTGCAGGCGGTGCCGACAAGCCGTGAGCTGCTGACGCAAGCGGTCGAACGCGGCGAACCGCTGGGACGCACGGTGCGCGCGCTGACCGAGCTGCTGGAAGCTTACGGCGTGGCCGAACTGACGGTGGCGATTGCCGACGCGCTGGGGCGCGGCGTGCCGCATCCCAATGCGGTTCGTCTGGCCTTGGAGAAGCGCCGGCAGGCGAAGGCGGAACCGCCGCCGTTGGCGGTGCCTTTGCCGGAGCATGTGAAACGGCGCGATGTCCCGGTGCGCCCGCACAGGCTCGATGACTACGACCAGTTGATGGAAGGGACGCCGGATGACGAATGATGCCCGCCGCCGACGCGCGGCCGCTTTGCAGTTGCACGGCCTCCTCGCGCACTGGGCCGAGTGTGCCGAGCAGCCCTGGCTGGATCCTTTGCTCTCTTGGGAGGAAGGCGAGCGTGCGCGCCGCTCGCTCGAACGACGGCTGCGCTGCGCCCATATCGGACGCTTCAAGCCGCTGGCCGATTTCGACTGGGCCTGGCCGCAGCAATGCGATCAGCGCGCGATCGCCGAACTGATGACCCTGGACTTCCTGCAGGCGACGACCAACGTCCTCCTGGTCGGCAGCAGTGGCCTGGGCAAGACGATGATCGCTCAGAACATTGCGCATCAGGCGGTCCTGGAGGGGCGCACGGTGTTGTTTGCCACCGCCGGACAGTTGCTCGGCGATCTGGCCGGCCTGGACAGTGACTCGGCGCTGCGCTATCGGCTACGTCGCTATGCGGCGCCCGATCTTCTCGTCATCGACGAGGTCGGCTACCTGTCTTACTCGAACCGTCACGCGGACTTGCTCTTCGAGTTGATCAATCGGCGTCACGAGAAGAAGAGCACTTTGATCACCACCAACAAGTCGTTCTCGGAATGGTCGGAGGTGTTTCCCAACGCCAGCTGCGTGGTGGCGATGATCGACCGCCTAGTCCATCACGCCGAGATTCTCGCCATCAAGGGGGACTCCTACCGGCGCAAGGAGGCACAGGAACAGGCAGCCGCCAGATCCAGGAAGCGCTCGGCGAAGGCGGCAACGTGAAGCCCTATCATCCACCTTCCGGTTTGCAGGACGGCCTCGACTTGCTCATCGACTCTCGCTGGTCGCCGGATCAGGCGCTGGCGGTCATCGAGTTGCTTGATGATTTACGCAATCGTATCTGGGCGCACTACGAGGTCGCTTTGCAGACCCGCTTCCGCGAGCTGCGGGTGACCGACCGCAACGTCGAAACCACCGATCCGCCGTTCTAAACCAACCCAACACCATCAAGACGCAGGGGCCCGCCGGGCCCCTGTTTCGTTCACGTCACACCGATCACGTCGACGCCAGATTTCTGCGGGTCGACTCAGCCGCTAACAACAACTTCACCCTTTTCACATTTCGCCAATGCAGACGTGGCGGCAAAAGCCATGGCAAGGGCTGTCAGGGCGACGCTGATCTTCTTCATATGCTTCATGCGATCTCCTCCTAAGGAAAGTTACTGCGTGTGAATATCTCGTTCTTCAGTACCACAAGCGCTGGTGCTTGCGGCGCAAAGGATAATCAGTTCGCTGGCGCGAAGGCAAGCACCGGTGGCCTGAAAATCGTCACTCGACGCCGGCTGCGGCGCTCAGCCCGACGGAAGGCAACTTTTCCACCGCTCTCGAAGGCGTCGCCGCAAGCCCTTGCCGGCGGCTGCCCGCAAGGGAAAGAAGAGCTTGCTCGACAAGGCAGATGTGCTTGGCCCCCTATGTTTCCTGGCGGATTCTGACCGAACAGCGTGGCAACAGCCATTGTGGATTTCCGCAGGACAGGCGCGTTGCCGGACGCGGCCGCCACCATGCATTTTGCTTAAGCTCGTTCCGCCATCCCCGGCGTGCCCGCCGCCCCGCCGCCCCGCCGGCGACTGGCTGGCGCCCCTGCGCCCGCGCGGTGGAGGACAATTAAGGATGCGCCCCGGCACACAGCGACGCAGCACCTGCGGCAGGTGAACTCTCTACTGCTCACCCGACGGCAGCTAGTCCTGCATGGCCATCGGTTCCTTGTCGGAATAGCGCAGCCGTAACGCCAGCGCCTTGGCAAGCGCTTAGCTTCCGTCACCAGCAGGGCGTGGTCGACCGTTTAGGCGATCGCAAAATAGGTCATCACCCGGCCAGCAAACCGAGGATGGTCGCAAGACAAGTCCGTGTCCTTAGCAAGCGACGATCGATCGCCAGCAGGCACTACGGCAACGCCGAAGGACGCTCCCCGGGAAACGCAAAAAACATGCTCTTGGTGATCACCACAGCCAGTTGACACGTGCTCTTGACCCGGTCGCGACAGCGTTCGGCGAAATCGCCTGCGCCCGCATTTCTGCCAGATCACGCAAGGAGGCGTCAGGCCTGGCATTGGACAAGCAGAACCTGAGCGTCTCGCCATCCATCTCCCTGCACACGAGGAGGTGCCAGCAGCAAGCTGAAGGCGATTTTCCGTCCCAGACCCAGACTCGCCCGGTCAGATAATCGGCCCGCAGCTTGCACCTGCCCTCCCCTGCATCCGCGATCAACAGCCGGCGCCATTGCGCCGCCGGTTGAACGGACGTCCAGGCGATCAGCGACGTGGGTGCTGCGCTGGTGCGCAAGCGCAGCGACGCGCGCACCATCGGCAAGCGGGCAGCCGCAACGGCCAGCGTCGGATCGTCGAGATAGACGGCGTGATCCGGATGCCGCTCGAGCAGAAAGGTTTCGCCTTCGCTAGCCAACGCATGCGGAAGCCACGGCAGGTGGCCGTAACCGCCAGCGACAGAAACGAAAGAGAAGGGCAAACCGTTCTGCCGCGAGCGCCGCACCAGCTGCCGGGCGGTTTCACGTTGGCGCCTGCGCTCCGGCGACTCGTCCGGCGCTTCAGGCACGTCGTAGCGGTACCCTTCGTGACTCCAGGCGACCGGCGCGCACCACTCCGGGGACAGCAGCGAGGTCACGCCGTCGCGCGCAAGCACGGCAAGCCCCGCCAGTGCTGGCTTATTCCCGACCGCCGTCTGCCGATTGACTGGCGTGACGGCAGGCACCACGGCAAGACCGCTCATTTTCTCTTGTCCGCCAACGCCATCTACTTCATTTTGGCAACGTAGGCATCCATCACCAGGTCGAGGTCCTTCTGGATTTCCTTGTTGTACGGCTTGTTGAGGACGGTTTTTTCCTTGAGCTTCCACTCCGGCGTCTGGTTGGCAAGGGCCTCGATCAGTTGCCAGCGGTAGGTGAAGGTCTTGCCGCTCAGCGTGCGCAAGGCGTCCAGGCGCTCCGCTTCAATCACGTTCAGTTTTTCCAGGACCTTGAATTTGGCCGGATCGACGGTGATTTCTTCGACCAGCGAGTCGTCGACAAGCTGCAGCACGGTCTTCGCGTCGAGATCTGGCAACGCCTTGTCGATGGCGCTCTTCAGCTGGCCCGAGGTCGGGAAGCTCTTGCCAATCACGTCGGCAAGCGCCTTGGCGTCCTCGGCATCGCCGCGATGGACGAGTACGTCTTTGGCCAGACGATACTGCGAAGGGTTGTAGACCGTCTGCCCGAAAACGTTCTGCAGAAAGAAGAGGAAAACGTAGCAAACCAGCGCCGCCACGAGCGGCGTCTGAACCCAGGCCACGACGATACGCCCGACGACGCTCCACTTGATGTTGCGAGCGTTCTTGATCAGCCCGATGCCGATGACGCCACCGACGACCGCCTGCGAACTCGATACCGGCACCAGAGGAATCGTCGGCAAACCTATCGACGCCAAGGCATATTCCAGGCCTTCCGACGCGAAGAGGAAGAGCACCAGGGAGGTGGCGATGATCACCACAAAGGCGCCGACCGGCGTCAGCGGGGCAATTGACGTTCCCACGGTTAACATCACCCTCTTGGCATAGCTGAAGACGCCCACCGAAATTGCCAGGCCACCGAGCAGAAACAACTGCTGCAGGCCGGAGAACTCGAACACGCCGGCGTGGAAATCCTGGAACGGATTGGCGCCAATGAAGACGCCCATCACGTTGGCGATGTTGTTGGCGCCCAGCGAGTAGGAGCCCAGCGCGCCGGCGATGACCAGGCCGATGCGGGTCAAGGCATCGAGACGGATGATGTGAATGCGCGATTTCTCGAGCAGCTTCATCACCCCTTTGTAAATGAAGTAGCTGAAGAAGCCGGTGAGCACCGGGCTGGCAATCCAGGTGGCGCAAATGGTCTTGAAGACGCTGTAGTCGGTGACCGAACCGGTGAACAGGTTCCAGCCGATGATCGCTCCGACGACCGCCTGGGTCGTCGACACCGGCAGACCGACGATGGTCATCCAGGCGACGACCGCGGCAGCGGAAAAGGCGACCATGAAGGCGCCACCCAACGCGTTGATCGACCCGAGTTTCGACAAGGTGTGCGCCGCACCCGCGCCACTGACGATTGCACCGAGAATCACGCCAATCGTCAGGATGATCGCCGCGGTGGTGAACTTGACCATTCGCGAAGCGACCGCTGTGCCGAAGACGTTGGCAGCATCGTTCGCTCCCAGCGACCAGCCCAGGAACAAGCCGCTGGACAGATAGAGGAATATCGTAGGATCC
This sequence comes from Candidatus Accumulibacter regalis, assembly GCA_000585075.1. Taxonomy (GTDB): domain Bacteria; phylum Pseudomonadota; class Gammaproteobacteria; order Burkholderiales; family Rhodocyclaceae; genus Accumulibacter; species Accumulibacter regalis. Next base: position 137,319 of record JEMY01000044.1, on the reverse strand, counting down.
ATAGTCTGGGTGTCTCCCTGGTCTTAGTCCAAACGCTTGATGGTGTAGATCGCCAGCCAGTCGGCGACGTCCTCGGCTTCGTCTGCAATATGGTCGATTTGGTCAACAAAGCGGCGCAGGTGCAACTTTTCGGCCAGTGGCAGGGAAGAAGCGAAGATGGCGCGCTTCAGCTTGTCCGATTGGCCGTCCGCTTCTTTTTCGTAGAACATCACCTTGTGCAGGTGGTCGCGAACCGACTGAATGTCCCGCAGGAAAGCCCGGGACGCCATCACCGCAGTCTCGACGGCCATGCCGACGCTTTCGGCCAGTTTCCGGAGGTCAGCATGCAGCTCCTGCGGAAAAGCGGGCCTTTCGATGTCGAGCGAGCCCATCGTGTCTTCCATGACATTGAGTAGGCCGTCCAGATCCTCCAGCAGACTCAACACGTCGCCGCGAAAGTCGGGGATCAACGCCAGGGTATAGAGTTCATGCTCGACCTGCCGACGCAGCTCGTCGCCTTTATGCTCCAGGTCGTTGATTTGCTTAAGCTTGGCGGCCATGTCGCCATTCCCTGCCGACTCCAGATAGGCGTTCAGACCGGAGCGGAACGAGATGCCGCCTTGGGAAACGGTATCCAGAAATGAGTCGAAGTGCGTTTCCACTTCTTTGGTGGTGTGAAAAAGACGCAGCTTGCTCTTGTCCATTACTTTCTCCTTTGGCGAGAGGGGAAATGCTCGCGTTAAAAATTAGGCCGCCAGGCGGCTTCGTTGCCTGATGCTCCAGGTCATCTTTCCGATCAACGCCGAGCGCGAAAAGCGAAGGGCGAATGGTTCGCCGCCCGACCACTGCGTTACCGCAGTTCCCGAGAGTGCTGTTCAATGGCCAGCGAACCGGCTGCCTTGATTCTTTCCCTGGCGGATCGCCCGCTCGCGCCTTTATCGGCAAACTCCCGGGCCGGGCGCGAACAAACGCGGCAGAGCGTTTCTCGCAGAGCCTTAACGCACATTGCGTGCCAGGCACCAAAGTTTTCTCGGTTTTCGAACCCAATCAGACACCTGGCGGCCGACGAGCGCGCCAGGAAAAGCTCATTCCTGGGTGTAACAAGAAAGCAGGCGCGTCGCCTTGGGAGGCTAATAACAATGGCGATTAGTCAATCAATTCAGTCCGCTTCAAGGTTCTCGCGCGCTTTACCCAAAGTGGCAAAGCGTTACACCCGGGCGCCCGGGAGCGGCAGCACCCCCTGGTCATCGACAGCATCGCGACGGCACGAGCGAACGGCAGAAGTCACGTAGAAGACCCGGCGCGAAGCTCTGCCAACAGCGCTTTCCTGCGCCGTTCAAGGCCGTCCCGGATGGCTTCGCCTGGCTCGCCGGGAAGCGCCTCCTCGGTCAGGTGAACGGCACGGGCCAGTTCGTTCAGTCGCGCGAGCAGTTCCGGCAGGCCATTGGCCGCGACCCGACCGTCCCGTCGAGATTGATCGGCAAACATTGGTGCGAAGAATTCCAGGGCGTAACGCAGTCGTTTGTACGCAGCTCGCAGACGATCAGCGGCAGAGTCATCGCCGGCAAGAAGCTGCGCCGCCAGCCGGCCCGATTCGGCGGCGCTGGTGTCGAGCAATGCCCGCGCACGAGCTTCCAGGCAGGCCGCGTCGCGTTCGGGAAGCGCCAGCACGGCAGCGGTGAATCCGAGCAGCAAGCGCGAGTAGTCGTCGGACTGGAGCGTGCTGCGCACGGCCTCGCGGTTGATCACCGATCGCCGTTGAGCGTAGTTCGCCAGGCGAGCGCTGGCCACGCCCTCCGGTAAATCCGCAGCGATCGTCGGCAGGGTCGCGGTCAGAAAAACCTCCCAGTGACGCGCCTCGGCGAGTTGTTCAGCGAGCGTCCGCCAGCGTGGATCGAAACGGCTCACGAAATCCTTCGGAAGCAGTGGCCGCCAGATTCGAATCGCCGAACGCAGACGACGAATCGCCGCGCGCGCCTGATGCACGAACTCCGGATCGTCGCCTTGGCGCAGGCCCTGCTCATTGCTCTGCAGATGCCTCAGGCAGGCCAGCGCGATGCGCCGAAAGTAGACCGTGGCGGACGTACCGGCGTCGATCCGGACTGGAGACGACTTGACCGCCGGCAGCGACTCGTCGGCGAGAACGCGGTAGCTCCGCTCGACCCTGGCGATCGCTTCCGGGTGCAGCGAGAAGTCCGTCTGCAACTCGCTGGCAAGAGAAAACAGGTCTTTCGGCGATCCCGAAACGAGCTTGAGTCCAATCTCGCATAACGCCTGTCGTCGCCCGAGACAGATTATCCAGCCACGGTCGAGCATCAGCTCGATGCGCACGCCTTCGTGCGGTCGAAGCAGCCAGGCGTTGCGGGTAAAGCTGGTCGTGAAGGTCACCTGCAAGTCGGCGTGCAGCGACTGCAGCCACTGGCGCAAGCGCCTTTCCGTCACCGGCGAGAAGTCGAATCTGGCGGGCTCGCCAGCCTCTCTGGCGATCTCCCAGTGCGCAGGGCAGGCGCATTTCGGAGCAGCGAAATCCGTCAGTACAGCCCTGCTCACCGAGGCCAGGCAACGGGCCCCAATCTTGCGACATAGGACAAGGACCTGCTCGCGCCGCAAGCGAAGGTCCGGCGTGTCGTAACAGAGGTCGACAATGCGTTCGCGGACAGCGGTCGCGTCGCTGAGCAGGGGATGCCTGGCCAGTCGATTGGCGACCCCAGGCGTCAGGGAAAGACAGAGTTCAGTCTGGATGACCATCTGACAGGCTCCCGAGAATGGCCCATGCCACCAGGTGCCGCTGCAACTCGGCGACTCGCCTGGTCAACCGCAACGCCGGGCTGCGCAGAGGAGTGAGCCATCAACGTCGTCTGAAGCGATACGGCAAGGGCACATCGGCTACCAACCGCGGGGACAGCCATTCCACGCCGACGGCAAGAGGAACGCGACCAGCTGCCGAGCCAGCACCCGCAGGTCAGATACGCCCGTCCGCTGAAGCCCTTTCCGCCAGCGCGCTCCTGCCGACCGCCTTGCTTCAGCAGAGCTTGACGACGATATCCAGCAAGGTGCTGTTGCAGATGTTGAGGCGCTCCCCGGCCCGGTTCAACTGCGTGTAGATTTCCTTGCGCCTGAAGATGTTGTGAAAATCGTTGTCCTGGAACAACTCGGACAAGGCCCGGCGAAGCGTTCGCGTCAGGCTCTTCAGGGCAACGTCGGCTTTTTCGGCGTCGGCGCGGGCCGCTTGCGGATTGCTCCCCAGGCGGGCAAAGCCCGCCGCCACGGCTTCGACACCGGCCTTGAGGTACACGGCCATTTCCAGGCACGCCTTGTCCGGCTTCAAGGGTTGCACCTCGCCCTCCATGTCGACCATGATCGCGTGGCAGCTGTTGATGATCTCATCGAGATTGATGAACGCTCGGTGCAGGTCCTCACGGTCAATCGGCGTCGAAAAAGCTTCGTTCAGCAGCGTCAGATTGCGAACCTTCTGCCGATCTCCCTCACCTTCCGCCTCGACGATTTTGCTCGTCGCCTGCGCACTGTCGCTGCCCATATACTCGACGAGCAGGCTGGCCGCCATATTCACGTGCGCACTTTGCTCGACGAGCAACGCAAAAAAATCGGGCACCTTCGGAAACACCCGGTGCAGGATGCGGCGCGTGAACGAAGGTGCAGCCATTCTTGAGGGTGCCGCCATGCTTAAGTCCGACATGATTGAGCCTTTCCAATAGAGAGATTGACAAACGCGAATGTCTGAATCGCCACCAACGCCGGAACGGCAATGTTGATCGCATCGCGGCTAACAAGGCGCAGATCCTTCGTTCAGCGGACCAGCCGCAGGCCCTACAAAGCCCTGCCAGCACGACGGCTAAGCTGGCCCCGACCAGCACGACGAAAGCATTTTGCGTGCCAGAAATGTGTACTACCAAGGAAAGCCGGAAAGACCACGAATCAGGGCTTGAAAGCGACTCGTCTCACCCTCGATGAGGGGTGTAACAAGACGCACTGTCGGCCATGTCAAAGTCGTTGCAAATGACGGGAAAAGCTTATGAAAACGGAACCGCAGCCGCTCACCAGGCCCGCTTTGTAATGACGCAACGTTACACCGGCGGTAAACCTGCCAGCGTCCGTGGACAACGACGCGCCGCGCCGATCGGCCATGGCAGGACGTCAGGCCGCGACAGAGCGGAGCACTGGATGATTCGAGGTCAACGTGAGTGGCGTCGCGCGGCCGCGCGTGCCACCTCGCCTCGAGCGCGCGGAAACCCCGTTCGCCGGATCAGCAATTGGCCTGGAGCACGCGCCGCGCCAAGCGTCGGTTGAGCGCTGGACGCGACAGTCCGAGCAGGGTGGCGGCGATGCCCTGATTACCCCCGGCTCGGCGCAAGGCTTCTTTGACCATCGCTTCCTCGACCTCGTCAAGGGTCGGAAATCGCCCCGGGATGATCACCGGCAATCCACCGGGCGGTTCCGCCGTGGAATCGTCGATATTTGCCTTCTGCTGCTTCTGAATGGCCACGCGGAAACTCTCCATGGCCAGCACCGACCCACCGCGATGTAGCGCCATGGCGTTGAAAACCATTGCCCGCAGCTCGCGGACGTTGCCCGGAAAATGGTAGTTCGAGAGCAGCGTGATCAACTCGTTCGAGGGTTCGGGGCCGGTCTTGTTGATCGCCGTGGCGGCCTCGTCAAGAAAATGCTGCAGGAGAAGCGGAATGTCTTCCTTGTGCTCCCGCAGCGGCGGCACCTCGACCTGATGCACCGACAGACGATAAAAGAGATCGGAACGAAACTGGTTCTGGCGCATTGCCTGGGCGAGATTGTGGTTGGTTGCACAAACGACACGGGCGTCGCTGGGACGCGCCACGTCTGATCCGAGAGGAAAGTACATGTGTTCCTGGAGCAGACGCAGGAGTTTGACCTGCGAGGCCATAGACAGATCGCCGATCTCGTCCAGAAACAGCGTTCCGCCGCCGGCCTGCGCGATCAAGCCGGGGCGATTCTGGTCCGCGCCGGTGAACGCGCCTTTGCGATGCCCGAAAAGGGTATCCGAAAACAGCGTGTCGTCGAGGCCGGCGACATTGACCTGCACAAACTGACCCGCCAGACCGCTTAGCCTGTGCAGGGCATGCGCGAACATTTCCTTGCCGGCCCCGGTCTCGCCGGAAATCAATACCGGCTCCGCCGAAGCTGCAACCGCCTCGAGATACTGAAACAGCGCCCGCATCTTGCGGCTGTTGGTAACGATGCCGGCGAAAGCCTCGCCGTTCTGCAGGCAATCGGAGAGAAGATAGTGCTTGAGCGCCCCCATCTGCCGGCGCAGCGATTGCACTTCGAGAGCATGCCGGACACTCGCCAGCAGCCGACTTTCCTCGACTGGCTTGACGAGGTAGTCGAAAGCGCCCTCCTTCATGCTGAGCACCGCGGTGTCGACATCCTGAGCGGCGGTCATGACGATCACCGGCAACTCGGGGTACAGGCGGACGATCTCCGGCAGCAGCTCGTTTCCCGTGACATGTGGCATGAACAGGTCAAGCAGAACCGCGCTGGCCGGCTGCCGCTCGAGCGCCGGCAGCAGTTCGCGGCTGTCATCGACCATCTGGACCTTGGCCACCCCGGCACTATGTAAAACGGCCGCCGTTGCGTGCAGGACTGAATGGTCATCATCGACCACCAAGACCGGCAAGCCGGCAAAGGATTGCTCTCTCATTCACTTCTCCATGCTGATCGGTAGATCAATGGTTACCGTCGCGCCAAGCTTCTTGTTCGCCGCGAAGCGCAAGACGCCGCCGTGTTTTTCGACGATCGACGACGAGATGGACAGGCCCAGACCGGTGCCGCCACTCTCGGACTTGGTGGTGAAGAAGGGCTCGCCGACCTGGGCCATGACTTCCTCACTCATTCCGACGCCGCGATCCTTGACGCGCACAATGATCCGCCTGCCGGCGCTGTCCAGCTTGCCGGAAACCTTGACCGAGCGGCTCCGCTCGGGCAGCGATTCCAGGGCATTGACGATGACATTGATGAATACCTGCTCGAGCTGCTGGACGTTCCCGCGCACTGCCGGCAGGCCGTCCGGCAAATCGAGGATCAGGGCATCGGTGTGCTCGCGAATACGCGCGTCGAGCAGCGTCACCGCACTCTTGAGAATCTGCCCGATGTCCGCCAGCTCGTCCATTTGCCCGCCATCCTGCTTGCCCAGGTGCTTCAGATTGGCGATGATCTTCTGGATACGTTTGGCATTCTCGCCAATATCGCCCATACCCCGTGCGACGATCTCTTGCGCCTGCCGCGGACTCAAACCGGCCAGCAGAAAATCCCCCTGCTCCTGCTCATACTCGCGCAGGATCGGCAAGGCGTCCTGCCAGATGCGGGCCAGCAAGGCCGCGTTGGCCATGATCGCGTGATTCGGGTTGCTGATTTCGTGGGCAATGCCCGCCGACAGCACGCCAAGCGACGCCAGCCGCGCGCTCCGGATCGCCTGCCACTGCAGTTTGCGGTTCTCGGTGATGTCCGTGATCACCACCATCGCGGCCATCAGCGTGTTCTGAAGGTTGGCGGCGTTCGCCGAAGCGGTCGGTACCATGCGCACTTCCCACCAGGTCGCATCGCCGGTGGTGTATTGGCAGTGTTCGATCTGGCCGCTGGCGAATGTTTGCCGGAGCTTCTCCAGGTAACGCTGGCGAACCTCCGACGGCAGAATCAATTCGGATCGCTTCTCGCCGGCGCCGCCGACCGGGTACGTCCACGGTCGGTTGTAAAGCAGTATCCGGGCTTCCTCGTCGACCGTAAAGATGATGTCCGGAGAATGGTTGAACAGCGCCCGCAGCTTCGCTTCCGAGTCACGCAGAGCGTCCTCGGCCAGCTTCTGCTCGGTGATGTCCTGGCAAAAGCCGACGATGCGAGTCAGCTCGTCACCCGCTTCGTGCACCGGGAAGCCGCGGACACGCAACCAGCGCAGCACCTGGTCGCCCGGCGAGCACAGCGGCAGCTCGACCGCGAACTGCCCACCGTCGGCCTGCAGATGGGCGATCGCCGCGCTCAATTTGCGCCGGCCATCGGGCTCGAAAACGTCGAGCAACAGGGATGGCGCAGTACGTTCCAGCCAGGCCCGCTCCCCGGCAATCTGCTGGAAGGCCGGGCCGATATACTCCAGACGCGTAGCGCTGGCGTTGGTGGCCCAGAAAACGACGTCGACCGTTTCCGCCAACTGACGAAACAGCTCTTCGCGCTCGTACAGCGTCTGCGCCAAGCGAATGCGATTGTCGAGTTCGCGGCGACTGCGCACCAGGTAGAAGCTGAGCAAGGCAGTAAACAGGATGCCGCCGACCATCACCAGCCAGTGCGCCTCGGTGAACGCCTCGGCCGTGCGAAAGGTATGCGTGGCCACTCCGGTGACCGACCAGTTGCGGTCGCCGACGGCTATCCTGGCGACCAGCCGCGGCTGATCCTGGTCCTGCTCGGGCAGGGCGCCATCGGCCGTCGCCGCGCTACCGGGTTCGAGGCGGCTGGCGTAGAAGTGGACGAAGTCGGCGTCGCCGCCGGCCGAATCGTCGCGCACCAGAACCTCGACGCCGCGTGGCTCGAGCACGCTGATGGCCAGATGAACGAGTTCCTCGACGTCATAGACGCCGACGACGAAACCCAGGGGCTCCAAGAGCGCCTGCGACACCTGATCAGCGGCCCTGCGGCTGTTCACCTCGCCCGTTGCCGTGCCCGACGCATAGACTGGCAGGGCCGCGTAGATCAACGGCACGCTTTCGCCTCGCGGGGGGACCACGCGTCCGCTGACCGCGATCTTGCCGCTCGTCCTGGCGCGCTCGAACAGGGCAGTGAGTTCGCTGGTCGCGTTCAGCTCGACGCCGGTCGTCTGCCGGGAACCCGCACGCCACGCACGCCGTACGAGCGAACGATTGGCCAACTCCGTGCTGCCACTCGCCGCCGGGTCGGTTTCCGCCGCGGCAACAGCTGCCGCTGCCTGGGCGATCTCGCTGACCACTGCCGACGGTTGCTGCCGCGCAAGGGGCAATAACGGCACCCAGAGCAGGCTGGCAATATAAGGGCGACGCTGCAGGATCGAGTCGGCGAAGATGCTGAATTCCGTCTCGTCGATCGTCTGTGCAGCGTGCAGCAGCGCGCGCAGCTCGAGCAGGGCGTCCAGCCCCTGGTCTACGACCGAATGCACGGCTTCGATACGATCGCGAGCCGCCCACTCGAATTCCTTGAGGTGGCCGGTCTGCAGCTCCTCGCGCACGTTCCACGAGGAAAGGCAGGTCAGCAGGACTCCACCGATGGCCACGGAATAAGCGGCAGCGTATTTTCGCAAATTGTCAAACATGGACGGCCCACAGAAGCTTGCTCCACGGCGCGGCGCGGCGGTGGTTTCCCGAATCGGCGATCTTGCGGTCGGCAGCTTAGCAGAAAGCCTTGTTAGCGCGAGCAAGCCGTGTGGCGGACAAGAAAATGAGTCTGTTCTGGCGGCTCATGCGGCCGCTCGCCGAGGTGCCTGCCGACCATCCTGAACAGCACTCCGCCTCCCCGGCGTGCGGCGCTCACCCGCGAAGCGGGCTGACAATCGCCCGCCATTTCACCCGACGGCTCGCGCGCCGCCACTTTGTCGATTGACGCGCGCCACAAGCGCTACCTATACTGCCCGCCGATTCCCGGAATGCTCTGCCGCGGGCCAGGCGTTTGCCGCCGCTGGCCGCTACCGTCCAGGCCTGCCGGCCGAACGTCAAAAGTCACAGAGGAGCAGCTGATGCGCCGAACGAAGATAGTGGCCACGATCGGCCCCGCCACCGCGACCCCAAGCACGCTGCGCCGACTCCTGGAGGCCGGTGTCGATGTGGTGCGGCTCAACGCTGCGCACTCGGACATGAAGACACACAGCAACAACGCACGCCTGGTCCGTGAACTGGCGAGTGAGCTCGGACGCACTGTCGGCGTTCTCGTTGACATGCCCGGCCCCAAGATCCGTACAGGCCTGGTCGAAGGCGATGAGGTGGAACTGGCGAGCGGCGATACCTTCGTGCTCACCGCCAGCGACGACAGCGTGGGCAATGCCCAACACGTGTCGACCACCTTGCCCGACCTTGCCCAATGGGCGTGCCCCGGCGACGAGGTGTACCTCGCCGACGGGGCGATAGTCCTGCGCATGCTGGAATCGGTGGGCCGGGACGTACGTACGGAAGTCGTTCGCGGGGGTACCCTGCGCTCGCGCAAGGGCATGCACCTGCCGCGCGCCGAAGCACACGTCGAACCATTCACCGCCCGCGATGCTCTCGCCCTGGAAATGGCCATCGCCGCCAAAGTCGACTTCCTCGGACTCTCGTTTGTTCGCCGCGCCGAAGACGTCGAGCGCGTCCGCGCGCTGCTCCCCAAGCGCGGCCTACGCCCGGCGTTGGTGCCCAAGATCGAGACCGCCGCCGCCGTCGACAACCTGGCCGGCATCATCGAAGCTGCCGACGCGGTGATGGTCGCCCGCGGCGACCTGGGCATCCAGATGCCGGCGCGCCGCGTGCCGCTGCTCCAGAAAGAGATCATCCGTGCCTGCAACATGGCCGGCAAGCCGGTGATCACGGCAACCCAGATGCTCGAGTCGATGACTCGCTCACCCCTGCCGACACGCGCCGAAGTCAACGACGTGGCCAACGCGGTTCTCGACGGGACCGACGCCCTGATGCTCTCCGAAGAAACCGCCGTCGGGCTGTTCCCCTGCGAAACCGTGCGCATGATGGGCGAAGTTGCCGAGTCGGCCGAGGACTCGCCGCACGAGCATGTCCATCCCGCCGCGATCTCTGCCGCTGCCGCCGACCGCGTGGCCTGGGCCGTGGCGCACGCCGCCGTGCAGGCGGCAGAGGATCTCGGTGTCGCCGCGATCCTCTGCCCGACACGGAGCGGCCTGACCGCGCATCGCGTCGCCGCCTTCCGTCCAAAGATGCCGATCGCCGGCATCTCGACCGCCCCGCAAGTCCTCGGCGGCCTCAGCCTGGTCTGGGGCGTCCAGCCGCTACTGCTTCCCGACCATTCCGACGGTGATCAGTTGCGCCTGGCGATCGCTGTGGCGCGGACAGCGGGACTGGTTCGTGATGGCGACCTGGTGGCGGTCGTTTTCGGTTCCACCGGGCCGCGTGCCGGCAGCACCGACAGCGTACGCATCGTTCGCGTCTGAGAGACCATCGCCGGGGCCGGTTCTCTTTGATCTAGGCCTTGGCCTGCCGCTGGCGCTGGGTTACGCTTCACCTGTCGCCACCCCAGCACGGAAAGGCCAAACCATGCTCTCCTCATCACCTTCGCGCCCTGCCATGGGCCTCAAAATCGCCTGCCTTGGCCTCGCCACCCTGCTGCTGGCGGCCTGCAGCAAGGAACCGGAAGTTGCCGCGCCGCCGGCAGCGGTTGCCGCTGCTCCCGGCGCCACCGACGCCGAAAAGGTACTCAATGTCTACAACTGGTCGGACTACATAGACCCGGAGACAGTCAAGAACTTCGAGGCCCGGTACGGCATCAAGGTCAACTACGACGTCTTCGATGCCAACGAAGTCGTCGAAACCAAGCTGCTGGCAGGAAATACCGGCTACGACCTGGTGATGCCCTCGGCACAGTTCATGGAACGTCAGATCAAGGCCGGCGTGTTCCAGAAGCTGGACAAGGCCTTGCTGAGCAATCTCGGCAACATGGATCCGTCGATCATGCAGCGCGTCGCCCTGCACGATCCGAACAACGAGCACGCCATTCCCTATATGTGGGGGACCGATGGCATCGGCTACAACGTCGACCAGGTCAGGCAAATCATGCCCGACGCGCCGCTGGATTCCTGGGCCCTGGTGCTCGATCCGAAGGTCGCCGCCAAATTCAAGGATTGCGGCATCTCGATCCTCGATGCGGCGTCCGACATTCGCAGCATTGTCCTCATCTACCTCGGCAAGGATCCCAACAGCCAGGACGCCGACGATCTGAAGCGGGTCGAAGAGCAGCTGATGAAAATCCGGCCCTACGTACGCAAGGTCAATTCATCGCAATACATCGAAGACCTGGCCAACGGCGACCTGTGCATTGCCGTCGGTTACAGCGGCGATGTGTTGCAAGCACGCGATCGCGCCAGGGAAGCCGGCAAGGGCGTGCAGGTGGCCTATTCCTTGCCGAAGGAAGGCAGCATCATCTGGTTCGACATGATGGTCATCCCCGCCGACGCCAGGCATCCCCGTAACGCGCATCTGTTCATCGACTACCTGATGCAGCCGCAGGTGGCGGCGAACAACTCGAACGCGGTGCACTACCCGAACGGCAATCTTGCTTCAGAGCAATTCATCAACCCCGAGGTAAGGAATGACCCGAGCGTCTTCCCCGGCGCCGAAGTGAAGGGCAAGCTGTCGCCTGAACTGGCAGTGGGTGACGATTACAACCGCCTGCTGACACGTACCTGGACGCGCTTCCAGACCGGCCAATGAGGCAGGGGAAATGGCCGCCGACCGCTTGCCGGCCCCTTCGCCAGCCTCTTTCGCGCGCGCCTGCTCGCCTTTTCGGGACCCTTCAAGCGGGACTCTGAATGGCTTCTTCATCTGCCCTTGAGTCAGCCGGCCCGGGTCGACCGTGGAACGATCCCGCAGCCGAACCCTACATCCGCATCGAGCGGGTAAGCAAGAGCTTCGCCGACTTCGTTGCCGTTGATGACGTCTCGCTGAACATCTATCGCAGCGAACTGTTTTGCCTGCTTGGTGGCTCGGGTTGCGGCAAGACGACGCTGCTGCGCATGCTCGCCGGATTCGAGGAACCGAGCAGCGGCAAGATCTTCATCGACGGCCTGGACATGAGCGGCATCCCGCCGTACGAACGGCCGGTCAACATGATGTTTCAGTCGTACGCCCTCTTCCCGCACATGACCGTCGACCAGAACGTCGGTTTCGGCTTGCAGATGGAGAACCGTTCCCGCTCCGAGATCGCCGACCGCGTGGCGCACATGCTGAAGCTGGTGCGCCTCTCCGAGTTCGGCAAACGCAAGCCGGACCAGCTATCGGGCGGGCAGCGTCAGCGAGTCGCGCTGGCGCGGGCGCTGATCAAGCAACCCAAACTGCTCCTGCTCGACGAACCGCTGGGCGCGCTGGACAGGAAGCTGCGCGAGCACACCCAGTTCGAACTGGTCAATCTGCAGGAAGATCTCGGCGTCACCTTCGTCGTCGTCACCCACGACCAGGAAGAGGCCATGACTCTCTCCTCGCGCATCGGGGTCATGGACCACGGCAAGATCGTGCAGGTGGGGACACCGCAGGAGATCTATGAGTCCCCGCGCAGCCGCTTCGTCGCCGAATTCGTCGGCTCCGTGAATCTCTTCGCCGGCCAGCTGACGGCCAGCGAGCCCGATCGCCTGCGCATCACCTGCCCGGAACTCGAACAACCCGTCCATGTAGACGTAGACGAGAGCTCCGTTGCCGCGCCACTAACGGCGCTCTGGGTGGCGATCCGCCCGGAAAAGATCCAGCTCTCCGTGCAACCGCCACAAGCAGCGGCCAACTGGACGCGCGGACTGGTGAAGGAGATCGCTTACCAGGGAAATCTGTCGGTACTCCTGATTCGGCTGCCGTCGGGCAAGACCGTCCGCGTCACCCGTCCCAACGTCTGGCGTCACGAAGAAGAGAGCATCACCTGGGAACAGGAGGTCTACCTGCATTGGCACGCCAGCAGTCCGCTCGTCGTCAGCGCCTGAAGCAGGACATGCGCTCGGGCGATGCGACGCCATCCGCGGCAGGGCGATTCGCTGGCCGTAGCCGCCGCTTGCTCGCCGCAATTGGCGGGCTGCCGCTCTGCCGCCGGACGCAAGAGCGTCTGACGAGGTGGGGAATGAGCGGTCGCACGGCAGTCATTGCCCTGCCTTACCTGTGGCTGCTGCTCTTCTTTGTCATCCCCTTCGTCATCGTGCTGAAGATTTCCTTTTCGGAAACGCAGATCGCCATGCCGCCTTATCAGCCCTTGCTGCAATGGGCTGGCGAGCGGCTGGCCGATATCCGGCTGAACGTCAATTTCGGCAATTTCCTGTATCTGTTCGAAGACCGCCTCTATCTGCTCGCCTTGGTCAATTCGCTGCAGGTGGCAACCGTGTCCACCCTGCTGGCGCTGTTGATCGGCTATCCTCTGGCCTACGCCATCGCCCGCAGTGATCCCCGCTGGCGCGGGATTCTGCTGATGCTGGTGATTCTGCCCTTCTGGACGTCCTTCCTGCTGCGCGTCTACGCCTGGATCGGCATTCTCAAGAACAACGGCCTGCTCAACAACTTCCTGCTCTGGCTGGGCGTCATCGATCAGCCGATCGTCATGCTGCAGACCGATTTCGCCACCTATCTGGGTATCGTTTACTGCTACCTGCCGTTCATGGTCATGCCGCTCTACGCCAATCTGGAGAAGATGGACGTGACCCTGCTCGAAGCCGCCGAAGACCTCGGCTGCCGGCCGTTGCGCGCCTTCGCCAGCATCACCCTGCCCCTTTCCCTGCCTGGCGTCGTTGCCGGCTGCATGCTGGTCTTCATTCCCGCCGTCGGCGAGTACGTCATTCCCGCCTTGCTCGGGCCATCCGATTCGCTGATGATCGGCAAGGTGCTATGGACCGAGTTCTTCAACAACCGCGACTGGCCCGTGGCGAGCGCGGTGGCCATCGTCCTGCTGCTCATCCTGGTCGCACCGATCATGTATTTCCAGCGCGCACAGGGACGCGAAAGTGGCGGTCGCCGATGAACGGAAAGCGCTCGCTGGTCAGGCTGTCGTTCCTGGTGTTCGGCTTTGCCTTCCTGTACATCCCGATCCTGTCGCTGGTCTTCTACTCCTTCAACAAATCGCGCCTGGTGACCGTCTGGGGAGGCTTCTCGACCGAGTGGTACGGCCGACTGTTCGAGAACACGCAGATTCTCGATGCCGCGTGGCTGTCGCTGCGCATCGCGGCGATCAATGCCACCGGCGCGACAATTCTGGGCACCCTGGCCGGTCTGGCGCTGGCGCGCTTTGGCCGCTTCCGCGGACGCACCCTATTCGCCGGCATGATCACGGCCCCGCTGGTGATGCCCGAAGTCATCACCGGCTTGTCGCTGCTCTTGCTGTTCGTCGCCAGCGAACACGCCTTCGGCTGGCCCGAGGGCCGCGGCGTCAGCACCATCACCATCGCGCACATCACGCTGACCCTGTCCTACGTGGCGGTGATCGTGCAATCGCGGCTGTCGTCGCTCGACGTCTCACTCGAGGAAGCGGCCATGGACCTCGGCGCGCGCCCCGCCAAAGTGTTTCTCCTGATCACCCTGCCGATCATCTCGCCCGCCCTGGTCTCGGGCTGGCTGCTGGCGTTCACCATTTCGCTCGACGACCTGGTGATCGCCAGTTTCGTCTCCGGACCGGGGTCCAGCACCTTGCCGATGGTAATCTTCTCGAAAGTCCGCCTGGGCGTCAGCCCGGACATCAACGCCCTGGCGACGATCATGGTTTCGCTGGTCACGCTGGGCGTACTCATCGCCGGATTCGTGATGCTGCACCGAGACCGCGCACGTCAGCGGGACATGCAACTGGCGCTTGGCTCGGACTGATCAACTGGACCGTTGATGGTGCGGGAACCACCTCCGGAACCGTCAGGGCCTCTTGAAATCCCCGCCCCGCGAGTTCCGCGCGATCAAACGCGCCTCATCATCGCCGCGCGCGACGCTGCCGCGCTGCCGCGCTGCCCGCGTTCAAGGCACGGACAGCGTGGTTTCCTTCAGGCAGACGCGACCGTCACCCGTCACCCTCGGCCAGCCAGGCGGTCAGAGCGCCTGATACCTCGACGGATCGGACATCTTTTCCAGGACCGCGTCCAATTGCTTGAGGGTCATTGTCTCGTCATAGATCCCGGCGCTTACCTGAATGCCACTGGCGAAGGTGATATCCGCGGCCAGTGCATAGGAGATTTTCCGCGACAGCGCGCCCGCGCCCGGCTTCGACCACGCGTACTCCACCCAGTTTCCATGCGGTTCGCTGCCCGCCTTGCACAGTTCCTTGAAGATGTACTTGCCCGAGTTATCGGTAATCTGCATGATCGGCTTGCCGACCAGATCCGGTCGCATCGGGTGGGCAATCATCCTGTCTTGCCGGCAATCATAGACAAAGACATAACTATCCTTCCACACCCAGTTGCCGTCCCGGTTGTTGAACTCGGCATAGCCGGAAGTTCCCTTGTTGTGCAGAAAGCGCGCTGCCGCCCGCACCTTGCTGATTGCTTCTTCGGCGGTAGCCGTACCTGATTCTGCCGCCATCGCTACGCGGCCAGTGCCACAGGCAAGCAGGACCACCAGCCAGCCAATCGTCTTCCCAGCTCTATTCATAACATCTTGCTCCGTCGTCAGTTTTGCTCGGGTGCGCAGCGCTGCTCTGACCGAATCGTCGTGCCAGAGAGCAGCCGCGCGGGTTTCAGTTGATCCAGGGCTTGCCAACCGGAAGGATATCCCGGCCAAAGACGTCCGCATAGATGATGTGCGCCATGATGTACCACGCCATCGCTGCCGTCGCCATCAGCTCGTAGCCGGCGACAACGGTCAGGGCCGGATAACCGAAGTGCGCGAGATCGAGCAGGATGAAGCCGATCAAGAGGAGCGTGAAGGTCAGTGCCAACGCGCCGTGAATGCGCATCGACCCAACCCACAGGATGGCCGTGAACGCTGTCCAGGCGACGAGAAACCAGCCGATGTCGGTCTTGCTGGAAGTATAGATATCGTAGTGGTTACCGATCAGGAGCAGGGTCAGGGCAAGCCAGAAACAACCGTAGGCGGTAAACGCGCAATAGCCGAAATTATTCCCGGTCTTCATCTCCTGCAGCCCGGCAATCATTTGCGCCAGGCCACCGAAAATGAGCCCCAACCAGATCACCGGGCCCAGGCCCATCCAGCCAACGTTGTGAAACTGCAAGATCATGGTCGTCAACCCAAACCCCGCCAGACCGACAACCGCTGGATTGCCCAGCTTCTGCTCCGCCATACCCCACCCCCCTGAAAAGACCTAAGAAAAGGCGGTCGGGTCTGCCACCCGACCGCTCGCTATAAGAAGCCTGTCGTGCCATGCCGTTGGCAACGCCGCGCGCCCAGCGATGGCAACCGGGCGGGATTATATACGCTCGCCGTGGCCGCACAAGAGGCCGTCAACCCGCCGGTTATTATACGTTTCGCATGGTAAATCCCAGCCCTCCAGGAATCAGCGATTTGCCATCACGATACGGCGTTGCGCACAGGTTCTCCCAAATGGCGTACTGCCCACAGCTTGGTTTTCCGCAACAAATCAAAGGCACAGCGAAGGATGAGCGGCAACCCGCAGTGCAGGGAAAATGAACCCATCCCTCACCAGCCGAAGATCGCGGCCAGCCGCCGGCGATGCTCTGCAACGCTTAGCCCGCGCGCCATCGATAGGCCACGGTGGCGGCCTCAGCGCGGACACCGGGCTGCCGCAGCAGCCCTATCATTTCAGGTGAATCGGCGCCAGATCGTCAGCGGGCGGTAGAACCCGACCAATGCACGCGGCTTTTCCGTAGCCCAGCGAGCGCAGAGCAGCAATGCAGGCCGCCGCCCGCTCTGCCGGCACACTGGCCAGCAACCCGCCCGCGGTTTGCGGATCGAAAAGCAGCGCGTAGTTCGGATGACTGCGTGCCGACTCCGTGCCACGCAGGGCGCGGCGCAGGCGCAGGTTTGCCGGCTGCAGCGAACTGAGGATTCCCGCCGCGCTGGTTTCGGCGGCACCCTCGAGAACCGGCAAGGCGGCCAGATCGATCTCGGCGTCGACGCCGGAAGCACGGGTCATCTCAACCAGGTGACCGAGCAGGCCAAAGCCGGTGAGATCGGTGCACGCCGTCGCACCGTGCTCGCGCAGGCAACTGGCGGCAAGCCGATTAGATTGCTCCATCGACGCCAGGACATCGTCGATCCAGCGGCCCTTTGCCTGCAGGCGGGCGTGCGCGGCGAGCAGTGTGCCGGTGCCGATCGGCTTGCCGAGAATCAGCTGGTCGCCGGGGCGCATTCCCCCTTTGCACATCACGCCCGCCAGCCCTTCGTCGATCAGGCCATTGATGGCAAAACCCAGCGCCAGCTCGCGGCCCTCGCCGCTGTGACCGCCGACCAGCGCGCAGCCGGCTTCATTGAGCACTTCGACGGCACCCGCCATCATCTGCAACAGCGTCTCCTCAACCTGGCTTTCGAGCCCCGGCGGCACGGTGGCGATCGCCGTCGCCGACTGCGCTTCGCCGCCCATGGCGAAGATGTCGCCGAGCGCGTGGTTGGCGGCGATGCGGCCGAACAGCCAGGGGTCGTCGATAAGAGCACGGAAGAAATCGACCGTGTGCACCATCGCCCTGCCCGGCGGCACGCGCACGACGGCGGCGTCGTCGGGAGCGTGCAAGCCGATGAGCACGTCATCGCGCTCGACCGGGTGCACGCTCGCCAGCGCGCGCGACAGCACCGTCGCACCGACCTTGGCACCACAGCCGCCGCAACGCATGGCCAGCGCGGAAATAGCTTGCGCCGATTCGGCCTCGTCAAGCGGGACGGCACTTTCCTCGCCCTGCGGCCGGGCGATCGCCATGCGCTGCGCCGGCAGATCGTTGAACCTGGCCATGAAGCGACGGTCGATCCAGTCCTTCCAGCGCCATACCCAGGCGCCTGCCGTATGCAGGCCGCCGCGCGAGGCAATGGCATAGCGGTCGCCGGTGCTGATCAAGGCCAGCCAGCGCGCTTGCGGGTGGTAGGCGCGCAGCGGCTGCCCGAGCACCGAGCGCCGCAGGTTGTCGGCCAGAGGTCGACCCTGGCGAACGGCAAAAACGCCGGCCTTCTCCAGCGCTCGATCGATCATCGAAGCGCAGTCGCCAGCCGCGAAGATGTGCGCGTCGCTCACCGTCTGCAGACTGTCGCGCACCTGGATGAAGCCACGATCGTCGAGCGCCAGGCCGGTGTCGCGCAACCAATCCGCACCACCGGCCTGCGTCACCCAGACGATCTCGTCGACGGCCAGCGTTTCGCCGCCGGCGGTGCGCAGTTGCCCGCTCGCCACCGCGCTCACTTTGGCGTCACGGTGGACGACGACGGCGCGCTCGGCCAGCACCTGCTCGAAGGCGCGCCGCACACGGGCATTGTGCGTCGGCAGAATCTCGGGCTCGGCGGAAAAGAGGTGAAAGCGCAGTTCGCCGGGGTCGCGCCCGAGCCGGCGAAGCTCGTTGCGCAGGCGATGGTGCATCGCCAGCGACAGCTCGACACCACCCGCACCGGCGCCGACGATGGCGATGGTCTTCGCCCCGCGGTGCTGGCGAACGCGCTCCAGCAAGGCCAGCCAGTGCTCGTTGAAACGACGGATCGGCTTGACCGGAATGGCGTGCTCGGCCGCACCTTCGACCTGGTTCACCGCCGGCATCGAGCCGATGTTGATCGACAAGCGGTCGTAAGCGACCGGCGGGCGACGCGCGCAGAGCACCTTGCGCTGCACCCGATCGAGACCGATCACCTGCTCACGAAAATAGCGTGCGCCCGCGAACTCGGCCAGGCGGCGCAGATCGATGTGCACTTCGTCATGGCTGTAATGACCGGCGATGTAACCCGGCAGCATGCCCGAATACGGGGTGTGGGTATCGCTGCAGATCACTGTCAGGCGAACACCGGGCAAGGGTCGCATGGCAAAGCGCCGGAGCACCACGACGTGGCTGTGTCCCCCGCCGACGAGGACGATATCCCTGAACACCGCTTGGTCGGCAGAATGCATCGCGAAGACTCCGTTCTAGGCTATGGCGATAAGGTCGGCGACCAGTCGTCGCACGGCGGCGCGTTCGGCAGCCGGCGCAAACAGGGCGGCGCGCTCCCGGCACTGGTCGGCGAGACGGGCCAGAAGACCGTCGCTGCGTCCCTGGCTGGCCCGACAGCGGACGAGCAGTTCAACCAGGCCCGGCGCGTCGCCGCAGCAAAAATAGCCCGCATAGGCATCGCCGAGCATGCCGATGTTGCCGTCGATCGCCGACGCGATCACCGGTGTGCCACTGCACACCGCTTCCATCACCACGTGCGCGCCGCCTTCCATGCGGCTGGCTTGAATCAGCAGGTCGGCGCGCTGGATGCGCTGCCGGGTGGCCGCGTGCGGCTGACCGCCAAGCCAGCGATAGCTGGCCGACGCGGCCATCGTCGCCCTTGCCGCTTCGCCGAGCCGCGGCTCGAGTGGGTCTCCGATGTGATCGATGCGGATGTCGTCGCGCCCGGCGAGCAGGCGGGCGGCGGCGAAGAGCGTTTCGGGATCCTTCTCGGCACGCAGGTGGCCGACCATCAGCGCCCGCAGGCGCCTTTGGCTCTTCGCCTGAGTTTTCCGCCGGCTCGTCGATTGGAAGATCACCCGCGTCTTGGCGTGCAATGCGCCGGGCAAGGCCAAGGGACCGCGTTCCTGCAACACCACCAGCGCATCGGCCAGGTGCAGCGAGCGCTGCGCGCCGACGTCACTGCCGATGTCGCGGTAGAGGTCGGTGCCGGTCAGGATCACGGCCAGACCCGCTGAGCGACGCATTTCCCGCCAGGCGATAATCGACGGCGACGAGCGGCGCGCATGCAAGGCGAGCATGACGCGATCCCGATCGGAAAACTCGTCCGGCCATTGCTCGATGATCCGCGGCGGCCAGGACAGAAAGCGCTGCCAGCGCCGCGCCGTCCGCCAGTTGCCGTTGTTGGCAGCGGCGAGCGCCGGGCTCACAATGACCACCTGGGAAAGTTGCTGCGACCTGTCTTCTTTCACCGAGGCGAACCAGGATGATGAAACCAGCCGGGCAGTGGGCAGCGGCCGACGCCGCCCGCGAAGGCGATCGGCAGCCGCTGTTCGCGGCTTTGCTGGCGGCGCGTCAGCGCACCCTGGCCTTGTTGACCGCCTACGAACAGGCGCTGGGCCCGGCGCTGCAGGTCCCATTCTCGCCGCAGCTGAATCCACCGCTGTGGGAAGTCGGACATATTGGCTGGTTTCAGGACTACTGGATCGCGCGCAACGCGCAGCGCCCGCTCGGCGATCGAGCCGATGGCGATGCGCCCCGCCCAGCCGGGCGCCTGCCCGAAGCAGACGCGCTCTACAACTCCAGCCTCGTCGCCCAGCCGACGCGCTGGCAGCTGCCACTGCCCGATCTGACCGCGACCCGAGCCTACCTCGAGGAAGGTCTGCGGGAGACCCTGGTGCTGCTGGCGCAGACCACTGCGGCCGCGGCCGATCTGTACTTCTTCCGCCTGGCCCTGTTCCACGAACAGATGCACGCCGAAGCGGCGACCTACATGGCGCAGGCGCTTGGAATCGCACTGCCGGCGGCGCTGCCAGGCGCGGTGCGCAGTGGCTTGCCACGCGCCGCGAGGCGAGCGCAGGAGGCGCCGCCGCTGCACCTGCCGGGTGGCGCGTGGCTGTTGGGCTACGAGCGGCCAGGCTTTGCCTTTGACAATGAGCTGGCAGCGCATGCTGTCTGCTTGCCGGCGTTCGAGATCGACGCCCGGCCGGTCACCTGGGAGCGCTACCTGCCCTTCGTAGCCGCCGGTGGCTACCGTGACGCGCGTCACTGGTCGACCGCCGGCTGGCGCTGGCGCGAAGCCGGGGATTTCGCCGCACCGCGTTATCTGCGCCAGCGCGGCGGAGAGTGGCAGCAGCGCCGTTTCGGTCACTGGCGGCCGCTGTCGATCGCTGCCCCGGCCGTTCATCTCAGCTACTTCGAGGCCGATGCCTGGTGTCGCTGGGCAGGACGGCGGCTGCCAACGGAAGCCGAATGGGAGTGCGCAGCGCTGACCGAATTTCCGGAGCTCGTCACCACCGCCCCGCTCGCTACCGCGGGCAACGGCCGCTACGAATGGGGCCAGGTCTGGGAATGGACGGCCAGTCCCTTCCTGCCGTTCCCCGCTTTTCGCGCCCACCCCTACCGCGACTACTCGGCGCCGTGGTTCGACAGCCACCAGGTGCTGCGCGGCGCCAGCCTGGCGACGGCGCCGGAAATGGTACACCCACGCTACCGCAACTATTTCACGCCGGAACGCAACGACATATTCAGCGGCTTCCGTAGCTGCGCGATCGCCGGCTGAGCGCGGTTGGCCAAGCGCTATCGGGGGTGCCGCTCTCTCGCCCGCCGAGCCCGGCCCAAGGCGGCGAACGCCGGCAGGATGCTCGCCAGCTGACGGCTCATGGCCATGCTCGACCACCGCCGCTCCCTACGCCTGCGCCAGAAAAACGGCAAACCAGCATCGCTCGTCGGTCCACTGCCGGATTTCCGAAAAACCCGCCTCGCCGAGCAGGGCCGTGAAGTCGTCGACACGCCACTTGTAGGAATTCTCCGTATGAATGCGTTCGCCGGCCGCGAACGCCCGCTCGCCACCAGGCCAGCGCACGCAGAGCGGGCGCAGCGCTTCGAGGTGCATCTCGATACGTGACTGTGCCTCGTCGAAGAAGGCCACATGCCGCCAATCGGCCAGGAAAAAATCGCTGCCGATCAGTTGATTGAGGTTACGCAACAGATTGCGGTTGAACGCGGCGGTGACCCCGAGGGGATCGTCGTAAGCCGCTTCGAGCACCGCGACCGGTTTGCACAGGTCGACCCCGATCAACAACACACCACCCTGCGCCGCGTCGCGGAGCTGGCGCAGGAAGTCGAGCGCCTGCGCTGGCGTGAAGTTACCGATACTCGAACCCGGATAGAAAAGCAGGCGCTGTCCGTCACCGACCTCCGCTGGCAAAAGCAGCCGCTGCGAAAAGTCGGTGCCGACGCCGAGCATTGGCAGTTGCGGGTGCTGCAGCTGCAAGCGGGTCAACGAATCACCCAGAAAGTCCACCGAGATATCGACGGCCACGTAGCGGCCCACCCGCAACGGAATCAGGAGAGCGGCGGCTTTTTCGCAATTTCCCGCTCCAATGTCGACCAGCGTCAAGCCCTGCGCAAGCTGGGCGCCAATGTCATCGACATGGCGCGCGAAGATCGCCGCTTCGGTGCGCGTCGGGTAGTACTCGGGCAAGCGGGTGATCGCGGCGAAGAGACTTGAACCAAGCTCGTCGTAGAAGTACTTCGGCGAGACGCGAGCCGGACATGCCGACAGTCCGCGCAACAAGTCGCCGCGAACCGCAGTCGTCGACTCCTGCCGATCGATATCGATCAGTCGCGGCGAGCGCACCGTCAGCACCCCCACCGCGCCTGCCGCTTGCGAGTGCTCACCGCAATACCATAGCGGATGGATCGTAAAAGCCTGATCACGGTTCTTGGCTGGCGCTGGCGCCGCTCCCTATGATGATCATCAATCAAAACCTGGCCAAGGACCCACTCCCTGGATGTCCCCATGATACCGCCTGATCGCGAGCACGGTCATGGACCGGCTCGCACCAGCACGCTCATCGCTTCCGCTGCACATGGCTACGGCACCGAGGCCGTGCCTCCGGCCGCCAAACAAGAGTGTTTTCGCAGCCACGCTATCCCTCGGGATACGCCCCAATGAACAAGCCTGCAGCCGGCAACTTCGGAACCTCCCTTGCGCAAGCCTTTGCGCTTTGCATGCTCGCGCTTGCCCTCCTGACCGGCACTGCTCATGCAGCGCCTGGCCAGCCGGAGATGGTCGCCATCGGCTTCCCTGCGACCAGCGAAGCGACGATTTCACTGACCACTCTGCGCGCCATCTTCGGTATGGTCCAGCGAAAATGGCCAGACGGCACACCGGTCAAGGTTTTCGTTCTGGCCGACGGCACGGTCGACCATCGTCAGTTCAGCAAGGGTGTGCTCCGGGTCTTTCCGCATCAGTTGCGCCACGCCTGGGAGCGCGGCGTCCTGTCCGGCAACAGTGCCTACCCCGAGCAGCTGGCTTCGGCACAGGAGATGCTGCGCCGAGTTGCTTCGACGCCCGGCGCGATTGGCTACCTGAGGGCCAGCGAGGTGGATGAAACGGTACGCGTGATCAGGGTCGAGATCGTCCCGGCTTTTACCATCCCCACGCAGTCCGCACGTGCGAGCGCGCCCGCTTCCCGGCAGGCGAAACCGGTTCGGGCCGAGAGGGCCACGGCCGACCCGGCACAGATCCGCTGCGCGCAGCCCGGCGAAAAGGTGCTCGCACCCGCCGGGCTGCTGACGCGCTGAGCCGCGACAACAACGCGTCCTTGCGCACGCTCACCGTGACCTGGCTGGGCAAGAAAAGCGACCTCGTGAAATAGGTCACAGCGATTTGTAAAAGCTGTGTAACGCTTGTTGTGCGGCTGACGGCTGCTATTTACCATGGACACCGTCAATCGCCTTCTTGATGACCACTTCCGAGGTTTCACATGAGCACATTGCGGTTTCCGGCACCTCGCAAGCTGAAGGCTTGGCGCACCCTCGACTACCTGATGTGCGGTACGCCGAGGAAACCCGGTCGCCAGCGACCGTTCGCCGACGTCCCTCGTCTCAGGCTCCTGTTTTCCGGCCTCGACCAAGGCCATTCAGGCCAGCCCATTGGCCAGCGGCAGCCAGAGCCCGCGGACGACCCACTCTTCGACGCCAACAAGCAAAGGTCCGATGGATCATGGTGGCACACCGGATTTCCCAACTGGTCGACGTTCTGACGCCTGGAGCACTCTCCCTGAAAGAGTTTCTGCCAGCGGCGCAAGCAGCGTCCCCATGGCAGAATGACGGCATGCCGACCTGTCCAGGCCGCCAGAATTCAAGGAGATACCCCATGGTCACCAACAGCCGGCCAGAGCTTCGCCATAAAGCGGCACTACCGTCGCTGGGAGTGGCTGATCGCCGGTCGGTGCCTGATCGACGTGCCGGCAGTGACCGACGCCACAATGCCGAGCGCCGCAGAAGCGTCGACGGCGAAGCCTTGATCAGCGAACTCGAGAGGCGCGTCGCGGCCGCCATTCGCCAGCAGGGCGATCGCCTTGAAGGGAACGGTTCGGGCTGGGACAAGCTGATCGTTCCCTTCGCCTGAACATCCGCTGCTCGCGCCGGCGGCAGTCGGCGGAACTCGAGGTGTGAAGCGCGCTC
The DNA here is from genome assembly GCA_000585075.1 of Candidatus Accumulibacter regalis. GTDB lineage: Bacteria > Pseudomonadota > Gammaproteobacteria > Burkholderiales > Rhodocyclaceae > Accumulibacter > Accumulibacter regalis. The sequence goes on along the minus strand of JEMY01000044.1, from coordinate 113,384 downwards.
AGGCAAAGCGCGCCGACAAGCCGCCATCGACGAGAAGTTCGGTGGCGGTAATGTACTTGGCCTCGTCGGAGGCCAGAAACAGCGTCGCATACGCGGTATCCCAGGCGTCACCCATGTGGCCCATCGGGCACTGCGCGTCACGCGTACGGATCAGGTTCGGGATATCGCCTTCCTCGCCATAGACGCGGGTCAGCGCGGCATGCACCAGCGGCGTGTTCATCAACCCCGGCAGTACGCAATTGGCGCGGATGCCTTCGGGCGCGTGGCGGATGGCCATGGTCCGCGTCATGGCCACCATCGCCCCCTTGCTGGCGGCGTAGAAACCGTAATTGACGCCCGCCCAGCCGCGCACCGCGACCGAGGCGTTGTTGACGATGGCTCCCGACTTCTGGCGCATCATCACCGGCAGGACGTGATGGCAGGTGAGGTAGGCGCTCTTGCTATTGACCGCCATCACCCGGTCCCAGGTCGCCTCGTCGAGTTCGGCCGGCCCGCCAACGATGGCCATGCCAACGTTGTTGATCAGGATGTCGATGCGCCCGTAGGCGTCCAGGGCGGCCGCGACCAGCCGCTCGACGTCGGCGGCAAGGCTCACGTCGGCAACCACGGCAATGCTTTCACCGCCTTCGTCGCGGATCATCGCCTGCGTCGCCGCGGCAGCGTCGGCGTCGATGTCGGCGCCAACGACCTTCGCGCCTTCGCGCGCGAAGAGCACCGAAATCGCCTTGCCGTTGCCCCAACCCGGCCCGACCGAGCCGCTACCGGTGACGATCGCCACCTTGCCCTGCAAACGTCCGCTCATTTTCCTTCCTCCCCTTGTTCCGCCCAGTGGCGTCGCAGCTCGGTCTTCAGCACCTTGCCGTAGTTGTTTTTCGGCAAGGCGGCGACAAAAACGTAGTCCTTCGGTCGCTTGAAGCGCGCTATCGATTGCCGGCACAACCGATCGAGATCCACCTCTGGCGCAGCCAGCCCCGGCCGGCAGACGACGAAAGCGACGACCTCCTCGCCCCACTCGGCGCTCGGCCGCCCGACCACCGACACCTCGTCGACTGCCGCGTGCTGCAGCAGCACTTCCTCTACCTCGCGCGGATAAATGTTCGACCCGCCGCTGATGATCACGTCCTTCGAGCGGTCCTTGAGCGTCAGGAAGCCGTCGTCATCGAGAACGCCAACGTCGCCGGTATGTAGCCAGCCGTCGCGCAGCGTCGCTGCTGTCGCTTCGGGGTTTTGCCAGTAGCCCTGCATCACGGTTTCGCCGCGCACCAGCACTTCACCGGCGACGCCAGCGGGAAGCGGTTGACCGTCGCCATCGGCGACGACGACTTCGACGACGCTGTGCGCAACACCGACCGAGACAATACGTTCCAGATAGCGGGGATGGGTGCGATCGGCGAGGTGCCGCCGGGCCAGCGCGGTGATCGTCATCGGGCTCTCGCCCTGGCCGTAGATCTGCACCAGCCGATCGCCGAGCACGTCGAGCGCGCGCCGGATGTCCTCGAGATACATCGGCCCACCCCCGTAGACGATGGTCTTGATGCCGCTGCAGTCGGCGCCGCGCGCGGCGACGTGCTCGACCAGTCGCCGCAGCATCGTCGGCGCGGCGAACAGCGAAACCTGGCCAAAGTGCTGCGCCAGCGACGCGATCTCGCCGACGTCAAAGCCACCCGACCCGGGAACGACGTGCCGCGCGCCGACCAGCACGTGCGCGAAGTTGTACATCCCGGCGCCGTGCGACATCGGCGCCGCGTAGAGGATGCTGTCCGCTGCCGTGGCCTGGTCCACATCGGTGAAATAGCAGAGGGTCATGGCCAGCAGGTTGCGCTGTGAAAGCATCACCCCTTTTGGCTGGCCGGTGGTTCCCGAGGTGTAGAACAACCAGGCCAGATCGTCGGGCGCGCGCGCAACGACGTCGATCGTCTCGCCGTCGGCAAGTTGCCGGTATTCGCGCGAGTCGATTGACAGAACACGCGGCCCACCCCTGCCGTCGGCGCAAAATGCCCGATCGCCGTCCGGCCCACCCGGATCGCCGGCGACAACAAGCAGCGACGCCGCCGAATTGTCGACAATGAAGGCGACTTCGCGCGGGTGCAGCTTGTGGTTGATCGGCACGGCGACGAGCCCGGCGTGCCAGACGCCGTAGAGCAATTCGAGGTACTGCGGGCAATTGGCCATGCACAGGGCGACCCGGTCACCCGCCTGCAGGCCGTGAACGCCGCGCAGCGAGCCGGCGATCGCCGCCGCGCGCCGGGACAACTCACCGTAAGACCAGAGCTCGCGCTCGGCGAGCGTAACCGCGTTGCGCTGCGGAAAAACGCGCGCCGTGCGGGCAAGCAGGTGAGCGAGATTCATCGCCGGGAAACGCTACACGGCCGGCGCGTCAGCCTCGATCGGCGAGGAGGAAGTCCTGGACGGCACGTACCTGCGGTTCGTCGAGAAACATCGGCGCATGGCCAACGTCAGGCACTTCGACGAGCTTTGCCTTGGGTCCACGCAGGGTCATCTCGACCGCCGTGTCGTGCAGCAGGATGTCCGATTGAGCGCCGCGCAGCACCAGCGTCGGGCAGCGAATGGCATCATACATCGGCCACAGGCTGATTTCCTTGGCTTCGAGGAAAGCCTTCTGGTACGGCTGCGCAAGCGCACGGTCGTAGTTCATCTCGAAACCGCCCTCCGCTTTCGGACGCGTGCCGACGACGGTCATGTACCGCCACTGCGCGTCGGAAAGCTTGCCGAAGGGCGCGCAGACGGTACGCACGTACGCTTCCGCCTCGCCGAGATTGGCAAAGTCGGGGGCCTTGCCGAGATACTCGCCGATGCGTTGCAACGCATCGAGGGCGATCAGCGGCCCGACGTCGTTGAGCACCATGCGCGCGATCGGCGAACCCGGCAGGCTCGCCAGGAACATTCCGATCAGCCCGCCCATCGACGTCCCGAGCCAGTGCACGGACTCGACACCGAGGCGAGCAATCAGCGTGACGATGTCATTGGCGTAGGTAGGCAAGGCGTAGTCGTCGGGAAAGAAGAGACGATCGCTGCGCCCGCGGCCGACGATGTCCGGACAGATCACCCGGTAGTCGCTGGCCAGGGCGTTGGCCAGGACGTCGAAATCGCGCCCGTTGCGGGTCAGACCGTGGACGCAGACCAGGACGCGCGGATTGGCCGCATCGCCCCACTCGGTATAGGCCATCGTATGCAGGCCATGCGGCCCAAGACAACGCACCGCCTTCTCGCGCATCTCGTTTACGCGCACGCCGCCGGATTGCCCGGGTCGCGATGTGACGAGCAGTTCGTCGAATTCCTTGAGTATCACCATGATTGAACCCCGATCTCGTTGATTATTTGGCGCGAAGAAACGCCGTGACAAATGCCGACGACCAGCCGACCACCAACCGGCGGCGAGCGGGCTTTGCCAACGAACTCTGGCGCCAGCACGCTGGCCAGATGGGCGGAATGTTCACCCTGCCGAGCGAAGCCCTGCGGAAATGGCACAAGCCTTGCGCCGAGAACATGAACCCATGCCTCGCGGAGGCTCCCACAGCGGCTCGTGTTTTCCCCTTTCTGCCGCGGCGCCTCGCTGCGACATCGTCGTCAGCGCCTGCCGTCATCGGCAAGCGTCGCCGCCGGCTAATCGAGGACTCGACAATCGATCGACGTCTACGGCCGATTCGATCCCGCGCTCAGGCGGCCAGCGAAGCTTGAACGGTACCCGTGCGAGTATCCACGCAAGCGGCAGGGGAAGTCAAATAGCGCCCTGCCCGCAAATGCGCGCGCCGGCATCCAGAGCGAATGCGACGACGCGTTTCAGGCGCGCTTGCGCCCGGTAAGCATCGCCCGGACGAGGTTCTCGCGGTGCAACAGGCTTTCCCAGACGACGCCGAGCAGGTGTCCGACCACCAGCAACAGGGTGAAGTTTGTCGCCAGCTCGTGCGTCTCCTTGATGGCGTCGATCATCCCCTCGCCGGCGTCGGCGAGCCAGCCGGCGAGGGGTCCGAGCCCCTTGTCGGCACCGTACAGCGCCAGCCCCGAAACGATGGTCAGCGACAGGCTGAGCAAGAGAATGACGATCATCGCGCCGCCCGCCGGATTGTGGCCGAGGTGGCGCGGCGCACGCCAGGACAGCACCGCTTTGAGATACGCGAGAGTCTCCCCCGGGCGGCGCACGAAGTCACTGAAACGCGCGTAACGCGGACCGACGAAGCCCCAAAACAGGCGAAAGAGCAGGAGCGCGGCGATCGCATAGCCGGCCCAGACGTGCACCTCCTGCAGCAACTCGCCGCTCAGGCGGTCCTGGAGGCTTTCGAACAATTCGCCTTGCGAAAACCAGGCAGCACAGAAGCTGCCGAGCAAGGTCCAGTGAAACAGCCGCAGCAAGGGATCCCAGACCTTGATTTCTTTCGCCTTCATGGCCCGCATGTGGCTACCCCCGTGGCAAGCCTGCCGACGGCAGGCGAGTGGTTGTGCATGGCGCAAGCGATCGCGGGTCGCCTACTTGCTTTCTTCGGACACCAGCGCGCCGCTCTTGATCTCGTAGTGCAGCTCCCACCTCTTGCCATCCTTGCCGAGGACCTTCACCTCCCAGGTCTTCTTGCCTTTCTTGGTGTCCTGGTAGACCTTGGTGACTTCGCCCGGATGCGCCTTTAGGGCCATCTCGACCGCCTGCTCCTTGCTGATCTCAGTCGCCGGTGCGCGCGTGCCGGTGCTCATCGGCACGGCTGCCGGGGCCGGACTGGCGGTGTCGGCGGCCGTTGCAGCGCCGGAGAAGGTGCTGAAAATCGCCACCAGGGCGGCGGCGGACAACGCGATAGGCTTTTTCATACGCTTGATCTCTCGATAGGAATTGTCGGATTTTCGGAAGAAGCCGCTGCTTGCGGCCTGCAACGGCCTGCGTGCCAGACCGGCAAGCGCGGGCGCCAGTCTAGAGTGGCATCCTTAATTCAGTCTTAGGAGCCCTGGCCGCGCCCCCGCCACCAGATTCGCGCCAGCGCACCACAGACGAGAAGAACGCCAGCCCACCCAAGCAGACTGACCAGTGCGGCCAGGCGGGTATCGAGATGAAGCACCTGCCAGCGCGTGAAGATCTCGGTCCAGTCGTGATCGCCGCCGACCAGCGGCAGCATCTGCGCGCGTGCATCAGCCATGTATCGCGCGATGTTGAAAAAGTTCTGGAACAGCCAGAGCAGCGCGAACGAGGTGGCGAAGGCGTCGCCACGGCGCCAAAAGCTCGCCGCCACGAGCAGCGGCAGCGCGAGTTGGCCGAGCGTCCCGCCGTAGACACCCAGACGGCTGTTGAGCAGCCAGAAGAGCGGGTGCCCGGCCTCGTGAAAAGCAAGGTTGGCCGAGTCGAGGACGGGAATCCAGCGCTCGCCGGTATTGCCCAGGTAAAGGATCAGCACCCCGAAGACGACGACGGCGATCACCTGCCAGCCGGCAAGCGGCTGCCAGGCAGAACCCTGGCCTACGGCGCCAGCACGCCGGACCTCGTCGTTCCCGGTGATTCCCTTCATTCACCTTCCTCCTTACTCCGGCAAATCGTGCTCATGAACCGGAAGGCGAAGCCGGCCGGGGGCTTGCCATCAGCTCCAGCAGCCTTCGCGCTAGCAGCGCCTTCGGCCAGCACGGTGGCAAGCAGCAGCAACGGTTCGCAGTCGGTTGCTAACGGCGTGTCGCCACCAGATCACACCGGACCGGCGCTGCCGACGCGGGCGCGCAGTTCGTCGAGTTCCTCGAGCAGGTCGGCAACCAGTGCCGCCAACTCGGGAACCGCGTCGAAGTCGCGTTCCAGTTGCCGCATGCGCCTTGCCCGCACCAGGCTGGTGCTCGTAAAACACCATACGCCGGCGACACTCCCGGCGTGCGGAATCAGCCCTTCCTCGAGATGGTGGCGCAGCCAGGCGGGTTCGACGGGGCACGCGGCGGCAAGTTGTTCTAGCGTCAGCCAGCTCTCTTCAAGCGGGCTTCCAGTCAGGATCTCGTCGTCACGCATTGCTCATGTCCTCCGCTGCGAACGCGGGTCGAAGGCCAGCTCCCGCGCCATGGTTTGATAGATTTCCCGTGCCTTGGCGGTGTCGGCGGGCGGCAGCAGCACCTGGATGTCGAGCAGCAGATCACCCGGTGACGTGCCGGGAATTCCCTTGCCGCGCACCCGCAACTGCCGTCCGCTCTGCGTCCCTTCGGGAATGCGCACTTTGACGCCACCTTGCGGGAGGTCGACCTGCACCACCGCTCCCAAGGCCGCCTCCCAGGGCGCAACCGGCAAGCTCAGGTGAAGGTCGCGCCCCTGCGCGCGGAAACGCGGATGGGGTCGAAACTGCACCTCCAGCATCAGGTCGCCGGCGGGCGCTCCGCCGAATCCCGGCTCGCCCTGCCCCGCCAAACGAATGATCTGGCCGGCATGCACGCCTTGCGGGATTCTGACGTTCAGCGTCCGCGTTTCCAGCGTCACCCGACCCTGCGCGTCGCTCTTCGGCGCGCGCAGCGAGATCTGCCGCGTGGCACCGCTGAAGGCGTCTTCGATATCCAGTAGCACCTTGGCGTGATGGTCTTCGCCGCGGGCCTGGAATTGCGTCCGCTGACCGCCAGCGAAGCCCCGTGCACCGCCCATGCGGCCAAACAGCTCGGCGAAGAAGTCGGAGAAATCGGCGGCTTCTCCCGGCGAAGCACCGCGTCCCGAGAACTCGAAACCGGCATCCCAGTCCGGTGGCGGACGAAAATCCTGGCCCGGCTGGTAACCACGTCCCAACTGATCGTAGGCCACGCGCTTCTCGGGGTCCGAAAGCACCGCATTCGCCTCGTTGACCTCTTTCATGTGCGCTTCGGCGTCGGCTTCCTTGGAAACGTCGGGGTGGTACTTGCGCGCCAGTTTTCGGTACGCCTTCTTGATCTCGTCAGCCGTCGCATCGCGCGAAACGCCGAGAATCTTGTAATAGTCCTTGAATTCCATACCTGTTCCTCGATCTGCAGCGGTGGTCGGATAACGATAGCAAATGGAGGCGATTTGCGCCGAAATCAAGCTATTGAAGTGCGCGGAAAAATCCCCAGTTAGGTGGGGAAGCGCCGAACCCGGCGCCCTAGAAGCAATCGTATGGAGGATTGAAGATGATGTACCGCTCTCTGTTTCCCCGCGATGTGTTATCGGAACTCGATCGGCTGCAACGTGAGATGCAGCAGGGTCTGCACCTTTCCCCGAGCATCCGCGGCATAGCCCGCGGCGGTTTCCCGGCGATGAACGTCGGCGGCACCGCCAAGTCCGTCGAAATCTATGCTTTCGCCCCGGGAATCGACCCGGCGACACTCGACGTGCAAATCGAAAAAAGCGTGCTGACGGTGGCCGGCGAGCGCAGGCTCGAGCCACCCGGCGAAAAGGCAACCGTGCATATCGACGAGCGTTTCGCCGGCCGTTTCCGCCGCGTCGTCACCCTGCCCGACGACATTGACCCTAACGCCGTCGAAGCAAAGTACCGCGACGGCGTGCTGCGCATCACCATCGCCCGCAAGGCCGACGCCCAACCACGCCGCATCACCATTCAGTAAGGAGGATCGAAATGTCCGAAAACACTGCGGTCAGCAAACCCGACACCCGTGACGACGCCGCGCTGCTGCCGCCCGTCGACGTCATCGAGGATGCCTCGGGAATCACCCTCTACGCCGATCTCGCCGGGGTCCCGAAAGACAAGCTGCATCTGCACGTCGAAGGCGACGCTCTGACCATCGAAGGCGATGTCGACCTGGAGATACCGGCGGGGATGGAGAGTAACCACGCCGAAGTCAGCCTGGCGCGCTACCGGCGTGTGTTCACCCTGTCCAAGGAACTCGACTCGAGCAAGGTCGGCGCCGAGTTCAAGAACGGCGTCCTCAAGCTCAGCATCCCCAAGGCCGAGCACGCGCAACCGCGCAAGGTGCAGGTCAAGGTCTTGTAACCCTCGCGGGCGGGGGTTCTCGCCCCCGCCCCGGCGACGAACGACACGTGCGTAGCGGTGCATGCAGGCAACGCTACGGCGTTCGACGGAACCGGCAGCCAGGGAGGGCTGCGCAGACCCCGGCTTGGGCGCCGGGGGCCGCCCCCGCCTTGCGACAAGGGTCGTCGCCCGCCGCAACGGCGGCGTCGCCGACAGCTGTCGACGTTCTTTACATATTTTCCCGCCCTTTCTCGGCAAAAATCCCTAACACACTGTTTTTATTCACACATACAGCTTCGGCTCGGATCTTGCTAACGATACCCGCGTGGAGCATTCGCAAAGGTAGGAGCCACATGGAAACCGAAGCCGCATTTGCCACTCGCATGGTCGAGCAGGTCCAGCATATCAAGCACTATCGCCAGGAAGTGCTGCTCGTCGAAGGACGGGTACTCGACGACGATACCGCCGCGCTGGAGTGGATCACACGCCACGCGGCCACCTTCCCGCCGATCGAGGCCTTCACCAGCCACTGAACGCCGGTGCGCTCCGGCCACTACGGCCGCGCCTGGCAGCATAGCGGCCCTGCCCGCCGCCGACACGGGCGATATCTCTCGTTCACTGGCCTTTGCACGTAGCTGACCTCCCAAGACCCGCAGCTGAAAGGCAGCCTCTCGCTTCCCGAGCCCGTGCAGCAGCCAACTTGTCGACCGACAAAGAAACCCAGCCCGACTTGACCCGGTTTTCTTTTCTCGTCCGTTTCACTCTCACGCATCCGCCTCTTGCGTCAACAAAAGAGCGGGAATGCGTCAAGAGATCGCGCCTCGATGCGCACCGAAACTTGGACCCGGATACAGGAGCCTGATCATGAACCATCGCACCCCATCCCGCCTGCTTGCCATCCTGCTGGCCGGCCTGCTCGCCGCCTGCTCACCGACGCAACACGACGGCACGCCCGCGCAGCAATCACAGCCACGCAGCGATCAGGCTGTGCCCGGACGCGTAGCCGAGAGCGAAACTCGCCCGACCGCGCAAGCCGCCGCAGGCGCCCCGACAGAGCCCCGGACGCTGGCCAAGGTAGCGCCACCAATCGCCGAGACGACGGCGGCAAACGCCCCGCCCGGCGCGGCGATCGGGAAGAACGAGGCGAAGCGCGAGGCAAACACCAGGGTGGCCGCCGACACCATGTCCGCCGCCGTGCTGCAGCAGCCGACTGCCTATCCGCTTCCACCCATGCCGCCGGAGGCACGCGAGCGCTACACGCAGCTCACCGACAACCCGGTCAAGCAGGTCGCCGAAGCGCCGGCGTCCACCTTCAGCATCGACGTCGATACCGGCAGCTACAGCAACGTACGGCGCATGCTCAACGCCGGCCATTTGCCGCCCGCCGACGCGGTACGCGTCGAGGAGTTGATCAACTACTTCCCGTACGACTACGCGCTGCCGAAGGACGGTCGTCCGTTTGCCGTGCATACCGAGATGGCACCCGCGCCGTGGAACGCCGATCGCGTGCTGCTGCGCGTTGGCATCAAGGGGCAGGACGTCGCCAAGCAAGCGCTGCCTCCGGCCAACGTGGTTTTCCTGGTTGACGTCTCCGGCTCGATGAACAGCGCTGACAAGCTGCCGCTGCTCAAATCGTCGATCAAGTTGCTGGTCGCCGAGATGCGCGCGCAGGATCGGATCTCGCTGGTGACCTACGCCTCGGGGACGCGGGTCATCCTGCCACCGACGCCAGGCACCGAAAAAGCCACCATCAGTGCCGCGATCGACGCCCTGCGGGCCGGCGGCAGCACGGCCGGAGCCTCCGGGATACAACTGGCCTACGCCGCCGCACAGCAAAGTTTTATCAAGGGAGGCATCAACCGCATCCTGCTGGCCACCGATGGCGATTTCAACGTCGGCATCGCCGACACGCGCGAGCTCAAGAGCATGATCGAAGAGAAGCGCAAGTCCGGCATCTCGCTGTCGACCCTCGGCTTCGGTACAGGCAACTACAACGAAGCGATGATGGAGCAGATTGCCGACGTCGGCGACGGCGCCTATTCGTACATCGACAACCTGATGGAAGGCCACAAGGTACTGGTCAATGAGATGACTTCCACCCTGGCGACCATCGCCCGCGACGTGAAAGTGCAAATTGAATTCAACCCCGCCGTGGTCAAGGAGTATCGCCTGATCGGCTACGAGAACCGCCAGTTGGCGCGCGAGGATTTCAACAACGATCAGGTCGATGCCGGCGATATCGGCGCAGGCCACACCGTCACCGCGCTCTACGAGCTGACCCTGGCCGGCAGCAAGGCCAGCGTCGACCCGCTGCGTTATGCCTCGCATAGCGGCGGTGAAAGCCCGCGCGGCGATGAACTCGGCCACCTCAAGCTACGCTACAAAGAGCCCGAAGCCAGCGCCAGCCAGCTCATCGACTTCACTCTGCGACGCCAGGCGATCAAACCGCTCGACGCGGCGAGCAGCGAATTTCGCTTCGCCACCGCCGTCGCCGCTTACGGCCAGCTTCTGCGCGGCGGCAAATACACCGGCAGCTGGGGCTATGGCGACGTCCACAAGCTGGCGCTGGCCAACACCGGCAGCGACAGGTACGGCTACCGCGGAGAGTTCCTGCGCCTGGTCGACCTGGCGGCAGCCCTGGCGACCAGACCCGGGCGCTGAGCCGCGTCGTCGGCCCGGGCCTCGCCGCCGTTGGCTCCAGTTTTCCCCCGCTCCGCGCGCACTCCACCGGCAGGCGGGGACGGGGGCAGCGGCCCCCCGGGCGGGGCCGCCGGTCTATACTGCGCGCCATGAACACTGCCGCCGAACTTGCCGCGCTGCCCGACGAAGACCTGATGCTGCTGGTCGCCAACGGCCTCGTCGAGAAGCCCGCCACCGAGCTCTTCCGCCGCCACAACCGGGCGCTCTTCAACTTCATCGCCTGGCTGTGCCAGGGCAATACGGCCCAGGCCGAAGACATCGCCCAGCGCGCCTGGGAGAAGCTCATGACGCGCTGCGCCGATTACCAACCGCGAGCGGCCTTCAGAACCTTCCTCTTCCAGATTGCCCGCAACCTGTGGCTCGACCTGCGCCGCTCTTCGCCCGAAAGCCGGCGCGCCGAGGTCGACGAAACCCGCCCGGAAACGCCCAGCGAGGATCTTGCGCCGGAAGCCGAACTCGCCCTGCGCCAGAACCTCGACCGGGTGCACCAGGCCTTGCTCGCCCTTCCCGCCAACCAGCGCGAAGTGGTGGTGCTGCGTTTTTTCAGCGAAATGAGTCTGGAAGAAATCGCCCACACCGTCGGCGAAGGTTTCGAAACCGTAAGAAGCCGGCTGCGCTACGCTTTCACGCGCCTGCGCCGAGAACTGGAGACTCAGGCGTGAGCCAGGCCTTCGAGAAGTTCCTGCACGGCGAAGACCGCCTGGCCCGCTTGCTTTGCGAGCTGCCCGTCTACAGCCCCTCGGCCGAATTCGAGGCCGCTTTTGCGCGCGCGGCACGTGCCGCACAGGCTGCACAGGGCGCGCGCATGGCGACGCAGACTGCCGCTGCTGCCACGCAAACGGAATCGACCACGCGTCCTACCGCGCCAGGAGCCGCGCCTTGCGAGGCCATCGCGTCGGCTTTTGAACCGCCCGCGAGTCTGGAAGCCAGCTTCCTGAAGATGGCGGCGCGCATTGACTCTGCGCAGGCGCCCCGGCGCGAGGCCGTCCTGACCGGCGCCGCCAAAGGGGGAAGCCCGCAGGCCCTGCTGGGCACCGCGATTGCGCCCGCGAGCGAAGAATGGCTGCGCGCGCAGGCAGCCGCCGTGGCGCCGGCCCAGCCCGCCCCGCCATCGCCCGCCGTCGAGAAACGCGCCTTCCTCGGCTTTCGCTGGTTCGATCTGCGTCTGGCCGCGCTGGCTTGCCTGTTGGCGGCAATCGGCACCCAACTCGTGCTCACGCACTATCCCGACGCGCAGCAGGTCGCCGGGCAAGCGGCTTTCCAGACGGCAATGGTAACGAAAGAAGTGCCGAGCAAAGCAGAGTTCGCCGCACGCGAGCCCAAGGCTGCGCCGTCCCCGCTCAA